>JAFUKC010000038.1 GCA_017467885.1 Bacteroidaceae bacterium | reverse complement strand
TCGCCTATGTTTGGGACCCAGAACATAATTTAGATTTTAATTGTAATATGGACTCCGTTGAGTTGACTCTTGTAGAGAACGCTGCTGATCGTTCAGAATTACATTGCTATATAGAAGCCCATTACGAACATACTAAAAGTCGCCTTGCCTCCTCTATGTTGCGTAATTGGGTTAAGTATTCCTCAGAATTTATTAAAGTTATGCCTATTGAATACAAGAAAATCATTGAAAATAAATGACATTCAAAGAAACAAATAATAGATATTTATTAGAATATTTAGGTGGCGAATATCTGCAAGTATTCGTCATCTGAGGATTCTAATGGATAATATGGATATTAATAGACAACGAGTTTTTGCGGTAAATACAATAAAAATCAAAATCATTTAGATAATGTAAGGACTTAAAGACTATTTTAATAGTGATTTAAAAGAGAATTACATTACCTTCAGTCTTCCCAATTCGTACTGATATTGTGATAATACGGGATGTAGATATACGAAGCCGAAATGTAGTAATGTAAGTATAAATTATTTCTCATATAAAGGAAGAACTTTATGCTCTTCGGGCTGCAAAGGTACAAAAAATAACGCAAAGTTGTAAGGCTGCGATTTCAATATTTTTTAGAAGAGTGTATGATATGGCTGAATATAAGTGCTTTAATAATCTTAATGAATAAGTTCAGTTTACACCATTGGCTATATACCCAAAACGAACTAAACTAATTTTGAAGTGGAAGCAAATAAATAGATGTAGTCAAAAAAGAAATTAATCTCAATACTTCTTTTTCGTATGCATCTATTTAATTATTTTTTATATTGCAATTTTACCAATTTCTTAGAGACAATGCAAAAAAGAAATTGTGTCTACATAAAAACATTTTGCGGCTGCGTAAAACCTTGTACAAGGATGAGAATTTTACCATATCATTGCCACATAGACCTTGCAAATAAGCAATATTTCAAATACTAAAAATAAAAAGCCTCCATTCAAACAGAAGAATGAAGGCTTAATATATTATTGTATATACAGCAATTGAAACTCTCTTTTTCTGCGGCGTTCGATGCTGGGAATAGGCTTGCCTTTGTAGCAACGGTACGAGATATACTCTTCGTAAATATCCCTGTCGCTGGACTCGATTTTCTTGATAAGGTTACTCTTCGGACGTTTACCATATCCTAACAATCTGCTGTGACCGACATTGTAAGCCAACACCGTTAGTAGCAGAGCATCTTTCCCATATTGTCGGAAATACTTGTATCGCTCCAAAAGGTCGGCTCTCAACAACGAATCTGCCTGTGCTTCGGTAATATCGGCTGTCAGGTTCTCGTGTGGAAGCAGTTTATGCCCATAACCGATGTATGGATAGTGTTGTGCCGAGTGCCACCCCTCAAACTCCTTGATAAGTGCTACCGCCTTATCGAACAATTCCGCAGAAATCTCCTTTGGCATCGGTGGCGAAGAATCTCCGCCTCGTGTCTGTGCCTTGGCGTATCCGCAAAGCAGGGTCAGACAACATATAATCATCAACTTTATTCTCATAGATTCTCTTTTAGTGATTGGTTATAGCGGCAGACACGCGACAAGCGAGTGCCTGCCACCGTTGTTTAAGGATTGATGTTGATTGGAGAGACGATAGTTCCTATGGGAGTAATCGTATTACCCTCTGTGGTATCCTCTTCCTCCTTCACCTCGTTATTGAAAGTGAATGTGAGCTGATAGAGCTGGTCATGGTTATCCTCGAAATAGACATCTATCGTCTGCTGATCCTCACACTCCGAGGTGTAGTATAGACGGAACACATCTCTATCCAGCGGATAGCGGTCATTCGGGAGCAACACCATACCGTCATCCATTCTCAATGTACCCTCGCCATCGGGCTGGAAGTAGCGGATTGTGTAGCGTGTATCAGAGAAATACCCCTCACGCACAATCTCGCAGCGTATCTCCGCTGTCTCACCCTGTACCAATCGCTTGGGAACAGGCATTGTCTCAACTGTAAAAGGATAGGCTTGCTGAACATCGAGGTCATCCTCGCAAGATGTGAAGCCCAATACTGCGGTCATCATGGCGCCGCAAACCATCATATGGGAAAATAACTTCTTCATAATGCATTTAATTTTAGTTGATTATAAATTTGACACCTAAGCCGAACTGAGTGCTGAACTTGCCGAGTGAGCCACCCCAAAGGACACGCTCACGCACATTGGCAAGCAGGACAATACGGTCGGTTATATAACTCTCCAATTCCAGTGTTATGGCACCGCCATAGATGAAGGCATCCTTGGCAAGCAGCGTAGAGCCGTCGTGCAGCATCTTGTCGCCCCAATTCACCGTCTCGTAACCTGCCAATGCAGAGCCTCCGATGGAGAGAAAGAATGTCTTTGTAGGATCGGACAGGAACTTCAGGTAGTAACCACCCTCAGCTGTGAACTGGGCACGGGGCACAGATACACCTCGATAGTCATAGTTCTTCTGCAGGTATTCCACACCTGCCACCCAGCGGTTGGTCTTCTTGGTATATCCCGACATCGCTATTCCCGTGTAGTAGTTGAGCGGAGATTTAGAACCGTTTACAAACCCGCCTCTGAGCTCCACACCCATCATCTTCGGGAGATAACGCTGGGCGTATGCCTGCCCTGATGAAAGGGCAAGCGATACGACTGCAACAAGTAGAAACAGATACTTCTTCATGGTTACTTCACTTTAAGTTCGTTGATTACCTTTGCTCTCACGATGTCCTCACTCTCCACGGTGAAGGTCTGGTGTCTGCCACCGCTCTTCTCATGCATCTCCACCACAAGCACCTTGTCGGCAGGGATGGTGAACTTATCGAACACAAATACGGTACGCTCATCCTTGTTGCCCACAACGGTTGTGGCATAGTCATAGGCACGCAGAGGGAAGATGACCTGCTCCTGAATGGCTGTACGCTTCATCACCTGCTTATCCACAATCTTGAAGGTTATGAAATCCACCTCGTAAGGTACATTCGATGTATTCTTCACCTGCGTATGGAAGTAGAGCAAGCCATTGTGGGTGTATAGTCCACGCAACAGGTACTGGATGCCGAACGCCTTGCTGCCGATGTGCTTGATGTGGCGTTTGTTGTCCTTGTGGATAGCCTTGCTGATAAGGTGTACCAACTTCGGCGACTCACTGCCAAGCTCCTGTAAGTAGATGTCGAGAGCATTGTTCGGGCGGTTCACCTCACTGCCATCGTGAATGAAGTCCTTCATCTCGATATTCAGGAGTAGAGGCTCATCCGAGTACTTCACATTGAAGGTGTAGAAACTGCCGCTCTCGGTAATCACCGACATATTGGTCTCATCGCGGAAGTTCTTTACCGTAGCCTTCACACGAATCACATTCTCCGAGCCGTCGGCCTTGCCTGCAATGAGATTAGGCGAGCCGAGATCGACATAGCGTACTGCCGCAGGGAAGATGATGTGGGTTGTCTTGTCGTATGTCACCTCCAAGCCGTAAGGCGGTATCATACGGTCAAAGGTCAGTTTCTTTGTCAGACCGTGATAGATGTCGCCATCCTCCTGCTGCGGATAGATGTCCGTAGTGAAGGTAACATCACCGGCTACAGTGTTGGTTACTGCGGTTGAATCAACCGACTGTGCATTGGCACTTACAACGCCCATCGTGAGGGCAAGCATTACAAAAATCTTTTTCATGTCTTTAATGTTTTAATAGGTTATTGATTGTTTTGATAAAGCATCAGGGTATATCCTG
>JAFUKC010000011.1 GCA_017467885.1 Bacteroidaceae bacterium | reverse complement strand
TGTGCTTGCCTTTTTATGTTCTTTTTTGCCTGTTTTTCCCTTTTTTGCGGTTACATAGCCCGCTATGCGCCCTTAAAAAATGAAAAAACATTCTAAAAAAGACCTATAAAAATTTCAAGGACATAAATTCAAACAACTTCTTATTTTCTTTATCAAATAGTCTGTTTGAACGGCTTGTAGGCCTTTCCACCTCCCTCGTAGCCCGAGTTTTTGAAAAACTCAACAAAGGTAAGACGCATGGGGTGTACCAATGCTCCCAGCACATTCATGAACATATTTATAAAATGTCCTATAACGAATATAAGAACCGTAACTACAGGACCGAGTATAGCATTATCGGGGCTCATACCTGTTGCAAGGCTGTTGAAAACCATTGCAAGAATTCCACCCGAAAGACCAAGGGCAAACAACCTGACATAAGAAAGAATATCGCCAAGCAGACCTGTAACCATGTTGTATGTATCCCACAAGCCAAGACCGATGTTAAGAATCGGATTCTGTCCCGGCGAGTTCAGCAGGAACACCCCTACAGCACCTATACCATAAAGCACATAGGTTACGGTAACAGGTATCGAAGGTACAAGCATTGAAACTACGGCAGTAAACAGTATTATGAGCCAGCCCAATGTAGAGAGTGCATATTTGAAACCGGTCTGAATGGTGATATTCACCACCTTTATTATCATACCGTAGAATATCTGTATGCCACCCAATATCAACGATAGGTTGAAGAGCATGGGGTTGGGATCGTTAAGCTTTCCTGTTTCGGGGTTCATTGCCGAGAATGAAACATGGTCGCGCCACCAATCGAGAAGCGGAATATTCCACTCATAAAGATTAAAGCCAAAGAATGTTCCGGTGAGAGAACCGCAGAGCATGGTCGAAAGACCAAGGGTAAGTACAAGATTCACATACCCTTTCATTGAACCGCTAACCTTTTTACCTGCAAGCAATGCTATTGAAACCAACGACATTACAAGGCCGTAGCCCATGTCTCCCAAACAAAGACCGAAAAATATCATATAGAACGGTGCAAAGAAGGGAGTAAGATCCAATTCATTGTATTTGGGGAGCATATAAAGCTCGCAAATAGGCTCGAAAAGACGGAAGAAACCGTTGTTGTTGAAACGGATGGGTACGTCGTCACCGGGCTGCGGGCGGTCGAGTTCGTAGAACAGCGATTCGCCATCGAGCATCTGCACAAGCGACTCTTTCTCTTGCTCGGGCACCCAACCTTCGAGCAACAGCAATTTATCGCCCGAGACCTTTTCGCCATTAAGCATAACCTTCGAGAACTCCATATTCTGTTGCAGGCTTGCATGACCGGCACGCAACGTTTCGATGTCGGCAACTGCAAATGTTCGAAGATTCTCTTCAATGGTTGCGATGGCAGCCTTGGTTGAATCGGCTTCTGCTTTAAGACCCGACAGCGAGGCTGACGGTAATTTTGCAGTTTCTGCATCAATATCCACAACAACATCGGTATGTGTAACCGTTACAAAGCACAATTTAGAGCCCGTTTGGTTTACGATGATAGCATTGTAGAGATTACTCCACTCGGGGTTAAAACCTTTTACAGTTGTCTGGAAGAAATTTATCGCATAACCGGCATTGGAGAGTTTTTCGATAAGCGTGTAATCGAAATCGCCCCATATAGCCAACGAAGTTATGTCTTTTTCAATAAGCTGCAACTGTTGTTTAAGACGTTCTATTTCGGTGAACATTGTTTCGGCCTTATCGAGTGCGGCAGGTGCTTTGTCGGTTACAGCCGCTGCAAGCTGTGGTTTCTCGGGCAAGAAACGCTCCACGTTTTTAATTATACGCAGATATCTGTTCGAGAGTTGCAACATATCCTGCAATTCGGGCGTTTCAGCAACACCGCTCTTGCGTTCTGAAACATGTACAACACCGGCATCACGCAACTTTACGAGGAAATCGCGATAGTCCTTGTGATACACAAGCATTGTCAATTTATTCATCTTACTTATCATGCCACAACCTCCTCTCTTTGTTCGAGCAACGATTTGAGAATCTTCTGCGACGATTTCGAGAGATTCTCTTCGTCCTCCATAAAACGTTTAATCTTACGAATAGCATCTTGATAACCGGGAATCTGTACCTTCTCGAAAAGATTCACCTTTTGGGTGGTCTTTTTTCGTGCAGTTTCCAGCAGTTGCAGTTTACGGTTAAGCAATTCGCGACGTATTGCCGTCATTGCCATCTGTTTAAGAAGTTCTATTCCATCGGCAAACCACTTTGGCGAATTAAACATGCTGTAAGGTGCCACAATGAAATCGGCGCGTTCCAAAACAGGAACCTGCACACCTGCAACCTTCTGACGGCCGATGGAGAGGTTACCGGTCTTCACAAGCGATGCATCGAACTCGTTCCACAGTGCAAAAAGTGCCCTGTACTGCTCCAGCATATCGGCATACTCTTTATCGTGCAGAGCCATTTCGGCTTTGCACCTCTTCACCTCGACACGCAATGCACTCTCCTTATTCTTAATGATAGGAAGGGTTCTTAAACGTACCTTCAGCTGCTTTTCGAGTTGCTGAAGCGATGTTTTATTATATTGAAATGCAATCATTATGCTTCAACCTCTTTGTTTATCCAATATGTATCTACAAGCTCCTGACGGATGTTAACCTCTTCGGGTTTGAAATATTTCGAGAAGAGACCCCATGTCACATCGAGCATCTCGGTGGTATTAAGGTTCACATCTATTGCAAGTAACTTATCGGAATAATCCTTTGCAAACGACAATGTACGCTTATCGTAATCGGTAAGGTCGAAACCATTCTCGAGTTTTGTTTTTGCATTTGCCGCATCGGCATAAAGACGAACGGCTGCATTCATCACCTGCGGATGGTCCTTACGTGTCTTTTTACCGGCAACAAGCTGTTTAAGACGCGAAAGTGAACGGAATGGGTCGACGATAACTTTACCGATATCGCTGTCGCGACGCAAGAAGAGCTGGCCTTCGGTAATATAACCTGTATTATCGGGAACAGCATGTGTGATGTCGCCACCCGAAAGCGTTGTAACCGCAATAATGGTGATTGAACCTCCTGCGGGGAACTGTACCGCTTTCTCGTAGATTTTTGCCAAATCGGAATAAAGCGAACCGGGCATTGAATCCTTCGAGGGAATCTGGTCCATACGGTTCGACACAATCGAAAGCGCATCGGCATACATTGTCATGTCGGTGAGCAACACAAGAACCTTTTGGTTCTTCTCGACAGCAAAATATTCGGCAGCGGTAAGTGCCATATCAGGAATAAGAAGACGCTCAACAGCGGGGTCCTCGGTTGTGTTCATAAAACAGATGATGCGGTCGAGTGCACCTGCGTTGGAGAACAGATTCTTAAAATAGAGGTAGTCGTCGTTGGTCATACCCATACCGCCAAGAATAATCTTATCGGTCTCGGCACGCATGGCAACGTTTGCCATAACCTGGTTGTAGGGTTGGTCCGGGTCGGCGAAGAAAGGAATCTTCTGGCCGGTAACCAGCGTATTGTTAAGGTCGATACCGGCAATACCGGTGGCAATAAGTTCCGAAGGCTGTTTACGACGAACAGGATTCACCGAAGGGCCACCAATCTCAACCTCCCGGCCTTCAATTGCAGGACCTCCATCGATAGGGTCGCCATAAGCATTGAAGAAACGGCCTGTAAGTTGTTCGCTAACTTTAAGCGATGGAGCCTTACCCATAAAAACAACCTCGGCGTTTGTGGGGATACCTCCGGTTCCTTCAAACACCTGCAAGGTAACCTCGTCGCCCATAATTTTTACAACCTGTGCAAGTTTGCCGTTTACTGTGGCCAACTCGTCATATCCAACACCGGTTGCCTTAAGCGAGCATGTTGCCTTGGTGATGGAGTTTATCTTCGTATATATTTTCTGAAATGCTTCAGTAGCCATAATTTTACTCACTTAAAATGTTAAACACTCTTTTTTGTTGCCAACAACTTCTGCAGCTGATTGTAATATCCTTCGAACTTTTCCGATTTAAACTCGGAGTAGTTCATCTGCTTGCAAAGGTTGATAACCTTCTTGAAGAAATCGGTTACCTCGAGGAAACTATCAAAATTGAAATCGGAACGACAAATATCGGTTACCATCTCGAGCAGAGCTTGCTGACGCTCAAGGGGAGTAACAGAGTCGATATCATCGAAAGCATCCTGCTGCAATACAACAAAATCGATAAGCTCCGATTTCCAGAATGTCACGTGGTATTCTACGGGTACACCGTCATCACCAAGAATGTTTATCTGCTCGGCAATCTCTTTACCGCGCAACAAACGTGTTTTGGCTTCGTTTACCATGTCGAGCCATCCCTCGCCGATACGACTGCTTATATATTCGTCGAACTCGGGGTACTCGATATATTTGGAATATGAATCGATGGGGTTAACAGCGGGATAACGTTTCTTGTCGGCACGGTCCTGCTCCAAAGCATAGAAACAGCGTGCAACCTTTTTAGTATTCTCTGTTACAGGCTCTTTGAGGTTACCACCGGCGGGCGATACCGTACCGATGAATGTAATTGAACCCACCTTGTCGTTGTTCAGCACAACATAACCTGCACGACTGTAGAAGTTTGCAATGATAACCGAAATATCCATAGGGAAGGCATCGGGGCCGGGTAACTCCTCCATACGGTTCGACATCTCGCGCAAAGCCTGCGCCCAACGTGATGTTGAATCGGCCATAAGCAATACTCTCAAGCCCATTGCACGATAATACTCGGCAATTGTCATGGCTGTATATACCGAAGCCTCGCGAGCTGCAACCGGCATGTTCGAGGTGTTTGCGATGATGATTGTACGTTCCATAAGCTTACGTCCCGTATGTGGGTCGATAAGTTCGGGGAACTCGGTAAAGATTTCCACAACCTCGTTGGCGCGCTCACCGCACGCTGCTATAATAACGATGTCGGCTTCGGCCTGCTTCGAGATTGCATGCTGCAACACGGTTTTACCTGTACCGAAGGGGCCGGGGATAAATCCGGTACCGCCCTCTACAATAGGGTTTAGTGTGTCGATTGTACGAACACCTGTTTCGAGAAGTTTAAAGGGACGCGGTTTCTCTTTATAATCCTCCATAGCCACACGTACAGGCCATTTCTGAATCATATTGAGTGATTTTTCCTCGCCATCGGCGCTTACAATTACTGCTATTGTATCGGTGATGCGATACTCTCCTGCTGTTGCAATTGATTTTACAGTCCATTCACCCTCCAAAGCAAAAGGCGCCATAATCTTAAGCGGTTGGTGGTTCTCCTCTACACTACCGAGCCATGCGGCTGCACCAACCTTGTCACCTGCTTTTACAAGGGGTTCGAACTTCCACAAACGTTCTTCATCGAGCGGATTGGTGTAATCACCACGCTTTAGGAAGACACCTTCCATCTTATCCAAATCGTTCTGCAGACCGTCGTAGTTCTTCGAGAGCATACCCGGCGCAAGAGAAACCTCGAGCATGTGCCCGGTAAACTCAGCCTCTTCGCCTATCTTTAGACGTCGTGTGCTCTCAAACACCTGAACGTACACCTTGGCTCCGTTAATTTTAATGACCTCGGCCATTAAACGGTCGCCGCCGGTTTTAATATAGCATATTTCATTTTGTGCCACAGGGCCATCGACAGCCAGCAACACCATATTCGCTATAATACCGGTTACTTTTCCTTTTGTTGCCATATTATATATTTTATTTCTTTTTTATCGTTAAAGCATTCAGGCGGTAATCATTCCCCCTTTTAAAGCATTGATAAGTTCGTTGTATTTTTGCATACCTGTCTCGGCGTCGAGTATTGCCCAACGCTCAATTATATCCAATTTTTGCAAGAACACAAACAGTTTTTCAACAGTAAAATAATTGAACACCGAATTATCCTCGAGCCAATTCCAACGTAACTCGTCGAGGGCGTGTTCGCGCTCTTGCAATTTTTCGTTCTCGCTAAGGCGCACAACTGTTTCGAGGTATTCTATCGTACCACCGAGCCCAAAATCTCTTGCGCCCGAGGTGCGTATCGACTCGGCAATCTCGTTATCACCTATTACACAATCAGATACGTTCAATTTATATTTACGGGCAAGCAATGCAACCAACAGATTGTTCACGTTAAGGTTAAACGTGAACCACTCCGAAAGGAATTTGTTGGATGTAGCCATTGCGTATGCATAATAATGAGCCGAAAGCAAATCCTCCCAAATGAAATCTTCGCGTGTTTCGTTCTCGAAATAGTATTCCATAAAATCGTACAAATACGACGGAACACCATCGCGACGAGGGTCGCCTTCGCTAGCCGATGTAACCAACTCCACAAGTTGTTCGCGAGTGTAACAACCTGTACGTTGCAACGGAGCTTCGGCACCACGACGCAGAACGGTCAACAAATTCTTGTTGTCCCACGCGAGAAAGAAGAGATCTATTTTACGTGCATCGTCAGATGACAATGCAGGGTAAATCTCCTCCTTGAAATTTTCAATGGAAAAATTCAACTTACCGCCATCGAAAGCCACATCGGGCAATCCTGCAACCAGGCAATAGTAGTCGCTCATCTGTTATCAGAATAAAAGTTCTACCATTTGGGGACGAAGGAAAGATTTCAAGAATGCTTCGAACTCGGCCTCTCCGAAATTCACCTTATAGGAACCATCGGTGGGAGCAATTGAGAAGGATGCTTTCACTCCGTTAACCTCTTTAATCTCTACACCTTTATCGAGCAAAGCTTTGGCTTTTGCTGCAAAATAGGCTTTAAGTTCATCAGCCTCAGAGGTTGAAATAACCAATGCCTCATTGGCACTCCAACGCTCGGCAATTTTCAATACTATATTTTTGAGAGCATCACCACTCAAGGCCTCTTTAACGGCTGCCTTCACAATGGCATCGGTAACAAGTGATGCCGTCTCCGATTTAAGGGCACCCACAGCCTGTGCTCCGTACAATTTAAGTTCGGAACGGGTGTTTGCCATAAGGTCATCAGCGCTTTTCTGTGCATTGGCAACAAGAGCGTCGGCTTGTACCTGTGCCTCCTTAACAATCACAGCAGCCTCTTTGCGTGCTTCGGCAATAATACGTTCAGCCTCGGCATTACCTTTTTCAACACCTTCGTTGTAGATTTTTTCGGTTAATTCCTGAATTTTATTTTCCATATATAGATTAATTAAAATTTCCAATTTAAGGTTGCCCCTTTTTTCTTTTATGTTTTTATGTATTAAAAAAATGAATACAAAAGTAACCATTTTTATCGTATCGGTAAACTAAAACAAAGATAAATTATACAAAATACTGTTATTTTTAGAAACTGTTTAAGAAGTTGTTTGAATTTATGTCCTTGAAATTTTTATAGGTCTTTTTTAGAATGTTTTTTCATGTTTTAAGGGCGCATAGCGGGCTATGTAACCGCAAAAAGGGAAAAACAGGCAAAAAAGAACATAAAAAGGCAAGCACAACTCGCGGATAATATAATAAACTTTTTCGAAAGAAATTCAAACAGCTTCTAAATTTATCAATACGAAACCTTTTTGGTTTTTAGTATAACTGTTTGATGCGGTTCTGCACAGCGCATAGCAAAAGTAATAGAATTACCATTGGCAATGCATTATGCAGAACCATTGGCAACCATTATAGCAAAAGCAATTTCAAACCCTCAGCACTGTCAGAATCACAGTGAGCCACCGATAATTTAAAATAGAGAAGAGATAAAAATCTTAATTTACAAATAAAACCACAAAAAAAAGACAGTCGCTTTTCACAAAGCAACTGCCCCACATTTACTAAACAACTAAGAAAAAACTATATTATTATAACTGATTAGTTATATTGCAAATATATTTATAAATAATGAAATAGGCAAGAAATCGCGAAACAAAAAGCACAAATAGGAATATTAAATCGTTAAAAAGCCATTTTTTAAATACGAGTCAGTGTACTTTATGAGAGTTGTAATGACGGGTTACATAAGCTACAAAAAAGAGGAGAGATACAATAACCAATACAGCTCCAAGCATAAAGCAGATAGCGTAACCAACACCTGCAACATTTCCACCCAAAAGCATGCCGCAACCTATACCCACATCCCAACCTGTAAGATATGTGGCGTTGGCCGTTGCCCTGCGTGAATTTGGCGCCATGCTGACAAACAACGTATTAAAAGCCGGAAACATTGTGCCGAAACCATAGCCCACTAACATTGCCGATGCAAAATATAGAGAATATCCCATTAAAAGATTATGTGCCGCAACCAACGAAAGGAGTGCTTCACCCGCAACACCAAGAAGTGCAATAAACATTCCGTTTCTAATTGTTTGTGTAACCATGCCTCTATCGACCTTCTTCCCTGATATAAGACGCGAAACAATAAGGCCGAAAGCCATGACGGTAAAAAACAACCCCGAATGCGATGTTATGCCCGATTCAGCAGCGTACATAGCCATATAGCTTGTTGTCATACCATAAGGAATTGCCAACAGAAACAGAGAGAAACAGGCCGGTAACCCCTCTATCATAAAAAAACGGTCGATTGAAATAACAGCATTTACCTTTTTTGCAGGTGTGCGGTTGGGAGCCTTCACCAATGTACCAAGGCAAAGCCCCACACAGGCAAACAGCAACGACACAGCAAACAACATCATATAATCGCCACCCGATATAATAAAAAGACCCACCATAGGACCGAATGCCATTGCAAGATTATTCATAACCCCGAAATAACCAAGCCCTTCGCCCCTGCGCGACGATGGCATTATATCTATAACAAGGGTGTTACCGGTTGTATTCAAGGCTCCAAATGCAAAACCATGAAAAATGCGTAATAACACAAAAAGAAGCAGATTGCTTCGCACAATAAGATATCCCAAGAAGGCCACAGCAAACAACATATAAGAGATGATATACACCTGCTTACGTTTGAACATATCGGCCACAAAGCCGGCAAACGGCCTTACACACAGAACCGCTACCACATAACACGAGAGCACAGGCCCTACAAGTTCTTGGGCGACACCCATCTTCTGCACAAGGTAGAACGGCAAAGTGGGTACAAGCAGAAAAAACGAAAACGACATCAGAAAAGTGGCAATACACAGTAAAATATAACTGCGTGTCCACAACCTGTCGAGCACTCTGTTTTGCATAATCATCAAATTTCGGGGCAAACAACGTTTGCACTAATCGAGTTGCAAAATTACAAAAAGCGTTTTTATATTGTACACCATCAGGCTTTTTTTATCGTTTTTATCGTAGTATCCGGATACTAAAAGATGTAAATCCGAAACAAAGTATATCGATGGACTTCGTTTCGGAAACGTTAAAACACAAAATACACCACCTTTTTGCAAGGTGGAACACAGTACTACCCCATTTTTCCTGTAAGATAAGCCTTGGTACGTTCGTCTTTCGGATTGGTAAACATACGCTCGGTATCATCGTATTCTATAAGTTCACCCAAATACATAAACATAGAGCGTGAAGAGATGCGTTTGGCTTGTCCCATATTATGAGTGACAATAAGAATTGTAACCTCGTCTTTCAATTGCACCAACAACTCTTCGATGTGTTTGGTGGCTATCGGGTCGAGTGCCGAGGTAGGCTCGTCCATCAACAACACATCGGGTTTAAGGGCAAGTGCACGAGCTATGCATAGGCGTTGCTGTTGACCACCGGAAAGAAATGTACCTTTTTTATTAAGTACATCCTTCACTTCATCCCACAGCGAAACACTTCGCAAACACCTCTCTACGACCTCGTCTTTTTTCGATTTTGCAAGATGTATTCCGTTAAGCGTAAAACCTGCAAGAACATTATCGTATATGCTCATGGTGGGAAAAGGAGTGGGACGTTGAAAAACCATTCCCACTTTGCGACGTACATCAATAGGCTCCATAGAAAGTATATTCTCACCATTCAGCAAAATTTCACCTTGCACACGTATATTGGGGTAAAGTTCGTGCATAAGATTTACAGCACGCAGAAGTGTACTTTTACCACAACCCGAGGGACCCATAATGGCTGTTATGCTGTTTGGTTCAACTGTTGCCGATACATTTTTGACAGCCATTGTAGTGCGAGTATAAGAAACAGAAACATCGTTGAATTCTATTATAGGTTTTATTATTTCCATGATTTAAAGATTAAATAGTTATAATTAGTTGTTGTTTTAGAAAGCCAAACAGTTCTTAAGCCCATTTTTTTGCAAGAACTTTTGCCGTAATATTAAGGAACAATACAAACAAAAGCAGAAACAATGAAGCTCCCCAGATAAGTTCCTGAAGATTAGGATCGTTGAAAAACTCCCAAATAAGTAACGGAACGGCCGCTATAGGCTTGTCTACCTCCCAACGAATCATCGAGCATCCAAGAGCTGTAAACATAAGAGGTGCTGTTTCTCCTATCACACGCGACACAGCAAGCAGAACACCGGTAAATATTCCGCCGAAAGCCGCAGGAAGCTGCACCTTCATCACCACACGTGCATAGCTGCCTCCAAGAGCAAGGCCTGCTTCTTTAAGCGATACCGGAAGTATTTTCATTGTCTCTTCGGTTGAGCGTATTATCAAAGGTAGCATCATTATGAAAAGTGCCACACTACCTGCAATGCCCGAGTATCCTTTCATTGGAACGACCACCCATATATATGTTATTATACCTATTATAACAGACGGAGTACCCTGAAGCAGATCGGTCAGATAACTCACAAACATCGAAAAACGACTTTTGCTGTTCTCGGCAAGAAATATACCGCACATTATACCAATAGGCACTGCAAACAATGTTGCCATACCAAGCATCAACAACGTTCCTATTATACCGTTTGCTATACCTCCGGGAATAGCTTCACCTGCACGAATAGCCTTCATTGCTTTAAAGGCCGTGGGTGTAGGTTCGGTAAAGAACGACCAATTAAGTTGCTCCCAACCACGTACCAGCACCTCACCTAAAATAGCAATGAGAGGTACTGCCGTAAGCAGAGCAAAAAAACATACCGACAAAAACAAAATACGGTTTACATATAACCGACGTTTTTTCACAATCTTTTTCATAATCACATAATTCTTGCACGTTTGATAAGAAACTTTCCTATCATATTTATCAAAGCTGTAATTAGAAACAGCACTAATGCAATGGCTATAAGCGATGATAAACGCAGGCCTTCGGCCTCGCCAAACTGATTGGCTATTATACTTGCCATTGTGTTGCCTGTTGATGTTAACGAGTGGGGAATGTTATTTGTATTACCGATTAACATCGTAACTGTCATGGTTTCACCAAGTGCCCTTCCAATTGCCAATATATAAGAGGAGAATATTCCCGGGCCGGCAACAGGAAATATCACGTGACGTATAACCTCGGCACGTGTGGCACCCATGCTGTATGCACCCTCTTTCAATTCATTTGGCACCATTTTTATAAACTCGGCACTCAACGACGCAGCATAAGGAACAATCATTATAGCCAACACAAGCGACGCAGTAAGTATTCCCGAACCTTGCGGAGAGATGTTCAAAGCCATAATCAAGGGACGTAACGTGTAGAAGCCCCATAAGCCGTATATTATAGACGGAATACCTGCAAGCAAGTCGGTTACAGTACCAAGCATCTCGGCCATTTTTGTCCCTTTAAAGTATTCACCAACGAACAAAGAGACGGGCAACGAAAAAGGAATACAAAAGAGCAAAGCCAACAATGTTGTAAGTATGGTGCCGGTTATAAATGGCAGTGCACCGTAGCTCTCGGCACCCTCGGTATAGTTCCACTCGGATGAGGTAAGAAAATGAAAGAACCCAAAATGCCCCAGAGCCTCTGACGCGTCGGTTGTGAGGGAGTAGATAACTCCCCCACAAATAACAGGCATCAGTAAAGCCGAGGAGAACAGTATTATTCTGAATATTCTATCGTTCATCGTTTTTTATTTCAAGATAGCAACACCGTCGAATGTAATCTGTTTAAGATTTGTTTTGCTCAATTCAACAGCCTTTTTGGGCAGAGGAGCATAATTAACCTCGGCAGTCATCTTCTGCGCTTCTTCACCAATTATGTACTGCAATAAATCCATTGTGCCTTGTGCCTGCTCGATGGTACGGCCTGCATAGTTCTGCTCTTTGTAAACTATCAACCATGTGAAAGTACTTATGGGATAAGCGCCTTGGGCTGCGGAGTTTGTTATCGATGTACGTGTATCGGCCGGAATATCACCCGATGCAGCAGCAGAGATTGTTTGTGCGTCAGGCATCACAAACTCGCCACATGCATTGAGCATGCTTGCATAGGGAACACCTTGAGCAAATGCGTATTCCGAACCTACATAGCCGATACTGTTCACCGTCTGTGAAATGACACCGGCAACACCGGGATTACCTTTTGCAGCCTGCCCTACAGGGAAGTTAACCGATTTTCCGGCACCGTAGTTCTGTTTCCAATCGTTGCTTACCTTCGACAGATAATCGGTAAAGACAAATGTGGTACCACTGCCATCCGAACGAAATACCGGAACAATCTCTGTATCGGGAAGTGCCACACTTGCATTCATCTCGGCAATGCGTGCATCGTTCCAGCGACGTATTTTGCCTGCAAAGATATCGGCTACAACATCACCCGAAAGATTGAGTTTCTCTACACCGGGAAGATTGTAGGCAAGCACCACAGCACCCATACACGAAGGGATATGCACAACAGGTGACATTTCGTTCATCTCCTTATCGGAGAGAAATGCATCACTTCCGGCAAAATCGACAATACGGTCTTTAAGGTTTCGTACACCACCACCGCTGCCAATGCCACCATAAGCAACCTCGTCATCATTTATCAGTGCAAATTTTTCGAAAACAACATTGTAGAAAGGCAACGGGAAAGTTGCTCCGGCTCCGGTAAGTTCCACCGAATCACGACCGGCGTCGACAGACTTTTTACCACATGAAGCTAATGTCATAAGTGCAATAGCCGAATAAATCACAAAACCAAAAATCTTTTTCATAATAATCGTTTATTAATTGTTAGAAATGTTATTTAAAAGAGCATCACCGAATTAAAGACCAAAATAGCAGCTGATGTAACCCATGCATTTCTCGTCGGAACCATCGGCCTTAGGCATGATGACACGGATATTAGGTGCTATTTTCACATTCTTGCCCAATTTAAACTGTGCACCGGCCATTACAGCTGATTCATCCTTGGCCTCATTCCAATCGTCTTTCGAAGACAAATCGTCGTAGCGCGCATAGATTTCGCAATTCTTGTCCAATTTCAACGAGCCGTAGATTGATAAACCATATTGGTCGTGATTGTCTTTAAACTTTGCATTCTGAAGAATGTTATATTCGGCAGCAATTGAAAAGAGGTTGTTACGGTAACCGGCAAACATCGCATAATTTACAGTGTTTTCCTCTCCATCCTCGACACCCTCGTTTATTCCACCGTACACGCGAAGTGTAAGCCCTTTAAAGGGGTTGATTGTGGCGCCCAAGCCATACAACAGACCATCGTCGGTCTGCTCCATTTTATAGCCCTCACCGTTTACAATGATGGCATCGGCCGAAATCCAATCGGCAAAACGATATGTTGCCGAGAGACCGAGGTCGGCACTGCTACCGAATTTGTAAAGGTCTTGGAACGATTTCATAACATAACGATAGCCCCAGAACTTCTCCTGCATATTGAATTGTGTTGTGGAGATAAGACCGCCGTTAAGTGTCAGACGACCTGTTTTGTAGCTGATTTGAGCGTTTTTGATATAGGCGATGCGCTCGTAATCATCGGTTGAAGCACCAATATCCATTACACCTTTAACCGAAAGAGATTTACCAAAAGAGTATTCGTAGCCAAGGTAACTGCGCTCGAGTTCGAAGCCGCGATCATCGCGTTGCGAGCCGAAGCCGCTGTGGAAATTTCCGAATACCTGAAGAATCGTTTTACCGTTGTGTTCATCCTGCGCATTCTGCGCATTTGTTCCAAACACTGTGCAAGCCAACAAGGCTGCAAAAATAAATTTAGTTTTCATTCTGTAATAAATTTAACTTAAACATGCCACTCGAAGAGCATCCGTACCATTTGTAAAACCCGGGTTAAAATCACAAATATTCCGGAGACGTTCCTTGTGCATCATTCTTTGTTTTTTTACACTGCAAAAATCAAAAAACGATGTTTCAATTTTATTACAGAAATATTATCATTCGGTTATTATAAAATTACTGTTTTGTAACAGTAATATACAAAAACAGGTGTTGCTACACCTTATAAATATATAAGCATACTACCCTACGCCTAAATCGGTATTCTCGAGCAAAACCTCTACCCCCGGAGCTTCATTTAATTGGGGATACACCTCGCGAAGAAACCACTCGACAAGTTGTTCATCGCGCCGAACCGGTGTTCCGTTATCGCAAAATACATTTACGCTGAAATACTCGAAATTGTTACGTGCTGTGGCAATGTCGGAAAGAATTCTTTCGCGACTGTCGCCCACTGTACAACATAGCAGACACACACCGCTGAAGTAACGTGCCACATCCTGCGGAGTAACAGCAGAAGGAACGCCTTTATTCCACGATACACGCAAAGAGGGGTCAAAACTTTCTATGCCGCAACGGAACTTTACACATGCAGGAGCAAAACATTTGGCAAAATCGTTCAACCGATGACGATACATATAATGTGCCTCGAACCACAAAGTGTGAATATTTTTCTCACGTACCACTGTAGAAATCAGTTCTATCGTACATTCGTCGAGTTCCATTGCCGAACCGGAATTTATCACATCCAACACCCCGTATAGGCCTGTCACCTGTTGCAGAACACTTTTGTTCAGTTCATAAGGGGTATTGCTCACATCCTCGTGATAATTACAGAAGGTACATCTGCCCCACCGACAACCGCCACCTTGCAGCAGCACAAATTCGCGAGGCATTTTTGTGTGTATAACAGAATATCTATCCATTGCAGCGTGTTCGCAGAATTTCACGTTTAAGGTAAAGAATTACGGCATAGGCCAACGGAGTACCAAAGAGCATCTCGATGGAGAGTTTCATAAAATACTGCGACGCCATCATAAGTAATAAATCACGTGTGGTAAGTGTTCCAAGAAAGGCTATCAGCACAAAGGGTACGGTATCGAGCAGATAACCGATAATGGAACTGCCTATAGTACGCAGCCATAAAAAACGACCGCGGGTAACCATCTTTATTCGTTCCATGAACCATGCGTTCGACAACTCACCAAGCAAGAAACCTGTCAACGATGCCACCACAATACGAGGCACGTAATTGAATATACTGTTGTAGGACTGAGATGCTGTATCGAGATAATCGGGCGAAGGAAGCCACACACCCACTTGAGTACAAAATACCATAAGCAAGTTGCACACAAAAGTAATCCATATAACCTTACGGGCATTACGATAGCCCCATATCTCGGTAAGTACATCACCAAGCATGTATGCGAAAGGAAAGGTTATTGTTCCTGCATCAAAATAAAACAAACCGAAGAAACCTATCACCTTCACTGCCATTATATTCGATACCAAATAGCAGGTAACAAAGAGTGCGGTAATTACAACGAGTGGCATGTCGCCACCTGTTCGGTTTTTGAAAGGGTTTTCCGATACCTTATTCATAAAAATCTTTTTTTTGCTGCACTCCTGCACAGCGTAACGAATGCAAAGATACGGAAAGGCGAGCGGATAAAAAAACAAACTTGTTTGTTTTTTTATCAGAATAATAGAGTATTATTATTGAATAACTTTATTCTATCTAATTACTATTGCTCTTTGGCTTCTGCCCATTTGGGCTGCAATATATTTAATACTCTTGCCCTCACTGTGCAACTTTAATAGAAATTGATCTGCACCTCTCGTCCATATTTTGTTGGCATAGGGGGGGCTTTATCTTACGTTTTTTAGGAGTTTTTCGGGATGCAAAAATTCATCCACAAATACAGATGGAAAACGTTTATCGTATAACACAAAGGTTTCTTATCTTAGCCCTTGGAAACAGTCACAAGCCACATCCTTTCTTCGCAATTTAACTCAAATAAATTTCAATTATTTTCCAGACAGCAATCATGTGGCAAACATCACCAATAATTACAAAGAGATGAAAAACCGAGTGTATATATTTTACTTTATGAAAACTGTATAATATGGCACCAATGATGTAGCTTACACCCTCGGCTATCACCCAAAACAAAATCCACCCGTCGACATTCTCGTAAAATGGTTTGAAAGCCACAAGAATTGTCATTCCCATAAGTACATAACAGAGCGTTTCGAGACGACTTTGTTTATTAAAATTAAATATACTCAATAATGTCCCCACAGATGCACACAACCAACAAAAGAAGAAAATACCCCACCCCCAATAATCGACATCCCGCAGAGCAATAAGCGTTATAGGTGAATAACTGCCGGCAATATGCCAATATATTGCAGCATGGTCAATCCTGCGCAAACACTGTTTCCATTCTGACGACGCCCTGCACGCGTGATATAATGTAGAAAACAGATACGACGACAACACACCAAGCATGTAAAGCCATAGGCTTGTTTTTGTTATAGTATCACCGCTCTTATATCCGTATACTAAAAAAAAGGTACATACCGCAACAGACATAACGAAACCTACACCATGCGATACGGCATTTATCCACTCCTCCTCTTTTGTGTATTTTTTATCCATAGCACCGCAAAGGTAATAAAAAATCGTCATAACAGAATTTACACCTTATATTAATAAATAACTGATTGTAAAATAATATCAAAATTAATATTTTGTGGTGTTCCCGTTTTTGTCGGACCGTATTACTTTATTACATTTGCATAAATGGAGAAATAAAACCAACTATGAAAAAGCAGGAAATATATAAACAGGTAATAGAATATTTCGAAAAAGCAATGCCTGTTGCCGAAACCGAACTTAATTATAACAATCCCTATGAATTGCTTGTAGCTGTAATATTGTCGGCGCAATGCACCGATAAGCGTGTAAACATGGTCACCCCCGACTTGCTTGCCCGCTACTCCGGCCCGGCCGAACTTGCCGAAGCACATCCCGATGAAGTGTTCAATTACATTAAAAGTATTTCATACCCCAACAACAAAGCCAAACACCTTGTTGGGATGGCTCGGAAATTATGCAGTGATTTTGGTGGTGTGGTTCCCGATACACTCGAAGAGCTGATAACACTTCCCGGGGTTGGTCGCAAAACAGCAAATGTAATACAATCTGTCGTATATAATAAGTCAGCAATGGCAGTCGACACACATGTATTTCGCGTCAGCCACAGAATAGGACTTGTCCCCAAGCGTTGCACAACTCCATATAGCGTTGAAACAGAACTTATGAAATATTTTCCAGCAGAATTGATTCCCAAAGCACATCATTGGCTCATACTGCATGGTCGATATGTATGCAAGGCACGTACACCCGAATGCGCTTCATGCGGACTTACTGCTGTGTGTAAAGAGTATCTCCGACAACAAAAGAGATAAGCATCCTGACGATATAAAACAAGAACTCTCGAAATCAACAGAAAACCGTATAGATAAAAACAAACAACAAATACAGAAAAACTACAATATAACGACATTACAAGATTATCTTGTAAATTAAAAATAAATCATTATCTTCGCAAAAGATGAAACAAAAACACAATTAATATGATAATTGCTATTGACTTTGACGGAACGGTTGTGGAACACCGATACCCCGAGATTGGTAAAGAAATTCCATTTGCTACAACCACCTTAAAGATGTTAACAAACGAACGCCATCGCCTTATACTGTGGACCGTACGTAAAGGCCCGCTATTGCAAGAAGCAGTCGATTGGTGCAGAGAACGTGGTGTGGAATTTTATGCTGTAAACAAGAATTTCCCCGAAGAGAATGTAGATAGCGAGGGAGGCTATTGCAAAATAGATGCCGACCTTTTTATCGACGACAAAAACCTGGGTGGCTTGCCCGATTGGGGACGCATATATGAAATGATAAATAGTAAAAAGACGTGGGCCGATATCTATTCGGAAAATGGCGAGGAGTTACCCAAGAAAAAGCGAGGATGGTTTTGGTAATATATCAGCCATATTTATTGTAAAAGATAAAAAGAAATTGGGTTGTCCGTTAAACTTTCAGGACAACCCAATTTCTTTTTATCTGACCTCTATTGGAGGATGCAGGAAGGCTGCTAACATAAACAGTAGAAAAACTATTGCTACAACTATTATTGCAATATTCTTCATCAATTGCCGACGATGTTTTTCAGCATTGCGTTTACGCTTCTTTTGGCCCGGAACCTGATGTTTCGCAATTTTATTGCCCATAATTGAGTTATTTCTTATCTTTTAAATCCAAAGCAATATTCAACTCATCGAGTTGTGCCTGCTCCAAAGCTGCAGGAGCATCTATCATGGTATCACGACCCGAGTTATTCTTCGGGAATGCGATACAGTCGCGAATACTGTCAAGACCGGCAAAAAGACTCACCCAACGATCGAGTCCATAAGCCAAGCCGCCATGAGGAGGAGCACCGTATTTGAACGCATCAAGCAACCACCCGAACTGTTGCTGTGCACGTTCGGGAGTAAAGCCCAACAATTTAAACATCTTGTTCTGCAATTCACTGTCAAAGATACGTATAGAGCCGCCACCAACCTCTACACCGTTGATAACCATGTCGTAAGCATTTGCACGAACAGCACCCATGTCTGTATCGAGCAAAGGTACATCCTCGGGTTTCGGAGAGGTAAAAGGATGATGCATTGCCATATAGCGTCCTTCCTCTTCGCTATACTCGAAAAGCGGGAAATCAACAACCCAAAGACACGAGAACTTGTTTTTGTCGCGCAAGCCAAGCTGCCCGGCAACCTCAAGACGTAATTCACACAACTGTTTACGTGTCTTCATTGTATCATCACCGCTTAAGATAAGTATCAAATCACCGGGCTCGGCACCGAAAGCAGCTTTCATCTGCTGAAGAACATCCTGCGAGTAGAATTTGTCTACACTCGATTTAACAGTTCCATCAGCCTCCACACGTGCATATACCATACCCTTTGCACCAATCTGCGGACGACGTACAAAATCGGTAAGCGCATCGAGTTGTTTGCGTGTATATACAGCAGCACCTTTTGCACATATACCACCGATATATTCGGCACTGTCAAATACACCAAAACCATGCCCTTTCATAATATCCATCAACTCTACAAACTTCATCTCGAAACGAGTATCTGGTTTGTCGCTACCGTAGTATTTCATAGCATCGTGCCATGTCATACGTGGGAAAGCCTCGTTCAGTTCTACCCCTCTTATGGTCTTGAAGAGATGCTTTGCCATGCCTTCGAATATTGTTATCACATCCTCCTGCTCGACAAAACTCATTTCACAGTCTATTTGAGTAAATTCGGGCTGACGGTCGGCACGCAAATCCTCATCGCGGAAACATTTCACTATCTGGAAATAACGGTCGAAACCGGAAACCATAAGCAACTGTTTGAACAACTGCGGGCTTTGCGGAAGAGCATAGAACTGCCCGGGATTCATACGCGAAGGTACCACAAAATCGCGAGCACCCTCGGGAGTAGAACCAATAAGCATAGGTGTCTCCACTTCGATGAAACCCAAAGAATCGAGATAGCGACGTACCTCCATTGTCATTTGGTGCCGAATCTCGAGGTTTTTGCGTACAGCCTCACGACGCAAATCGAGGTAACGGTATTTCATGCGTAAATCATCACCACCATCGGTATTGTTCTCTATCGTAAAAGGAGGTGTATCTGCCACATTAAGGATATTCAATGAATCCACGATAATCTCAATATCACCCGTAGGAATATTGGCGTTCTTGCTCTGACGCTCACGCACAACACCTGTTGCCTGAATAACATATTCACGACCGAGGTGCGAAGCTTTCTCGCATAATTCGGCATTTACATCCTCACTGAACACAAGCTGCGTAACACCGTAACGGTCACGCACATCAACGAATGTCATACCACCCATTTTACGGGCACGTTGCACCCATCCGCAAAGTGTAACGTTTTTCTCTACATCGGCGATACGCAGCTCGCCACAGGTTTTTGTACGATACATTGTATTATATTTTCGGTTTTATTCTTGGAAGCCGGAAAAACTGTACAAACAAACTTAATATATAAAACTTCAATATTACAGTGATTGCAACCAATCTTTCACAGCAACTGCAAAATTAAGCAAAAAAAAGGGAATAACCACTGTTAATATATGAATTGTTTAAAATATAGTTCCCGAATAAACGTTTTATATTCAGACGCGTCTTAGAAGCTGTTTAAATTTCTTTCTAATATTATGTTTACATTATACGCGAGTTATGCTTGCCTTTTTTGCAGTTACATAGCCCGCTATGCGCCTTTGAAAAATGAAAAAACATACTAAAAAAGACCTATAAAAATTTCAAGGATATAAATTTAAACAACTTCTAAATGAAAACAGAAAAACAGCCATGGATAGAAATTGTGTTATGTATTTTTAATACTTTGGCATGGTTTTTGTTAGGAATATTATGTAAATAAATTACGAGCAGAACGACAAGGATTGTATTTTTGCAACCCGAAACGAATATTCAAAAAAGAATTGATTGAGGAGGAAAGAAGATATGAACAATGAATTTTCGCAAAAAATGTCTGAAATATTGATAAAGAGCAAGGAAGAGGCATACCGTCTTCGCAGCAACAGTATCGCACCCGAGCACCTGTTGCTTGGTATAATGCGAAATGAAGATGGAATAGCAAAGCAGATATTGGAATATCTGAAGGTGGATACAGAAAAAATCAAGGAGACAATCGAGGAACGCATAAAAGTTGCAGAAAGCAACGATGAGCCTCGCAACGAAAACATAGAGATGAATATGAATACAGCGAAGGTGTTGCGTTTCAGTGCCTTGGAAGCACGTAACCTGAAAAGCAACACCAACACCGAACATGTCCTTTTAGGGATACTTCGTGACGAAAGCAGTGTGGCATCAAACATTCTTATGCAAAATGATGTAACTTACGACAAGGTACAAAATGCCATTAAAGCCATAAACGGCGAGAGTAAAGAGATAAAAGGAGGATTCGGTTTCACCGATGAAGATGACGAGGATGAAGAAATGATGCATAACAATAGCGATGCGCCGGGAAATCGTCAATCTTATTCGGCCACACGCGAAGCCAAACCCTCGAACGACACACCTGTACTCGACAATTTCGGCATTGATATGACGCAAGCGGCAAAAGAGAAGCGTCTTGACCCTGTTGTCGGCCGTGAGAAGGAGATTGAACGTATCTCACAAATTTTGAGCCGCAGGAAGAAGAACAACCCGGTACTTATCGGTGAACCCGGAGTTGGAAAATCGGCTATTGTCGAGGGACTTGCACAAAGAATTGTGGAGCGTAAGACTTCGCGTATGCTGTTCGACAAACGCATAATTTCACTCGACATGGCAGCTGTGGTTGCCGGAACGAAATATCGCGGCCAGTTCGAGGAACGTCTGCGCTCGATACTCAACGAACTCGAAAAAAGCCCCAATATAATACTCTTTATCGACGAGTTACACACAATTGTGGGTGCCGGTTCATCACCCGGTTCAATGGATGCTGCAAACATTCTTAAACCGGCATTGGCACGTGGTGAAATACAATGCATCGGCGCAACTACGCTCGACGAATATCGCAAAAGCATTGAAAAGGATGGAGCGTTGGAGCGTCGTTTCCAAAAGGTTCTTGTAGAGCCCACATCACCACAAGATACTCTTGCAATATTGAACAATATCAAAGAACGATACGAAGAGCACCATAATGTCACATATACCGACGAAGCATTGGAAACGTGTGTCAAATTGACAGACAGGTATATAACCGACCGTTGCTTCCCCGACAAGGCTATAGATGCCCTCGATGAAGCCGGAGCACGTATGCACATAAGCAATATAAAGGTTCCTGCCGAGATTGAAGAACTTGAAAAGAGCATTGCTCGCATGGAAGAAGAGAAGATGGCTGCCGTAAAAGCACAGAATTTTGAATTGGCAGCCAAACATCGCGACGAAGAAAAGCAAATGAAAGAACTCTACAAGAGCAAAAAAGAGAGTTGGCTTGAAAGTATGCGTGACAAACGTGAGATAGTCGACGCCGAGAATATTGCAAATGTGGTTGCAATGATATCGGGTATTCCCCTGCAACGTATGCAACAGGATGAATGGACACGCTTGAGAAACATGAAGAGCGAACTCACTAGTAAAGTTATTGCACAAGATAATGCCATCGAGAAACTTACAAAAGCTATACAGCGCAGTCGTGTCGGGCTGCAGAATCCCAACAAGCCGATAGGAACATTCATGTTCCTGGGACCCACCGGGGTTGGAAAGACATTGCTTGCAAAGGAATTGGCAAAATTCATGTTTGGTTCGGCCGATGCTCTTATACGTGTAGACATGAGTGAATACATGGAAAAGTTCACCGTTTCTCGTCTTGTAGGTGCGCCTCCGGGTTATGTTGGTTACGAAGAGGGAGGACAGCTTACCGAACGTGTGCGTCGTCGACCCTACTCCATAGTATTGCTCGACGAAATAGAGAAAGCACACACCGATGTATTCAACCTGCTGTTGCAGGTGATGGACGAAGGACGCCTCACCGACAGCTATGGCCGCACTGTAGATTTCCGCAATACGGTAATAATAATGACATCGAACATTGGTACGCGCGAACTGAAGGACTTCGGACTGGGTGTAGGATTTACAAAAGAAGAACGTTTGGACAACAAGCAATACTCACGTGACGTAATACAGAAAGCATTGCACAAACGTTTTGCACCCGAATTCCTTAACCGAGTAGACGAAATAATAAATTTCGACCAGCTTTCCCTCGATGCCATAAAAAACATCGTAGATTTGGAGCTGGAGCACATTGTACGCCGCATAGAAGAAATGGGATATGGCATAAAACTTACCGACGAAGCAAAGCAACTTTTGGCAAAGAGAGGTTACGATGTTCAGTTTGGTGCCCGCCCGCTTAAGCGTGCCCTGCAGAATCTGATTGAAGACGAGGTTTCGGAATTGCTTCTTAACGGCAAATTACAACCCGGTGACAAGATTACCGTACATTGCGAAGGAGATGAGAAGTTACGCTTCGATATTGAAAAATAACAATAAAAAAAACAGATATCAAATATCTGTTTTTTTTATTGTTTAGAGAGATATTATTCTACATCTACATGCTGTTTGACCTCGTCTACTCCATCGATGGTGGAGATATCTGCAATAACCTTTTGTAATTCAGCCGAAGAATGGATTGAGAAAACCATTGTACATGTAACAATCTGGTCGATACTTTCTGTTATAATATGATTTAATGAAAGATGCAGACGGTTTGTTATGCAATCTATAATATCGCTCAAAAGATGATAACGGTCGATGGCTGTAATGCTTATCTTCGCCGGATAGAGAAAATCTATATCCTCCTCGAAGTTTACGGCAACAATATCATCACCCTTTTGTGAGGCTAAACGAATTGCCGACTTACAATCGCGACGATGCAATGTTATAGAGCCATCCTCGGAACGGAAGCCTATAACCTCATCGCCCGGTAGCGGATGACAAGTGGAACAGCGTTTATATTGCAACTGTTTCTGTTTGTTCAGAATCGAATGCAGATGCGATTTTGCTTTATAAGTAGATACATGCTCAAGCCAATCGGCCGAAGGCACAACATTTTCATTTGTACCTATCTCGACACAATCACCGCGATGCAGAATTGTCTTTACCGAAGATAAAATACCGTTTATCCTTGCGAATTGTGCATGTTCGCCCAATTTGCTATGTATTTCGAAAGCAAAATCGAGTGCCGAAGCATCTTTAGGCAAAATGACACCTTTACCCTGCGGCGTAAACACCATAATATCATCGTTGTAGAACGAAGAGGTTACACCTTCCATGTACTCCATCTCCTTTCCATGTGAAGCAATATCTTGCAACAACAATTTGAACTTTTCAATCCAATTTACAATATTCCCATCATTGCGCTCCGAAAGACAACCGAACTGCGATTTACGCACCATACGTTCCGATGATATGTGTATCTCCTCCCATGTACCGGCATCGGTAAGCAGCTTCACATGAAAGCTTTGGTAGCCGTTCTCCTTTGGTGAGTCGATAAAGTTGGCTACACTGCCCGGTTTCTCTTTAAAGCGGTCGGTGAGCAACGAATATATTTTAAGGCTCATATCCTTCTCGGAGTAGTCGTGTCCGTAAGGATATATGATACGAATATAATACTTACCTTCAACATGATTGAAATCACACCCCGATGCATGCATCTTTTTCCACGTACTGTACGGGCCACGGCACTGTAACTCGGTACGTGCAAGCATAATATCATTTTCCTCAAGCATCTGCTCTATCTTCGACATAAATGTACGCAACGCTGTAACCTTCTCCATCTGTTCATCGGCAATGGCATCTTCCAATTGGGCATATTCACGCGGACAACGATAACGGAAAGAGAGATTCTCCAACTCGCGCTTGATGTGATATAATCCCAAACGATGCGCCAATGGTGCATAAAAATAGTCTGTTTCGCCGGCAATCTTCATCTGCTTATCGGGACGCATACTGCTTAATGTACGCATATTATGCAGGCGGTCGGCAAGTTTGATAAGCAAAGCACGAATATCGTAGTGCAACGATGCAAGCATCTGTTTATAATTATCTATCTGCTTCGACGATTCATACTGCTTCTTTTTCTTCTTTGTTACCACATTTACAAGAAATGCCACGTCATCGCCATAACGCTGTTTTATATCATCGATGGTGTATTGTGTATCTTCGGCTACATCGTGCAGAAAAGCGGCAATAATAGGATTCGCTCCCAATCCCAACTCGTTGGCTACAATGCGCGCAACAGCCAGCGGATGCATTATATAGGGCTCACCCGATTTACGCCGTTGTTCCTTATGTGCCTCTTTTGCAAAGAGATATGCATCCTTTATACGTGTAACATCCTCTTCAGACAAACGTCGTGCCAACGTTTCGAGCAACTCCTCCACTCCGCAATCGATTTCCTTATATTCCATAGTAATAAAAAATACAGCAATATTATATACAGCCTATCAAGCGAAAGTGCGAATTTGCTAAAAATCTTTCAATACACAAATAATTTTATTCAAATTTCTTTTATTTTTTTAAAAACATCACAACACTATGAGATAATGTTATCAAATTAATTACATAACTCACATTATTTTTGCATTAAATTCATTAACTTCGCGACGATTTTGTTTTTGCATAAGAAGCTGTTCAAATTTATATCGTTTAGTTTTTATAGAGCAAAAATAGGATGCTTGCTTCTTTTTTAAGGGCGCAAGCGGGCTATGTAACCGCAAAAAGGTGAAACAGACATTTTGAATATAAAAAAACAACGAGATAACGAATTAAACAGCTTCCGGTATAATAAAAACTTTTTTTTAGAAATTTAAACAGCTTCTAAAATATAAAAAACTATGATAGAGCAAATAAACCAACTGCTTGAAGAGGTTAAAGGGCTTACAGCCGGCAATGCTGAGGAATTGGAAGCCCTTCGCCTTAAATATTTAAGTAAAAAAGGTATAATCAACGGGCTTATGGCGCAATTCCGCGAAGTTCCGGCCGAGCAGAAAAGAGAAGTGGGTGTACGTCTTAATGAATTGAAGAATGCTATTCAGGAGCAGTTCAATGCGCTAAAGGAACAACTCTCGAACAACGACGAAGAGTTGTGCGAGATGGACCTTACACGCCCCTCCTACCCTTCGACCTTGGGTACACGTCATCCGCTTTCCATTGTAAAAAACGAGATTGTGGACATCTTTGCACGTTTGGGCTTCTCAATAGCCAATGGAAACGAGGTTGAGGACGATTGGCACGTGTTCTCGTCGATGAATTTTGCCGAGGATCATCCCGCTCGCGACATGCAGGATACATTCTTTGTAGAGGCTCACCCCGACATAATCTTACGTACACACACAAGCAGTGTACAGAGTCGTGTCATGGAAACAACACAGCCTCCGATTCGCATCATAGCCCCGGGGCGTGTTTACCGCAACGAGGCTATCAGCTATCGTGCACACTGTTTCTTTCATCAGGTAGAGGGCCTTTACATCGACAAAAACGTATCATTCACAGACTTGAAACAGGTACTGTTGCTCTTTGCACAGGAGATGTTCGGAACCGACACCAAAATACGCCTGCGTCCATCATATTTCCCATTCACCGAACCCTCGGCCGAGATGGATATAAGTTGTAACATTTGTGGCGGTAAAGGCTGCCCCTTCTGCAAAGGAACAGGATGGGTGGAAATTCTGGGTTGCGGAATGGTCGACCCCAACGTACTTGAGTTGTGCGGAATCGACAGTAAAATTTATTCGGGTTACGCATTCGGAATGGGTATTGAACGTATCACAAACCTTAAATATCAGGTAAAGGACCTTCGCTTGTTCAGTGAGAATGATGTACGCTTCCTAAAACTGTTTGAAAGCGCAAACTGATAACAAAAATACATTTTCAAAGAGGGTGTGTCAAAATATAATTTTGGCTCACCCTCTTAAAATATTCCAACAATATGCCTACCACCTTATATATTATACGCCATGGTGAAACCGAAGATAATGCCCGACGAATTTTTCAAGGGCAGACACCCGGCAAACTATCACAAAAAGGAGAAGAACAGGCTGCTGCCTTGCAAGCGAAACTGAAGGCAATATATTTCGATGTTGTACTATGCAGCGACCTGAAACGCTGCGTGGATACAGCCAAAATTGCACTTAAGGAAAAAGATGTGCCGATTATAACCACCCCACTGCTACGCGAGCGCAATATGGGTAACCTTACAGGACTCTCGATGATAAATGCAACACTGAACAAGAGTGTAGAAAGCAACGAAGCTGTCGGCACAAGAGCCGGAGCATTCCTGCAACTTATAAATAAGGAGTATGCCGGTAAAAATATATTGGTATTCAGCCACGGCTTTTTTCTTAAAATGTTACAAAGTGTTATCGAAGACAAACCGCAACACGAAATTCCGGTCATGGGCAATTGCGAAATTAGAACATTCGAAATAGAATAACATCATTTAATAAACAGTTTCTAACTATTTTTCTAAAACATCTATACTCCCAATATACGAATAAGATATTTTGTTATCAATGTTGATTTCGAGCAACGACGAACTGACTGTAAAATGAATTTGCAGCCATACGCCTCGCTTGAATCTTCCGGAATAGCACTGCGTCTTAATTTCTAAAGGCTGTTTCTTGAATTCTATTATAAGAGAGGAGTTACTCGAAATTTATCGGGTAACTCCTCTCTTATTTTGAAACTATATAAAAAATGTTTTGTGTATCTATTTGATTATTCGGTTAAGAAACCACTGCCAATCAAAAAACAAGTTTCTCCACGAAAGAGGACTTATCGTTCACCTTACCTTCGATATAATATACGAGCGAACCATCTTCGCCTTCTTCACAATAACGATAAAGCTCAACCTCGTCGCCGGCCTTAACCTCGTTATTGAAATTAATTATAAGTTCCTTAAGCGGTTTATTGTTTGTCACCTCCAGCTCAATGACATTCATCGCCCACTCGGTATATTTCACATTGTTTACATGCCCATTCATGTCAAGGTCGGAGTAGTTTGCCAAATGTTTTGCCACAAGTGCAGGAACAGCCTCCTTGGGCATCATGATTTTTGGTGCAGCTTCTGCTATCACATCTTCTTTAATTGATTTCTCCTCATCATTGGCAAGTTCGGGGTATTTAGACAAGCGACGGGTGTCAATATCTATAACCAGCCACGATGTTGTTGCAGAGATAAGTTTCTCGCTACCCTCTTTATCATATACAACAAAATCACGAAGAAATTGGAATCCGCTTGCACCTTTATGCCACGATTGCACGTTTATATTTTCGCGCCATTTTGGCAACTTATGAAAAATCACATGCATGCGGGCAAGCACCCATGCCTTACGTGTAATATGCATATTATCATATCCCACACCAATGTAATCGGCATGTATATTGGCAGCCTCTTGTGCATAATTAAGAAATGATGCCGGACGCAATGTTGCCGACATATCTGTATCGAAACTCGGGATACGTCTTATTACATTATACTTCTCCATTATAGACTTTATTTAGTTAATAGCACACAAATTTACAACAAAGAGCTGAAATAATCAAGATAAAAGAAAGAATATGCATTTATCATATTATATTCATAAGACGGCGTTTCACGGCATCAGTTTCCAACAAGATGGTAATAAACTCTTTTGCTGCAGCCTTTTGATACGCACCCTTGAGACTAAGCAACGACGCTTGCATTATATTACCGGGCTCATCAATAGGTATAGACTTGAATCGGGGATTACCAAACACTGCCGATGTAGAAAGAATTGTCACATACATGCCTGTGGCAACAAGTTGCAACAATATATTTGTTTCGTTAAGTTCTACATGCGACGAAAGTTTGAAATCCTTATTCTCCATCAGCCTGTCGAGCATCATACGTGCTTGCAAGCCTACCGACGGCAACACCAACTGAGAGTCTTGTAAATCGGATAAACGAAGTTTCTCTTTGGCTGCCAACGGATGGTCTTTGCTAACCACAACAGAAAGAGAATTATCGAACAGAGGCATGGAGTCGACAGCCGGAGTATTGGTGAGTGGTTTGTAGGAAAGAATAAAATCGAGATTACGCTCTTGCAACAGTTCGAGCAACTCGTTTACTGTTTTATAATATATTTCCAATTTAATATCGGGATAACGCTTCATGAATTCCAATAACCCTTCGGTAAGTACGGTACTGAGACTATACGTCACACCTACACGAAGAGTTCCAGTTTTCACATGCTGTAAATCGTATAAACGTTGTACCCCATCCTCGGCATCTTGTATTGTCTTTAATGCGAACGGCAGGAACTCTTCACCGGCTTCGGTAAGTACAATATGCCTGCTGTTACGCAAAAACAGAGTAAAACCAAGTTCAAACTCCAACTGTTTAATCTGTTGCGATAAGGTGCTTTGCGTAATAAAAAGATGTTTTGCCGCCTCCGAGAAGTTCAAATACTCGGCACTCTTCACAAAATATTTAAGCTGCCTCAATTCCATATTTCCATATTAGATTTGCGAAGATAAGAAATCCGACTCACAAAACCACCATCGAAACAGAAAAATGAGTGGTTGTGAGTCGGATTTATATATAAACTCTAAAGGTTCCTGTTAAAACTTAAAGAAGATAAGCATTGCATAACCAAGTACCAAACCTATCAGACCGATAGAGATGCCAACCTTCATCATATCCTTCTGCTCTATGAAACCTGTTGAGTGAGCAATAGCATTGGGAGGTGTACTGATGGGAAGAATCATAGACACCGATGCCGAGATTGCAACACCAACCATCAGAGCCGATGCACCACCCATAGCTTCAAATGAAGAGATAGCTTCGGGAGTTGATGTTTCGGGTGACAAAATACCGCTTGCAACCAAGCCGAGGATGGGAGCAAGCAACGAAGTTGCAGCCGAGTGAGAGATAAAATTAGAGAACACAAAACATACAAGGCCCGAAATAATCATTACAACCAAAGGCGACCATGTAGCAAAAGGTATTGCATTGATGAGTGTCTTACCCAAGCCTGTGTTATCAAGAGCCACACCAAGCGCAAAACCACCGGCAACCATCCACAGAACGCTCCAGTTAATCTCTTCAAGGTCGCGACGTTGAAGGATTCCCGAAGCACAGAAAGCGGCAATGGGAATCATTGCAACCACATTGGTGTTCAATCCCCAAAGTTCTTTACCGAACATCCACAAGAAGATTGTAACAACAAATGTGGCAACAACCACAATCGTATGGAAATCCCAACGCATCTCACCGTCGATCTTTATCTCGATATTCTTTTGTTTGAATGGGAAAAGGAAGCGTAACAACAGCCAAGAGATGAACAACAATACAAGTACAAAAGGAATCATACGCATCATCCACTCGGTAAAGGTTATGGATATACCGTTGAATTTTTCAAGGTTGTCGAGAACAATAAGGTTAGGAGGTGTGCCGATTGGTGTCATCATTCCACCAAGGTTGGCACCAACGGGTATGGCAAGTGCAAGTGCTATGCGACCTTTGCCGTCGGCGGGAAGTGAACGAAGCACCGGAGCAAGGAATGCCAACATCATTGCAGCTGTAGCAGTATTGCTTACAAATGCCGAGAAGATGGCAGTAACCAAAATGAATCCCAACAATACAATCTCCGATTTTGTACCGAAAGGCTTAAGCAGAACTCTTGCAAGAGCAACATCGAGCTTTGTTTTAGTCATACCTATAGCCAACACAAAACCACCGATGAACAGCATAATTGTAGGGTTGGCAAAGCAATGCATGATATCGGCATACTTAACCAACTGACCAAACTGTTCATCATTGCCTATAAGGAAATTGAATGCACTGTTTGAAACGGTAAGCAGCATAACAACCACCACAACCATTGACGTAACCCAAGAAGGCAGAGCCTCGGTAAGCCACATCAGCGCAGCAAATATAAACATTACAATTACACGATGCTGGGTTGTTGTAAGACCCTCGATACCAAAATACTCGGTAGGCATCACAGCCACAACGCATGTAATCAAAATAATAAAGAGCAATTTTAACGTTGTCCAAGAAACGTTTCTCTTTCTTTTGTGTTGCTTGTCCTTCTGAATCTTCTCCAGCTGGGTAAAGCCTTGAAAACTTTTAAACATAGATTAGTTTGTTAAATTATTTATATTAAATTAATTATTTCAACAACACACTTTGCTGTAAACCAAGTATAACGCTATTTTCTTATAATAGCAGGCAAAGATTTAATTTATGCAAAATTACTATTATATTAAAGATTTTTCTTATTACAATCCATTTGTTTTACCGATAGCAGCTATCGAAAAAAACGATAAATCATCAAAAGAGGAGAATTTTATAATTAAGAAGATGTGAAAGAGGAAAAATCCCTATCTTTGCAAACAGAAGACCGCAAACATATAATCGGCCATAAATGAGAGGAAAGAAACCATACATAACAAGGATTATAACATTTCTGTCGACAGTCTTTTTTGCCTTGAGCACAATAAATGCACAATCGAACAGCTATATGAGGTATTTCACACAATTCAACGTAATAACCTCTACGGGCGAGTATGCACCATTCATGCTCACAGCCAACAGACAAGGAACATCGTCGGTAGAGAATAATAACGGATATCTTCGTTACGGATTAACATTCGGAACCACAATAGGCAAAAATAGAAACCTCCATTTAAATACTGTAGCCGACATTATTATCGGACATAACCAAAAAGCCGACTTTTTTGTTCAACAGTTGTATGCCGACATCAGTTGGAAGTGGCTTACTTTCAGCGTTGGCAGCAAAGAACGATACGGTGAGATGCAATACGACATAATGCAATTTTCAGGGAGTAATCTTGCGTCGAACAAGGCGAACAGATACTTCGGTAACATGTTCAGCCTGCAACAAAGCATGCTGGGCAGCGGCGGTCTTTCGTATAGTGGCAACAGCCGCCCTATCCCACAAATAAGAGTGGAAATTCCTCACTACATCCCATTCCCTTGGACAAACGGATGGGTGGAAATAAGAGGACACATCGCTTATGGTATGTTTACCGATGCCGGCTTCCAATCATCCTTCAGCCGTAACAATCTCACTACACAATACGGAAAGAATCTGCTCTATCACAGCAAAGCCGGTTTCATAAAAATTGGCAAAGCCGAGAAGTTTCCACTGATATTCGAGGGAGGATTAGAGATGTATACACAATTCGGTGGTGACATATACACACACAAGGATGGTAAAATCATATCGATGCCTCGCCGAGCCATGGATTTTTGGAAAGCATTTATTCCGTTGAGCGGCAGCGACGACACACCGACAGTTGAGCAAACAAACATCTCGGGAAACCAAATGGGAAGTTGGCATGCTGCATTTACCATCCCCACCAAAGTGGCCGACATAAGAATATTCGGAGAGCACTTCTTCGAAGACTTCTCGCAACTCTTTTTCTTCGAATACCAATCGGATAGAAAAGGCAACAGAAATATCATCTATTACCCTTGGCGCGATATTAAATTAGGAATAAGAGTGACAAACAAATCGCATCACCTGCCATTCATCTCTGCAATACAATACGAATACCTATCGACCGAAGACCAAAGCGGGGCGCTTTATCACGACCCCAGCGAGAACTTCAGCGAGCAGATGGATGGTGCCGACAATTACTATAATCATGGTATATATCCCGGATGGCATCATTGGGGAATGGGCATCGGAAACCCGCTTGTTTTCTCACCAATATATAACACAAACGGCAGCCTGCAATTCCGAGGCAACCGCATAACAGCACACACAGTCGGTATCAACGGGACATTGGAACAATCTATCCCATTGAGTTACCGTCTGATGTACACCTACAGCGAGAATCTGGGTACATACGCCAATCCGTTCAACGAGAAGAAATATACAACCTCGCTATTGGCCGATATTACAATTGCACCGGCCAACAGCAAATGGTTGGGCCGTATATCCCTTGCCTATGACAAGAGCAATATCATAGGTGAAAATACCGGAATTATGTTTACTCTGTCGCGCGTCGGCACTATATTCGATAAAAAATGAAAAAGTATATATACATATTGATATTCACACTCGCCCTGTCGGCATGCGACAAGGTATATATAAACGGCGAGTTGGATGGCATGTGGAAATTACAACAGGTGGAATGTGATAATGAGATACACCACCCAACCGACATATACTATTCATTCCAACGGCACATGGCACAGATTGGCAAATACTACGAAGAAGGATTACCGTTGCGTTTCATAGGCAACATGAAATACATGGATAACACTCTAACCATTGGCGGGTTTCGAAAATTTCTGGAAGAAGAGCATGTATGCAGCCTCGAAGAACTTCAACAATTCTACCTGTACGATGAAACTACAACTTTCATTATCGATAAACTCGATGATGAACTGCTTATAATGCACAAAGGAAACAGGCGCTACACACTTAACAAGTGGTGATTATTATTTACAGGATATTACAGTTTTAAGCATTCCACAAAAATGGATACAAAGCAAATGTGTCTTGTGTAGAATATTATATTCGGTTGCTATTTCGCAATCTTGCAGAAGCACCTTATCGGCATTCTCAAAATAAACATTGCAACAGGATGTATGTACAGTTTTATCATCTATAAGTTGCAATTTGATTTCTGGTGCAAAATGCAAATAAGCGATTGCCGGCATATCGGCACCAAGAGTATCGATTATCTCTACAAGAGTATTGTTCCAGGTAAATTTGCGACAATGCTTAACCCCAAACTTTGAGTATCCATCGTGTAATGCTGCAACTGAAAATTCATTCTTATGCAACAACGTAACTTTTGCACGTTCTGCACAACGGAAACCACTCCAAACATGGCTGGAATCGGTATTATTTACCACTACCGTATTATGTGCAGCTGTTGAGCGTTCGTACAAACGTCTGTCACCTTTTTGATATGTAGAGATACCGGTATCTACAATAAAAGGTTTATTATCGACCCTCATTTCAAAATTAAAAGTATCGGCATGTGAATGACCGGGAATATATGAAGCCGTAATACCACCCATGTCCATTCTTAATTCATAATGTTCTGTATTGGCTACATAGTATCCCGATGCATCAGAAACCATTTGTCGCGATTTTATTCCCAATCTGCATGCATATTCCTGCAATTGCAACAGCGATGGTGATATATGTAATGCTGAATCATTAAACAATGGTAACGAGTTGTCGTTGTATGAGATGGAATTTAACCATCCAAGCATTATAGAAGCTGTTTTTTCAAGAATCTCATATAATTCCTCTTGCTTTTCAAAGCGTTTATTATTGTTTAAAAGATTACAACAATCGAGTATTCTATCCAATAAAATAGACTGATACATTGGAGATTGTTCATAATTTGCCCCATCAGAAAGTGTTTGTTCGGCAAGTTGTTTAGGTAATTCGCGAGCACATTTAGCATACATTTTTTCATCGGAAAAATATACTGCACCCCACAAAATGGAGAAAAGGTTCTCGAGCAGATGATTTCCTCCCAAATTATACTCCATATTACCGAGCAGAATCCGATATTGCGAATACAGTGACTGGTCTATGCATTTTAACTCCTCTGTATCGAAAGCTTTATAATTTTCAGATATAAATTTTATCCAATTCACATTCCTTAATGATATACAATACGGCGACATACCTATCCCGTTTTCTTGCTGTGTAGCAAGAAAACGAAAAATCCATTCACGTCCTTCATCGTATGTCGTTGACGACTGCAACAAGTACTCCATGTAATTTATGTTGAAACTCCATAAATCGCCATACTCTTTATTTTCCCATCGTCCTGTGTACTCCGAAGATAAATTTAAAAATGTAAAAACACCATCCTTAAAAGATTCGTATTTTGGGATACATCTATCCAATAGAATCTCCGTACCGCTTCTATAATGTTTAAAAGAATGTTTAACTCCAAAGAGACGACGTATCAATTTACGTCCACGATGGATAAATTGATAAAGAATCTGCTTAAAATTTAAATGAATTATTGTATTATAATACAAACTAATTTTCTCCATATATCAAATCATCTCCTTATATATAGACATCATCTTATCAACAGAAGCCGTCCACGAATAATTTTTCACTACAAATTCTCGTGCAGTAACACCCATTTCTTTAGCAAAGTCTCGATTTTGCAAAAGAAACATAATTTTCTCGGCAGCTTTAGCTGCATCATTCATAGGCACAATGAAACCACAAGTAGCATCACGAACAACCTCCTTAAAACCATCAGCATCGGAAACAACCACCGGAACTTCGCAGGCCATAGCCTCAATAGCAGCAACACCAAAACTCTCTTTACGCGATAAAGATACGTAGACATCTACATTTGCATACAACTGCGGTACATCAGAATTAGGTATTTTGCCCAAAAAATCAACATAGTCGGCAACTCCCAATTTCATGGACAGATTCTTTAAATTCGCTTTTTCCTTTCCCTCACCGGCAATAATAAGACGCAACTTCATTGAAGGCATCTGCTGTTTTACAATTGCAAAAGCTTCTATCAATGTATCTATACCATATACAGTTGCTAATGTTTTAACAGTTGCTATAACAAACTCATCATCGGGTTTATTCCCCACTATTGGACGAAACAAATCGGTATCTACCCCAAAGGGAGTTACATTAATATCTTTTTTTGTGTAATTTGATGCTTCATTAGCCATACATTCGCTGGTAGAAAGCAATCTGTCGGCTTTTCTGAAATTATATTTCAAAACAGCTTTATGCAGCAATGATACTTTTGGAAAGAAATATATATCTGAACCCCACATCGAAACCACGAATGGATGAAATCCGGAAAGAGCACCCAACAAAGCATAACTCGATGCGTAATGTGCATGTATCATATCGGGGTTAAACTCTTTTATACAACGTTTTAAAACCGATAAAGTCTTTAAATATCGCAATTTTTCAAATGCACCATTACGACGCTGGTCCTTAAGTGTTGAGAATATTCCAAAAGTATGATATATCACATTTGGTAAATGCTCGTAAAACGAAGCATCACGATTGTTGAAACTAAACAAAAAAATCTCAACTCCACGAGCTGCAGTTGCGCTTACCCAACGTTTTGTGTGGTCACTACTTGTATCGGCAAGCATAAAAAGACGTAAAGGACGACCAGTAACACCACTCCAACCACCTTCAAGTGATTTTTTAAAATCTGTTGCTGTAACCTGATTTTTACATTCTGCATTCTTGTAAAGACGAGTAATAAAGTTCTCTATCAACCAATTAGGACATTCTTGTTTCCTCAACGTACGTCTTATAAGCGGCTTGTAAAAACAACTCCATACATTATAAAAGATTTTCCCATAGTGTATACGAACATCAATAAAACGATTCAGATAGTGTATATATAATTTCCCAGCTACAGCCTTGTTGCTAATCGACGAGCCTACTTTGTGATATATTACCGAATCGAGTACACAGGCCATCTTCACCTTTGCCTTCTTCATTCGCAAGGAGAATTCAAAATCCTCTTCACCAAAGAAGAAACGTTCGGTAAAAATTTTCTTATCTTCATCGAGTAAATCAGGGGTAAAATATAGTGCACAACCTGTCACAAACGAAATATCGATGTGCCCGGTTTCTTTTATCTCTTCGCGTTTACGGTTTGCATAAAAGTACTTGCGAAAGCCTGCAAACAGACGTCCTCCTGCATTCCAAATGCGGTTCTTGTCGTAAAAGAGATGAATAAGAGGAGTAAGAGCCTTATACTCAGGATGCTGTTCCGAGAAGTTTTCCAATTGAGAAAGAAAACAGGGCTCAACCTCGGTATCGTTGTTAAGCAGCAATATTCTTTCGGGCGATGATTGCATGGCAAGGGCCACTGCCATATTATTACCTTTGGCAAACCCATAATTACATTTCAGGCTGTATAAAACAACCTCATGATTGTTGACGAGAATATTATTCTCACAACCCTCTTCCACAATACGATATTCTATACCTTTGCTTTGTATCCAAGATGCTGCACGATTAATAGAATCATCGCTCGAAGCATTATCGGCAACCACAACAAAGTATTCACCACGTACCTGCATCAACGATTGCAGACAAGAGGTTAATAAATCACAACCATTCCAATTCAATATAATTATAGCAGTTTTCATCTAAACATTATTTACACAACGACAATCTTTTTTGTCGATTCTGCACTTTTTTTATATACAAAAAGATATAAGACAAGTACCCATGCCGGAACCTCCAAACAAGGCAATGTATACAAGAAATAATCGAACCAACCCATAATAAGCATACCACCAATAAAGAAATATACCACATTTACAAAAATACTGCGCGAAAAAAATGCCCACACCTTCATCATGTAAGAAACACCCGAGGCAAACAATGTTAGTAATATAAATTGCAACAGATTTGAATTAACATAAATAGTTCCGAAGAACGAACGTACATTAGAACCGTTTATACCATTGTGCAGAAAAAAAGGATTTATGGCATATACATATTCATTACCTGTTATAACATTATATAGATTCAAAATATTTGCTAAAAGAACATCGAAATTTGGATTTTCCAATATTCCCATTTGCAGATCCATGCTCCACCCTACAAGGCCACTTATTATATAGTGTACGAAAGCACGACATATAAACATAAATACAGTTTCAAACCCTTCGGAGTTTTCTCTACCCAAAAGCAATGATAGACTGTAAGTAATAAAAAATACCACAAAAGCCAATAGTGCAACTTTTATGAACAAAGTTAATTTCAGTTGCATTTTACCACTGTAAAGTCTCATACATATTCCGGCAATTGCTGGTATAAGTACCCAAGATTTTACACCATATATAAATGTAACACAAAACATTCCCAATATAAGGAAAAGATAATATTTATGATTCTTATCATATTTATATATATATATTATTGTCAAAGCATGCATTATACGATGAAGATGCCCCCACAAGCCTTTACCTGCATAATCGGTTCCAAACTCCTCTGAACCCGGCAAATAAGGACTACTAAACAGCATAAATACAAATCTCAACAAAAATAATAATATAAGAATTACAGATATGATGTTAAGACGTCCCATCGACACATTATCATCTATTTTGCAGATATCATCATCCTTAAATATGCCAGAAAAAGATACTCCAAATATATAACTTGGCACGGCAAACAGTAGTAATCCAATCATCCACAACAACAGACTCGGATAATAAAACTCCACTATTCCCATATTGCCACATGACATAAGAGTGATAAACAATATTGCAGCATACGGTAACATCAACATATTCAACGGAGTGTACATTGTACGCCACAGTTTGTAATCACAGAAAGACAAAACTGCAATTTCAAGATAGATGGCAACAACTGCAATAAACTCCAAGGGTCCCATCAGGCAACCTCCTTTCTATGTTTAATATTCCACACCGACCTATAACACAGTACGAAGAGAATAAATTCGGCCCAAGTCCACGCTATAGCTGCAGCATAATAGGAGTACTCTCTACAGAAAAGCAGCATAAATGTTACGCTTGTTGCAGCAGTAATCCATATATTACGTTGAAATTTGTCGGATGCACCCATATTTACCAATCCCACAATACCTATTATATAATTGAGGCAGCCAAATAACAGAACTGGTGCAAGTAACCAAACAAGATATTTCACAATATTATAATCCAAAGCCAAATAAATAGAAATAAGTTTGGGACTGCAGACAAACACAACGTCAACAACAAACAACAACAAAAAAGCCCACTTTAGCAACCGTTCCAACGCAACAACATTATTTCTTGCATTTCCGCTATAGAACTTACGACTGACATAGGGGAAGAACGCTTGTGGAAGTGCATTCAATATAGATTGTGCGGCTTTAACCAATTTCTCTATCGAACCGAATATTCCAACCGCGGTTTCACCAACAAACACACGCAACAGAAAAACATTTGAATTGCGATACAATTCCATTCCTATGTTGGAAACAAAAATATGCCAACCGTCTTTAAATTGCGACTTCACATCGGAAATTCGTGGAATTGCAAAATGCAAGCCAAAATGCTTTACAGCAATCCAAGTACTGAAAATACCGGCTGCAATATATCCAAGGGAGTTCAATAATATAACATATACATAATCAGCCGGTTGTTTTATGAATATGAATATAAGAACAGCAAAAACAAATTTTGATATTACGTTTACAATTGTAAGGTAACGCATCTCTTCCATTCCTTGAAACAGCCAAGTTGGAATAAATATATCTCCAAACACTATTCCGAATGCAAATAGATACATTAAAAGGTCATCGCCATTTAAGAATATTGTAACAAATATTAACCCCAAAATAATCACAAGCAAAGTGATGAAAAGACGGGCAAATATAGTGGCATTGAAGATTGTAGAGATTTTTCGTTTGTCATCGCGAAAGACTGAAACCTGCCGGGTTACCGAAAACTTAAATCCGTAATTCCCGGCAAGCAACATATATTGTGCCAAAACATACATAAAAGTATATGCACCGTAATTATCTATTCCCAATACACGAATAAGATAAGGAACAGTAAAAAGAGCAAGTATATGGCTTATGCCATTAATGAGAGAAAGCGAAAAAAAATTCGCAATCACTCGTTGATACTTTTTTATTTTGGCAAGAACACCCATATAAAACAGATTATTACGTTTTAGAGGATTCCTCTACGCGTTTTCTTCTTAATATACGTTTCTCTTTAAGCACTTCTTTGGCATCTTTTTCAATCAGCAACCAACAAACATGCCCGAAAAAAGTAAGGAAAATCACAGAAATCAAGATAAACATTTTGCGAGGTGACACCGCCAATATGGGAACAACAGCCGGTTGCATAACAGAAAAGACCGGAGTATTCTCCTGCACCTTTGCCTTTGCAATCTCCTTTTGTTGTGCCATCTGCGTATAGATAGAATAGGCCAATTGGGCTTCATCGCGCAAACGGTCTTCCTCTATCCTATAAAAGTTCTTCATAGTACCAAGAGCATGGCTGTCGGCATAACGGGCAAAGTCGGCCTGCTTCCTATCATAATCGGCTTTAGCCTCTTCATATAATTTATACGAATATTCATAATCCTTTTTAGCCTTGCTTGTGCGATAATCTGTTACATATTCCTGTAACTGCGATGCAACTTTATCGGCCACCTGTGCAGCAATCTTCGCATCTTGCATTGTTGCCGATATGGTAACAACATCGTTACCGGGGTTAATTTTGCAAGTCACCAATTTGTTAAGTTTGTTTATCACGCTTGTTTCAGCCTCGGAGTAGCTGTAGTACGAAACATTTTCGGGAACAGAAGTACCTGTTTTCTTCGACGCAAACATAGCACGAATCCTCTTGGGAACGTTTACTATAAATTCCCACCAAGCCATCTTCTGGTTTTCGGCAAGATATTTATAAAGTGTAGTGTTTATTTCACCATCACCCGATTGTACATTCATGGCATATAACTCGGCCATAAAATTTGTAGAACCTACTATTTGGGGATATAGTTCGGGATAGATTGCATCTTCACCGGTGGCCCCATTAAGACTTACACCTGCTAAAGAAGCCAACGATGCCAATGAGCCCATGGAACTGTTTTTGGAACTTTCGGGTGCCAATACCACCGAACATTCATAGGTTTTAGGTATACTGAATGCTATTACAAGGGCAACAACCACAGATATGCATACATTACGTATTATACGTCGTCTGTCGCTCCATATACGACGAAGCAACCAAAAGAAATTTATATTGCTGAATATTGCCATACTGTTTATTTGAAAAGATTTATAAGAGCAAGTACTACCGTTGCCAACGATGCCGAGGTAGACGACAAACTCAACAACTCGGCAAGTTTAAGTGAGTTACGCTGCACTTTTGTGGGCACAATTATCTCACAACCGGGCTGAATGAGCGAACGGCTGTTCTTCTTAGCCTTTGCCACCATTCCGTTTTTATAGATGATGATAGCCTTCGATTTTTTTGCATTCTGCCCATAGCCGCCGGCCTGCTCTATATAATATTTAAGTTTCTTGCCCTCTTTGAATGCCACCGAGTTGGGGAACATTACATTTCCATCCACCTTAACAGTGTTGGTAAACTGTGGAATAATCAATCGGTCGCCATCCTGCAAAACAATATCCGCATCACTGCCCGGGTTGGCAATCGCCTTATCCAACTCGACACCCACAGGAATAACATCGGGAATCTCTAATTTTGCAATCTCAAGCGAATCCAAATGTCGCTGTACAACTTTTAAAGTCTGTAATGCACGTTTACGCTCTTCTTCTGTCATTTTACGTTCAAGACGAGCACCTTCCACATACGCCATCTCTGTCAATCCCCCGGCAGCTTTCACAAGGTCGCTCAAACGCATATTCTTACGGTTAAGCACGTATGTACCCGAGAAATTGGCCTCTCCCTGAATCTCCACATTCTGTTGTTCGTAATACGATGGTGAACGTCTTACGTAAACAGCATCGTAAGGTTGCAATACAAATGTCGATCCTTCCGACACCAAAAGGCCCTTATTTATAGGGAAAGTATATGTATATGCAATGGTATCATTGGAAGCAACGGCATCTGAATCGCGCATACGACGCACCACCTCGACACGTGCCGTAGATGCTCTATCCTTCAGACCGCCGGCAATCAATATCAAATCTTCGATCTTTGTATTTGCGGCATAACGATATTTTCCGGGAAATGCAACTTCGCCGTATATCATAAGAACCTGTGTCTCTTGCATCTCGTTTATATCGGGAATATATAAAACATCGTTATTACGCAATTCTATATCGACAACAACACCCTTCATTATGCCATCAATATCTACCGACAGGTTTTCCATTGTCTTATCGGGGAGACGACGATTCAATATGGCTCGATTCACGAACGCTTCGGGTTTCAAGCCGCCTGCTACTTCAACAAGCTCTTTTACCGTATTTATTGAACCGCCCAATTGGAATTTACCGGGACGGAAAAGTGCACCTTTAACCTCCACAATGTTTTCGTATGTGTCGGATATTGAATCGACAGTCATTACGTCACCATCGCGCACAAGAAAACTCTTTTGCATTTCGGCATCAAGGGTGAATATCTGACGTTCGCGTACACCCATACGCTCAAGACGCACATCGCCACGATACGCTTCGCGAGCAAAACCTCCCGAGTAACGCAAAAGGTCGGCAACGGTCTCACTGGCCTTCATCTCATAAAACATAGGACGTTTCACTTTGCCCTCTACATTCACAAGGCAATCGTAGGTATCCACCGACACCACATCGCCATCGGCAAGACGTACATCATCACCGGTTTTTCCATTCAACAGATAATCGTATACGTCAATCGCAACCACCTGTTTGTCGTCACGGAAAACCTTTATCTCGCGCATGGTACCTATTTCATTCACACCGCCTGCCATATACAACGCATGGAAGACTGAAGCAAAAGCCGATAATGTATAGGTTCCGGGGTTCTCAACCTCACCCATGACACGCACCTGAATGGAACGTATCTTCCCCAACGACAATTTTATGTATGCTGTAGGATCACTCGACGATAATCCTGCATATATCTTGCTATATTGGTCTTTAAGATATTTGTCGGCCTCTTTCACCGTCATACCATTAAGGTACACCAGACCTAACATATCAATATTCAGGTATCCGTCGGGCGATATCTCATTTATGACCGTTGATTGCGAAGCACCCCAAATATCTATTATAACCTCATCGCCCGGGCCAAGTTTGTAATTATCGGGAGTTGCAATATTCAGATTGGGCTCAAAATTCAGTTCCTTATTCTTGAATATGTTGTGTCCGAATATCTCGGGCTTTTTATCCATCTCCCTTATAAGTTCATCCAAAGCTATTGAGTCGGGAATGACAACATCCAACGAATCGCGAAAGAAGCCTAAATCCTCGGTAACGGATGTCTTCTCACGTGTACGTTCAAAAATCTCGTCACCCTCCTTTAACTTATTCTTCTGTTTGGTTTTATCTCCTTTCTCTTTCTGCAGATATTGGTTTCGGATACGCATCAGCTGCTGCTGTGTGACCCCCTTCTTCATAAGCGACACGATTATATCACGTTCGCTACGCCCCTTCTCCTGTTCTTCAACAATATATTCCACAACCTCTTCATCGGTCATAATATCGTTTGATACAAACCCACCGTTAACACCTTGCGTATTTACATTATTTTTGGTTCTGTTGATATTTTGATTATTAGCGGTTCTGACATTCTGATTATATTGGGCAAAGGATATTTGCACTGAAAAAACAAAAAGCAATAACAGCGATAATTTTTGCATAATATTTTTACACATATTAATAGATTCCTTATAAATATATATAGTTTTTAACGCTTATAGGAGCAAATTATTGCAAAGGTAGTGCTTTTTTTTCTTAAAACTTCATATATGCATACGCTTTTAAGAGAATGCGATTGAAAAATTAACTATATTTGCAGTCGAAATTATAATATTTATACCGCAAACACTGTCGAGAAAGGATAAAAAAAGTGATGAAGAAGCAGTTTGTTTCCGTATCGACAGCATTAAAAATCAAGAAAAAAATGAAAGCATTTGTATTTCCCGGACAAGGTTCGCAATTCAGCGGCATGGGCAAAGATTTATACGACAGCAACCCCTTGGCAAAAGAGTATTTTGAAAAGGCAAATGAGATTCTCGGATTCCGCATTACCGATATCATGTTCGAAGGTAGCGACGAAGACCTCAAGCAGACAAAGGTTACACAACCCGCCATGTTCATACACTCTGTAATATCGGCATTAGCTATGGGCGAGGAATTTAATCCTGCAATGGTAGCAGGCCACTCACTTGGCGAATTTTCGGCACTCACTGCTGCCGGTGCACTGACATTCGAAGACGGATTGAAACTTGTGTACAAACGTGCGCTTGCCATGCAGAAGGCATGTGAACTGCAGCCCTCGACAATGGCGGCAATAATTGCACTGCCCGATGAAACCGTACAGAACGTATGTGCCGAAATAACAGCGGGCGGTGACACAGTTGTTGCAGCCAATTACAATTGCCCCGGACAGATTGTAATATCGGGAACCATTGAAGGTGTACAGAAAGCATGCGAGGCACTTAAAGCAGCCGGAGCAAAAAGAGCACTGCCGCTTAATGTAGGCGGTGCATTCCACTCACCTCTTATGCAACCCGCAAAAGATGAATTGGAAGCAGCAATACAAGCAACCACAATAAGCACACCACGCTGCCCCGTATATCAGAATGTGGATGCCCTTCCACACACCGACCCCGCAGAAATTAAAGCTAATCTTATAGCACAACTAACGTCGTCGGTACTGTGGACAGCAAGCGTTACAAAAATGATAAACGACGGAGCAACCGAATTCGTAGAGTGTGGCCCGGGTGCAGTGTTGCAAGGGATGATAAAGAAAATCACAGCAGCAATAAACGCATAAAAACCTGCAATAATTACATTGAAATAATTTAACAGTTTCCAATACCGATGCAACGTATTATCATATACCAGCTTCTTCCCCGTCTGTTCGGCAACGAAACATCCAATTGTGTTTCGGGTGGAACAATCAAGCAGAACGGATGCGGAAAATTCAACGATATAACTTCTAAAGCACTGAAGGCAATACGCAATTTAGGCATAACCCACGTGTGGTATACAGGAATTCTTGAGCACACCACACGCACCGACTACACTGAGTTCGGGATAGAGAACACCCATCCGGCAACTGTAAAAGGTGAAGCAGGTTCCCCTTATGCAATTAAAGACTATTACGATACCGACCCCGACCTTGCAGTTAACGTAACACAACGTCGTGAAGAGTTCAAAGCACTTGTTGAGCGCACACACAAAGCAGGCATGAAAGTAATCATGGACTTCATCCCCAATCATGTGGCCCGTCACTACAAGAGCGACAACCGCCCCGAAGGAACATACGATTTTGGAACCCTCGACGACAAAAACACCTTTTTTTCCGGCCATAACAATTTCTATTATCTTGGCAGCCAATCATTCGGATGCAACATCGATGCTAAAGATTCTGCCGATACGGAATATTCCGAGCACCCCCTGCGTGCTACAGGAAACGATTGTTTCGGCACTCCCGGACGTAACGATTGGTACGACACCGTAAAACTCAACTACGGTATAGATTACCGTACAGGCAATCGCTGCTTCAGCCCTGTTCCCGACACATGGGTAAAAATGCTAAAAATTCTTAAATACTGGGCAGCACAAGGAGTTGATGGTTTCCGTTGTGACATGATAGAGATGACACCAGTTGATTTTTGGCATTGGGCACTGCCTAAAGTCAAAGAAGAATATCCGCACCTGATATTTATTGGTGAAATATACCAACCGCACATATATCGAACATTCATAAATTACGGTTGTTTCGATTATTTGTACGACAAAGTAGGTTTATACGACACACTTCGTTCGGTTATGAGCGGAAGAACATCGGCAAACGAGATAACATACACGTTGCAACAGACATCAGACATACGTGAACACATGCTCACCTTCCTTGAGAATCACGATGAGCAACGTATCGCTTCCGACTTCTTTGCAGCCGAAGCCGAACGGGCAAAAGCAGCGCTGATAGTTTCGGCAGCCGTAGGAACACAGCCATTCATGCTGTATGCAGGTGAAGAACTTGGCGAAAAAGGTATGGATAAAGAGGGATACAGCGGTGTAGACGGACGTACCACCATATTCGATTATTGGAGCGTCGATACATTGCGCCGTTGGAAGAATGGAGGAAAGTATGATGACTCGCTGTTGACCGACAACGAAAAATCATTACAACAATTCCATGCCCGCCTACTGCAGTTGTGCAACGAAGAAGAAGCATTGCGCGAGGGTCAGTTCTACGATCTACAGTATGCCAATCCACACAGCACAAAATACGACAGTAACCGTATATACAGCTTCCTTCGCGGAACATCGGACGAATTACTGCTTGTTGTAACCAATTTCGGCAACACAGGGCGCCATTGCGAGGTATACATACCCAATGAAGCCTTTGCATTTTATTCTATATACACAAACGATGAAAAGACAACAGCCATCGACCTGCTGACAGGCAGAAAGATTGAGACACCGCTGTCGCCCGATGCAAAAATTGCAATAGACATTGAACCTTGCAACGGAGTTATTCTTAAATTTAAAACCAAATGATATGAAAAGAATTTGTTTTACATTTATCACACTTTTAATTGCCATAGTTTCAATGAATGCACAGTCGCAATTAGACTTTAAGCTCATAAAAGAAACTGTTGAGAACGAAAGGCAATATTTCAATGATATACTTGCAGTGTACCTAAATGACGACCCCATGCTGCGTACAGATGACATAGCACTTGTATATTACGGACAATCGTATCTGCCGGAATATAATGGCGGCAACGATGCAAATGAAGAGACACTAAAAACATTTGCTGCCGAAAATAATTACAACAAGATGTATGCCACAGCGCAGAAAATATTGAAATACAACCCCGTAAGCCTTAATGCACTTTTTCAGGTGTGGCGAGCAGCAGATGCTCTTGGCAAGCCCGAGGAAGAGACCACTTCGTATGTAAAGAAGTATTTCAATATTCTCCAGATGATAACCACCGTCGGTGACGGGAAAAGCAGCAAAACACCGTTTCGTGTTATCTGCCCCGACGACCAGGACCATCTTATGTATGGAATATTGAATATTGAAAAAGTATATTCACGCAAACTCGACACCGAAACACTTTGCAACATCATAACTGTTGAACCAAGTGCAAAATTCCAATCGCGAACCATGTATATCGATGTAAGTCGTTACCTTTCGCATACAGCAAAAAAGAAATAAAAAGAAATGGTGTAGCACCATCATACATTTATAAACTGTTTGAATTTATATCTCTTCTTATAAATTCAAACAGTTTATAAATGTAGAGTTCCGATACAATGAAATCAATATTAAAAATATTATTAAAAACCACACTTGCTCTGTTTTTGATAAGCATTGCAGTTGTTGTCATATATAGATTTGTACCTGTACCCTACACCCCTCTTATGCTTATTCGGTTGATAGAGGAAGATATACCCATACATCATGAATGGGTTGCAATAGACGAGATATCTCCCGACCTTGTTCTGGCTGTGGTAGCCTCGGAAGACAACCTGTTCACCAAGCACAACGGATTCGACATTGAAGCCATAAAGCAGGCTCGCAAAGAGGCCGAAGAGGGCAAACGGCTGCGAGGAGCAAGCACCATAAGCCAACAAACAGCAAAGAATGTATTTCTGTGGAACGGTCGTTCGTGGTTACGCAAAGGACTCGAAGCATATTTCACTGTACTCATAGAACTTATCTGGGGCAAAGAACGCATTATGGAAGCCTATCTGAACAGCATTGAGATGGGCAACGGCATATACGGTGCAGCAGCTGTTGCCAAATATCATTTTGGTAAAACACCCGATAAACTTACGCGTTCAGAATGTGCACTTATTGCTGCTACACTGCCCAACCCTCGCAGGTTCAGTTCGAAAAAGCCCTCGAAATATATTCTAAAACGTCAAAAGGATATTCTCGCAAATATGAAAAACATTCAGAAAGTGAACCTTGGAGGAAAAACGGACGGACAGAAGAAATAAAAAAGCTGAAATTGTACACATATTAACTAAATTCTGTTATTTTTGCATCACAACAAATAAACAGCAACTATGAGCAAGAAGAGAATATTTTTTGATATGGATGGTGTCTTGGTCGATTTTCAGTCGGGAATAGACCAATTAAGCGAAGAGACAAAAAAAGAGTATGCAGGAAGACTCGACGAGGTACCGGGAATATTCAAATTAATGAAACCTATACCCGGAGCAATAGAAGCAGTACGCCTGTTATCACGCCACTACGATGTTTTCATCTTATCGACATCTCCTTGGCGCAACCCCACTGCTGCATCCGATAAAATAGAGTGGGTAAAGACATACGCCGATGAAATGTTTCACAAGCGTGTGATACTGACACACCATAAAGAACTTATCGAAGGAGATTATCTTATAGACGACCGCGGCAAGAATGGAGCAAGCGAATTTAAAGGAGAATGGATACATTTAGGTTCGGAACGTTTTCCTGATATGGATGCCGTACTAAAATATCTGCTTATGTAAAAAGCAGCCATCCGGTAAAAAGAGTTGTCCAATAAGATGATTTTGGACAACTCTTTTTTTATTCATTTACAGCCTTCTCCAGCCGTTCCAATGCCTCTTTAAGAACAGTTCTCGGACAACCCACATTCAGTCGCATGAAGCCCTCACCTTCTTTACCGAATATTGTTCCGTCATTCAAAGCAAGACCTGCCTTTTTCACAAACAAATCCACCAACTGTGGTTGAGATAACTGCATAGCTGTACAATCGAGCCACACAAGGAAGGAAGCCTGTGGCCTTAATGGTTTCACCATAGGAATATGCTCCCTGCAGAAATCAATCGTAAAATCGATATTATCCTCTACATATCTTAACATCTCCTTTCTCCACTCCTCACCTTCGTTGAAAGCAGCAATTGTTGCAATGGGTGAGAATATTGCCGGTTCATTAAGTTCATTTACAGAAAGCCATCTGAAAAAACGCTCGCGTAAATCATCATTCGGAACGACAGCATACGAACTTACAATTCCTGCAATATTGAATGTCTTAGAAGGCGCCCCGAATGTGATGCTGCATGCAGCCGCTTCGGGCGAAACTGAAGCAAAAGGAATATGCTTGTTATTCCAGAGAGTCATATCACAATGAATCTCATCGGATATTACAATAATATTCCTGCTATGGCAGAAATCGGCCAATTGTATCAGTGCCTTCCTATCCCATACTATACCACCGGGATTATGTGGATTGGAAAGTACCAACATACGGCATTTATCATCGGTAACCTTCGAGAGATTCTCGAAATCCATTTCATAAGAACCGTCAATATTACGACGAAGCGGATTATATACAACCTCTCTGTTATTGCCCAATGTGGTAAGACGGAACGGATGATACACCGGCGGCTGAATAATGACTTTCTCGTCCTCCTTAACAAAAACATTTATAGCCATACCTATTCCCCTCACAATACCGGGTATATATGTCAGCCACTCCTCCTTTATCTGCCAGCCATGATGTTCGGCAACCCATCGGCATATTATCGACCACAATTCATCGGGAGTTTTCGTATATCCGAAGACAGGATGCTCCATACGCTTTTTTATAGCATCCACCACAAAAGGCGGCGTTTCAAAATCCATATCGGCGACCCACAAAGGAAGTAAATCTTTTACGCCATATCGCTCTTGTAAAACATCGTACTTCAGCGCACCTGTACCACGACGCTCAATTACTTTATCGAAATTATATCTACCCATAACTACTATTGCTTATTCTTGTTCAAGTGCCTGCCTTATATCATCAAACAAGTCTTCCACCGCCTCCAAGCCAACGGAAATACGTACCGTCGTATCAAGTACATCCATACTGTCGCGCTGTTGCTGCGTAAAATTCCCGAAAATAGTACTTGCCGGGTGAATAGCCAACGACCTGTTATCGAATAAATTGGTTGCGCGACGAATAAGCTTCAAACGATTGATAAAATTAAAACAAGCACTGCAACTCTCAAGCTCAATCGTCAGCATGGCACCGGCAGTTTCTCCAAATTGTTTTTTTGCCAAATCATGATAAGAGTTATCTTTCAACCCCACATAATTAACTTTACAGACAGAAGGCAATGTACATAGTAACTTTGCAAGCTCCAAAGCATTTGACGACTGCTGACGATATCTTACACTCAACGTTTCACTACCCAAAGTATGCATATATGCCACCTGTGGAGTCATATAAGCACCAAAGTTATGCAACATTTCTGTTTTCATACGCTTGCCGAAGCCCTCACACGTACCATAGTCAATAACCAGTCCACCTATGGAAGTTGCTCCACCCGACAGATATTTGGTACTTGACACAACTTCTATGTCCACCCCTAAATCCCTGGCACTAAACTCGGAAAAGGGAATCATTGTCGTATCGGCAATCAATGGAATGTTGTATCTTTTTGTCACTTGTGACAGAGCTCGAAGGTCGGCCACCTCCATCTGCGGATTGGTGATTATTTCTACATATATACAACAAGTATCGGCATCTACCATGCGTTCAACCATCTCAACATCAGTCAAATTACATAATTTTGATGTAACACCGAAACGAAGCAGTGTATTAGAGATAAGCGAAAAGGTATTTCCGAACATGTGACACGATGAAATAATATTCTTTCCTGCCCCGGATACAGCCATCAATGCGTTGCTAATGGCTGCCATACCCGAGCTTAAGGCAATTACATTTTCGGCACCGGTAAGTGCTTTCACTCTATTCTCGAAATAGGTCACTGTGGGATTTGTCACCCTTGAATAATCCGGCATATCAGACCTGCCACAGAATGCATCGGCCATCTCGGCTGCATTTTTGAATTCGTAAGCAACCGAGTGATACACTGGCATGCTTAATGCACCATAGGCATCGGGTAACTGATAAGCTGTATGAATTGCTTCAGTCTGTTTTTTCATATTTGTTCACAATATAGCACCGCAAAATTATTAATTTGCCGAATATCTCGTATCGCCGATTATAGTTTTTTTTCTATACGTTATCATTTTTTATTCTACCGCAGAGTCAACTAGCAAGTGCAACATTACAAAATAAATTTGTAAAAGCACTCTTTTGGTGTTGAAAATTTAAGTTTTTCTCTTGGTCT
>JAFUKC010000010.1 GCA_017467885.1 Bacteroidaceae bacterium | reverse complement strand
TATTATGTTAAGGCTTGAACAAGGGAAGAAGCCGGAAGGTGTCTCAAAGGCAGTATACAAAGTTCTTTTGCCATACATAGACCATGTGCATACAATTACGACTGACAACGGAAGTGAATTCGCTGACCATAAGACAATTGCGTACAAAATGTTAGGCTGTTTCCTTTGCATAAATTAGTATTTCTGCAACCTTGTTGCTATATTTGCGTAGTACTTTTGCCCCAAATAAAGTATGGGAAACTATTTCAATAACGGACAAAGAGTGCCAAGTATTTTCGAGATTGCAACCGCATTTGAGAATGGAAAGAATGGTGAAATCAATCAAAAAACCAAAACTAATGTGGTTATAAACTGCACTAGAAAGTGGTATGGAAAGAAAAGCACTGTTAGCACTTTTATAGCAACTGCATACAGTGAACAGGGTGAAAAGATAGACTCAATGAAAGGTTATTTTTAGAACCGCACGTTAATTATGACAGTGCTAGGATTGCAAACAGCGATAAAGCTATTATGCATGGAACATACAATATTATCACCAAGGCAGAACTTGAAAAAAGAATCAATAAACAACGAAGAAATAGGGGTGAGAATGATGTACATCTTAGATTTGGTTGGTATGTAGACAACGTCCCAGGACGCAGTGGAATTGCGATCCACGGAGGTACAAATGGAGATGACACCTCAGGTTGTCTGCTACCGGGTGACTCTCTTGAATACAAGGAGCAGGTCCAAGATTATACAATAAAAAACTCTACGAAAAAAAAGAATGAACTTTTTGATTTTTTCAAACAATATGGAAAAAATGGAATCAAGATAAATATTGGTTTTAAGTAATAAACATATGATTAGAACATTTATAACCCGCACGCTGCTTTACATCTTTATTTTTATTTTATTTTCTTGCAGTGATAAGAAGATGGACATAACCTGTATGTCTTCATCGGGAGCTGTTACCATGTATGGAAGAAGTTTCTTAAAAGGCAAGGTGTCTTCAATCGTTTATGATGATGAACAAGGGTGTGATTCAACCTTGTTTGTGTATAACAGCAAACAACATCTTATAAAGACTGTTTTTTATTTGAACGGAGAAGAGAATGGTTTCTGTAAATATTACTATAATGGTTCCAACAGAATAGACCTACATTATTACGACGGTAACAAAAAGGAGACATCTTGTAGTATTGTTGAATTTGATGATTATAAAAATGTAACACTGTGCCGGGATTATGTATATATATATCCCGATACAACCCATATGGTCCTGTTGTATATGAAACAGAACTCTTACGACAAGAATAATCGCCTTAACGATGCTTTTGAATACCATTGTGACGGGATACCGCCTTATAAATATCGTTACTGCTACAATAATGATGGAACAGAAACAGAAGAGTGCTATTTGGCTACAACTGGCGACATTTACTCAATCATAAAAATGAAAAGGGATAAAAAGGGGAATGTCATAGAAAAAAGTGAGAACTTTCCGAGAGATACTTATGACTGGACAAATGTAAAAATAGAATATAAGTACGACGAGAAAGGCAATTGGGTAGAGTGTAAAATAATGGACGAGGACTCGGAAAGTTACCGTAACAAATACTTAAAAAGGAGAATACACTACTTGGAGGAATAGTCCTTTCATCGCTTTTTACCGCCAAATTTGTATCTTTCAACAGCTACAGCGCAATATTTCCCCATTGACACTGCACAGTTGAATAAAATATACAGAATATTATTGCAAAATCCACAATCCGGCGAGTCGCAACTGAGTTTCTTCAGGGCATTTCCTGATAATCGGGACGATTTTAACTCTACATATCTATTGATCGAATATAGTGGATAGCCAAAGTCGGGGAGAGGAGTTTGAACTCCTTTTACAATAATAAATTGGCTGAATTATTTCGTTAAAAATCCGGATTCTCGCTAATTTTTCGCACCATCACAGCGCTATCGGGCCAGAAGCCAAGTTTTTCTGCGGTTTTGAATAAAAGGGTATTATTGCTGAAAAGTTCCAATGTAACCCCGCAATCGGCATCCAAGAAGAAACGCCCTGTGGCTTTGTTGCCACATGTTGGAACAAACAGATGAGCCTGTGGCAAGTAGTTGCCATCATTACCAATCTCCGGTATTTGTATTCTTGCGCCACCCAAAAACACACCACCGGCTGCAAGCAACAGCGAATCACCCTTTGCGGCTATGCTTATACTAAAATCTTGCCAAGGCCCGTTTTTCTCCCACCCCCACCTGCCAATAAAAGGAGAAGGTTCCATTCCGGTAACATCAAATTCATTAACACCGGAAACATCGGCATCGGGTACAAAGGCATTTTCTTTATATAAATCTATCATCTCGGTTGAAAAAGAGTAATTCTTGCAGTTTTTACGTACAAACACCCCGCTGTCGGGCCAATAATTTACATTACCGCTTATTTTAAACGTGAGCGTATCAAGCGATTTTAACTCAAAGACAAGGGGATAGTATTCATTCATTGGATATTTCTGGAACACACTAAAATATTGGTTCACAATTGTGCCAACCGCACTGTTACCACTTTTTGGGACAGGAATACAAGCCTGCGGTATGGCATTGCCCTTGCTATCGCTCAATGGGTTACCCGTCATATAAAAAGGCTCCTGTCTCTCCCAAAAAAATGCCACAAGCAGCGAATCGCCTCGCTCGCCTATGCACACCGAGAGATTTTGAATAGAATCATTCGCTCCTACACACTCCCAACAACCCACAAACGGAGAGGGGGTAATTCCCGCAACATCAACCTGTTTATTGCCGCCGCAAGCAATAATGCTTAACACACCTAAAATCAATAATAATCTTTTCATAATTTACTTTTTGAGTGCCTGCTTTTGAAAATAGTATCACAACCGAACTTATTGCCTATATCATTTATGCGATAAAACCAACCGTCTATATAACGTTCTTGATTAGGATTTTTATCTACAATACTGTCACAATGTTCGGCACGGGACTACTGCAGTTCTTTCTTCAGCCATTTTTCATCTACAGAGTTCACCGCTTGATTAGTTTTATCGCCAATATAACCATCTTCCTTTAAATTATACCCTTTCTTATTTAAGACTTTCTGTAAAGAACGAATTGCAGTACTTGGACCTGAATTAACAGAAAAATCATAAGTAAGTTTCATTACATTCTCATTATCCAATAATCCACCCCCTACTATCCCATTCTGCTTTATATAATTTTATAGCATCGCTTTTTGTTAAATTTTTAACACTATCAACATTAACACATGCTTTCTTTTTATATGTATCCAAAAATGGTTGTGTTATACCTATATTTGTTTCACCTCCTCGGTCAAACTTATCATTAACGTAACCCCCTTCATAATTCAGTACCATAGGTATTGTAGCATAAAACAATGAGTCACTACGAAGTTTCTGCGCAGAAAAAAGATACTATTTTGCTTTTTCCTAATTCATCAAGATGTTCTGGCGCAATCTCACTCTTTAGTGAATGACCATTTTGATATTCTCTATATGATAGATTTTATAGGGTATGAAGGTTGCATTAAAAAGCGTTGAACGGCTTTGTTCTTTTTCCTTTCACTAACAAGTTCATCCATGCTGTCCGATTGAAATACTTCAATCATTTCAAAATCATTGTCATTCATAATACATAAAAATTAAGTTTATCAATGACGCAAAAATATAGCACAAATATAATTGTTTGTTTGCGAAAACACTATTTTAAACAGATGATTAATCATTTTTCTTTGCATAAATCAGTATTTCTGCAACCTTGTTCGTATATTTGCGTAGTACTTTTGCCCAAAAAAGGTATAGGAAACTATTTCAATAACGGACAAAGAGTGCCAACTATTTTCGAGATTGCAACCGCATTTGAGAATGGGGATGATGGCTACATTCAACAAAAAAAGGATGATTATAAAAGGATATATGGAACACTGACAGATGATGAAAAGAGTTTTGTGTTCCGACATCCCGGTTCTGCATATAGGTTCAACGCAAATGCAGAAAAAGCAAGAAGGATTGGGAGAGAGGTGGGCGGAACCTCTAATGGTTATGGCGATGCTGTAAGGCATTGTTATTGGTGTGCATTAAACCAAATGGCAGCAGGATTAAATTCGCCACTTGCAAGAGAGTTTGGAGATGCGCACGAGAACAAGCCCGACAATGACATTAATGTTAGAGCAATGGACCTACACAACAACTCCGTTGGATACTATTTGGGTAACCAAGCAATAATCAATGGTTGGAATGAATAAGAATTATTAAATAACGTAATAAATGCAGCAAATAATGGTCAACTCAAAATTCTTGAATAGCATTGTCATATTCACTATCGGCATATTATTATTCACCGGTTGTAGTCCAAGTGAACCAAAACTTGAACTTCAACTTAAAGAACAAGTAATTGGAGAAGCATTCACTTTTGCTGATTATTGCGAAAACAAGTATGATAGTATATACATTATACAGCCTTATGATGATGAGGATGTTATATGGGCACTACCATACCAAATGTCGCAAGAACTAAGAGAAGAAATAAGTTTCACTTTGGATGATACATTTGTTAGAATTATTTTTATAAAGAATGATACAGTAAAAGCATATGCAGAGATAGGGAACCGGAGTGCATACTTCTCTACATCAGAAATTACCAATAACGGACCGAAATTCTTCTTTGAACAAAGATTTATATTAGATAAAAACAGGTATGTTCATATATATGATAAATAGTCCTTTCATCGCTTTTTACCGCCAAATTTGTATCTCTCAATTACATATGATAATATGACGGAAATTTATAATGTTTGGAATTCTAAGAAAAAAGAGCTTTTTGATTTTTTTTGATAACTACGGACAAATGGAATGAATAAACATAAACTCCGAATAACATATTTTTATAAAGAAGGAATTTTATTAAACGGGCAGTGTCCACTATTTTGTGTAAATGAGGAAACAGGATTCGGATATAATTCTTATATCCGGATTCTGTTTTCAAATATGGAAAACAAACGAGCGATAAAGAACAAAGTTCGCTTTGATTTTCAAAGCGGCAACGCGAAATAAGCGTTGCTTGCGACAACGGGAGATTTATCTCCCCAAAGGAGTGTGGCTTGCCGTCCCAAGGTCTTATATTCGAGCTTTAGCTCAAAAATTAAGTGACAAACGAGCAAAAAAAACAATCACTCTTTTCGTAGAATTACTATGACAATCTCGCTGGGTACGCAAAAACGCACTTTTCTACGCGATGTTCCAACCCCGGTTGTGGTAATCACCGGAACCGACGCATCGGTATAGTTCAAGCCCTTATTGAAACGGGTTCCATAATGCGAGTTGGTAATCGGCGTATAAAGCCCAAGCAGACTTACCTGACCTCCATGAGTGTGCCCCGAAAGTACAAGGTCGGCCGGAGCCGAAACATCCTGAGCATAATCGGGAGTATGAGCAAGCAATATTGTGAATACACTGTCGCTCACAAGAGCGGTTGGCGACAATGTTAAGGAGTCTACATCAAAGGAATTCTTCACTCCGGCAAGGCAGATATCAGCATCTGATACTGTAAGAGACACCACTGTATCGTTCAGCAACTGAATACCGTACCGATGCATTGCCTCGTCTATTATCGTCATGCGGCTGCGTTCATGATTGCCATATACCGCGTATGTCCCATACTCTGTCTTTACGGTTGAAATAGAATCGAACAGTTCTTCAATATACTCGTCTGCAGTTACATAATCTCCACCAAGCAAAAGCACACGAGGCTGCAATTCACGCAACTTACGCACCATCCTGCCAAGGCGTTTGCGAGTAAATTTGGATGGATAATGAATATCCGAAATAAAGGCAATAGTAAAGCCGTCAAATTGAGCCGGCAGGCGAGTGCTTGCCACCGTGTATTCCTTCACACGCCCTACACCGTTGCGCGATAGTGTTGCACACGAAGCCAACAGAGCCGACAGAGCAATTATTATCGCACAACGGGAAAACATATTATTTTTCGATAAGCACTACAGCATAGGCTGTTATACCCTCCTTACGCCCCTCGAAACCTAATTTCTCTGTAGTAGTAGCCTTAATGGAAAGCATATCGGAATCTATTCCCAACACTTGTGCCATTGTTTGCTGCATCAAAGGAATATGAGGATTAAGTTTGGGGGCCTGCGCTGCAATTGTAGCATCAATATTACCTATACGATAACCCTTTTCCCTCAACAACTCGTTCGTGCGGCGTAAAAGAATCTTGCTGTCGATATTAAGGAATTCATCGGAATTATCGGGAAACTGAAAGCCGATGTCACGCAGATTGGCAGCACCCAGAAGAGCGTCACAAACAGCATGAATAAGGACATCAGCATCGGAATGTCCGGCAAGACCGAATTCATACGGAATTTTTATTCCACCTATCCACAAGTCGCGCCCCTCTACCAAACGATGGACGTCCATACCGAAACCTACACGTATCATTGCTTCTATTTATTTAACGTCTGCCAAAAATATCCTTCAATCCGTCCATATCGAACGAAAGCGAGAAACGCAACGTCTGATCCAACGGATTACTCTGTGCCGTAGATATAAGATATGCCGCATCGAGCGAGAATACACTCATTTTAAAACCGGCACCAAGAGTGAAATATTTACGGTTTCCTTTATATTCGTTCTCGTAATGATAACCGCCACGCAAGGTAAATTGTTGATTGTAGCAATATTCCACACCTATACCGCCGTAAATCTCTTTCAACTCTTCACTGAAACCACCGGGGGCATCGGAGAAAGATTTGAATATTCCCGAGATTGGCGATACATCGTTGTAGCCCGAGGCCTCTACCCAACCTTGATACTCGGAATAGAACGAATTGTATTGTGAATCATCATTTGCAATATCGGAATGTTCCTCGCTCATAAACTGTCTGTATGTAGGACGCGTAGGCACCATCAACTTATTAACATCAGCACTTATCGATATTGTATTATATTCATCTATAGGAATCAACAACGATGCGCCCAAACGCAAATTAGTAGGGATAAATTCATTCGTTGCACCATCGTCATAGGAGATTTTACTACCGATGTTCGACGCATTCAATCCAAGGCCAAGCAGACACTCGCGGTTACCCAACATCACATAATTGTTATAATACAGAGCCACATCGGCGGCAAATGAGGTACCGGCCGACATATCTTCTTCATAATCATATTGCAAGTCGCTATATATAAAACGCAAGGCAATTGCCGCAGAGAAAGTTTCTGACAACATACGCGAATAGGCAACATCAACCGCAAACTCATAAGGTTTAATGGTAAAGGCATTTTCATCAAGGCTTGTATGCACCTCACCTAAAGAGAAATATGTAAGCGAACCACTCACAGCCGAATAGTCGCCAATACGATAGAAACCGGCTAAATAAGCAAGGTCGATATCACTTACAAGCTGACGCAACCAAGGAGTATAGGACATCGAAAGGCCTGCACGTGCTATATTGAAAGGATATTTTGCCGGATTCCAATATTGCGAGTTTACGTCTGCTTCGGTCGCAGCACCAATATCGCCAAGCGCACCGGCACGTGCATCAGGAGCTATTGATAGAGATGTTACACCTGTATTTACAGGGTTAAACTGCTCTTTTTGTGCCAATGCCGGCAAGGTAAGAAGCACACCCAAAAGCAATAAAATAAATCTATTATTTATCATAGTTTTCGTGTTCATTGTTTTATTTAAACTTATTTTCAACCTATTTATTGTTTAATATGATAATTTTTCGCGATTTAGTCTGTTCTTCGCTGCCTTCAGAAGAGATTCTCGCCCTATAAATATACACTCCTGTCGGCATTGGTTGCCCACTCTGCGCAGTAACATCCCAAGTATATGTATACACATTACTCTCGGGTACACAACGTTCAGTCACGCTCCACAAACATTGCCCCTGAAAATCAAAAAGCTCAAGTGTCACCTTCATTTCACTTTGCGGACGATCGTGAACAAGAACAAAACGTGCACTCTCGCCATATCGTATAGGATTAGGACTTACAGACACTTCTACAAAATCGGGAGCAAGCGAAGGTACAACAACAAATGTCAACGTATCGACCGAGGAGTTATTGTATATATCCCAAGCACGCAACAACAACACATGCTCGCCGGCAGTAAGCTCGTTAAGCCTTACAGCAACCGTTCCGCGACGATAATCACCCGGCTCGGCAGCAAAACTGCCGTTCAGGTTGTATATCTGATTTTCATCATTATCTACCATTACCAGAATATCATGCCCAATCCCTGTGCCAATGGTGTTTATTCCGTTTTCATCGTATAATTCGGCAAACAGATACGGTGTGCTGTTTACTTCGCTGCCATCCTCAAAATCAGGAGTATTAAGATACATTGTTATTTCGGGACCTTTACCGTCATTCACATACGAAGGAGCAGTACCGCCTACAATAAAATTATCGTACCTGCCCTGCGCCGAAACATCGAGCGTTGTATCAGAGGCAAAAAGATTCAACATACCATAATCGTCGCTGTAACTTATATCCATAGGTACCGGAATTGTAAGTTCGAAACGGCCGTTACGAACAGAATCGCTGCCCGTAAAAAGTTTCTTGCGATAAGCTGTATATGTAAAAGGCTCGTCTAATCCTCTGTTATCTCGTGTCGTAACCTCCTCGGCACAATCGAAAAGAGTAGATGAAATTACCCCCTCGAACTCTGAAGCCAAGGAACCATCGGGCGTAACTATATACCCGCCAACTGTTACATGCCCACCGGCCTGTACCTTACCGGTCGCTGTTGCAGCCTCATCGTTAAATTTCTCAACCACAACCTTATACGAGGGTGCTTTAAGGCGCAACGCAGGGTCACCAATCAATACATATTGCAATTTATTCTCCGACAAGTCACTACCCTCGGCTACAACCGCATTCTTTGCCTGCCTTACAACATCGCCCAAAGCGACATTGCCGGGTTGCATAATCTTATGCATAAATTGCCTGTTAATCACTGAATTATACGTCTGAAGCACCGTACGTGTTGTCGTAAGCAGACCTATTGCGGCACCGTTGGGGTTGAGCATGGCAACCTCACCTAAAGAGGCGTCTCCCATATCAAACGGAGTAATATCGCATGAGGCTGTTACCCAGAAAGGGATACGCGGTGAAGAAACGGAAGCCATATCAGACGATTTCCATGCCATCTCGTGCGACAAAAGATGAGCACTCCCATGCCCTGAATAGTTCACAATAAGAGCACCTTCGTTCAGCCTGCCGTATATTGCCTGTGTAACCAACGGATAGGTGGCGCCTGTAGCCAACATCTCCACCGGATAATCGTCCCAATAGATACGTTCAAGCATATAATCGGGATAATTCTGCTCCATTATGGAAGCTACAGCTTCGGCATCACCCATGTGCGATGCTTTATCGCCATCATCACCAAGCAAAACTACAACATTCTGCCATGCTCCGGCAACCTCGTTACGCATATATGCCTCTAATTTAGCAACAACGCCTTCGGCTTCGGCAACAGTTTGTGCAGGAATACGCCCTACACCCAAATCGACCTTGTCGCGAGTATGATTCGCACCTTCACCATCATCGAGCAGACCGAAATAATCCTCAAGAACATACGAACGCACCGCATCAACCGAATTTTCGGATTGGTATGATAGCAGATAATCATCGGGGGAACGATGCGAATATGTCAAAAGACGATTATCGGTAAGACCGTCACCAAACAGTAAAAGGTATTTGGGAGCATCAGTTGCAATTGTAGCGCGGTCATAAAGCATTTTCATAAAACGGCGATACGCTGTAGCATCGGGAGTTCCCGATGAAAACTCGTTATATACCTGTTCGGCCGTCACCACAGCAACCGAAATGCCATCATACGAACGATGCAGTTCGGCAAGCCGCGAAGCAACAGGAAGAAATGCGGCATTGGAGGGAACTATTATAACCATATCTGTCGCAGACAGCGAGTGCAGATTCTGATTGGGTACATTTCCTACAACCGTAACCGATGGGAAGCTGCCCTTCACATTTACAGCGACATATTCATCGTTGCTGGTTGCCGGAGCAACCGCAGTCAGAGTTCCCGCCTTGTATTCCGAAGTAACCTCGGCATATGAAGTAACATCGCTCACCTGCCAAATACGGGTATCAGCTGTTGCGTCGGCAAGCAAGAATGTTGCATTTCCGGCCTGCAGACTTCCACGAAAATTAGTACATGAACCACGTAAAGCCAGATTACGCGTAAAATTCAGACGTATATAATCGAGAAAACCTGTTACCGTATTCAATGTTGCAGAATGATTAAGAACAACAGTTGTAGTCTCTTTAAAAGCATTTCTAACAGGATAGCTGTTAGATACTATACGCCCCATGTCAGATGAAGAGGTCTGTGAAACCGAAAGTTTACCTACCGATTCGTTATTCACAAGCACCGAAACAGAGCTGTTGATTACAGCATTGCTGCCAAAAGACAGATCTATCACTCCACTGCCTGCCGCCACACCGGGAATATCAAATGTGTAACTTCTTGTACGCGAGGACGAAAAATCTTCACTTTCTAGCAGTACTCGGCCATATACACAAAGACTCTTCTCCTCTTTCTCCCTAAGCAAATAATCGGGATAGGTTGTAATCTGCGTCGTGTTTACCGAAGAATACTCTTTCTTAGGGAAAGCCATCGGTTGTTCATCACTCTCATTCAGGAAATAATAACTGTAACGCGAATATACATTCTGTTTATGAACAAATTTCCCATTTTCGAAACTCCAACGTATCGTTCCATTGGCATAAAACAGCAAATAGCCATCTTCACGCCATAGAGGAATTTCGCACAAATCATCGGGCTGTTCATGAATGTTGGTTTCCGGCAGTATACGCCCACCATAACCGAAAAGGCGAACCTTGTCGGGATTAGAGAAACCCATCTTGGATAATTCGGCCCGAGTAATCTTATACACCCCGTTCTCACTCACACGAATCTTTACCCACTTTCCGGTGGCAAGTTGCGAATTATCGGCATATCGTTCCTTTTCCGAACGTGTGGCAACACGTCGCTGCAACGGCGTACGCTTGGTAACGAGCTTAAACGATTCTATACGTTGAAAACTGCCGTCGGCATACACAATGGGGCAAAACGACACATCAAGCAACCCCCGTTTTGCAGATACGCCTACAGAAGATTTTATCAGGGGCCATGCAGGCAGAGAATCGCGCAACTCATTAAGACGGAAACGAGCGACCTCGGTTGCACTCATTTTCTTGAACTCGGGATACTCGATGCGCGCAGTATAATCGTAGGCATAATAATCGTCTTCGAGTTCCACCACTGTTGTATATACAGGCAACAGTGTATCACTCTCGAAACGCGCCCAATCGACATCGGTAAACTGTGCTTTCGACTGTACACACAGTAACACAAACAGATAAATATTTATAATCCGAAGAAATCTCATTGCTGTTATCGTATGTGGAAATCAAGCACTTTCTCTTCTCCCAAATAACCTTTCAAATGGTCGCCCACCTTCACGGCATCTACCCCGGCCGGTGTTCCTGTGAATATAAGGTCGCCGGTTTTAAGTGTACAAAAGCGGCTGACGTATGCTATTATTTCATCTACCGAAAATATCATCTGCGAGGTAACCGCCTGCTGCACGACACTGTCATTTATAGTAAGCGAGAATGGTTGCTCTTTAAGGTTGTATCTCTCTACGGAACGGAACTCGCCAAGCACAGCCGAGCAGTCGAAACCTTTTGACAGTTCCCAAGGCGCACCCTGCTCGATAAACTGCCGTTGCATATCGCGTGCCGTAAAATCTATCCCCACTGTAATTGCATCGTAGTAACGATAAGCGAAACGAACCGGTATACTTCGCCCCAATTTATTTATACGCACAACAATCTCGGCCTCATAATCGATACGCCCGAGCCAATCGGGCAGATAAAAATGTTTACCATTTTTCAATATCGCCGAGTCGGGCTTCATAAAAATCATGGGAACATCAGGGCGCTGTGTTGTCCCATCAAATTCCAAAGCGTGCTCGGCATAATTCTTGCCTACTGCAATTATCTTCATTTCATATCATTTTGCGTCTCTCCCTCAAGCCCGTCGAGACGGTTAAACATAAGTGACAAATGCGCATACAAGGATGTATTCTGCACCACAATATCATCGGGGACACGTATACGCAACGGGGTAAAATTCCATATTGCTTTTATACCCCACACCACCATTTTATCGGCAACCTCCTGTGCACATTCGATAGGAACGGTCAGAATGCCTATTTTCACTTTATGGCGGCGCATCTTCGACTCTAATTCGTTCATGTGATACACAGGAATCCCCGAGACACTGTGCCCTACGATTCGCGGACTGTTATCGAAGGCTGCAACAACCTCCAACCCAAACTGCTTAAGACCTGTATCCTTAAGCAAAGCGCCACCCAACCGGCCTGCACCGAAAAGAAACGCTTTATGTATCGTAGTGAACCCAAGGAAAGATTCAAGAACTTCGAGCAAATTGTCAATTTCGTATCCCACACGGGTACGGCCCACAATATTCACACAAGACAAATCCTTGGCAATTTGCGAAGCAACGATACTCGTCTCCTTCGACAAACGGGTTGAAGAAACATACACCTCACCCTGCGTCTTAAGAAGACGGCACACCGACAGATACCAAGGCAAGCGCCTCAAGGTAGGTTCGGGAACCCTATCTATTTTCAGCATCGTATCCATTGTTCCGTTATATAATAACGTTACAAATTTATCTATATTTTATGAAGATATAAAATTTGTGAACAAAATATCGTATCTTAGCGGATGATTTACGAACCAACAGTAACCCGCACAATGAAAAAGAACGACTGGAAAGAACGACTGAATATTGTCTACTCCACCAACCCCGATTTTGCTTATATCACCGATGAAAAGGAAGAAAAAGAGACACTGCCCAAACAACAGCAGAAGCTTCGTGTAAGCATAGAGAAAAACCACAGAGGCGGAAAAACCGTAACCATTATAAGAAACTTTGTCGGCAGTGACGAAGATTTAAAGGAACTCGGGCGGTTACTTAAAACGAAATGTGGCGTTGGTGGCTCGGTAAAGGATGGCGAAATATTGATACAGGGCGAGTTTAAGGAGAAAATAACAGAGCTGCTGAAGAGGGAAGGCTACACACAAAGCAAATAGAATAGAATATTTCCCATGTCAACATCATGGAAATACAACATAAATTCGTAT
>JAFUKC010000009.1 GCA_017467885.1 Bacteroidaceae bacterium | reverse complement strand
GACACAATCGATGGCTACTTTGAAACCTGCAGCCTTAATAGCCTCAACATCCACAAGGGGAAGAGCAAGCACTGCATCTATATGTTTTTGGTTGTATGTTTCGTCGAGACGATATTTACCAAGTGTTTCCACATCGGCATAATCGAACTCCTCGGCTGCGGCAATGCGCAACACCTCTTGCCCTTCGGCTGCATTAAGGAATTCTCCTTTTTCATTCAACAGTTTAAGAGCATTCCACTGACGGGGATTATGGCTTGCTGTAAGAATAATACCCCCACATGCACCTTCCATCGTAACAGCAACCTCGGTGGTGGGCGTTGATGCAAGACCTATATCGACAACATCGAATCCCATACCCATAAGTGTTCCGCAAACGATGTGGTTTACCATTGCACCCGACAGGCGTGCATCACGACCTACAACAATTTTGTTGCTTGTTTTTGTGGTTGTTTTACGTATCAACGCAGCATAAGCCGACGTCAACTTAACAATGTCAAGAGGAGTCAATCCTTCATCGGCGTGGCCACCGATGGTTCCTCTGATACCCGAAATAGATTTAATTAGTGTCATATAAACGATCTGGAATAAAAGTTATGCTATAGAAACAGGGATAGACATAGGACGATGCCGTTGAGGTTCCCTTTGTGTGCGGAACAATTATATTCACTTTGGCCGACTGCGAGTGACTACGTGTGAGGTAGAGGTAGGGCAAGGGGACTAACCATCCGGCAGGAACCGAATTGCCATACATAGCCTTCATATAACCATCGATAAAGGTTGCCGAATAGGTGTCGCTGGTAAGCGTAACACGCATTACGTCGGGGTTATCGGTGTCGGTATAGTTCTCGGAATCGTTTCCCGATATTATTTCGCCTTCCATAATGTTGTACTCGAAATAACGTACAAGAAGCAACAACGACTCGCCATCTTTCATTTTATATGCATCAGAAACTTTCTCCGGGTCCGGGTTTCTCACAATCTGCATGTAACAATCGTTGATAAGTACATACTCATTGTTATCTACATCTGTGACAAAGCCGTTTTCTTCGAATTTCTTATAGGAGATTATGTTTATCCCCTCATCCTTAATGAATGCATTGACTGCGTCACGCTCTTTCTCTTTCATATCGGAATAGCTTACCTCATCATCACATGCGGTAAACAGCACAAGAAGCGCCGTCAAAATCCCCCCAACAAGCCATCTGTTATTCATATATAATTTACGGTTTTAGAAATTCTTTTTTTAGCTGTTTCTTTAAATAACTTTTGAACAGTCTGTTTTAGCCATGGCAGAGCTTTGTTTTCCACCTTAGCAGTGCAATTTACAAATTTGTTGCGAATATACAAAAAGTATAAAGAAAAACCACGTATTTAGTATGCAATTAATTCAAAATAACAAATCTTTTCTTATTTTGTAAGTTCGGCATGATACTTGCGAAGAGCCTTACGGAATATCTCAACTGCTTCGTCCATAGTGCAATGCAACTCACCTCCCGATGCATTCTTATGCCCTCCACCATTGAAAAATTCGGCAGCCACAGCATTACAGGGAAAGTCATCGACACTGCGCAGCGACACGTTTATCTTTCCGGGCTGTTCCTCGCGCAGAAAACATGTAAAACGTATGCCACGAATCTGCAACGGCATATTCACAAGCCCTTCGGTATCTCCTTTTATGGCATTGAAGCGCTTCAGTTCTTCATTTTCGAGTACAAGCAATGCAGCATTGCTTTTTGTATATACACGCAATTTGCGATACATCATATAACCAAACAGGCGTAAACGGCTTAACGAGTAGTTATAGAACACTCTTCTATATATTATATCTTTATCTATGCCTTTGTCCATAAGCTCGGCCAAGATAAGATAGATATCTCTGCGATTCGAAGCGTATGCAAAGTTACCGGTATCGGTCATCATTCCCACATATATACATTCGGCCATCTTGTGTGTGAGAGCCTCGGTACCACCCAACAGATATATAATGCGAAAAACAAGCTCACATGTCGAGCAAGCTTCGGGATGAGAAACCGCTACATCGAAACCCGTTTCGGGATAAGGATGGTGGTCGATAAGCACACGTCGGGTTTGCAACACCGACACTGCATCACCAACAGCACCTATACGCGAAAGAGCATTGAAATCGAGACAGAAAAAAGTATCGGCCCATTGCAGCAGTTTATCACCTCGTTCTTTATCCGAATCGTATATAACAATATCATCGGCACCGGGCATCCACTTCAGAAATATGGGAAAATCGTTGGGAAACATCGCAAAAGCCTCTTTACCCAAAGAACGCAAATAGTGAACCAATGCAAGCGAGGAGCCTACTGCATCACCATCGGGGTTCCTATGCGCTAAAACAACAAAACGACTCCCGTCATTAATAATATTTTTTATAGCATCTGCAGCAACAGATGTCACCATGGTCTGTAACATATCGTTTTTCTCTTAAATTTCACACGCGAAGATAGCGAAGAGATTGCAAACAACGTAAGAAGTTGTTTAAATTTATTTCAAGAAAAATGGAAACATTAAAAAATCATCTGTCTCGCATAGGCAGCAAATTGACGGATGATTCGGAACAACTCAGCATCATGGCACCATCGGTTTCAATATCGATACAACGTATACCGGCCTCGGCACATTCACGAGCAATACGTCGACGGCTGCCCGCATACAACGTTGCATCCATTATGACACAGCGCGTCGGATACACCGAAAGCAACTCCCTGACAGGACCCTGAAAACCCCGACAAAGATATATGCAATCAACCGGTTGCACAGTTTCCTCTTCGCGCCAACAATCATCGAACAGCATTTTCACCCTGCGACCCGAAAAACAGACCATGCCATCGAGACAGCTGATATTCGCATTAGAGAAGCCATCGGACAACCATTCGGGATGTTCCATTTTTTCGCGACGCCAAAAAGGCTCGGCCACATACGACAAATCCACATCGATGCGAGGATACGACGATAACAGATAACTTTCATCATCGGACACCACAAATTGCACGGCCGAACAACTATTACTGTTATAAAATATCACATAAGGCCTTTCATACTCATCATGCGACATATACATATATATACCCATACCCGAAGCTAGCAACAGCGAAAGCGATAAGGCAACACACGAACGTTGCATTATTCCATACATCATAGCAACCAAGAGAACAGCCAACAAGCATGCTCCTGCAACATCAATATGCGGCAACGCAAGTGACACGCCGGGCAACGAAGCAATCCGGGCAAGAGACATATTCTGCAACAATAACAGCCACTCCAACAGTTGTGCCACACAATCTTGCAAAAAAGGCAACGGCATAAGCAACAACATAACAACAGCCAACCACATCACAACAAAGGCAATCGGAACCACAATGGGATTGGCAAGCAGGAAGTACACAGGAAACTCACCGAAGAAATACCATATAAACGGCAAAACTCCTATCTGCGCTGCTATGGAAACAGCAAACAGGTCGGCAAGATAACGATAGAAGACCCCGTAATTATCGGCACGCATAAGACGACGCAACCAAGGAACGATGAGTAGAATTGCAAAAACAGCGGCAAAAGAGAGTTGAAAGCTTATATCAAAGAGGTAACGTGGCGAATACAGCAACATTACGATGGCAGCAAATGAAAGCGAGTTGACAGAAGAAACATCGCGATGCATGCAACGTGCCAATGACATCAGCGTAAACAATGTTGTGGCACGTACCACCGAAGGAGACAGACCGGCAATCAAGGCAAAACACCAAAGAAGAGCAACCACCCACAATTCACGCAAAACAACAAACAGACGTCGCCTACCCCTTACCGGAAAAAACATTGTCATTATCATATAAAATATACCAAGATGCAACCCTGACAGAGCCAACACATGACTTGCGCCAACCGTTGCATAAAGTTCCTTCAACGAGTAATCCAACCCACTCTTATCGCCCACCGTCAATGCCGACAACACCGACAGTTCGTCACCCGAAAAGCCCAAACGTTCGTATAGGCCAACAATCTTTTCACGTAATTGCAGCGCATGCATTTTACACGTAAGAGGTACAACACCCTTGCTATACCAGGCCCCCGGCCGCAAAAAGACGGTACCTGTCACACCGTTTACATAACAGTAACGCTCGATGTCAAACTCGGCCGGATTACCTGCATTACGCGGAGCTTCCACTTTACCCTCGAAAAGTATACGTTCACCTATCTGCAACCCCTCGGCCTCGACACTGTTTGCCACATATATATTCACAATTCCGTTTCGTCGCATACCAAGAATACTATCACGCCCGATACGTAGGACCTCGGCACGCACTTTCGTAGAGCTTCCTTGCATCTGTGGGACCTCGAGCAGAACCGCCTCAAAACGTCCCTTATAGCCACTCCAACGAGGTTGCATCTCACGCTCATCGATACCCTCACATATAACACCTATGGCAAACATCACAACAGTGGCACCTATACCGAAAAGTATCTTTGGGAAAAACATGAATATACCAAGCAACATTAACAAACAGCCCGATACAAATAATAAAAAAGCAGCCTGCAGCGATAAACTGCAGAACCACATGACCGCAATGCCAAGCATAAGCGGCATTGCAAGTTTAAGCATTGGATTACGTTCGAAAAAAGATGCCGTCACCCCATATTAAAGAGCGCGTAGAGAGGAAATCACACCCTCGGGATTATCGGCCTTGAACACCGCATTCCCCGCCACAAGCACATCGGCTCCGGCCTCGGCAAGTAATTTACCGGTCTCGATATTCACTCCGCCATCCACCTCGATAAGAGCTTTTGAACCCGATGCCAAAATAAGTTCACGCAGTTCGCGAACCTTTTCGACTGTATGATGTATAAATTTTTGCCCTCCAAATCCGGGGTTAACACTCATCAACAAAACCAAATCCAAATCGGCAATTATATCCTTAAGCATAATCACCGGAGTAGAAGGATTCAATGTTACACCGGCCATCATACCCGAAGCCTTTATTTGCATAACTGCACGATGAAGATGTGTCTCGGCCTCATAATGAATATTCATTATCCGTGCACCGAGCGCCTTCACTGCATCAAGATAATTCATTGGGTTTACCACCATAAGATGTACATCAAGCGGCTTTGTACAAAGCTTTGAAACATACTGTAACACCGGGGGACCGAACGACAGGTTAGGGACAAACACACCATCCATAATATCGATGTGCAACCAATCCGCCTCGCTGCGGTTTATCATCTCCAAATCCTCTTGCAGATTTCCGAAATTTGCCGACAACAACGACGGCGATACCATTTGGCTCATACTATATATTATTTACTACCCGAAGGTATTTGCATATAATCAATATCTATTGTTATTAAGAATCACAAGTGCTGCTATTACACCCGGCACCCATCCGCATAATGTCAACAAAAAAACTATCAACACCGAGCCGCATCCTCTATCCAGCACCGCAAGAGGCGGAAACAACAGAGATAAAATAACCCTAAATAATGACATCTGTTTTCTATTGTTTACAATTAACCGTTGCGAAGATAACACAAACAAAAGTAAATGGCAAGAAAGATATAATAAAAAGCAGTGAACCGACAGATATCGATTCACTGCTTATATCATAAGGTTTAAACCTGATAGTTTCTTATTTCTTCAAAGCCGCATCTGCCTGTGTTTGGGGAAGCATCTCCTCGGCAAACATATAAGCACCGGTCTTGGGTGATTTAACCATTCTAACCACCTTTACATATTTCTCTTTATCACCTGTCTGAAGGGTTGCAACTGCTTTCTTTGCCATCTCTTAAATTATTTAATTTCTTTATGAACGGTTACTCTCTTCAAATAAGGGTTGTATTTTTTAAGTTCCAAACGCTCGGTTGTATTCTTACGGTTTTTTGTAGTAATATAACGAGACATTCCGGGAACACCACTGCCCTTCTGCTCTGTGCATTCGAGGATTACCTGAACGCGGTTTCCTTTAACCTTTTTAGCCATATTCCTTTTCCTCCTAAATTTTAATCGAGAACTTTAATCTCTTCCCAAGCAACGTGGCCCTTGCTTACAGCCGATTTCAAAGCTGCATCAAGACCTACTCGGTTAATAACTTTCAACCCCGCTGCACTCACGCGCAACTGAATCCAACAATCCTCTTCTACGTAGAAGAATTTTTTAGTAAACAGGTTTACATTGAAAAGACGCTTTGTTCTTCTCTTTGAGTGTGAAACATTGTTACCCACCAATGCTTTCTTACCTGTGATTTGACAAATTTTAGACATCTCTATATATTTTTTGTTTTTACTCTTGTGCGTTTACCTAAAACAGCGTGCAAAGATACATTTTTTACATATATCTTGCAAACAAAAAGGTAAATATTTTAAGTAGTACCCAAAACATTTACGTTACTCACTGTTTCCAGCAACAAAGATAAGGCTTTTTCGGCAGATGTGCAAATATTCTTTTCACGTCCTTCATCTTTTAGCCTAAACAAACGAGCCTCTACATTGCCTGCAACGGAAACAGCCATCCACACAGTACCTACAGGCTTTTCATCGGTTCCGCCTCCCGGACCTGCAACCCCCGATGTTGCCACCGCGCAATCACATTGCATCAGACGACAGACACCGCACACCATTTCCCTAACAGCAGACTCGCTTACGGCGCCATGCTCTTCAATTGTTTTGCCAGAGACACCCAGAACCGACATTTTAACCTCATTGGAATAGGCAACCACGCTGCCTTTGAAAACATCGGAACTGCCCGGAACCGAAGTTATTGCCGCGGCAATAACACCGCCTGTACAACTTTCGGCCGTACAAACAGTAAAGCCGCGACGACGCAATTCGTCGTTCAACATTTCAGCTATATCAGACAGGTGCTTATCCATCATCAGAAGTTGTTGATATTATTAAAGTTAAAATTTAGAAGCTTCTTATATTGTTGTACGCGAAAATGCAGGTTTATCCATTGTACAGAAATCATTGTCGAGGTATTTATAATACCCTACAATCCCTATCATGGCCGCATTATCTGTTGTGAATCCGAATTTAGGAATAGATATTTCCCAGCCGTAACGTTTGGCATAAGCATGAAAAGCTTCACGCAAAGCAGTATTTGCCGATACGCCACCCGACAATGCCACGCGTTTTATTTTAAGTTGTTTTATTGCCTTATACAATTTATCCATAAGAATATCTACGACAGTCGCCTCGAACGACGCGGCTAAATCTGCCCTATGCTTTTCGATATAATCGGGGTCATCGGCAACCAATTTACGCAATGTGTACAGAAAAGAAGTTTTAAGACCGCTAAAGCTGTAGTCGAAACCCGGTATATGCGGTTTGCTGAATTTATAAGCGTCGGAATTACCCTGACGCGCCAAACGGTCTATTATAGGACCGCCGGGATAACCAAGGCCCATAACCTTGGCACATTTATCCATAGCTTCACCGGCTGCATCATCTATTGTCTGCCCAACAATCTGCATATCTTTATAGCTGTCTACCTTAACTATTTGCGAATTTCCGCCCGATACCATCAGACACAAGAATGGGAACTGCGGAGCACTGTGTTCAACTCCTTTCTCTTTAATAAAATGCGCAAGAATATGTCCTTGCAGATGATTCACTTCTATCATGGGGATACCCAATGAAGCCGCCAACCCCTTTGCAAACGACACACCCACAAGCAGCGACCCCATAAGCCCCGGGCCACGTGTAAAAGCAATGGCATTCAATTGTTCCTTCTGAACGCCGGCTTTCTTAAGTGCAGCATCCACCACAGGAACAATATTCAGTTCGTGGGCACGAGATGCAAGTTCGGGCACAACACCACCGTACTGTTCGTGAACAGCCTGACTTGCCGTCACATTCGACAACACACAATCGTTACACATAACGGCAGCCGAGGTATCGTCACACGACGATTCTATGGCCAAAATATAAATATCCTCCATCAATCTTCCCTTTTTATCCACCGCGAAGATACAATATAATTTCTTTTTCACTAACTTTACCGATGATAAAAATATTGAATACCCGATGAGAATTGTAGAAATATATACACACGAAAAGGAGTTACCGGTATTATTACCGGGAAATCCGCTACACTCGGCCGAAGTTTTCACAATGATAAAAGCATCGGGAAAAGCAAAACCCATTATGCTTGTGTGCCACGACGAAAATAAGGAAATTGCGCACTTGTTGGCTGTCAGACACCAAGGATGGAGATTTATCCCCCTCGGGCTTCATACATGGTACTCGGTATACGGCGAAGGTGTCTACTCCGAAGAGTGCAATGATAGAGAAGAGGTATACGCCTTGCTACTCGATAAACTGTTCGGAATCTTCGACCTTCGACACACATTCATAGAGATACGAAACCTATCAGACGCACGCTTTGCATACGACGTTCTAAGTAAAAGGAACTTTTTTCCCCGTCGCAGTTTGCGTATATACAACTCCCTGCATGGCAGGCACCCGATAGAACGTCTCACACGCTCATATCGTACACATATTCGACAGGCCGAAGCACGAGGAGTAACCTACGGAAGAGCAACCACACAAGCCGAGATAGACGAAGGAATACGTTTGCTGCGCAACTATTACGCAACAAAAATACGTCGAAAGTTCCCCAACAGTAAACTGATTAAAACAATGCTTGTCGACGAGCAGGGCAACCACTCGAAACAGACAACTCTGTTTGTTGTAAGATACAACAACAAAATAATAGGAAGTTCGCTTTGCCTGTATACATCGGAACGGGTATATTTGGCATACAGTTGCGGATTGCGCAAACGGCATCCATTGCTCTACCCCGGAATAATGGCTGTTTGGGCTGCAATATCCGATGCCCACAATTTCGGATACAGCCACTTCGAGTTCCTCGAATCGAATATGCTTGCCGGCACACATGCAGGATTCATTAACCTTATACTTAATTTCGGAGGAAAGCAGGTGAGCACACGACGCTGGTATCATGTACAATGGAACTGGATGAATAAAATATTACGTAAAATATACGTTTAGAGCATTTTCACCGTTAAAAGTAAGAGAGCCACACGAAGCCTACAACAATGAAATATACACCGACAACCATAATATTAACATTATTACTGCTTTTATCATTGCCATCGGCAGCCCAACATGTAACGATAAAAGGAAGGGTGACAGACGAAAAAAACAACCCGATAGAAATTGCCAGCGTGCATGCCGAGGGACAGGCAGCAGGAGCACTGACCGACCTGCAAGGATACTACTCGTTTGGTTGTCAGAGCAGTGACAGCCTTGTCATAAAATTCTCGATGATAGGATACCAGACACGTAAAAAAGTTCTTAAGAACCCTACAGATACCATAACCTTGAATGTAAAACTTCCTGTGACAGACAACACACTGCAGGATGTGGTTATTACAGACAACCAGCAGCAACTCACCGGCACAAAACACATTGAGATGCCCGACAATCTGCATCTGTTGCCCGGAGCAAGCGGTAACAGTATTGAAGCCATCATTGCAACGCAGGCCGGTGTAAGTTCACACAGCGAGTTGAGTTCGCAATATAATGTAAGAGGTGGAAACTTTGACGAGAACAGTGTATATGTAAACGGCATTGAGATATATCGCCCTTTACTTGTACGTGCCGGGCAGCAAGAAGGATTAAGCTTTCTGAACCCCGATATGGTAGGTTCGGTTGCATTTTCTACCGGAGGCTACGAAGCAAAGTACGGTGATAAAATGTCATCGGTTCTCGATATCACCTACCGTAAACCCACCGAATTTGAAGGAAGAGCATCGGCAAGTTTGTTAGGCGGCAGCTTGTATGTAGGAGTGGGAAACAGAAAATACAGTTTTTCAAACTCACTGCGCTACAAGACCAACCGATATTTACTCGGTTCTTTGGAGACCAAAGGCGAATACAACCCTTCGTTCATCGATTTTCAGAGTTACTTCGATTGGCGACCGACACAACAATGGAACATAAGCTTCATTGGCAACATCTCACACAACAAATATCAATTCACACCCGAGGACCGCACCACAAGTTTCGGCACCATGCAGGACGTAAAGGAGTTCAAAGTATATTTCGACGGATGGGAGAACGACCTTTTTAAAACACTATTCGGGTCGGTATCAGTAGGATTCACACCCAACGAATACAATAAATACACGTTACAAGCCTCGGCTTTCCGTACCAATGAAGAGGAGACATTCGACATTGCCGGAGAATATTGGATAGACGATATAAACAACAACGAGAACATGGGCGTGGGACGATACATGGAACATGCTCGCAACTACCTTGAAGCCGACGTACAGACAATGGCATTAAGCGGAGTACATTTCTTGAAATCGCACGACCTGCGTTGGGGTGTATCTTGGAAACGCGAGAGTTTCTCGGACAATCAACGCGAATGGGAGATGCGCGACTCTGCCGGATACAATATACCGCACACAGGCAACTCGTTGCATCCGATATACAACTTACGTTCAAAGACATCATTGAAGAGCAATCACATCAACGCCTATCTGCAAGATACATACAAATTCACCAGCAGCCTGGGAGTAGTATCGGTAAATGCCGGCGTACGCCTTTCGCATTGGGATTGGAACGATGAGGTTCTGTTCTCTCCACGCATATCAGTAGGCCTTATTCCATCATTCGACAAAAACATGACACTGCGTTTTTCCACCGGTGTGTATTACCAAGTGCCATTCTACAAAGAGATGCGCGACACAACCATAATAGACGGCTTGACAACTGTGCAACTCAATAAGAATATTAAATCGCAACGCTCGATACACTTTGTATTGGGTGGTGACTACAGTTTCAAGATGATGGGACGCCCATTCAAATTCACAGCCGAGGCATACTACAAGAAATTGGATAACCTTATTCCTTATAATGTAGATAATGTACGCATTGTATATTATGGAGAAAATTGCGCGCATGGATATGTTACGGGACTCGACATGAAATTATTCGGTGAATTTGTTTCAGGAACCGACTCTTGGGTGACCTTCTCCATCATGGACACCAAAGAGAAGATTAATGGCGGCGATTGGATACCACGCCCTACCGACCAACGATTCAACTTCTCGCTATACTTCACCGACTTTTTCCCCGGTACCGAACGATGGAAAATGAGCCTTCGTGCTGTCTACGCCGACGGACTTCCATTCGGACCACCGCACTCGGGACGCGAAGAGCAAACTTTTACAGCTCCTGCATACAAACGAGTTGATATAGGCATGTCGTATCGTCTGCTCGACAATGAAGACTACAGATACCGTACAGGATTGTACCGATACATAAAAAATGTGTGGTTAGGGGTTGACGCCTTCAATCTTTTGGATATAAACAACGTAAATTCTTATTATTGGGTTACAGATATATACAACCACAATTATGCTGTTCCCAACTATCTTACAGGGCGACAACTTAACTTACGTGTACTTGTTGAACTTTAAACAGTTTTCGGGAGAGAGTTTCAAACCTGCTGAAAACAGAAATAAAAAATGGCGTGCAACCTATATTCATCATCGATTGCACGCCATTTTTATTAGTCGGTTACTCTCCTGTAAGCATTTCATGCATTGAAGCTGCCGCCTTACGACCGTCACCCATTGCAAGAATAACGGTTGCACCACCGCGAACAATATCTCCACCGGCAAATATTGTGGGTATTGACGACTGCATCTTCTCGTTTACGGCAATAGTATTCTTACGACCAAGTTCCAGCCCCTCGACAGAGGTAGGAACAAGCGGGTTGGGCGATACGCCAACACTAACCACAGCCATATCGATATCTATAGTTTCAATTGCGCCTTCAACAGGAACAGGTGAACGACGTCCCGAGGCATCGGGTTCGCCAAGTTCCATCTTCTGCAATACAATCTGTTTTACGCATCCTTGCTCATCGGCTATATATTCTATGGGATTATGCAAGGTAAGGAATTCTACACCCTCCTCTTTTGCATGTTTCACCTCTTCGAGACGTGCCGGCATCTCGGCCTCGCTACGACGATATATAATCATTGCCTTCTCGGCACCAAGACGCAATGCCGTACGCACCGAGTCCATAGCTGTATTACCGCCACCAATTACGGCAACACGCTTACCTATATGCATAGGAGTATCTGTATCGGGGTTCGATGCATCCATAAGATTTACACGAGTAAGGTACTCATTGGATGACATTATATTGATGGAGTTCTCACCCGGAATATTCATAAAATTGGGCAGACCTGCTCCCGACGCCACAAAAACGCCCTTGTAACCATCATCTTCGAGCTGTTTTATAGAAAGAGTCTTACCAATAACACAATCTTTCACAAACTCCACACCCATCTTGCGCAGAATCTCAATCTCGGTCTCTACAATGGCATTAGGCAAACGAAACTCGGGAATACCATATTTTAACACACCGCCTATTTCATGTAAAGCCTCGAATACTGTTACCGAGTAACCTGCTTTTGCCATATCGCCGGCAAACGACAGACCGGCCGGGCCCGAACCAACCACCGCAACCTTTATACCGTTTGAAGCAGCAACCTCGGGTACCTCGTTAAGACCATTCTCGCGTGCATAATCAGCGGCAAAGCGCTCCAATGCACCAATTGCAACAGGCTTGTGCCCCATCTTAATGTGTATACATTTGCTCTCACACTGCTTTTCTTGCGGACATACACGACCGCACACTGCAGGCAACGAGCTTGTCATCTTTAACACCTTGGCAGCCTTGCCAAATTCGCCACGCTCAATATTTTTAATGAATGAAGGTATCTTAATACTTACAGGGCAACCATCCATACATGTAGGATTGGGGCAATCGAGACAGCGTTGCGCCTCTTGCCGGGCCATTTCTACAGTAAGACCTATGTTGACCTCTTCACGTAATTTTGTTGCACGATAGGCCGGCTCCAACTCGGGCATTTCGCAACGTTCAATGGTTGCTCTATCCTTCGCCTTCAGTTTACCACGAAGCGCAACACGCCACTCGGCATCACGATTGGTTAGTTCGTCATCGACCGAAACAGCAGCACACTTATCCTCGTGCACAAACCGTTCCATCTCCTCGTGCTCCTCGCGTTTGAACGAACCGAGACGTTTCATCATGCCATCGAAATCTACCTTGTGACCATCGAACTCGGGACCGTCGACACATACGAATTTTGTTTTTCCATCCACTGTAACGCGACAGGCGCCACACATACCTGTTCCATCGACCATGATGGTGTTCAAAGATACATCTGTGGGAATTTCATATTTCTTCGTAAGCAGACAGACAAATTTCATCATCACTGCCGGACCGATTGCAAAACATTTGTCAACCTTTTCGCGCTTGATGATACTCTCCACACCCTCGGTAACAAGACCTTTATTGCCATACGAGCCATCATCGGTCATTATTATCACCTCGTCGGATACGGCACGTACCTCCTCTTCCAATATTATCAGATCTTTCGAGCGACCTGCCAACACCGAGATAACGCGGTTCCCGGCCTTTTTCAACGCCGCTGCAATGGGCAACATGGGAGCAACACCTACACCACCGCCGGCACATACAACAGTACCGAAATTCTCGATGTGAGTAGCCTGACCAAGAGGACCTACCACATCTTCGATATAATCACCTTCGTTCAAATCGCACAAACGCGTAGAAGACAAGCCCACCTTTTGTACCACAAGGGTAATCAATCCCTTTTCGGTATCGGCATGAGCTATTGTCAAAGGTATACGCTCGCCTTTTTCACCAATTCTTACTATAACAAAATTACCGGCACGATAGGCTTTGGCAATCAAAGGAGCCTCGACCCTTAAGCGGAACACCTTGTCTGAAAATTGCTCTTTAGATACTATTTTATACATAACATCGTGTTTTGTGAATGGGATAAATCAATTAATCATATCAAAACCGCAATATGGAACCAAAGCTGCGGGGATACGTATACCATCGGGAGTTTGATTATTCTCGAGCAATGCTGCCACTATTCGCGGCAACGCCAGTGCCGAGCCGTTAAGCGTGTGACACAATTCTGTTTTTTTATCGGCAGTGCGGTAACGACACTTCAATCTATTGGCCTGATAGTTATCGAAATTAGACACCGAGCTGACCTCCAACCAACGTTTCTGCGCTTCGGAATATACTTCGAAATCGAAGCACAATGCAGCTGTAAAACTCATATCGCCGCCACAAAGACGCAAAATGCGATAGGGCAACTCCAACTTCTTAAGAAGCCCCTCGACATGCTCCAACATCTCCTTATGCGACTCCTTGCTATGCTCGGGAGTATCTATACGTACAATCTCCACTTTCGAGAATTCATGCAAACGATTCAAACCGCGCACATCTTTGCCGTAAGAACCGGCCTCGCGACGGAAACATTGTGTATATGCACAATTCTTTATGGGCAACTGCTTTTCATCCAAAATCACATCGCGATAAATATTTGTTACAGGAACCTCGGCTGTAGGTATCAGATAAAAATCGTCAAGACCGCAATGGTACATCTGCCCCTCTTTATCGGGTAACTGTCCTGTTCCATAACCCGAAGCGGCATTAACTACAGTAGGCGGCATTATTTCGATGTAACCGGCCTTACGTGCTTCGTCAAGGAAAAAATTGATAAGAGCACGTTGCAACTGTGCACCCTTACCTTTGTAAACGGGGAAACCTGCACCGGTGATTTTTACACCCAAATCAAAATCTATAAGATCGTATTTCTTTGCAAGTTCCCAATGAGGCAAAGCATTCTCGGGCAGCGAAGTCTCCATTCCACCGGTTTTCTCTATAACATTATCCTCGGCTGCAACACCATCGGGAACCTCGTCATACGGGATATTGGGAATAGTATAAAGAATCTCCTGCGTAGCTGCAGCAGCGCTATCCATCTTATCCTGCAACACCTTGGCCTTCTCTTTCAGCAAAGCAACGTCGGCTTTCACCTTTTCAACCTCTTCGAGCGCTTTCTCTTTCATAAGCATTCCAATTTTTGCTGCACACTGCTTGCTTTGAGCCAATGTGGCATCAAGCTCCGATTGTGCGTTACGACGCTCACGATCCAGCTCCAGAACCCTCTCTATTGTCTCTTTTGCATTCTTAAAATGCTTCTTTTCAAGGCCTTTAATAACCTTTTCGGTCTCTTGACCGATAACTTTAAGTGTTAACATATTATTGTGTTTTGCTATATTCGTGCAATATATCCTAAACAAATTGCAAAAATACAACTAATTTTCCTGTTTTAAGAGTTTTCGGCAAAAAAATAACAAACGGCAAAAATTCAGAAACTGTTTGAATTTATGTCGTCATTTTTTTATAGAGCAAAAATAGGATGTTTTTCTTCTTTTTTAAGGGCGCATAGCGGGCTATGTAACCGCAAAAAAAAGATGGAAACAGACATTTTTGAATATAAAAAACAAATCTTGTTTCTTATATATCCTTAATCTTATCCATTGCATATAATAGCAAGATAAAATATTTTACCCTACCATTTTTTGCCCCATTCATTTAATATTTCTTTAGCATTCTCATTTTCCTGTTTTGCAGCCTTTCTGTATTCATTCACTTTCTCAATTTCAGAATCATTCTGTGCCACAGAACTTTATGCCAATGCCGGCAAGCTAAACAAGATAAGTAAAAATAAATCTGCAAAGCGTTTCATACACTTTTATTGTTGAGTTAAAAAATCAAGTGATAATTTTGCAGGCTTAACAAAAACTTTTCCTATCTTTGAACATTCTTGTATCTCTCTTGAAGAGGATAGGTTTTTGATATGATTGGCACTTATATTATCAAGGAACAAGGCAAAAGACAGTTTGTAAATAAACAATTAACATTACAATATCCTATATAAACTTTACAGAATGAGAACAACAGTTATCATACTTGCCATTGCATGTATTGCGTGCACCAAACCAAGCAACGACATAATATCCGAGAGTGAATATAAGGAATTGCTACAACAGACAATTTTAGTTCTTCCCGACTCTTCGCTGACAACCGAGCAAATTGAATTAAAGATAAAGCTTTGTGATTTATTATTTCAATATACAGATATACGAAACAACTGTTTAAAGCTACATGCAGATAAATCCAAATTTGAACAAGAAGGAATTCCAAACATCTATTACGATATTATAAAATATCAATTGGAAGAGACCTCCACCGGTATAAAAATGTTGCTTAAAGAGTTTCCCGATAAATCTATGAATATAGAAGAAGATTTAAAGAATTGCAAAGAGCAGTATTGGGATACTGAACGCCCGAATCTTATAAAAAGAATTGCTTTATAGAAAAATGAATCGACATTGATTCCGAATAGACAGAAAGAGAGAGTTCTATTTTATTGTTTTTTTAGCCGTTCTCTCCTCGGTGGCCCACGAACTATTCTTTCTCCATACTTTAACTTTTCTTTGTTCCTTTTTTGGAAAAAGGAACGCAAAAACCGGCACAGACAGAATCAGTCGCTCACTCCTCCCGTTCGCAGGTTGCCCATTAAGGGCAACATTACTCATTCGATTTATGCTCGCCGTTCTTGTCTTTACGCTGTGGTTTCGGGAACGGGGTAACTCGCTCTTCGCCCTTCTGCCTGCATCGCGAAAAACATCGCTCAAACATCCCCCGTTCTTTTTCCTCAACCTCTGCTAACAAGAACTGTGCTTCAGACAGTGCCGGGGATTAAAAGTTACTTCTGCAATAATGGTTGCTAATGGTAATCTTTTTAAAAAACAACCGGCACCGTAAGCGAGCGAGCGTAAATCCCTGCCGTATACAGGAAACAGTGCGAGCATGTTTGAGCGAAGCGAGTTGCGCAGCACCCTGTATACGGCAGAAAGGATTGAAGCGGCAAGTAGCAATCGAATGAGTAATGTT
>JAFUKC010000008.1 GCA_017467885.1 Bacteroidaceae bacterium | reverse complement strand
GTCTTTTCTTAAGCCACCTTGCACACGAGAAAAAGACTGTGAGCGAGTTGCGTGCCACATATCCTGCATACTTTATGGGTAAAAACCGTATCGACCTTAAACCCGGTACCGATGTAGATATGATTCTCGAAAAAATTAAGGCAGCTTATGCAGGCAAGGCCGAGATTAATACTATTGACGGTGTTAAACTCGACTTCCCCGATAAGTGGGTGCACTTGCGCAAGAGCAACACCGAGCCTATTATCCGAATCTATTCAGAAGGTCCGACACAAGAGGTTGCCGATGCAATAGGCGAGGAGATCTTGAATTTTGCCAACAGCCTGATGTAATAACAGCCTCTCTATAAAATAAATAGACATCACCGCAAGCGGTGATGTCTATTTATTTTATGTATGGAATTTTTATCTTAAGTCGGTAAGTATCGGAGTTTTTACAGTTCTTACTTCGCTTTGCATTGTTTCGTTCAATTGCTCGAAGATTACAATCTTGTTCTCGCCTTTGTTCAACCATACACCGGGTAAATAGAGTGTTTGCTGTGGGCCAACCTGCCAATAACGGCCAAGATTGTGTCCGTTTACAAATACAATACCTTTTCCCCATGCGCCCATATCAATGAATGTGTCGCCTGTTTTATCCAAAGTAAATGTACCCTCGTACAATACAGGGCAACCGGTGAGGCGTTTGGCTTGTGAAGAACTGTTTTTTATACTTTTTATTTTGTTCAAATCGGGCATTTCACTCATAGGCAGTTTATACATCTCCCAATTGCCCATAATCTCCTGCCCGTTAATAACGACAGGGCTTATGATACCTTTTGTGTTGTTTACAATTTCATTGCCGTAATTTATGCGTCCCATATTCTCAACAAGAATCTGAAGTGTGGCATTGAAAGGAACTTCAATCTCCATCTCATAAGTTTGGGTATTGCGGTTAAGTGTTCCAACTTGCTCGCCGTCAATATAAATTACAGCATAGTCGCGCAGCCCGGGTATCTCTAATAATCCGCTGATGGGTTGGTTGAAACGGCGTGTATAAAGTACGTATCCGTAGCCTTGGTTCAACTGTTCAAATGTCAAGGGTGATACATTGCTGACGGGGTCGAGCCTTTCGGCGTATTCAAGTACATCAGCAACCTTATCGAGTTTTATCGAAGGAATCTCAATAAGAGGAATCTGTGCAGGCGGCTCGGGAATGTTGTATTTCACATACTTCTTTATTACGTTGCGTATGGAATCGTATTTGGGCGTTACCCATCCGGCTTCACTTATCGGAGCATCGTAGTCGTAGCTTGTAAGGTCGGGCTGAATGTCGCGTCGGCGGTCGTAGTTTGCTCCACTTGTAAATGCAAAATTTGTTCCGCCATGTACCATATAATAGTTTATCGATACATCGTTCTTAAGATACTCCTCGGTCTGTCGTGCTATTTGCGAATCATCAACGTCGGGGTGTGGCTCGGCCCAATGTGCCAACCATCCGGGGTAGAACTCTGCAACCATATACGGGCCTTTCCCGTCATGATATTTATTTACTACATTCTTAAGGTTGGCAATGTTGCTTTCTCCGTTGGCTGTGGGAAGTGCACCGGGAGTGCTGCCACCCTCGAACAACCAACTGCCATCCGATGTAAACATTGGCACATCGAAACCTGCGTCGGTAAGTTGTTGTTTTATTTTAGCATTATAGGCACGATGCTCTTCAATGGGAATATCCTTGCGTTGTGCAACATACGAACCGAATTCATTCTCGCACTGCACCATAATTATAGGGCCGCCGTTGGTACATAGCAGATGTCCAACCTCTTTGTATAGACGTTCAATGTATAGCTTGGTGTGCTTTAGAAAATGTTCGTTGTCGCGACGAACCTCCATCCCCTCGATGTTCTGCAACCACCAAGGGTAACCTCCGAATTCCCATTCGGCGCATACGTATGGTCCGGGGCGCAGGATAACCATCATGCCTTCCTCGCCGGCAATTCTTATATATTCAGCAAGGTTCTTATCGCCTTCAAAATCCCATTTCCCGGGCTCGGTTTCGTGCCAATTCCAGAATACATAGGTGGCAACTGTGTTCAGGCCCATTCCTTTCATCATTTGAAGGCGGTGGCGCCAATATTGATGGGGAATACGCGAGTAGTGCATCTCTCCCGACAAAATAGGTGTAGCCTCTCCATTGGCATAAAAGTTTCCATCTTTAATCTCGAATGTGAGTTTCTGTTGCGCGTTACCAAATACCGGTAGCAATGCAAATAAAAACAGATAAATTAATTTTTTCATATAAAGTCGTTTGTATAGGTTAGTATCTTGTCATCATCGAACAAAAATATTAATAAAATTTGATATAGACAACGTGGTGGTTTATAATTGCATATGTTGTGGCTAATCAACAAATATCATGTCACGAATAACTGCATCACTCACAAAAACACCTTTTTTTGTGAGTCGTAGGAAGTCATCGGGAGTTCTCTCCAGATAACCGGTTGTAATATGTGTTGTGGCTTCTTGCAGCATATATTCGGTCAGCTTGTTGCCGAAGTTCTTTTGTATCAAGGCAATGGGTAGCCCGTCGGCGGTGCGCAATCGGGTTAGTATGGTGTCGTTGTAACGTTCGGCTGCGGTAAGATGCTCGGCTTCAAAGCAGGGGTGTCCTTCATTTATCCCTTCAATATATTTACTTATGTTGCTTACGTTCCATCGACGCTCCTCGCCATTGTAAGAGTGGGCAGATGCTCCGCATCCCAAATAGGGTATATTGTGCCAATAGCTGCTGTTGTGGCGGCTTTCATATCCGGGACGTGAGAAGTTTGAAATTTCGTAGTGGCGGTATCCTGCCGAAGTCAGTCGGTCGACCAACGCTTCGAATTGAATGACATTATCGTCTTCGTCAATCTGTTTAAGCTTGCCGCACAGCATATCATTATACAGTGGCGTGTTCTCTTCGTATGTGAGATTATATGCCGATATATGTTCCGGCTTCAAAGCAATGGCTTCGGCAAGGTCGTTGTTCCATTGGTCTATGGTGGAATCGGGCAGGGCAAACATAAGATCTATGCTGATATTCTCGAATCCGGCATTACGTGCATTTGCAACTGCTTCTTTTGCCTTTGCCGCAGTGTGTCGTCGTCCCAATCTCTTCAATTGTGTATCGTCGAAACTCTGTACCCCCATACTTATTCTGTTGAACGGCATATATCGCAAGGTCGCAAGATAATTGGGAGAAAGATCGTCGGGGTTGGCCTCGATGGTTATTTCGGGGTTGTCGGCAATTGTGAAATGTTTGTATATGGTGTTGAAAATATTTTGCAGTTGAGTCGGGTGCAGTGTCGACGGCGTACCTCCGCCAAGATATATTGTTGCAATATCCTCGTTTATGTAATTGCGGCGTGTGGCAAGTTCGCAGCATAATGCTTCAACGTATGCCTGTTGCATATTATATAAGGTAGACGAATAGAATGCACAGTATCGGCATCGTTGTCTGCAAAACGGTATATGTATATATATTCCTGCCATTTTTTTGTAAATATCGCTGCGAAGATAAATTTTTTTTCTCTGTTTTTGAAAAAGGAACCCTTTTCTATTTGCTTTTATTTTGAAAAATTCCTATATTGCCACCGTATTTGAAAAAACACTAACTAACCTAAAATTGATAAAGACATATGAAAACTTATCAAACAAACGAAATCAAGAACATCGCAATCGTAGGATGTTCCGGCTCTGGAAAAACCACTCTCACAGAGGCTATGCTCTTTGAGGGTGGTATTATAAAACGTCGTGGAAGCGTAGAGGCCAAGAACACCGTCAGTGACTATTTTCCTGTTGAGCAGGAGTATGGCTACTCGGTGTTTTCTACTGTATTCCAGATTGAACAGGCAAATAAAAAACTTAATCTTATAGACTGCCCGGGTTCCGATGACTTTGCAGGAAGTATGGTTTCGGCCATGACTGTAGCCGATTTGGCAATGCTTGTGATTAACGGTCAATATGGCGTTGAGGTTGGTACACAGAACTGTTTCCGTTACATCAAGAAGATGAACAAACCTATGATGTTCGTTGTCAATCAGGTCGATCATGAGAAATGTGAATATGATACGGTTATAGAGCAGTTACAGACTATATACGGTTCAAAAGTTGTTCCTGTGCAGTACCCGGTAAAAGCAGGTCCCGGCTTTAACTCTATCATCGACGTGCTGTTGATGAAGAAACTCACATGGTCGGGTGAAGGTCAGGCTCCGTTGGTGGAGGATATTCCTGCCGATGAGATGGATAAAGCCGTTTCGTTGCACAACGAACTTGTGGAAAAGGCTGCCGAGAACGAAGAGGGTTTGATGGATAAATTCTTTGATGAGGCCGATTTGGGTACCGATGAAATACGTATGGGTGCCCGTATGGGTTTGGCTACAGGTGATGTTTATCCTGTATTGTGCTGCTCGGCTGCGACAGATGTGGCTGTAGGTCGTTTGCTCGAATTCCTTGCAAACGTGGCTCCCGAGGTAGATGATATGCCTCAACCTGTTAATGCCGATGGTGAAGTGGTTCCTTATGACAGTTCGGCTGCTACATCGATATTCTTCTATAAGACATCTGTGGAACCGCATATAGGTGAAGTTAATTACTTTAAGGTTATGAGTGGAACACTTAAAGCCGGCGATGATCTACTGAATGCCGACAGGGGTTCCAAGGAGCGCATTGCCCAGCTCTATTGCAGTGCTGGTTCCAACCGTATGGCTGTAGACGAACTGAAAGCCGGTGATTTGGGTTGTACTGTGAAATTGAAGGATGTGAGAATAGGCAATACTCTTAACTCGAAGGATTCAAGCAATAAGTTCTCGTTGGTTAAATATCCGGCTTCGAAATATTCACGTGCCATTAAACCTGTGAATGAGTCGGAAATTGAGAAGATGATGCAGGCTCTTAATCGTATGCACGAGGAAGATCCCACATGGCGCATCGAGCAATCCAAGGAGTTGCGTCAGACAATTGTGCATGGTCAAGGTGAGTTCCATCTGCGTACATTGAAATGGCGTCTCGAGAATGTCGAAAAGATTAATGTGAAATACGACGAACCGAAGATTCCTTATCGTGAAACCATTACAAAGGCGGCACGCGCCGATTATCGTCACAAGAAGCAGTCGGGTGGTGCAGGCCAGTTTGGTGAGGTACATCTTATTGTAGAGCCTTATGAGGACGGCAAGCCATTGCAGGATGTTTATCGTTTCAATGGTCAGGAGTACAAAATTAATGCGAAGGCTACCGAGGAAGTAACACTCGATTGGGGTGGCAAGCTTGTTTTTGTCAACAGTATTGTCGGAGGTTCAATCGATGCTCGCTTTATGCCCGCAATCCTTAAAGGTGTGATGGAACGTATGGAGCGTGGTCCGTTGACCGGTTCTTATGCCCGCGATGTTCGTGTTATTGTGTACGATGGTAAGATGCACCCCGTTGATTCTAACGAGCTGTCGTTTATGTTGGCAGGTCGCAATGCTTTCAGTGCCGCATTCCGCGAAGCCGGTCCCAAAATTTTGGAACCCGTTTACGATGTAGAGGTTTTTGTTCCGTCGGATAAGATGGGTGATGTGATGAGTGACATTCAAGGTCGCCGAGGCATGATTATGGGTATGGAGAGCGAGAACGGATACGAGAAGTTGTCGGCAAAAGTGCCTCTTAAAGAGATGGCATCTTACTCAACAACATTAAGTTCTCTGACGGGTGGTCGTGCATCGTTTATAATGTCACCTTCTACCTATGAACTTGTTCCCGGCGATGTTCAGAATAAACTTGTAGAGGAACTTGCAGTTAAAGACGAAGATTAATGAATCTGTTTGATCTATATTTTGGGAGGCGGAATTCCGCCTCCCATTTTTTGTATGACGGGCATGTCATACATCTGTGGTGAAAGTCCACTCGGGGCGTAGTTGTCGACGAACCCTATAGCGACTTGCAAGTTT
>JAFUKC010000007.1 GCA_017467885.1 Bacteroidaceae bacterium | reverse complement strand
GCGGTTCTCAAGATAATCGGCCATCGTTTCACTTGTAAATGTGTAACGATTACTTTTGTCAATGTCCTCTACGCACGATGACGCAACGAACATAAAGACAAGAAGTGAAATACTGAAAATGCGTGTTTTCTTCATTGTATTGCGGTTTTTTCATTATTTATTTGTAACAAACAACGATTTGCAAAGACAGCATAAACTTAAGTGTAAAATCATACACACAACAAGTAACACCCATCTTCGCAAAGTTTCAGATGCAAATATATATAAAAAAACATTTATTACAATATTTTGCGTGTTAAAAATCAACATTCGGCATCATTTGTTCTTAAAAACCGGGAAACCGACCTTATACAACAAGCAGGAGACCCTTGTTTTAAATAAATCAACAAACATTCGCCGTAAAATTCCGTAACAGAAAAATTTCAATACACGCTTTGTATATTTTACCCATTTATTCTATCTTTGCCTTCAGAAAAAAACAACCGATTAGAATCATCTGTTATTGTGAATTTCCTGTTAATACTTCTATCACTGATATACACACCCGAAGCCGAACCTGTCGACAGCATTATGTTGGGCAACATAGACGTTGTGGAATCGACAAAACTCAATGATGAAGAAAAGGGGAACTATTCATCGACACATTTGGGACGCGCCGACCTTGAATACCGACACATAACATCGTTGAAAGAAGCCACATCTGTTGCTCCCAATTTTTACCAGGCCGACTACGGCTCAAGCATGACATCATCCATATACGTACGCGGATTCGGTTCGCGCATCGACCAGCCTGTTGTGGGGCTCAACATCGACGGTATGCCCATACTCAACAAGAACAACTACGATTTCGAGTTTTTCGACATTGCATCGTTGCAAATCATAAGAGGAGCACAGAGTACCCTCTTCGGACGCAACACATCGGGGGGCACAATAAACATAAAAACACTCTCACCGCTTGTATTCCAAGGCAAACGTCTGCTGTTGGAGTATGGCAACGAAAACGCCTTGCGCATTAAAGCTTCGCACTACGGCAAGCCAAACGACAGGTTCGGATGGGGCGTATCGCTTCACTATTCACACAAAGACGGATTCTTCATGAACAGGGAACGTGGCGAAAAATGTGACGGTGGCGACAATATGGGAATAAGATTGCGCTTGCAATGGCTTACGGCCGAGAATTGGAGTTTCGACAACACTTTAAGTTTTGGCTACACCGACGAGGGCGGATACGCTTATCGACGTTACGACGCCGTAACCGGCACATTGGCACCCGTTGCATACAACGACGCCTGCACATATCGCCGCTTCAACATAACCGAAGCATTTACGGCAAAACGTTATTACAAGGATTTTACAATGGTATCGACCACAGGTTTCAATTTCACCAACGACCGTATGCGTATGGACAACGATTTTACGCCTTTAGACTATTTCTCCATGGGACAATACCAGAAAGAGCACTCGATAACACAGGAAATAGTTGTAAAATCGTCACAAGAGAAAACATTCAAATGGTTAGGAGGCATTTCAGCATTCTACAAAAGACAATCGCTCGACGCACCGGTATTTTTCAAGCAAGATGGTATAAAGAAACTAATACTCGATAATGCAAATGAAATGTTATTCGACAATGCACCGGGATATTCGCTTGCGTTCGGCGAAACATCATTCCCCATCGAAGATAAATTCACCATACCGGCATACGGTTTTGCTTTATTTGGAGAGGCCGGATATTCAATAGGAGATTTTGATATAAAAGCAGGACTGCGCATCGACTACGAATATTCATCGATGGATTACAACAGCTATGCAGAGCTGCACTACAAATATCTTGAAGCATCAAACGAGTATAAATATTTAAAGAGTGTGTTTAAAGGCGACAACAGCACCGATGCTATCGAGCTGCTGCCACACATTGCATTAAGCTACCGACATGCCGCAGGCAACACATATATATCGGTTGCCCGAGGATTCAAAGCCGGTGGTTTCAACACACAACTGTTCTCGGATATACTGCGCAACAAATTAACCATTGACATTTGGGACGACATGTACAACAGGCCGTCGACGTGGAAAGACGATGGTGCCATCTCAACAGTATACAAACCCGAGACAAGCTGGAACTATGAAATAGGAACACACCTGTCACCTCTCGCCGATGGTTCACTGCAAATTTCGGCAGCACTGTTCTTTATCGACTGCCACGACCAGCAGCTAACCATACACCCGAAAGGAGCAACAGGACGCATGATGTCGAATGCCGGACACTCGCAAAGCTATGGTGGAGAAGTCAGCATATCATACACAATAGGCGACATAACAGTCGAAGGAGCCTACGGATACACACATGCCACATTCAAGAAGTTCGTCGATGGCGACAAGAATTACAGAGGGAACAACCTGCCCTATGCACCGCGCGAAACAGTATCGGCAAACCTTTGCTATAACATCCCCGTACCACGCAGCTTTGCAAACTTTTTGAAACTGAACATCGGCTGGAACGGCGTAGGGCGTATCTATTGGAACGAAGCCAACACTCTTACTCAAGCATTCTACGGTCTTCTATCGGCTTCACTTACATGGGAAAAAGGACACTTCGGTGCATCTCTGTGGGGAAAGAACCTGCTCGACGAGGAGTACAACACATTCTATTTCCAATCTATCGGGAACAATTTCTTTTCACGAGGCAAACCTTTGCAGGCCGGAATATCATTACACTTAAACCTATAATATATAAAACATTAATATTAACAAAAAAAACAATTTTATGAAAAAATTTTTTTTACTGCCACTTATTGCGGCAATGGCAATGATTATCTCTTGTGACGAAGAGAGTAACAACAATCCCCCATACCTCCCCGACGCCCACACATCATACGAAGGGACATTGTCGATTGACACCATTGCAACCGAAATTACATGTGACATTATTTTCAACGAAGCATATTCGGCTTGTGACATAACAATAAATAATATGAAGTTTGCACCTGCAATGCCACCCGTAAACATCAAGATGGCATCTGTACCATGCAGCATCGGCGAGGAGGCTCTACACATAGTGGGTGACAGCATAATCCCTATCATAGAGATGAACGGAGCAACCCTGCCGGGAGCTGCATACATTGTAAAGAATTTCAATGGAGAGATTAAAGATTCCGATTTTCGTTTCTCGGCAGCCATTGGCACAATGGGTGTATTCACCTTCAATGGCAATAAGCTTACAGACGACTCTGTAGAGCTCCCCGAGGTTACTCCCTCGGACAGCATCGACAGCCCCGAGGTTGCACCGAGCGACTCACTTGTCGATGCAGGAACCGTTGAGAGACCATATATAGGCACGCTTTATGTAACCGCATTGGATTCAACCTCGTTCGTTTGTCAAGACGTCGTTACCGAACTCCTAATCACCCCGGCAAACGGCAGCTGCGACATATATATCAAAGGTGCAAAATTTGCAGAAAGAATGCCTGTAACAGTAAACATTCTGCTGGAAGACATAAAATTGGAAATTTCAGGCAGCACATATACATTCCTCGAGACCGAAGTGATAACCCCCAAAGTAGAAATGCCGGGAGGTGAATACGTGGCAATGAGCGAATATAATTTCAGTTATTTGAGCGGAACAATAAGTTCCGATAAAACAACATTCTCGGCCGAAATGACAAAGGGTTCATTCTATTATTCGAGCAAATAGGAGAAAATACAAGCACCACCATGACATAAAAGCAAAAATATTGCAAGTTTGCAACGTTTTTGCTTTTTATTATGTATTGTTTACGGTTTTTTATTATATTCGCCTGCATAAACATTTAAATACGATGAAACGCATATTAACACTTTCCATAATCGTGTTGTTCTCCTGCCTTACACACGCACAAAACACAAAGAAAGTCGCATGTATAGGCAACAGTGTAACATTCGGTTACGGGCATGCCAACCCTACAGAAACATCCTACCCGACGCAATTGAGTAGGATGCTTGGCGATGAATATGAGGTAAAGAACTTCGGACATTCGGGAGCTACGCTTCTGAACAAAGGGCACCGGCCCTACACACAACAGGCCGCCTACAGGAATGCATTGGAATTTGCTCCGGATTTAGCCGTCATACATCTCGGATTGAACGATACAGACCCTCGCAACTGGCCCAACTACCGCGACGAATTTATCAGCGACTACATTGCGCTTATCGACACGTTCCGCGCCGTAAACCCCGATGTGCAGATATGGATTTGCCGTATGACGCCCATTTTCCATGCACACCGTCGCTTTAAATCGGGAACACGCGAATGGTTCTGGCAAATTCAGGCAGCCATAGAACAGGTTGCAAAACTTGCCAATGTGGGGCTGATAGACCTGCACAAACCGTTATACTCGCGCCCCGACCTGTTTGCCGATGCGCTTCACCCGAACACCGAGGGTGCCGGGATAATTGCAAAAACCGTATATTCGGCCATCACAGGAAATTACGGAGGCTTATCGTTACCTGCAATATACACCGACGGCATGGTTATACAGCACGACCAAGACTTCCTGTTGAAAGGAACCGCAAATGCCGGCAGTAAAGTCACGGCAAAGATGAATAACCGTAAAGCCCATGCAATCACCGCAGCAGACGGTACATGGGAACTTCGGATGAAACCGCCAAAACTTGGCAAGAAGCACGAATTGACAATAGAATGCGAGGATGAGAAAATAATATTGAAGGATATTGTTGCAGGCGAAGTGTGGCTGTGCAGTGGTCAATCGAACATGGCTTGGATGCTGAAGCAATCGAAAGATGCCGAAAAACACATCAGTGCTGCAACAAAGAAGAATATTCGCATTTATGATATGAAACCGCGTGTCAACACCGACCATTATGCATGGCCCGAGGAGGAATTGGTGAATCTGAACCGCCATAATCACTACCGGCCCGCAACCTGGCAACATTTGGACAGTGCAAATATCTCGACATTCTCGGCTGTGGCATACCACTTCGGTGCAATGCTATCCGATTCACTCGGGATGCCAATCGGCCTTATATGCAATGCCATAGGCGGAGCACCGGCCGAATCGTTCATTGATCGCAAGACATTGGAACACGAGTTGCCCGATATACTCTACAATTGGAAAGAGAATGACATGATACAGGATTGGTGTCGCGGAAGAGCAAAGGAGAATCTGAAGAACGCAAAGAACCCGTTGCAGCGTCACCCCTACGAGCCGGCCTATCTGTTTGAGACAGCTATTGAGCCGCTTTGCAGCTATGCAATAAAGGGAGTTATATGGTATCAGGGCGAATCGAATGCACACAACGTCGAGTTGTACGATAAGATTTTCAGTTTAATGATATGGAGTTGGGTTAATAAATGGAAAACGAATTTCGATTATACCATTCCATTCTATTTTGTACAGCTATCGAGCATAAACCGCCCGTCGTGGCCACACTTCCGCAACATGCAGAGAGTTCATGGGCAATGTTTCGAGAATTGCAAAATGGCGGTATCGAGCGATAAGGGACATCCTACAGATGTGCACCCACGCGACAAGCAACCGATTGGTGAACGACTTGCCCTGCAAGCACTTTATAACAGTTACAACATGCGACATATAACCCCATCGGGGCCTGTTCTTATGGATGAATGCGTGTACCAAAAAGGGAATAAAATCTATCTTCCTTTTGAATATGCCGACGGCCTGCAAAGTTCCGACGGTGAGGCATTGCGTACATTCGAGGTTGCCGACTCAGCCGGTTTATACTATCCCGCAGATAAAATAGAGATAAAAGACAATACGATAATCCTATCTTCGAAGATGGTAAAAAGACCGACAAGAGCACGATACGGATGGCAGCCCTACTCTACCGGCAATCTTGTAAACTCATCGATGTTGCCGGCAAGCACATTCGAAGCAGACACCAACCAATCATATATATTCAGAAGAAAATGATAAGATTCTTTATTTCAATAGTTTTTGCTGTTGCAATAATACCGCTAAACGCACAACTTATTGTGCGTTGGGGTAACATCGATGTACGTTATCCCGCAGAGCCCGGTGTATCACTCAAGACCTCGGGAGTAGATAATACCATTGCTTGGCGTGGCGAACGAGTGAATCTTCAACTGTTCGTTACAAATAGAGGAGAGGAACAACAGGTGGAATACAACTTCAGCGACCTTAAATGTGGGAAATACAGCATTGCAGCCGAAAATATCACAGGAGGTTTTGTGCAACCTGTCATCACCGACAAATTCACCGGTTGCGGGCATCATGCGGTAGATGCACATGGCGAAAACCTTTCTGCCGACCGCATCACCGACATCAACCCCACGACAATGGAGGCAGATGTAACAAGGGGGTTATGGTTAACGATACAGATTCCGCAGAACGCAAAGCCCGGCACATACAAAGGCAGCGTGACTGTTGCCTCCGACGGGGAAAAAACAACACGCAGCTACAACATAAAAGTATTGGACCGTATATTGCCCGAACCGAAAGATTGGCGTTTTCACCTCGACCTGTGGCAGAACCCTTATGCCGTTGCACGTGTTCACAATGTAGAGTTATGGTCGCCCGAGCACTTCGAGAAACTGCGTCCCTACATGGTTAAACTTGCTGCAGCAGGACAAAAAGTAATTACAGCAACACTTACACACAAGCCCTGGGACGGACAGACATATGATGCATTCGGCAGCATGGTAACGTGGGTGAAGAAGGCCGACGGTTCGTGGTGGTACGACTTTACAGTATTCGACCGTTGGGTGGAATTTATGATGCAGTGCGGTATCGACAAAGAGATTACATGCTTCTCGATGATTCCTTGGCGCCTTGCATTCCGCTACTACGACCAGGCAACCGACAGCCATAAAGAGATGAAATGTGCCCCCGGAGAGGAGGCTTACGAACAATTCTGGGGTGGAATGTTGGTTGAATTCTCTAAACACTTGAAAGAGAAAGGTTGGTTCGATAAGACATTCATTGCCATGGATGAACGCAGCCTCCGGCAAATGCAGGCCGCAATTAAAGTAATCAAGAAACATGCCCCCGGCATGAAAATTTCCATGGCAGGCAATTATCATCCCGAATTGGAAGCCGATATAACCGACTACTGCCTTGGCCTTGAAACATACCACATGTACACACCCGAACTATTGGCACGCCGTCGCAGCGAAGGCAAGATATCGACATACTACACCTGCTGCTCGGCCGAATACCCCAACCTCTTCACATTCACCAACCCGGCTGATGCAGAGTTCATTGCTCTCGAAGCACTTGCAAAAGACCTCGACGGATACCTGCGATGGGCATACAACAGCTGGACTGTCGACCCCGAGAAAGATTCACGTTTCATATCGTGGCCGGCAGGCGACACTTATGTAATTTACCCCCACAGCATAAGTTCGATACGCTGGGAACGCCTGGTACAAGGAATACAACAATTCGAAAAATACAAAATATTGTATGACAAGGCAACAAAAAACAAAGACAAAAAAACATTGAATCGGCTGAAGAAGCTACTGCAACATATCGAACTCACGAAAATAGCTGAAGAGAGTGGCAAAATGGTTAACACCTTCCGAGCCGAAATCAATAAACTGTAATACAATGAAGAAAACACGCATTTTCAGTATTTCACTTCTTGTCTTTATGTTCGTTGCGTCATCGTGCGTAGAGGACATTGACAAAAGTAATCGTTACACATTTACAAGTGAAACGATGGCCGATTATCTTGAGAACCGC
>JAFUKC010000041.1 GCA_017467885.1 Bacteroidaceae bacterium | reverse complement strand
TAATGGGATTGCTCGTTTTATGGTCTTGTCAATACCCGTATAAACGTGTTTGAATGGGTTTCGATTGGTGGTCAAATCCTTTTCGACTGCACGATTATAGACAGCTCGGAGTATTCGCATATAGAACGAGGTACTGTTCTTTGTCAGCCCTCTACCTCGCAAATAGGCCTCATACATCAGCATTAAATCCGAGTCAATATCTTCCAACAGTACATCCTTATCTTCCCTGAACTGCATAAAACTTTTAAGCGTACAACGATAGGTTTCTGATGTGCGTTGCTTGCCCATCTGTTGTAATTGGGCAATAACGCCCTGCATGAAATTGAACAATGATTGTTCATTGCCTTGTTTCTGGAATGTAGAAACAACATCATCGGCTGTGTATTTTACTCGCTTATTCTCCAATTGGTTGATGATGGATTGTAGTCGCTTAATATCCCAATCAATTCGTTCCTCGATTGATTGAAGATAGTTTTGTCGGCTGCTGCCTGCAACGATTATTGAGTTTTCTTTCTCATCCCACTCGTGCATATAGAGTCGGTAATCCGTCTTTAACTGACGGATTACACGATTCTGAATGATTTGATAATAGATTGTACCCTCCTTATTTTCGTTTGTCGAGGGTCGAAACTTTACCTTGATACTTGCCATAGGCTCACGGTTTTAATTTCTTGTTTGGGTTATCCTTTGGCTGTTGCCTATCCTTAATGGATTTGGCTTTGTTCTCCTGTGCCTTTGCTGCTTGCTCTTTAAGCCTTGCTTGCTCAGCAAGGGCTGCTTGCTTGCGTACAGCATCGTGTCGAGGTTTTGTGGGCTATAAATATTTGCCACACCACTCGCATTTTTTCTGAATGTCGATGTTACTAGCCATTTAATTTATCTTTTAATTTCGCCAAAAATGTATCTCTGCGTCTCACTGTGTCTCACAGCGTCTCATTTCTCCATCACCTCGCCAACCACAAAGTGGTGGTTTTAGTGGCGAGGTACACAGGAGGTACAAAAACAGGCGTAAAAAGGCTTAGCAACGATTAACAACGATGCTTGCGCAAACAAATATAGCACCCGTAAAGAGTGCTATATTAATCATTTATTATTGATTTAACTATTTGATAATCAACCATTTACTTGCCGATGCAAAAATTTTTAAAGATATTATTCAATACGGTGGAAGAACTGATTTCACCTACAATTTCAGAGATATGACGAATGCAACAGCGTAAGTCCTCGCTCACCAAGTCACCGGGAAGGCCGTCGGAGAGTGCTTGCTGTACACGACGTATATCGGAAAGTGCGTTGCTCAATGCCTCGTAGTGACGTACGTTTGTTACAACTACGGTATCGGCAGATAACGAGGGTAACGCGGCCGACTCAACCAGGAAATCTTCTATTTTGTCGATGTTGGTTCCTAGTTTCGCTGAAATAGCCCAGGCATTATCTTTATCCCACTCTACTCTGTTGCCGTATTTTGCAATCATCTGTGTACCCCACTCCATTGCGCGTGTGAGTGTTATTGCATCGGCTACATCGCATTTATTCACAAGTATTGCAAGTTTTTTTCCTTCGCAAAGAGGAAGCAACTGCCGGGCTACCCGTTCGATGGTTTCAAGTGCCATTGTCGGGTCTATCACCCATAATGCTATTGTTGATTTCTCCAACTCGTTAAGCGTGCGTTCTATTCCCATTTGTTCTACCACATCGGTGGTTTTACGCACACCTGCCGTATCTATAAAACGAAAAGATATGCCGGCTATTGTCATATTGCCTTCTACTGTATCGCGGGTTGTGCCGCATATATCGCTCACTATTGCACGTTCTTCGTGCAACAAGGCGTTCAGCAGTGTACTTTTTCCTGTATTTGTTTCACCTACTATAGCCACAGGTATTCCATTCTTTACTGCGTTTCCTACGCTGAACGAATCGACAAGACGTGATATCATTGTATCAATTTCCAACGATAGTTGTTGTAGTTCGCTACGGTCGGCAAACGTAACATCCTCTTCGCTGAAATCGAGTTCAAGTTCCATCAGCGATGTCAGTTTCAGAAGTTTATCACGTAACATCTTCAGTTCACGACTGAAACCGCCTTTTAAATGATTCATTGCAAAATGATGTGAAGCACGCGAATCCGATGCGATAAGATCGGCTACAGCCTCGGCGCGGCTTAAATCCATCTTGCCGCTTAGAAAAGCCCTCATGGTAAACTCGCCCGGCGCAGCCTGACGTGCACCCGACTCGATAAGTGCAAACAAAAGCTGTCGTAACACATAGGGCGATGCATGGCAACTAATCTCCACCGTATCTTCTCCTGTATAACTGTGTGGAGCACGCATTATGGTCACAAGAACTTCGTCGAGCAACTCTCGAAGTTCGTCGTAGACATCGCCAAATATTACAGTATGGCTTTTACTCTCGGCAAGCGGCCGGCCGTTCCTGGCAACAAACACTTTATCGGCTATCTCTACTGCCCTGCTGCCCGAGATTCGCACCACCCCGAGCGCACCGCCTTGCGCTGTTGCCAAGGCACATATTGTATCATTAGTCATCATACTTATATTGTTGCGTTATCTGTTAAAGCCTTTATCTTGTACGATTTTTTGAATTTGTTTTCTCTTTTATAATGCAAATGTAAGAAAAAAAAGACTTCTTTGCGTCGTATATAGGAATATATCTATTTTTTTATCGGCATTGATGTCTCAAAAAAAAATTGGACATTTGCGTTATGCTTAACTCAAAGGGGTTATTGAAGAACAAGTCGCTAACCATACACAGGCAATCGTGCAAACTGTAAATCGGATTAAGGATGATTTGGGAATTAACAACGATGAATTTGTCATTTGTGCAGAACACACCGGACAATATACATATCCATTGATATG
>JAFUKC010000036.1 GCA_017467885.1 Bacteroidaceae bacterium | reverse complement strand
GCTTGCCTTTTTATGTTCTTTTTTGCCTGTTTTTCCCTTTTTTGCGGTTACATAGCCCGCTATGCGCCCTTAAAAAATGAAAAAACATTCTAAAAAAGACCTATAAAAATTTCAAGGACATAAATTCAAACAACTTCTAAAAAAATGCATTAGTTTAATTAAAAATTTATTGTCTATGAAACGATTTTTAAGTTTGTTTGTGTCGGCTCTTTTTTGCATATTTGCAGTAACGGTCTCGGCACAGGTGGGCACAGGTGGCATGGCCGGTAAGATTGCCAAATGTCGTAGTAAAGCAGTGCAGTTGAGAAAAGAACTCTCGAAGCAGAAGGCTCCTATTACAAAAAAGCTTATGCAGGTTCGTGCCGACGAGCGCGAAGAGGTTCTGTTGCTCGATAGCGTGATATCGAACCGGGTGCGCTACTATTACGAGTATAACCAATACGGTTATTTGGTTTCGGCAAAAGAGTATAACTATAATTCCGATGCCTGGGAACTCGACTGCGATGTAAATTCGAGTTTTTCGGTGGAATTCGAGTTCAACAGCGACGGGCGTTGCGTGCGCCGTTCCGATTATGCCTGCAATGCCGATGGCAGCAAGGGCGAGGAGTTCTATCGCGTTGAGGCTTCCTACAACGACGGATACCGCGAGAAGGTGTATGGCAAGGATAGCGAGATGGAGTCGGAGGGCCTGTTGCTTAAAAGCGAGCTTGCGTTCGACAAATGGAACAACCTTGTGCTGTATAAGAAGTATGATGTTTGTACCGGTGAAGATGATCTGGAAGAGTGGAATTTGAGATGGATGGTAGAACAGCACTTCAGTGGTAAGGTATATCCCGACAGTTTCGAATTGGATTTGGACGAGATCACCGATCCCGAAGATTTGGTATATGACGAAGAACTCGACGACCTTTATTGCGATTATCGTTTAGTCTTTAGATACAATGATTTGCGTGCTTGGAAACGCGATGTACAGAAGAGTGCAACAGGTGAAGTTTGGGCCGAATATGAAATAGATGAAAGTTACGATTATGCTTTCGAGTTACCCTCTTCCTACGACGATTTGTGGCAACCCTCGGTGAAGACGGTTATCGAATACAACGATGCAAAGAACCGTTTTGCAAGTGTAGATAAAATTTCATATTATATGTCGGAAAGCGATGTATCGTCGGATTATGTATCGTCGGATTATGTATCATCGGTAATCGTGAGCGATACTTTAAGCCGGACTTTCACGTACGACTCTCTATATCGTCTTACATCATATCAGAGTAAATCGGAGGGTGAATACGAACGTAATGAATATACCTACTATGATGATTTTGCGAATGAAATATCACTTGACGAGTTCAAGAATGCGTTCATCGAGTATTATATAACGGGAAAGGGATTCTCTGAAAAGACGCATTGTTGCCAAGGTGAATTCTATGGGCACGTGGCAAAGAATACAAGCTACAGCCGATATGGCTTCGAGGAGATAGAGTACGACAGCTACAACAGCGAAGGCAATCCTCTGCATGCCACGTATAAAGAGGTTGAATACAGCGACGCCGAGTGTGGCGAGGATTTGAACGGTGATGGTGTTATCTCCACAGAACGCAGTGTGGTGTCCGGCGAAATCACATATACCTATCGCCCGGATGGTGCTCTCGATTATTATGTAGATGCGAATGCCGATGATGCCGAATACCTTAAGATGGCTAATATATACGATGAATACGGCCGTCATTGCGGTTTTGCCGAGTATAATGGAGCATCGGCCGAAGGCCCCTGGAGCCTCTATTTCGAGGAGGCTGATGTTTTTGATGCCGATGGTAACAAAGTTGGTTATTATTATCGTTATTGCGACGGAAGCGGTTATTGGGGAGGGTATAAGTATGTATACGATAGTAACTATAGTGTAGATAACTCTACGGGTGAATGGGTCAGCTACGCCTCTTATGCAACGCGTTCCGCAACCGAGTATGAAGAGGGATATAATGATATATCGTATACCGAGGACGGCTGGAGCTATTCCGGCTACGTCGATGTAAGCAATGGCGTGATTGTCGGCGGTGAATTGACAAAGTATGAACTCTCCGACGTCTCTGTCAGTGATGTGAATCTGAACAGTTTCGAATTCCCTTATTCTCCGTTCGAGATGGATAGATCTTGGGAGCGTAGTCCTTCTTATGAAGTCTATAATGAGAGGTATATATGGGATACCGACCTGAACGACTGGCGGATGTATGGGGCCGGCGGCCTTAAAACATATAAATCGGCTGAAAACGAGATAACATATGATTTGTTTGGTTATGAGGCAGGGGAACCTGTTTTGGAAAGCCGTATAATATATACCACCGATGCACAAGGCAGGGTTATAGCCGAGAAGGACGAGAATTTTGATTGCAATTACAGCTATACCTATTTGAACGACGAAAACGATTACCTCAGCGAGTATGTGGTGACGAAACCCTCAACGGGTGTCATCCTCGAACATCGTATATATTACTATTCGACCGGCTTGTATATCCCGCCGATGACCGACATCGATGAACCGACGGCTGCTGTTGCACGCATAGAGAACGGCATGATAATGGCATCGGGCATCATCAGGGTGTATGATATGCAAGGGCGCTTGGTTGTCGACGGAGCCGAGGCGGTGTCGGTGCCTTCGCCGGGAATCTACATCGTGGATGTTGCCGGTGTCCGTTGCAAGATTTCGGTAAAATAATTGTTTGACATGTAATAGTTATAAAAACAGGAAGCAAATTTTTTGCTTTCTGTTTTTATTATATGGTGTTATGTATAATTTTATAAAATTATATTCGGTTTTCTTAAAACATTACATAATATTTTGCAATTATTCTTCTTTGCATTATCTTTACATTGATTGTTAAATATAAAAACAGTTTATATGAAAACAGATATTCAAATTGCTAACGAAACAAAGCTGGAGCGAATAGATAATGTCGCTGCACAGATGGGTATTCCTACCGACGAGTTGGAACACTATGGTAAATATATTGCAAAGCTCCCTTTGCATCTTATTGGTGAGCAAAAGGGAAAATTGATTCTTGTGACGGCAATTACTGCAACCAAGGCTGGTATAGGTAAAACAACTGTTTCCATCGGCTTGGCGTTGGGTCTTAACAAAATCGGCAAGCGTGCCGTGGTTGCGTTGCGCGAGCCTTCGTTGGGCCCTTGCTTCGGTGTGAAAGGCGGTGCAGCAGGCGGCGGATATGCGCAAGTGTTGCCTATGGATAAGATAAACCTGCATTTTACAGGTGATTTTCATGCAATAACATCGGCTCATAATATGATTTCGGCTATGCTCGACAATTATTTGTATCAGCATGCAAAAGATGGCTTCGGGCTTAAGGAAATTTTGTGGCGTCGTGTGTTGGATGTTAACGACCGCTCGTTGCGCTCAATTGTGACGGGGCTCGGCCCCTCTACAAACGGGCTTACACAGCAGTCGGGCTTCGATATTACGCCTGCATCGGAGTTGATGGCTATTCTGTGTCTTGCCTCGGACGAAGCGGATTTGCGTCGTCGCATCGAGAATATTCTTCTGGGATACACCTATGCGGGTGAGCCGTTTACGGTAAAAGATTTGGGTGTGGCCGGTTCGGTGGTGGTACTTCTTAAGGACGCAATAAAGCCGAACTTAGTGCAGACTACCGAAAATTCTCCGGCCGTTGTTCATGGCGGTCCGTTTGCCAATATTGCGCATGGTTGCAATTCGTTGCTTGCAACAAAGATGGCTTTGTCGCACAGTGAATATACGGTCACCGAAGCCGGCTTCGGTGCCGATTTGGGTGCAGAGAAATTTTATGATATTCTGTGCCGTAAGAGTGGCTTGAAGCCCGATGCTACTGTTATTGTGGCAACTGCACAAGGCCTTAAAATGCATGGAGGAGTGGCACTCGACAAGATAAAGGAACCTGATATGGAGGGCTTGCGTAACGGTCTTGCCAACCTCGACCGTCACGTCGAGAATCTTCGTTCGTTCGGTCAATCGGTGATAGTCGTGTTCAACCGCTTTGCGACTGATACCGACGACGAGATGGCTTTGTTGCGTAGTCATTGCGAGCAACAGCTTGGCTTGCCGTTTGTTATAAACAACGCATTTGCTCTTGGTGGTGAGGGTGCTGTGGAGATGGCAAACATTGTAGTGGATACAATAGAGAAGAATCCTTCGAAGGCTTTGCAATTTGCCTACGAAGATACAGACGATATATGCACAAAGATTGAAAAGGTTGCGAAAAAAATATACAGGGCTGCCGGCGTATCGTTTGCAAAGCCTGCACTCGACCGCATTAAACTTGCCGAGAAGCAGGGCATGGCTGCCTTCCCCGTATGTATAGCAAAAACACAGTTCTCCTTCTCGGGCGATGAAAAACAGTATGGTGCGGTGAGTGGGTTCGACCTGCATATACGCGATGTGGTGTTGAATGCCGGTTCGGAAATGATAGTGGCCATTGCGGGCAACATAATGCGTATGCCCGGTCTGCCCAAGGAGCCTCAGGCAAACCACATCGATTATGTTAACGGTGAAATAATAGGCTTAAGTTGATTCTTATATGGCACGACCTCTTGCAGAACGAATGCGCCCGAGCGATTTTGGTGGTTTTGTAGGGCAGCAGCATCTTGTCGGTGAAGGTGCTGTGTTGCGCAACATGATAGATTCGGGGCGTATATTGTCGTTTATATTGTGGGGGCCTCCGGGTACCGGCAAGACAACCATTGCAAAAATCATTGCCAATAAGTTGAACCGCCCCTTTTACACTCTCAATGCTGTGTCGTCGGGGGTAAAAGAGGTACGCGAGGTTATTGAAAAGGCAAAGTCATCTCCGCTTTTTTCCAATGGCGGTGCAATTCTTTTCATCGACGAGATACATCGTTTTAATAAATCGCAACAGGATTCTTTGTTGAGTGCGGTGGAAACGGGCGTGATTACATTGATTGGTGCTACAACCGAGAACCCTTCGTTCGAGGTTATTCGCCCGTTGTTGTCACGTTGCCAGTTGTATATACTTAAATCGCTTGAAAAGGAGGATCTGCTGTCGTTGTTGCATTATGCGGTTGAGAATGATTCTGTGCTTAAGGAACGTGGTGTACAATTGGAGGAGACCGACGCACTTTTGCGATACAGCGGCGGTGATGCACGCAAGTTGCTCAATATTCTCGAATTAGTTGTAGAGGCCGATACCGAGTCGCCTGTAACGGTTACCGATGATAAGGTTGTGAGCCGTCTGCAACGCAATCCTATGGCATACGATAAGGATGGTGAGATGCACTATGACATAATATCGGCATTCATAAAATCGATTAGAGGCAGCGACCCCGATGCAGCCCTCTATTGGCTTGCCAGAATGATTGAGGGTGGTGAAGACCCTGCCTTCATCGCGCGTCGTTTGGTTATTTCGGCTTCCGAAGATGTAGGCCTTGCTAATCCCAACGCTCTGTTGCTCGCCAATGCAGCCTTCGATGCGGTGATGAAGATTGGTTGGCCCGAGGGACGTATTCCGCTTGCCGAGGCAACGGTCTATCTTGCAACATCGCCTAAAAGCAATTCGGCCTATCTTGCTATCAATACAGCTCTTGATAAGGTACGCGAAACAGGTAATCTGCCTGTTCCGTTGCATCTGCGTAATGCTCCCACCAAACTTATGAAGCAGTTGGGCTACTCCGACGGTTACAAATATTCCCACAACTTTCCCGGGCATTTTGTAAAGCAACAGTTCCTTCCCGATGGGGCTGCTGATTTCAGTTTTTGGGTACCACAGGAGAATGCAGCCGAGCAGAAGATAAAATCGTGGATGCACGAGTGTTGGGGTGATGAACGTGATTTTTCGAAATAAACTTTATGAGAAAGGGGTTGTCCGTTGAAATAACTTATTGGACAACCCCTTCTTCTCTACCTATAATTATTAATTAAATCTGACAACTTCTTGCATTCGAACGCGGACAGGCTCTCCATTGTGTTTGCCCGGTTCCCAATTGGGCATATTCTTTGCCAATTCAATTATCGGCTCCTTGAATTTAATTCCTTTAGATTCCACAATATCAACATTCGAGATACTGCCATCTTTTTCTACAATGAAATATAGAAGGGCAAATCTCTCTTCATTAATTCTTTCGCCGTTAACAGTAGATTCTATTTTTATTTTTTCGGTGAAGAATTTGTTGAATGCAGTATTACCACCGGGAAATTGAGGCATGTACTCGGTCAGGGCGAATACATCATCGGGGGAGGGTGCTTCCGTTACCCTTGTTTTTATATCGATGACGCCGGCTGCCGCCCTCTCACCATATATATTTGTGGCTGTCTCTCCTTGTATAACATTTATGCTCTCAATATCTTTGGTCCTGAATGCCGTTACGTTGGTTTCGTTAATCAAATTGCCGTCCACAACCATAAGCGGTGTTTGTGTGGCCCTTACGCTTGCCTTTTTTGGTTGGCCGCCTGCAGCCGGAGACAATCTGAAATTTACAGGTAATATGAATTTTGTGTTGACAGCTTTGCCTTCGTGTTCTCCCGGAGTCCATTTGGGCATGCCTTTCACCACTCTTATGGCTTCTGCGTCAAGGAGGTCGTTTTTGCTGCTTTTCTCTATCTCAACATTATCGACACTGCCGTCTGCCTTCACTATGAATTTTACAAGTACTTTACCTTGGATATTGTTCTCTTGTGCTTCTTTGGGGTAGCGTATGCTCTTTGACAGATATGTTTGCATAGCTTTATATCCCCCTGGAAATTCGGGTTGTTTATCGATTATCTGCAGTACATTGTCTTTGCTTGTCGCATTATCATTGTGTCCGTTGCTGTCAACATTATTCTTTGTTGAAGGTTTTGTTCCTGTGGATAGTTTGAACATTATTGGTAATGTGAATTTTGTGTTGACAGCTTTGCCTTTGTGTTCTCCCGGAGTCCATTTGGGCATGCCTTTCACCACTCTTATGGCTTCTGCGTCAAGGAGGTCGTTTTTGCTGCTTTTCTCTATCTCAACATTATCGACACTGCCGTCTGCTTTCACTATGAATTTTACAAGTACTTTACCTTGGATATTGTTCTCTTGTGCTTCTTTGGGGTATCGTATGCTCTTTGACAGATATGTTTGCATGGCTTTATATCCCCCTGGAAATTCGGGTTTTTTATCAACCTCCAATGCTCTGTCGGGTACGCTGACTGCTACTTTCATGTAACCCTTGTCGGCATCATCGGGGATGATTTTTACGTCGGCTTTAATGATGTCGCTCGTGCTTGTTTTCTCCTCGGGTGTCAAAATTTTGTCGACGCCTTGTTGCTTTGGAACTAAATTTGTAACTTCGCCGATGTTCTCGGGCTGTGTGGCTTTTGCCTCCTCGGGTTGCGAGAAGAGTACTGCGGCAATTGCCGTCGTCGGGATGATGTACAGTGCTTTTGCACATCTCCACATGTTTGATTTTTCTTTACACATCATGGTGATACGTTTTAAGGTTGAACTATGATTAAAGCTGTTGGCAATAGAGTAGAGGCTGCTGCCGACAGCTTTTTTTATTATCAGTTGTTGGTAATTTGCCACATTTATACCGCTTTTTATAACGGCTTCATCTGCTTCATATTCGTGTATGTTCTTGAGCCATTTTTTTGCCAGCCACACCATTGGGTTGAACCATTGCAGCAGTATGATGGTATCCAACAGAATTATATCTATCGAATGCAGCGCACGAGAGTGTGCTGCTTCGTGTGTGATAATCTCTTTCAGCCCATTCTGCATATCGCTTTTGTCCACCATTACAAAGTTGAACCAACTGAATGGCTTTATCTCCTTATGTGCTATTCTAAGGTCGATATTTTCGTTGGTGTAGGGCGAAGCATCTGCTTTCTCTCCTTTTCTTATTATATTTATTACACGCACGTACATTATTATCAGCCGTATTGTGAAAAACAACACCCCCAACAGGTATACTATTGCAATGCATTCGTATAGAGTAATGGTGCTTTTTGTCGATGCTTCTGTTTCAGTGGCATCTTCGATACCATTAAAGAATAATATGTCGAATTCTGTTGTGGCAATTGCTTGTTCTTTGTTTCTCTCCAATGTGTAAAGTTTCCATAATGGAGTTTCTATGCCGATATTTATGGTGGGGACAATAATCGACAGCATGACTATTGCTATCAGTAAGAAACGGTTCAGTTTATGAAATGTTTCACCCTGCATGAGCAATGCATACATTGTTACAAAGAACACAAGCAAGCCTGCCGACTTAAGCAAATATATTATAAATGCGTCCATTGTTGTAGGTTAATTTCAAAAACAACTTTTCATTTTTTTATCTGCTCGATAAGGGTCCGTAACTCCTCAAGTGAGATTTTTTCATCTTCCACAAGTGATGATACAGCACCTAAATATGAATTCTTGAAGTATTGTGTAACAATATCTTTCAGGCTTTTTTTCCCATATTCACTCTCGCTTATTGCTGCATAGTATTGGAAACTGTTGCCATAGGCTTTGTGTGCAACATACCCTTTCTCCTCGAGCCCTCGCACAATAGTGGAAACTGTGTTAATGTGTGGTTTCGGCTCGTCGAAATAAGGTATAAGTTCCTTGACGAAAAGTTCTCCTTTTGCCCAAAAGATGTTCATAATCTCCTCTTCTCTTTTTGTCAGCCTTTTTTTCATACGCTTAATGGTATTAATAACTATTTAAATTTTTATAAATTATTCTGATATTTTCTTCAACGATTTTTTTTAGTTGATGCAAATAACTAAAAAAAATAGTTGACCAACTAATTTTTATAGTTAATAAAAGTTAACAGGTGGAAAATTTATGTGGAGTAACAAAAAACATCCGCATTCCGGGAATGCGGATGTTTTTGTTACTAATGATTTATAGATTCAAACAGTTTCTTACAATTCTTCAATTATGCGTTTCAATACAACCGTGGCCGAAATTTCACGGTTGGCTGCTTCGGGGATAACCAATGAACGAGGGCCTTCGATAACATCGTCGGTTACAATCATGTTGCGTCGCACCGGAAGGCAATGCATGAAATATGCATTGTCGGTAACAGCCATTTGTCGTTCGCTTACCGTCCAATTGCGGTCGGTACAAAGCACCTTGCCATAGTTGTCGTCGTTGTATGCCGACCAATTCTTGGCGTAGATAAAGTCGGCCCCTTCGAATGCTTTCATTTGGTCATACTCGACCCTGGCATTGCCTACGAATTCGGGCGCAAGTTCATACCCCTTGGGGTGTGTTATGACAAACTCATAATCGGTGGCATTCATCCACTCGGCAAACGAGTTCGGCACAGCTTGCGGCAGGGCCTTTGGATGCGGGGCCCAGGTCATCACAACTTTAGGTCGTTTTTTGCTCTTGTGCTCCTCTATGGTGATAAGGTCGGCAAAGCTCTGCAAAGGATGGCGTGTGGCGGCTTCCATCGAGAATACCGGTCGGCCCGAATGTTTGATGAATTGGTTAAGTATCACTTCGTTGTAATCGTCGTTCTTATTCTCGAAACGGGCAAACGAGCGTACACCAATTACATCGCAGTAACTTCCCATCACAGGTATTGCTTCCAATATGTGCTCGGGCTTGTCGCCGTCCATTATTACACCACGTTCGGTCTCCAATTTCCATGCTCCTTGGTTTATGTCGAGTACAATAACATTCATGCCTAAATTAAGTGCAGCCTTTTGGGTGCTTAAGCGTGTACGCAGGCTTGAGTTAAAGAATACCAGCATTGCAGTCTTGTTCTTTCCAATCTCACTATACTTATATCGGTCGGCCTTTATCTCTAATGCCTCCTTTACGGCACTATTTAAATCTCCGATGTCTTTTACCGAAATGAAATTTCTCATAATCTCTATATTTTTTTTGTTTGTTATTCGTTATCTTTTCGCCAGAACCGCCAGCCGTTAAAGTCGTGTCGCAACAGAATACCGGCTCCTTGAGTCGTGAGCGTTGTTTTTGAGAAATAGCGATCGTTGGTTTTGTTGTAGGCCTTAAGAACTATGTTCCCGTTTTTGTTCAGCAACCATTGAACTTCGAAGTCGCCAATGAAGTTCTTGTTTGCAATAGGATTGTCGCGGTATCCGAAATTGCCGTTTATAAGAAGACGATTATCCAGCAGACGTCCTTGCAGTATTCCCTCGACCTCCATGCTGTTCCAACCTCGCTCGCTGCTTGTAAAGTTACCCGAAATGTTCCAATTGTCATTATCGGTTATCTGCGAAAGCATGTTGTTTAGTTGCCCCGAAATTGTACTCGATATAAGTGATTCCATTACAGTGGACGATTGGTTGTCGTTCTCTTGGTTATTGTAGTCGTAGGTGTAGAATTTGCCTATACCAAGCAGGTATATGAACTGCATGTTCGTCTGTTCGGGTGTGCTTGTTGCACTTGCCAATAGTTCGCGTTCCTCTTCGTTGCTGTCGGGTAATTCCAACGCAAAGTTCAAGTTTGGTTTATTTAATGTTCCCGTAATATCCATCAAACAGTCTACCTTAACGCTTTTTCTTCTGTCTGCGTTGATGGTAAGATCGGTGAGTGGGGCCGATGGAACAGTGTAGACTGTTTTAAGATTCAGATTGGCGGCAAACGGGTCGCCGTTGAACTCGAGTGTACTTCCCGGTCTGATGGTGAACTCTTTGGGGAATATCTCTTGAAGGGTGAATTTATATGTTCCGCGTGTTATGTTCATGTTTCCCTGCATGGTAAAGGATTTCTTCTCGTCGTACACGGCGTTCACTCGTCCGTTGCCATATATATCAATGTAGTCGTCAGTTGTGGTGTTTGTATATACGCGCACAAGCATGTCGGGGTTCATATCAATTATAAAATCCAGACGCAGGTTACTGTTGATGTTTTCTATTACATTTGGGTTGTTGATAATTATGCTTTTTTCTTTAACCTTTTTGCTTCTTTCCACAAATGTGATGAACTTGTTGCTCGATACACCGCTTGGGCCGCCTGCATTATAGACGAATTTCGAATTCTTTTCGGGCCTTACTTCGGCGTGCAGGAATGTTCCTTGCTCGTCTACATTAATATCCACATTGCCTGTGGCAAAGGCTGTACCGTAGAATGATTCTCCACCAAAGTCGGGTGAGTGATAGGCAAGAATATTGTCGGCTTTTATATTAAAGTGACAGGTAAAATCTTTTAAACAATTATGGTTTACCGTACCGTTTATTGTTCCTTTGTTATTGTACAGGTCTCTTATTCCGAAATTATCGAAAGTGAATTTGTTGTATTCCAAATGCAACGTGTCGCCTGCAAGTGTGTATACGGTGTTTGTGGGGCGCAGCCGCAGCCGGCCTAAGGGGACAATGTCGCCATAAAGATTTATCTTTTTAAGGCTGCCGCAGATTCTTATGTTACCGTTGACACCTCCTTCAACATCGGCCAGAATACTTGGTAACAGGTGGTTTAGGAAATCTAAATTTGTGTTGTCGGCATTAATGTACAGGTTTATGGTATCGTTTGCCGGCGATACAAAACCGTCTATCTTTGTTCCTATCCCGCTTGGGTTATGTATGTGGGCTTGAAGCAAAATCGATTGCAGTTCGTTGTTCCATCGGCCCGAGAAATCCATGTCTCCAAAATACCCTCTTTTGAACTTGAAATCATTTATTCGCAGGCGGCTGTTCAATTGCAGGCCGTCGCTTATTTTTGCCAGATCGATGTCTCCGGTTGCAACTCCTGCAAACTCTAAATCGCTGATGGTGGTGGCATCCAAAATATCCTCTATGTTTATATCCTTCAACTTTATATGCAGGCTGTCATTCTCGCTGTTGCCTATGGTGCCGTCTATTTGCAGTATTCGATTTTTATCCTGTAATACAAAATTTTCTATGTGGTATTTATTCTCTTTGCTGTATATTTTGCTTTGTGATAATGTCCATATATCATCGCGGTATATAATCATACCGGGCAACATAGAGGCTGTGAAATCCATATTCTTGTCGGAATTCCTATGAATAGTTATGTCAAACCGCATATTGCCCCTGTTTATAGGAGCTTTCTTGTTCTTCCATTCAAAAGTATTTTTAAGGGTGTCGTTGCCAACCTCCGATGTGAGATTAATTGTAAGGTCGTTGTCTGTTATCTCATACATCTCTTCTTCGCTCGATGCCGGGCTGATGAATTCCGTATGGCATGTGATTTTATCATCATCGGAATTACCGGTGATTTTTATATGTCTGAAAAGGTTGCCGGCGATATCTATTTTATTCATTTCGCCATTGATGTCCAACCGGCTGTATTTATCGTCGTAGTTTCCTTCCAAATATGAATCTTGATGTATTGTAAATGGGAGGTCAAGCATTTCGCTGAATATTTCACTTTTTCCGAAGTCCAATCGGAACACGAAACTGTTGTTCGGGTTCTTGTGTATCTGCTCCGCCGATGATGCAGAGGGCAGATATTTTCCGACTAAACGATACAAACTGTGCGGTAGAGTGGAATAGTTGTAGTATCCCATAAGATATCCGTTCAATATATCCGAGTCGATAATCAGATGCCGCTTGTCGGTGAGGGTGTTATCGCGAATATGAAAATGATCGATTTCCATATTCTTATTCTGTTTTTGCAGGCAGAAGTTGTATATGTCGGCATTGAATACGGCTCTGTCGATATTGTTGCCTTGGAATTTTGCATTCAATTCGAAAGATATCTTTTCATCTTCGTTTTTCTCTATAATATTTAAGGCATTAAGACACAACGTATCGATGTCGGCTTTAATTATGTATTGCGGTAGTTTTTCATCGGGAATATATTCGAAATCGATATGTGCGATTAGATTCTTGTCGGAACATTTTGCAATTGTCTTCAGTCTGTCGCTCTCGATTTTGTTCTCAATTTCAATTATGTCATATTCGTAGCCTTTGAAATTGAGTGCAGTCACGATGCTGTTGAATCTGCCGCTTATTTCATTGGTCGACTTGTATATACCGTTGCCTGTCGAATAAATATTGCAACTCCCGAACTCTCCATCGCCGGTTAATGTTCCTATATCTATACTTTCGGCTGTCAGTTCTATATCGTAATTCCCCTCTTCTGTCATCACAGAACGTGCACTTACTGTTCCGCAGTTTGTGCTTATGTTTATGTTGCAATCAAACTCTTTCCCGTTCAGACGGGCATTTCCCATCCCTTCGATGTCGCCGAATTTACCGGCAACATCCCATTCTCTTACCGCTTGCGGTAAAAGAGAATACAGCAGTTCTGTCTTTTTCTGCTCTATGTAAAAGCTGTTTATATCTATGTCGAAAATATTCTTTGATATTGCAGGGTTGCAACTGCCGCTGCCATGCAACTCTATTCCTTTGTCGGGAGTCGATAATTGTAAAGCGGAAATATTTATCCTTTCATCGTTGCCGTTGCATTGCATTCTGAAACGTAGGTTCGGAAGGTCGTTTGTGAAAACAGGATGAAGAGCCTTTATATCGGCAAAATCAATGTTGTTACTGTAAATTTCTCCTTCAAACTTTAAATCGTCCAAACCATTCTCTTCTGTAACTCTGTATAAAGCCATAGCTTTGTCGGCCTTTATCTCGCTTTCATCCATTTGAAGGCAGAAGTGTTCTACTTTACACAATCTTTTCGATGCATTGATATTTGCTTTCAAACGCTTAAACTCTATTCCGCTCTTTTCCTTTGCCGATATGCGCCTTATGTTAAGGCTTATCGAGTCGCTGTCGAGCCTTTTTAATGATATACTGCTTTGTATATCGTAGAGTTGAATATGCTCGGGCGAGAATGCTTCTTTGTTGTGTGATGCCGAAAGAACGTCGTAATTGAATTTTCCGTCGTATATCTGTATCTGATTTGCTCTGATATCGGGAATAGTGCCTGCCGACGCTGTGTTGTTCCCGGCAAGTAAGTCCATTATAAAACCTATATTTGTTTCTGCTTCGGGTGTAGGGCGTGTTATTCTTATTTCAGGGCGTGCAAGTATTATTGTGTTTATCTTTATCTTGCTTTGCAGTAGGTGTAATGTGGATATGTGCGCCGTAAGTTTATCGATGTATGCAAGTGTGTCTCCGGTTAAATCTTCCAACAGAACATCTTCAATTTCAATCTTATCCAGATGTCGCACGCTTACGGTGCCCATCCTAAGCGGAATATTGATATTTTCACTTATGGCTTGTTCTACATAATCGGCAACCCGCTGTTGAATGCTGTCAATCCTCAACAGTAACGACAAAGCATAGCAACCGAAAACGATTGCAGCAGTTGTTATTGATATGTATTTGAATGTTTTAATATTGTCGTTTCTGTAAAAAAACAGCTCTTGCCCGAGCGAATGGTTGTAAACAATCTCTTTTCGATTGCGAAGTTAGCAAAAAATGTATTTCGTATGAAAATATTTTAATAAATAATACTATTTATAATATATTGTAAGATGATATTTGAGGCATTTGACTATAATTTTGCTATATTTGCAATTTGAATAGCGAGAATTAGGTTTTATGATAAAATGGGCCTGTTCGCTTTGGAGTCGTCAAGTAAGAAGTTGTTTAAATTTTATTTCGCTTGTATGAACTCTCATTTGCAATGGCCAATATAAAAATATATCGAAAATGAATGAGATGATTATAACTGTGGCAGTGTTGTTGCTGTCTGTTGTGTTTTTTGCCAACGGAAAGATTCGTTCCGACATTGTGGCTTTGTGCTCGTTGGCTGCACTTATGATGTGCAATATTCTTACTGTCGATGAGGCTCTGTCGGGCTTCTCGAACTCTGTGGTGATAATGATGATAGGGCTGTTTGTTGTGGGTGGTGCAATCTTCCAGACAGGCTTGGCAAAGATGATAAGTTCGCGGCTTATGAAACTTGCCGGCGACAACGAAACCAAACTGTTCCTGTTGGTGATGCTTGTTACATCGGCTATTGGAGCATTTGTCAGCAACTCGGGTACGGTTGCGCTTATGTTGCCTATTGTTGTTAGTATGGCCATGAGTGTGAAGATGAATCCGAGCCGTCTGCTTATGCCGTTGGCCTTTGCAAGCAGTATGGGAGGTATGATGACACTTATCGGTACTCCTCCCAACCTTGTTATCAATAACGAACTTGTCTCCAATGGTTACGATTCGCTCTCGTTCTTTTCGTTCCTTCCCGTTGGTGTTGTATGTGTCATCATCGGTATAATTGTGCTTATGCCACTTAGCAAGTGGGTGTTGTCTAAACCCGGGGCGTTGAGCGGCGAAAGTGCAAGTATGGGAAAATCGCTAAAGACATTGGTTAAGGAGTATGGTATTTCGAGCACGTTGCACCGTTTGAAGGTTAACGAAGATTCTTTACTTAAAGGAAAGATGATTGTAGAACTTGATGCACGCCGTAAATACGGGCTTAATATCATCGAGGTGCGCCGTATAGAAAATGCGCAGAATCGTCTTTTGAAGAATGTTGTACAGCGCGCAGCCGAGTCGGATACTGTGCTTCACGAAGGCGATATTCTTTATGTTACGGCTAATCGCGAGAATGTACATTCCTTTGCCGATGATTATAAACTTACATATATCTCCGAGGATAATCAAAGCAAGCCTCAATCTCTCGATTTCTATGATATTGGTGTTGCCGAGATTGTGCTTATGCCTTCGTCGAGTTTTGTAAATAAAAAGATTAAGGAGGCCGGCTTCCGCACAAAATTCAATGTAAATATTCTGGGTATTTGCCGAAAGAAGAAATATATAGTTCAGGGTATTGCCGACGAGACGATACAGAGTGGCGATTTGTTGCTTGTACAGGGAACGTGGGATAATATAGCGTCACTTGAAAAGGAGACAACCGAGTGGATTGTGGTGGGCCGTCCCTTGGAAGAGGCTGCCAAGGTTACACTCGATTATAAGGCTCCGCTTGCAGCCGGAATAATGTTGTTGATGATTGCTGCAATGGTGTTCGATTTTATTCCTATTCAGCCTGTTACAGCTGTTATTCTGGCCGGTTTGCTTATGGTGCTTACGGGCTGTTTTCGTAATGTGGAAGCTGCATATAAGACTATAAATTGGGAAAGTATTGTGCTTATTGCGGCTATGATGCCTATGTCTACAGCGTTGCAAAAGACGGGTGTTTCCGAGATGATTTCAAACACGTTGGTCGGTGGGTTGGGAGATTTCGGTCCGTTGGCTCTTATGGCGGGAGTCTATTTTACAACCTCGCTTATGACTATGTTTATAAGCAATACGGCAACAGCGGTGTTGCTTGCACCTATAGCAATGAACAGTGCAACGATGCTTGGTGTCAGTCCTGTTCCTTTTCTTTTTGCGGTTACAGTGGCTGCAAGCATGTGTTTTGCTTCGCCTTTCTCAACTCCGCCAAATGCGTTGGTTATGCCGGCAGGGCAATATACATTCATGGATTATGTTAAGGTTGGTCTGCCTTTGCAGATAATAATGGGAATTGTGATGATATTTGTATTGCCATTGTTGTTCCCATTCTGATGAAATGTGCCAAAATTGCAGTGTCGTTGCAATTATTTATCTGTAACAGGTGATAATTAAATAAAATTCGGTAATTTTGTCAGAAATTATTCGGCTATGGAGATATCAGAAATTCAGCGGGTGAAACAGCAGTTTGGAATCATTGGAAATGATTTGGAACTGATGCGTGCCATAGATATTGCAATTCAGGTGGCACATACCGATTTAACAGTGCTCATTACAGGTGAGAGTGGTGTAGGAAAGGAGTTTTTCCCGCAAATAATACATACAAACAGCGTCAGGAAACATAATAAATATTTTGCGGTGAACTGTGGTGCAATTCCCGAAGGTACCATCGATTCGGAGTTATTCGGTCATGTGAAGGGTGCTTTCACCGATGCCATCAGTGAACGTAAGGGGTATTTCAGTGAGGCCGACGGTGGAACGATATTCCTTGACGAAGTGGGTGAGTTGCCTTTGTCGACGCAGGCACGTCTGTTGCGTGTACTCGAGAATGGAGAGTATATTCGTGTCGGTTCATCGAAAGTTGAGAAAACGAATGTCCGTATTGTGTGTGCAACAAATGTTAATCTTCCCGAAGCTGTCAGCAACGGCCGTTTTCGTGAGGATCTCTATTACCGTTTAAGTACGGTGCCAATAAACGTTCCGCCCTTGTGTAAACGTGGTGAAGATGTTGTTCTGCTGTTTAAAAAATTCGTCATGGATTTTTCAACAAGGTATAATGTACCCAAGGTGCAACTCGACGAATCGGCAAAACGTGCTATCATGGAATATTCTTGGCCCGGGAATATCCGTCAGCTGAAAAATGTGGCCGAGCAAATATCTATTCTGGAACTTAATCGTGAGGTAAATGCCGAGACGATGAAACGTTATCTTCCCGAACAGCCAAAGACAAATCTTCCCACATTGTTTGGTTCGAATGGTGGGGGTGGAAAGAGTTTTGAAAGTGAAAGGGAGATATTATATAGTGTATTGTTTGATTTGCGTCGCGATGTAACCGAATTGCGTCGTCAGGTGAAGGAACTTATGGCCGGTCATTCTGTTTCGGGCGACAACGTCTCCTTGTACGAAGCACATCCAATTCCGGTAGTTCAGCACACTGTTCAGCCTACTATACATATAGCAACGCCTGTCAATGATTTGTCGCATACGGTAGTAGACAGCAGTGAATACGTTGAAGAGGCTATGACTCTCGATGATATGGAACGTAAAGCCATTATTCAGGCTTTGGAACGTCATCATGGCAAAAGACGCGATGCTGCACGCGAGTTGGAAATTTCGGAACGAACACTATACAGAAAGATAAAGGAATATGGCATTGAATAGAAAAATAAAGAGTTTGGCAATCGTTCTGCCACTGTTGCTGCTTATGCTTGTTGCCGGTTGTAAGGTAAGCTATAAACTTACCGGTGCATCAATCGACTACAGCCTTGTGAAAACAATCTCTTTGGAGACATTTCAAAATCGTGCAGCATACCAGTGGGCGCCCATGGCAACTATGTTGAACGAACGTTTGAGTGATGTGTTTATTCAGCAGACAAAGTTGCAGCAGGTACAGAGGGGAGGAGATTTGCAACTTGCCGGTGAAATTACGGCATACGATCAATTCAATAAGTCGATTTCATCGGGCGGATACTCTGCGATGGTTCAACTTAAGATGACGGTAAACGTAAGGTTTACGAACAATAAGAAACATGAAGAGGATTTCGAACGCACATTCTCGGCCACACGTGATTTCGATGCAACACAATCGCTCGATTCTGTTCAAGAAGAGCTGGTTACACAAATGATAAACGAGATTGTGGAGTCTATATTTAATGCTGCTGTAGCCAACTGGTAATTCTCATGCAGAATCTATCATCATACATATTGCATCCCGAAAGGCTGAACCGGGATACGCTGTACGAACTGCGTATGGTTTTAGCCAAATATCCCTGTTTTGATGCGGCGCGTGTGCTTATGTTGAGGAATCTTTATCTGTTGCATGATATTGAATTTGGCAAAGAGTTACGAAAAGCGGCACTATATCTTAAAAACCGTCGTGTGTTATTCGAACTGATGGAGGGTTATGGTGCTCCTATTATCGAGGAAGATAAGGATGATATATCAGTCGACCGTACAATGAGTCTTATAAATGCATTTCTCGATACTTTGCCTGCCGAAAAACTCTCACTCGAGGCCGAAGGTGCCGCTGCTGTGGATTATGTATCGGCATATCTTGAAGATGCTTTGCCGGTTGAGGAGTCGCCGCGTCTGCGCAGTCAGGAACTGATAGATGACTTTCTTGCGTCGGGCAACGAGAAGATATCGTTGCAGCTCTCTTCCGATGCCGAAACGGAACATTTACTTCAGCCGGTTAACGATGAAGAGGAACTGCTGCCCGAGACCTCCTTCTTTACAGAAACGCTTGCTAATATTTATATTAAGCAACAAAAATATGATAAGGCCCTCGAAATTATTAAACGATTATGTTTGGAATATCCGAATAAAAATCGTTACTTTGCAGACCAAATAAGATTTTTGGAAAAAGTAGTTAAATTTTCCAAGAAAGGTTAGAGTATAAATTTTTTAATAAATATTTTTAAGATGTATTTACTTAGTATTATTTTGATCGTGTTGGCAGCAGTGCTGATGTGCTTTATAGTATTGATTCAGAACTCAAAGGGCGGTGGCCTTGCTTCGGGCTTTGCTTCATCGAACCAGATTATGGGTGTAAGAAAAACAACCGATTTCCTTGAGAAAGCAACATGGTCGCTTGCCGGTTTCATTGTTGTCATGAGCATTATTGCAACACGTTTTGTACCCGAAACAATAAGTGCAGAGCACAGCCGTTTGCAGACAGAGATGCAGGCGAATCCTATGACAGCTCCCGATTTTACTCAGGATGTACAAGAGGTTGCTCCCGTTGAGGCACCTGCGGCTCCGGCCGAGACACCTGCTAATTGATAAATAATCCAAGATTTATATTATCATAAAAAAGACACTTCTTTGTGGAAGTGTCTTTTTTATGATAAGTTTTTTTATGTCGTTTATTCTTCTTCCCAATCGGCTTCGTCGTAGTTGAAGTCGTATTCTTCGTCGTCCATAGCTTCGTATTCCTCGTCTTCCCAATCGGCAAAATCACCTTCAAGCATCCTGCGGTCGTAATTGCGATGAACGAGTTCCTCTCTTTTTACGGCTGCCAAACGGTTTTCTTCGCTGTTCAGCTCGCTCCAAAGAATATCTTTCAGTTCGGATATTCCCTCTCCTGTTGCAGCCGAGATAAAGATGTGTGGTATATCTTCGGGCAAGTGCTCCGAGAGCAAGCTTTTGAGTTCTTCATCAATCAGGTCGCACTTCGTTATTGCAAGCACACGTTGTTTATCCAACATCTCGGGGTTAAATGTTGCAAGTTCGTTCAGCAAAACCTCATACTCTTTCTTAATGTCATCGGTGTCGGCCGGTACCATAAACAGTAGCAGAGAATTGCGTTCTATGTGTCGCAGGAATCTTAATCCCAATCCTTTGCCTTTGCTTGCTCCCTCAATAATACCGGGAATATCGGCCATGACAAACGATTTTCCGTCACGATAGGATACAATACCTAAATTCGGTTCGAGTGTGGTGAACGGATAGTTTGCAATCTTTGGCTTGGCTGCAGATACCGATGAAAGAAGAGTCGACTTGCCGGCGTTGGGGAAACCAACCAATCCTACATCGGCCAGCAACTTCAGTTCCAATGTTACGGCAAGTTCTTGCATGGGTTCACCCGGTTGGGCAAAGCGTGGCGCCTGTCGTGTGGGGGTTGCAAAGTGTACGTTGCCAAGGCCTCCACGGCCGCCTTTAAGCAACACAACTTCTTGTCCGTCATCCATTACATCGCACAAAAATTCACCCGTTTCGGCATTGTAAGCAACGGTGCCACATGGTACATCTATTATTTTGCTTTCGCCATCGGCGCCGGTACTGCGATTGACACCGCCGTTTTGTCCGTTACCGGCAAAAACATGGCGTTGGTATTTGAGGTGCAACAGTGTCCAATAATTACGGTTGCCACGCAATATTATATCACCTCCTTTGCCTCCGTCTCCACCATCGGGCCCGCCGTTCGGCAGATATTTTGCCCTGTGCAGGTGTGCCATACCACGTCCTCCACGTCCCGAGCGGCATATTATTTTTACGTAGTCTATGAAGTTCGATTCTGCCATAATCTGTTTCTTTATAAAAAAATAGGAGACACCGATTGTTTGTCGATGTGCTCCTAATATATTTTCAAGTGTATATTACATCTTACTGTCGATAGCCGCAACAATATCGCTGAATATGCGGTCTAATTCGCCAAGCCCGTTGATGTAACAATGTTTGCCATCGTTCTTGTACCAGTCTTTCAATGGAGCTGTCTGCTCGTTGTATACAATAAGACGTTTCTTGATTGTCTCTTCGTTGTCATCGGCTCTGCCCGATTCTTCACCTCGTTTAATAAGGCGTGTCATAAGTTCCTCCTCGGGGACATCGAGTTCTATCATTGCTGTGACATCTTCACCTCGTTTATTAAGCAATTTTTTTAGTGATTCGGCTTGTTTGATTGTACGAGGGAATCCATCGAATATAACACCTTTGCGATTTGTAAGGTTGTCCAATTTTGCAGCAAGAATATCAACCATCAAATCATCGGGAATAAGTTGTCCGTTGTCGATGAAACTTTGTGCCAATTTACCAAGCTTGCTTCCTGTCTTAATCTCGGCACGCAGAACGTCGCCTGTAGATATGTGGTTCAATCCGTACTTCTCCACGATTCTTTCGCTTTGTGTACCTTTGCCCGAACCGGGGGCTCCGAATATTACTATATTAAGCATTCTGTTATTTTAAATTATTGTTTATTCTACTACATCGTATATGTTTGGTAGGTTGCGTCCCAGACCGTCATAATCCAACCCGTATCCGACGATGAAACGATCGGGAATTGTAAATGCGCTGTATTTTACATTTACGGGAACCTGCAGACGCTCCGGTTTTAAAAACAACGATGCAATTTCTATAGATGCGGGTTCGCGTGTTCCAAGGCTCTCCATCATACGTTGCATGGTGAGGCCGGTGTCCACAATATCCTCAACGATTATTACATCACGTCCGGTCAACGATTCCGATAGGCCTATAACCTCTTTTATAACACCGGTGGTGGCTGTTCCTTGATACGATGAGAGCTTTACGAATGAGATTTCGCACTCTATTGTAAGATGCTGCATAAGTTTTGATGCGAACATAAAGCAACCGTTAAGTACACCCAACAGAATGGGGCGTTTCCCTTTATAGTCGCGATTGATGGCCTCGGATACTCTTATAATCTCTTTCTCAATATCTTCCTGCGGGATAGATAATTTAAATTGCTTGTCGTGAATTTTAATTGTTGACATTTTTGCTCTATTTTGTTAATGGCAGCATATTATGCCATTATAATAAACCGTTGCAAAATTAATTTAATCTTTGGAAAAACATTGCCATTATTTCACTTTTTTGTTCGGCTTTTTATCTTTTGTTTAAATAATATTCTTCGATGTTGTCGCTGTTATATTTTTTGAACAGCATGCGGCTGTCTGTCACAAACTCATCGAGTTTGTGACGGCTTCCGCTGTTAGGCAAAAATGGTGGGGTGGCGGCAGGCAGTATAATGAAATTCTCAACATTGTCACGATTGGGGCGTGCCACCCATGTGAGGGTGTATTGCAGTTTCTCGAGTTTTGTTATTCCACAGAATTTCTTCAGTTGCAATTTGGCAAGTGCTCCACCGTCGCGTCCGCGTGCATACATTCCCGAAATAAGATTCCCAAGTGAATAAACAATGGCATGTTGTTTGGGATACTCTTTGTTCTTTTGGGTCAACATCGGTTGCAGCACGTGCGGATGTCCGCCAATCACATGGTCCACTCCTTCATCTATCAGCCATTGTGCAAGCTGTTTTATGTGTGTCGGTGGCAGGCTTATGTATTCTTCTCCCCAATGCATGCATGCTATTATGGCGTCGGGATGCATTGCTTTTGCCTTTGCTATATCTTTTTTCATTACATCTTTGTCGATGTAATTTACAATCATAGGTGGTGTGGATACTATTCCGTTTGTACCATAGGTGTAGTTCAAAAGTGCAATTCTGAATCCGTTCTTTTGCAGCATAAGCGGGTAACGTCTGTTTCTGTCGATGCTGTCGCGATATACTCCACAGTGTATTATACCCAACGAGTCCATCATGTTCAGTGTATGTTCTGCTCCTCGTTTTCCGCGGTCGAGGCAATGGTTGTTTGCAAACAGCAGTACATCGAATCCGGCACCTTTTGCCGCATACAAAAAACTGTCGGGTGCGCAAAACGATGGATATCCGCCGTAACGTGTACTGCCAATTGTGGTCTCAAGGTTGGCAATGGCAATATCTGCCATGCTTACTTCCTCTCGTATATGGTTGTAGCAAGGCGAGTAGCTGTATGTGCCATCATTCTGCTTGGCTGCATTAAGTTGGCTTTCGTGTTGCATCAGGTCGCCGGCAAACAGAATGTCTATACGCGATATTGGTGAAACAAAATGCTGTTGGGCAACAACTTTTATTGCAGCCAACAGCATTATTATGATGATTATAGGTTCTTTTATTTTCAATATATCTCGTGTGTTGCCGCCAGAAGGGTGTTCTTCATTAGCGAAACAATTGTCATGGGGCCTACACCGCCGGGTACGGGTGTGATATATGAACATTTGGGAGCAACATTCTCGAAGTCCACATCTCCACAAAGACGGAATCCCGATTTGCGTGTTGCATCGGGAACGCGTGTTGTACCTACGTCTATTATCACAGCACCCTCTTTTACCATTTCGGCTTTAACAAAATGCGGTTGTCCCAAAGCTGCGATTATTATATCGGCATTACGACACTCCTCGGCAATGTTTGATGTGTGGCTGTGGCATACTGTAACGGTAGCATCACCCGGATATTGCTTCTGCATCATGAGGCCGGCAACGGGCTTGCCTACAATGTTGCTACGTCCAAGCACTACACACTTTTTGCCTTTTGTTTCAATGTTGTAGCGGCGCAACAGTTCCAAAATTCCGTTAGGTGTAGCCGACAGATAGCAGGGAAGGCCTATGGACAAGCGTCCGGCGTTAATGGGATGGAAGCCGTCTACGTCTTTACGGTAGTCGATGGCTTCGGTAACCTTCTGCTCGTCGATGTGTTTGGGCAGGGGCAATTGAACGATGAATCCGTCTACATCTTTGTCTTCGTTCAGTTCCTGTACTTTATTAAGCAATTCCTCCTCGGTTACATCTTCTTCGTAACGTATAAGAGTGGATGTAAAACCGCACTCTTCGCATGCGCGCACCTTGTTGGCAACGTATGTTTCACTGCCGCCATCATGTCCCACAAGGATTGCAGCCAAATGCGGACGTTTCCCGCCCTCTGCCAAAATCTTCTCGACCTTTTCGGCAATCTCTTTTTTTATTGCAGTTGCAATAGCTTTTCCGTCTATAAGTTGCATAATCTGTATAGTAATTTGCTATATGGTTTATCTTCTCATGCCCGGCATCATTTTACCGAATTTTCCGCCTGCAACTGTTTTCATCGTTTTGCGAATCTGTTCAAACTGTTTCATCAGACGGTTTACCTCCTGTATTGTTGTTCCGCTGCCTCGTGCAATACGCTCGCGACGCGATGTGTTTATTGTGTCGGGGTTTGCACGCTCTTTCGGTGTCATCGAGTGAATGATGGCTTCAACGCTTTTGAATGCATTATCATCAATATCAAGGTCTTTTACGGCTTTGCCTACTCCGGGTATCATGGCCATAAGGTCCTTGATGTTACCCATCTTCTTTATTTGATTTATCTGGTTAAGGAAGTCGTTGAAGTCGAATTGGTTTCGGGCGAGTTTGCGTTGTAATTTCTTGGCTTCTTCCTCGTCGAATTGTTCTTGTGCGCGCTCCACAAGCGATACAACGTCGCCCATGCCAAGGATACGGTCGGCCATACGGTTGGGGTGGAACATGTCTATTGCTTCCATCTTTTCGCCGGTACCGATGAATTTGATGGGCTTGTCTACTACTGTGCGAATAGAGAGAGCTGCACCGCCGCGTGTGTCGCCGTCTAATTTGGTTAGAATAACACCTGTAAAGTCCAATCGATCATTGAACTCTTTTGCGGTGTTTACAGCGTCCTGTCCGGTCATTGAATCTACCACAAACAGTGTTTCCGATGGGTTGATGGCGTTCTTTATGGCCGCAATCTCCTGCATCATGGCTTCGTCCACAGCCAATCGTCCGGCTGTATCTATTATTACAAGATTATGGCCTTTCTGTTTTGCCTCTTTTATGGCGTTCTGTGCAATTTCCACCGGGTTTTTGTTCTCCGGTTCGCTATATACGGGCACGCCAATTTGCTCGCCCAATACCTTAAGCTGGTCGATTGCTGCAGGACGATATACGTCGCATGCTGCAAGCAACGGGTTGCGGTTCTTTTTCTTTTTAAGATAGTTTGCAAGTTTCGACGAGAATGTGGTTTTACCCGAACCTTGCAATCCCGACATCAAAATTACGGCCGGGTGTCCTTCGTAATTTATCTCTGCTGTTTCTCCACCCATTAATGTTGTCAACTCGTCGTGGACAATCTTTATCATCAGTTGCCCCGGTTGTATCGATGTCAATACATTCTGTCCGATAGCCTTGCTCTTGACTGTGTCGGTGAATGTCTTTGCTACTTTATAGTTTACATCGGCATCGAGCAGAGCCTTGCGTACGTCTTTAAGTGTTTCGGCCACATTCACTTCGGTGATGCGTCCTTCACCTTTGAGTATCTTAAATGAGCGTTCTAAACGCTCGCTTAAATTTTCAAACATCTTTATCTGTCTTTTATTTGTTTATATCTATTTATCAATACTTTTTATTCCTCCGGTTGCTGTGTCGAATATAACTTTTGTTTCGTTGTTCTTGTTGAACAGCTTTTTCGAGAGTATTTCAACATTGCCCAACTGTGCAATTGGTAACCTTTCTTCGTACCATACATCGCCGGCTGTGTATATTTTAAATAATGCTTCTCCGGGAATATTATAGCAGATACCCTCTTTTTTTATTTGTTTCTTTTCCTCGATTACAGGTGCCGGAACCGAGTTCATGTTTTCGAAATCATAGTATATGGGTTTACCTGCCAGGTCGTCGTTCTTAAGAATGCCAAGCTTGCGTGAGAAACGGAACAGTACGGCTTTGGTGGTATCACTTTCAATGGTTGGTGTAAGTTTTATTTCACAGGTGTATTGTACTGTATCCTTGTGCCCGGTGAAAAGTTCGGTTAATGCTGTTTCCTGTGTATTCAGTTCGTCTAAAATAAGTTGCATCGATAAACCGTCTTTTGGCATATTATCGGCCGTACCACGTGTGATGGCCATCTTGCTCTCGCGAATGGCGTATATCTCTTTAGCTGTCAGCTCGGCCATTTTTGCAGTTGATGTTGCTTGTAATATCTCTTCGGTCATATATTTCCTTGCATCTACACGTGTTCTGTTTCTTACAGGTGTCTTTTGCTCGGGAGCTTCCTTAACCTCGGTGTTTATCGATTCTATTATTCCGTTATTGTTCAGATGAATGTTGCTTGCTTTGCTTCCGTTCAGCTTTATGGTAAACATCTTGTCTTGAGCCGGTATTCCGCTCTCTTTCACGTTAACACCTGATAATTCCCAGTATTTTTCTTCGCTTGTTATCGCATCTGTTATACGAAGGAAACGGTCGGCGTATCGGCTGAACTCTCCCGGAACATTTGTTATGCATTGTGCCTCTACCGTTATATTAAGGACGGTATTTGGCAGGTAATAGGTAACACCTTCGCTGTTGCTTGCACTGTAGGCGTTGACCTCTGTTTGCGCCGGGCACGTAACTGTTATTATAGACAGAATCAGAAAAAATATCTTTCTCATATTTGAATAGTGTTTTGCTTTGTCGTTCCCGACAAGGCAATATTCCGCAATTATGTTGCGAAGATAGTAAATAGTTTTGAATTAGCACTTAAAAGAGTGTTACTTTTCCGCGCTTATTATTCCGTTAAACCGATTTTATTTATTCGGCTACAACTTATGGCATATGCCATTATTCATATAGCTTGTATGTAGTACGCAGCACCCTGAATTCGGTACGACGGTTAAGCATGTGACAGATTTCCTTATCTTCCTCGTTCTCAAGGTTGTTTATGAATTCCTCGGTAAGCACGTCATTTTCTTTTAAGAAGGGGTATTTCTCTGTCATTTTCTTCAGCACAACCTTGGGTTGTTCTTCTCCGTATCCCACAGCTGTCAACCGTTCAGCCTCTACACCTTTTTTTGTCAAGTAATCTACAACCGATTCGGCGCGTGCCTGTGACAACTTCTTGTTGTATTTGTCGCTACCGCGGAAGTCACAATGCGAGCTAAGCTCGATGGTGACATTGGGGTTCAGTTCCAATAATTTCACAAGTTCATCCAAAGCGGTTGTCGATTCTTCGGTAAGTATTGCACTGTCGAATTCATAAAAAATATTGTCGATGAGTACAGGACGTGTTATCGACGGGAGGGCAAAGTCACGTTGATATTCCATGCGCCCCTCCACTGTGTCGGTCTTTAGTTCCTGCATGGCATTCAGATAGCCTTTGCATGTGCCCAACAGAACATATTCCACGCCGGGGGTCACACGTATCGAGTATGAACCGTCGTTCATTACATTTATGCTTGTGTTAGTGCCGTCATTGCCTATCATGTGTATAATACCGCCGGGTAATTCATAACCGTCTTTCTCGTACAACCAACCGTAAAGGGTGTATACGGTCTCGGGCAGGTAGAATGAATATATATGGTCCCAGCCTCGAGCATCGCCTCTGTTAGAACTGAAGTAGCCACGATATAATCCCGAAGCAAATGTCATTCCAAAATCGTCGCCGTTGGAATTTATCGGTGACATCATATTTTGTATATTCCATGTGCTGTCGTTCTTTTGCGTTGCACAAAAAATATCCAATCCACCCATTCCGGGGTATCCGTCCGAAGAGAAGAACAACTCGCCTGAAGGGCCGAATGTTGGGAATTGCTCATCTCCTTCGGTATTTATTCCGTTGCCAAGGTTTTCTACTATTCCCTCCAGAGCCATGCTTTCTCCAATATAGAAACGCCAGAGGTCTAATCCTCCCATTCCACCGGCCATGTTCGAGCAGAAATAGAGCCACTCGCCATCGGGCGATACGGCGGGATGTGCGTATGCCGAGAGTGTGTCGCTCGAAATGTTCACTGCTTGAGCCTTTCCCCATGCTGCGTCGCTACGATTGCTCTTGTATATTGCTGCGTAACGTGGATATTGGTCGTCGGTTACACATCGGGTAAAATACATGGTTTTTCCGTCGGGTGTAAATGTGCATGCTCCATCTTCGAAGTCACTGTTTATATCCGATTCAATAACCTCGGTCTTTTGCCATTTTCCCTTTTCGTCTCTTTTGGTCAGGAACATGTCGGCACTCTTCTGTCCTGTTATACCGCTAAGGTCCTCTCCTTTTGCCTCCTTGCGGGTCGAGGTGGTGATAATCATTGTACTGTCATCGGCAATATACATAGGGCAGTAATCGCTTCGCTGTCCGTTAAGTTCTTTCGCACGTTTGACAATGTATCGGGTTGGGTTCTTTTTCCATTCGAGCGATTGTTTGGCTGTCTGTAATCCCACCTGTGCCATGCGGTCGTCGGGTGCGTAGGCCAAGTATGTTTCGTAATTCTTTACTGCAGGCTTGTAGTCTCCTTTTTTCAATAATGCATCGGCAAGGTAACGGTAGGCGATGGAGTCGTGATATTTGTATCTTATGGCATTCTGATATGCACCTACGGCTCTTATGGCATTGTTGGATTTTCTATAACATTCGGCCATTTTCCATGCAACTTCGCCACGTCTTGTACGTTCCTTTGGAGATATCTTCGAGTAGGCACGTTTGTATTGTTTTGCAGCTTCATGGTATTCGCAAATGGCAGCAAGCTTGTCGCCTTTGCGAATTGCCTTTTCGCTGTTGCATGCCGTTGCAATCAGTATTACCGATAGTATAATCAATATATGGGATACGCTTCTTTTCATTTTATAGAAGTTGCTTATGTTGCTTCTTTAAGAGTGTTTAAACAATCTCTTATTATAACTGAAAAAACGGCTGTTTATTATGGAAGTATCCTTATAAATTATCCTTATTGTAGGCAAAAAGAAACTTTTAAATAGTTTCTGAAAGATAATCTGTGTCATTTGGATACTGTAGCATTGTCCTTTAGAACATCGTTTACCACTTCGGTAAGCATGGTCTTGAGCTCTTCGATAAACTTTTTGGCTTCGTATTTTTTATGTTCGATGTCACGTAACTTCTTCTCCCATTGTCCCGTAAGCTCGGCACTTTTCAATAATTCGTTGCGTATCAGCCCCACCAATTCAATTCCGGTTTGTGTGGCAACTATGTTTTTTTTCTCTTTGCGTATGTAGTTGCGTTTGTAGAGTGTTTCGATTATGGCTGCACGTGTTGATGGTCGTCCTATGCCGTTTTCTTTCATTGCATCGCGCAGTTCTTCATTTTCAACTAATTTTCCTGCGGTTTCCATTGCGCGCAGTAAAGTTGCTTCGGTATATGGTTTGGGTGGTGTTGTCCATTTTTCGGCAAGACCGGGAGTATGTGGTCCGCTTTCTGCTTTTGTGAATTGTGGCAACAGTTTCTCCTTGTCATCTTTATCGTCGTTCTCTTCTTGGGTAAATATTATACGCCAACCTGCGTCGGTTATCACCTTGCCGCTTGTTTTGAATTTTACACCGGCACTTTCTCCGGTTACAGTTGTGGTGCAGAATTTACATTCGGGGTAAAATACGGCAATAAAATGTGTGGCAACAAGGTCGTAAACTTTTTTCTCGATGTCGCTGAGGCCTTGCGGATACACCCCTGTCGGGATTATGGCATGGTGGTCTGTTACTTTTTTGTCGTCAAAGACCCTTTTGGATTTAGGCAACGGTTTGCCCAATAACGGTGTCGTGAAGCGCTGATAGTCGCGCAATCCTTTCAATGTAGCTTCGCATTTAGGGTATATATCGTTGCTCAAGTAACGTGTATCCACACGTGGATATGTTGTCAGTTTCTTTTCATATAACGATTGAATAGCTTGCAGTGTTGCATCGGCCGATAGTCCGAATTTTTTGTTGCAATCTACCTGTAGCGTTGTCAGGTCGTATAGTTGTGGCGGATTTTCTGTGCCATTCTTTGCTGTTATCTCTGTTACAATGAATTGTTCGTCAGTAATCTTTTGCAGAGCCTCTAATCCTTTTTCTTTGCTTTCGTATTTGCCATCGGCGGCATTGAAAATGGTATCGCGATATGTTGTTTTAAGTTCCCAGTATTGTTGTGGAACGAAATTGACTATCTCCAGATGACGCTTTACGATGAGTGCCAACGTGGGTGTTTGCACGCGTCCGATGGATAGCACCTGCCTGTTTTTTCCGTATTTAATGGTGTACAGTCGCGTAGCATTCATACCAAGCAACCAATCGCCTATGGCGCGGCATAGTCCGGCTTCGTATAGCGATTGATACTCTTCTTGGTCTTTAAGGTTGGCGAATGCTTCACGTATGGCCTCTTCGGTCAGCGATGATACCCATAAACGTTTTACCGGGCATTTTGCCTGTGCTTTCTGCATCACCCATCTTTGAATGAGTTCGCCCTCTTGTCCTGCGTCACCGCAGTTCACAATTAAATCGGCATTCTGCATCAGTTTTTCAATTACAGCAAACTGCTTTTCAATGCCTATGTCATCGATTAGTTTTATACCGAAACGAGGCGGAATCATGGGCAGGCTGCCCAGATTCCACCTTTTCCACATTGGTGTATAGTCGTGAGGTTCTTTAAGGGTGCACAGGTGTCCAAATGTCCATGTAACTTGGTATCCGTTACCTTCGATGAAACCTTCGCACCTTTTGTTCGCTCCTAAAACCTCGGCAATTTCTCTTGCTACACTCGGTTTCTCTGCAATGCAAACAACCATTAATCTTCTTCTTTGTTCAGCAATATGCGCATTAGTTCACATGCAGCTTTCGATACGCTTGTTCCGGGGCCGAATATGCCCATTACACCTGCTTTGTAAAGGAAGTCGTAGTCTTGTGCAGGGATGACGCCACCGGCAAATACCAAGATATCGCCGCGCCCGAGTTTTTCCAGTTCCTCAATGAGCTGTGGTACAAGGGTCTTATGTCCGGCTGCCAACGACGAAACGCCAACTGCGTGTACGTCATTTTCTACAGCCTGTTTGGCCACCTCGGCCGGTGTCTGGAACAGCATTCCCATATCCACGTCGAAGCCGCAGTCGGCATATCCTGTTGCCACCACCTTGGCTCCGCGGTCGTGTCCGTCCTGGCCCATCTTGGCTATCATCACTCTGGGACGACGTCCCTCGCTTATTGCAAATTCCTCGGTAAGACGACAAGCCTCTTTGAAGCTTTCGTCATTTTTATTTTCTGTAGAATACACTCCCGAAATTGTTCTTATTACAGCCTTGTAACGTCCTGCGACCTCCTCGCAGGCGTCTGATATCTCTCCCAAAGTAGCACGTTTGCTTGCTGCTTCCACTGCGGCTTCCAAGAGGTTACCTTCGCCGGTGCGTGCATATTCCGTAATCTTGTCGAGTGCAGCTTTAACAGCAGCCTCGTCGCGGTTGTTGCGGTTGCGTTCCAAAGCCTCGAGTTGCTCCTTGCGCACAGTTGTGTTGTCTACCTCCAGAATGTCTATGGGTTCCTCTTTTTCCAATCTGTAGGCATTGGTTCCCACTATTATCTGTCGGCCGCTGTCAATATGTGCCTGCGTGCGTGCTGCGGCTTCCTCGATACGCATTTTAGGTAATCCGGTCTCTATGGCTTTTGCCATGCCGCCAAGTTCTTCTATCTCTTGAATCAGTTTCCAGGCCTTGTCGGCAATCTCTTGTGTAAGGCTCTCTACATAGTACGAACCGCCCCAAGGGTCTATAACACGACAAATGTTGGTCTCTTCCTGCAGGTATATCTGTGTGTTACGTGCTATACGTGCCGAAAAATCCGTAGGCAATGCAATAGCCTCGTCCAAAGCGTTGGTGTGCAACGATTGTGTGTGTCCCATTGCTGCCGCCATAGCCTCAATTACAGTACGTCCGACATTATTGAAGGGGTCTTGTTCGGTAAGCGACCATCCCGAGGTCTGGCTATGTGTACGCAATGCCATCGATTTCGGGTTTTTAGGGTTGAAACTCTTTATTATTTTAGCCCACAGCATACGTGCCGCACGCATCTTTGCAATCTCCATAAACGGATTCATGCCGATACCCCAAAAGAACGACAGGCGAGGAGCAAATGCGTCTATATCTATTCCTGCGTTTACTCCGGCACGCACATATTCCAAACCGTCGGCCAATGTATATGCAAGTTCAATATCGGCCGATGCTCCGGCCTCCTGCATGTGGTAACCCGAGATTGATATAGAGTTGAACTTTGGCATCTTTTGAGAGGTATATGCAAAAATGTCGCTTATTATACGCATTGAAAATGCCGGTGGATAGATATATGTGTTACGAACCATAAACTCCTTCAGGATATCATTTTGAATGGTTCCTGCCATCTCTTCCAATTTTGCACCCTGTTCCAATGCTGCATTAATGTAGAATGCCAAAACAGGAAGTACCGCACCGTTCATTGTCATCGATACCGACATCTTGTTCAAGGGGATTCCATCGAACAGCTGTTCCATGTTCTCCATACAGCATATTGAAACGCCGGCCTTTCCCACATCTCCCACAACACGTTTGTTGTCGGGGTTGTAGCCTCGGTGTGTAGGCAGGTCGAATGCCACCGATAAACCTTTTTGCCCCGATGCAAGGTTACGGCGATAGAATGCGTTCGATTCTTCAGCGGTCGAGAATCCTGCATACTGTCGTATTGTCCAAGGACGGAAGGTGTACATCATCGAGTATGGTCCTCGCAGGAAAGGCGGTATTCCGGCTGCGTAGTCCAGATGCTCCATCTCCTTTAAGTCTTCACTTGTGTAAATCGGTTTCACTTCAATATGTTCGGCCGTTTCCCAGCATTCACCGTTTACATTATTCATTTTTGCTGCGACAGTGTCGACAGTGAATATATCTATATTGCTGAAATCTTTTCTCATAGCTTTACGTTTTAGATACCCAACTTTGCGTTCAACGCCTTGAGTGTATCAAGAACGTTTACTCTGACATGTATAAAATTCTCAATGCCTTCGGCTTGCAACTCTTCTGTGCATGCAGGTGCTCCGGCTACAATAAAGATTGCTTTACCGGCAATCTGTCGGTAGGCCGGTATTGCATATTCGGCATATTCATCGTCACTTGAGCAGATGACTACAATATCTGCTTTTGCATCCAAAGCAGCTTGTACACCCTCTTCAATATTTTTGAATCCCAAATTGTCGATAACCTCGTATCCGGCTGCTGCAAGGAAGTTGCACGAGAATTGTGCACGTGCTTGACGCATTGCAAGGTTGCCTATTGTCAGCATGAATGCCTTGGGGCGTTTACCGCTTTTTTCGGTTGACAGACGCAGTTGTTCGAATTCGGTTCCCAAACGGCTCATATCCAATGTCCCATCCTTATGCTCTTCGGGCTTTCCGCAACAGCATAACTGCCCGATGGGTTCGCGTCCTTGAGATGTTTCGCCGAAATTTGGATATTGGTTCGTTCCCAATAAAATTTCTTTACGTCGGGCAAGTGCGGTGCGGCGATTGTTACTTGATTCCTCGACGCTCTTTTGAATCTTGCCGCTTCTTACCATGCTGTGGAATCCACCTTCGTTCTCTACAGCAAGGAGCAGTTTCCATGCTTCTGCTGCAATGGAACGGGTAAGGCTTTCTATGTAATATGAACCGCCGGCAGGGTCGGCAACTTTGTCAAGATGGCTTTCATGTTTCAGTATCAATTGCTGGTTCTTTGCAATGCGCTCGGCGAATTCCGTAGGTGTTTCATATACACTGTCGTAGGGCAGTACACTTATCGATTCCACTCCTGCAATGGCAGCACTCATAGCCTCGGTTTGTGTGCGTAACATGTTTACGTATGAATCGAACAATGTAAGGTTGTACGATGATGTTTGTGCATGTATTATCATTTTACATGCTTCTTTGCTCTCGGGTGCATATTGGTCGACAATCTTAGCCCAAAGCATGCGTGCCACGCGGAATTTTGCAATCTCCATAAAGAAATTGCTCGAAATTCCGAATCGGAACTTTATCTTGCTTGCTGCTGTATCTGCAGATATTCCGGCCTCGGTCATGGTATGCATGTATTCGTTACCCCACGCGAGTGCGTAACCGAGTTCCTGTGTAATGTAAGCACCACTGTTGCACAGGTCGGCAGCATTCACCATCACACAACGCATCTGTGGCATCTCTTTTGTGATGTTTATAAGGCTTTTAATATTTTCGATGTACTCTTCTATAACTTTGCCTCGTGTAAGTTCCTTGTCAATCGGGTCGTACTCTATTGAACCGCAAACTTTCTTCAGGTCGTATCCTTTCTTCTTGTAATATTCTGCAAGCAATGTGGCGAAATCAACGGTTCTGCGTACACATGTCGAGAAGTTGATTTCTATAGCTTCGGCGTATATGCCATCCAAAAGTTGTTCAACAAGCTCGGCCGAAACATCTTTGCCTTTGATAGAGAAACCGAGCGAAGTCACTCCCTCGTTTAAAATCTTTTTAGCTTTGGCGTTTGCTTCGCAGACATCATTCACCTGTATGTTTTGGCGAACATGCCAATTGTTGTCGGTGCGGTTTCCGCGTACATACGGATATTCGCCGGGAAGGCTCTCGACACAGCCCTCTATGTCTTCTTTTCTGTAAAAAGGCTTAACGTTGAATCCTTCGTTTGTTCTCCAAATCATTTTTTTGTCATAATCGGCTCCTTTTAAATCCTCAACGATTTTGTCTTTCCACTCCTGCGAAGTCACAGGGGCAAATTCGTTGAAAAGCCTTTCTCTTTCTTTGCTCATATCCTGGCTGTTATATTATAGATTTTAATAATTCCGAAACAGTTTGTTATCTGCTGTAATAATCACAACAGTGCGAAGTTATAATAAATAAATTAAAATACACCCTTTTTATAGGAAATAAAAAACTATCTTTGTTCCGTAATACAAATTTTGGAAGTTCTTTAAGCAACTTCTGCGGTATAAGAAGCTGTTTTAATTTCTTTCGAAAAAGTTTATTACATTATCCGCGAGTTGTGCTTGCCTTTTTATGTTCTTTTTTGCCTGTTTTTCCCTTTTTTGCGGTTACATAGCCCGCTATGCGCCCTTAAAAAATGAAAAAACAT
>JAFUKC010000035.1 GCA_017467885.1 Bacteroidaceae bacterium | reverse complement strand
CAATGTTGCCTGTTTAACAATAGGCGCTTTGGAGGAAAAAACTGCAAATTTGCAGGCGTTAATCGAAGAAAAAGACAAGCGTATTGAGTTGCTTGAGACAGTCAATGAAATGTTAAGAAAGGAGTTAGAAGATATAAAAAGCAAGATAATTACCAGACAAGTTACGGACAAACCAACGAAATAAATGCAATGACCATTATGTCCAACATCCTGAGTTGCAGAGAATTGAGATTTTTAAAGATGTCAAAAAAAACAAACAAGAAAATCCCTCCCTTTCCGCAAACCAAAAACAAGAGAGAAATTCAATAAAGTTTCTCTCTTGTTTTTGGTTTGTAAGGATGCGCGCAACAGCAACAACAAAAAAATGATGGTTGTTTAAAACGACCATCATTTTTTTGTTGGGCAACAAGGACTCGAACCTTGAATGACAGGACCAGAATCTGTAGTGTTACCATTACACCATTGCCCAATTGCCAAATGCGATGCAAAGATACAACTTTTTTCTTTAATTCAAACGTTTGAAGATTTTTTTTACTTAAATATTCCAAAAAAATTGTATTATTCCTCGAAAAGAGGATAAATCTGCCTATCTTCGCAGAAAATAATCACAAAACAATAAAAAAAACAACCACAAATTATTATGGTGAAAAAGAAATTAAACGAAAAAGAATTGATAGAAGCGATTACAGAAGCCATTCAGGATAAGAAAGGAAAAAATATTGTTATAGCAGATCTTAAAGATTTGGGGAACACAATATGCGACTATTTCGTTATTTGTGAAGGAAATTCACCCACCCAGGTAAGCGCAATAACCGACTCCATTTGGGAGGGACTCATCGACAACTACGGACATAAACCGTTTGCAGTAGATGGGCAAAGAAATTCTCAATGGGTTGCAATGGACTACGGCGATGTGTTGGTACATATCTTCCTGCCCGAAGTACGTGCTTTCTACGACATTGAACATCTGTGGGCTGATGCAAAACTAACTACAATTCCCGACCTTGATTAATTATGGCAAGCAACAAGAAAAACAACAACTATTTTACATGGTTCTATCTCACGATAGCAACTCTTCTCATTGGCATATACATGTTTGGCGACGGCAACACATCGGCCACCAAACAGGTCAATTACTCGGACCTCAACAGCTACATCGAACGTGGTTTTGTAAAAGAGATTGTAATATACAACGACAACGAAGTAGAGGCATACCTATACCCCGACTCGGCAGTAAATATATTCAAAAGCGATGCAAAGAAACTCGGAGAGCGTCCAATGGTTATTTCCGAGATTATGTCACAGGAAAATTTCGACAATTTCCTGAAAGAGCAGCAATCGACAGGCCGTTTCAATGGTACCATACGCGTTGAAAAGAAGCCCGAATTATGGAACGGTTTCCTTATTAATATACTGCCGCTGATAATATTCATTGGTTTATGGATATTTCTCATGCGCAAGATGAGTGGCGGAGCACAAGGCGGTGGAGGCGTGTTCAATGTCGGCAAATCGCAAGCAAAGTTATTCGAAAAAGACAAGAACGACAGAATAACATTCAAGGATGTTGCAGGACAAGAGGGCGCCAAACAAGAGGTTAAGGAGATTGTAGACTTCCTGCGCAACCCAAAGAAATACACCGAGCTTGGTGGAAAAATTCCTAAAGGAGCTTTGCTTGTCGGCCCCCCGGGAACAGGTAAGACGTTACTTGCAAAAGCGGTTGCAGGTGAAGCCAACGTCCCATTCTTCTCCTTATCAGGCTCCGACTTTGTAGAGATGTTTGTGGGCGTGGGAGCATCGCGTGTACGCGACCTTTTCCGACAAGCCAAAGAGAAAGCTCCATGCATAATTTTCATAGACGAGATTGACGCTGTAGGACGCGCACGTGGCAAGAACCCCGCCATGGGCGGAAACGACGAACGCGAGAACACACTTAACCAGCTGCTGACCGAGATGGATGGTTTCGGTACCAACAGCGGTATTATAGTGATGGCCGCCACCAACCGCGCCGACATATTGGATAAAGCCCTGTTGCGTGCCGGACGTTTCGACAGACAGATACACGTCGACCTGCCCGACCTAAACGAGAGAAAAGCTGTATTCGGCGTTCATCTGAAACCGCTTAAATTGGACGAATCGGTCGATGTGGACCTTTTGGCCCGTCAGACACCGGGATTCTCGGGAGCAGATATTGCAAACGTGTGCAACGAAGCAGCACTGATTGCTGCAAGGCAACAGAAAAAAGCTGTAGACAAACAAGATTTTCTTGATGCTGTAGACCGTATCGTAGGCGGATTGGAGAAGAAAAGCAAAGTTATGACCAACCACGAAAAGGAGACCATTGCACTGCACGAGGCGGGGCACGCTACCCTATCGTGGTTCCTCGAACATGCCAATCCACTTATAAAGGTCACCATTGTACCACGCGGACGCGCCTTGGGCGCTGCATGGTATCTGCCGGAAGAGCGACAGATAACAACAAAAGAGCAGATGCTGGACGAAATGTGCGCCATCCTTGGCGGACGTGCAGCCGAAGAGTTGTTCACCGGACACATCTCGACCGGAGCGATGAACGACCTTGAGCGTGTCACCAAGCAGGCCTACGGAATGATAGCATACGCAGGCATGAGCGACAAACTACCCAACCTATGCTACTACAACAACAGCGAATACTCGTTCCAACGCCCTTACAGCGAAAAAACAGCCGAGCTGATTGACAACGAGGTGAAGGAACTTATAAACAAACAATACGAACGTGCAAAAAAGATGTTGCTCGAGCACAAAGAGGGACATGCCCAATTGGCAAAGCTGTTACAAGAGAATGAGGTTATTTTTGCCGAAGATGTAGAGAAGATATTCGGCAAACGTCCTTGGACTTCGCGTAGCGAGGAGATTTTCGACACAACCAAAGAAGCTGCAACCGACAGTAAGACCGCCGAAGAAGTGCAGCCGAGCCCCGAAGAGAACATTAAAGATGAGAACAAACAATAAACACTTATAACACAGAAGCCGCCATGAAAAATTTAATCATCAGAGGAGTATCGGGCATTATCTTTGTCGGGTTACTTATTTCGGGAATATTGTACAGTCACAGTTCATTCGCATTCTTGTTTGCCATTGTTTCGGCTATGGCCGTACATGAATTCTGCACATTGGTACACACACACAAACACACAACATTCAGCAAAGAACTTGCCATGCTTGCCGGCACAATGCTGTTTTTTGCGACTTACGGTGCAACATACATATACATAGAAAAGCCACTGATACTGTTTATACCTTATATATTGCTTTGCGTATTCATATTCATTCGTGAACTGTACCGCATAGAAGGAGGTGTAATGAACAATTACGCCTATTTCACATTGTCGCAGGTATACGCCGTACTCCCCTTTGCCATGCTCAACATTCTTGCAGCATACGGCGACAACGGCTACAACTACATAATGCCACTTGCAATATTCATATTTATATGGAGCAACGACACCGGTGCTTTCTGTGTGGGCTGCACCATAGGCAAGCATAAGATGTTCAAACGAATCTCTCCAAAAAAATCGTGGGAAGGATTCGTTGGCGGTGCTGTTACAGCAATTGTTGCAGGATACATCCTGTCGCTGTTCTTCGATGTTCTGAACGCATGGCAATGGATGGGAATGGCCGCTGTTGTGGTTGCATCCGGAACGCTCGGCGACCTTATTGAATCGTGCATGAAACGCGAAATAGGCATAAAGGATTCAGGAAACATAATGCCCGGCCATGGTGGGATACTCGACCGCTTCGACAGTACAATTCTTGCCATACCATGCGTAATTGCATATCTGTATTTAATATAACAAACGTTTCTTAGCACAAGAACATTAGTCGCTACAAGGCACCCTCAGTCGGTTACACCTCATAACCAAAGCCGAGGGTGCCTTATTATTTCAAGAAGCTGTTTAAATTTCTCATAGAATTATTACCGATACACAAAAAACTATATTATTTTTTATTATCTTCGCATCTGCAAACCTCTAATTAGGTTTACAGGTGTTATTGAATTATCTTCAAATGATGAAATTCTCGCAAAATTTCTATGCTGTGAAGATAAGGAGCAATAGCACTGCATCAGTGTATGTACTGCCGACATAAGGCAACAACATACAATAATGGTGTGGGCTATTGCTTTATTCCACAGCAAAGGCAATGCGAGAAGCCTCATCATTTGAGTAAAGCAATATGTTCCCACACTTTTATTTTTAACCTATGCATGGGAACTGCAAGGTTATAAAAAAATGAAACTCTGCATCAATTCTCGCGACGAGTTGAAATTAATAGACCTGAAGGATGTCTGCTACATGAAAGCATGTGGCAATTACACCGATTTTTACTTTGTCGATGGCAAGACAAAGAGTGAAACCGGTTGCCTTTCGCTCTTCACCAAACAAATAGAGGAATTATATTCCGACGACGATTGCCCTTTCGTGAGGGTAGGACGAAGCCACGCCGTAAATATCGAGCACATAATTCTTATAAATATTCCACAAAGAACCCTGCAAATAAGAGCAGCAACCGCAAACAATATCATATTACCCAAAAAGCTACTAAAAGAGTTAAGAGATTTTATCCTTAAAAAAAACAGAAGAACAACTTGAAACACAAAACCACAATGTTTCAGGAACAAAACCACAGGCTTCGGACATGAAAGCTATTTTCTAAACATTCTTTTATAAAGTTTATATAATTTTGCCAAAACGGCAAATTAATATAAAACTTTATAAAAGAATGAAAAAACTACTATTTACCTTGTTGGTTTGTGCTATAAGCGCATCGACAGTCGTTGCTCAGAGCCGTGAAACATTCGAAGAGCGCAAAGAGCTGCGCAAGATGTCAAAAGACGAACTTAATTCAAAAGCTACAAAAGCTGCACGTAAGGAGGCTAAAAGATTGAAAAAAGAGGGTTGGCAACCGGCTCCCGGAGCACTTCCTTTGGAAAAGCAGTTAGACCGTTCGTATCTTATGCAAATGGAGTATGACGAAGATATGTACCCCAAATATATGATGGCAGAAGCCATGAGCATCGGTTCGAACTACGATGCAGCCAAAATGCAGGCATTGGAACTTGCCAAACAATCGTTGGCCGGACAAATTCAGACAGAAATGACATCGCTGATAGAAAACAGCGTTGCCAATGAACAGCTTGAGGCCGAAGAAGCAGTTTCGGTAACCAAGAGTATCATGGAGAGCAAGAATCTTATCTCGCAGAGTATAGGACGTGTAATTGTTGTTTCCGAGGTATACAGAACACTTAAAAACAAGAACAAAGAGGTATTGGTTCGCGTCGCATACAACAGCGATATGGCCAAGAAGGTAGCAAAGAAGGCTGCCAAGCAAAGCCTTGAGAGCGAGAGCGAAGAGGTTCGTAATAAATTGGACGAACTGCTCGGGTGGTAACAGATATGCACAGACTGCTTTTAATATTGGTTTTATGCTTCGTCGCGTTCGAAGCTACTGCACAACGTACAGAGACGGTTGAAGCCGAGTACATCTACCATGCCCCCGAAAACATAAGCCCCGGGCAGGCAAAGCAGATTGCAGTTGAAAGAGCGCAAATTAAAGCTATCGCCGATGAATTCGGAACAACAATCTCGCAAACCAACCTCACCAACGTTTCCAACATTAATGGAGAATCGGGTATCGATTTTCAATCGATTGGAATGAGTGAGGTAAAAGGAGAATGGATTGAGACGCTCGAAGAGCCCAAATTCGAAATAACATTCGAACAAGAGATGCTTGTTGTAAAAGTATATGTAAAAGGAAAGGCAAGAGAAATAATTGCAGCAAATATCGATTGCGAAGCCAAACTCTTACGTAACGGAAAAGACGACAAGTTCGAAAGCAGCGAATTCAAAGACGGAGACCAATTTTTTCTCTCGTTTCGTACACCTGCAAAGGGTTATATCGCAATATATCAGTTGGATAATGCCGGACAGGCATATTGCTTGCTACCCTACCCCGGCCAAGAGGAAGCACAGAACGAGATAAAAGCAAACAAGCGATACCTGTTCTTCGATTGGGAAAGCGGCAATGAATTCACCGAAGAATATTATATGACATGTGGTGAAGAGCCGGAACACAACCAATTATACATAATATTCTCGCCAAATAAATTCACGAAAGCATTGGACGACAGAAACAGCGAGGAACTTCCACGCGAATTAGCGGCCGATGAATTCCAGGAATGGTTGGCAAAGAACCGACGTCGCGACAAAGAGATGCAAGTTATAAAAAAGAGTATAACCATTAAGAAGAAATAGATTTATGAGAAGAATATTTTTGGCATTGTTTATTGCAACATTTTCAGCCGTAACATTTGCCCAGAAGTTCGACTATGTCTACAAAGGAATCGAATTCAGATGCAAAATCGAGAGCGGAACCGTAACCATCACACGTTTCGACGAAAAGGCACCGAATGTAACAATACCGGCAACCGCCCAATACAAAGGCTTCGATTATGTTGTAAAAAAAGTAAGTACATTCCTTAACGGAGTAAATTATCTCACAATAAACCTTGTTATTGAGGAAGGTATTGAAGAAATCGATAAGTTCGCGTTCAACGAATTCAGGAAGTTGCAAACGGTAAGTATTCCGTCGACAGTGCGCCACATCGGAAAGAATGCATTCAGGAACAATAATATGCTTAAGTTCAACATGCTTTCATCTATCGATGAAACATCTTTGCGAAACGGCATAGAATTGTGGCCGAGTGCAGAAGGCAGCATGATTGCAACAAACACACCTCAACAGGAGAGGCAAGAGATTCTTGCTGCCGAAAGCCAAAAGAAGCAACAGGACGAGGCACTCGAAAAAGAGTTAAAGGAACAGGAGCGCCTGCTTGCCGAGATGAAGAAAGAGAACGAGCGCTTGCAAAAAGAGGCTAAAAGATTAGAAAAAGAGAAAAACGATATAGCCGAAAACACACCACAAACCGAAGAAAGCAGTTCATCGGGTAAAGGTATCGGCGGATTCTTACGCAACACTTTTGCCGGCATAGGCAAGAAGAGTGCCAAAAATGTCACACCCGTACCGCAGCAAACGGTTGCACAAAACACCCAAGAGCCTACAGCCAAACCTAAAATTCCGTTGTCCGATGTAGATATAGACATACCTGTAACCGGCAACGACAAAAACCAAAACACCTACTGCGTGATAATTGCAAACGAGGAGTATGAAGATGTTTCAAATGTCGACTATGCATCACGCGACGGGGAAATCTTCAAAGAGTACTGCATTAAAACATTGGGAATACCCGAAAAGCAGATACGCTCGTTCATAAACGCATCATACACAGATATTAAACGTGCCATAAACTGGATGGAAACAATGGCGAATATCTCGGCAGGCAATTCCAAGATGATATTCTATTATGCCGGCCACGGAATCCCCTGCGAGAAGGACAAGACAGCATATCTTATACCCACCGACGGTTTCCCTAAAGACGTTTCCACCTGTTTTAAATTAAGTGAGCTCTACGGCCGATTGGGTAAATTGAAAACCAAAAACGTAACAGTGCTTTTGGACGCATGCTTCAGCGGTGTTCAACGAGGCAGCAACCAAGCATTGGTGGCGGCACGTGGAGTAGCCATAAAGCCTAAAAACGAGGTTTTAAGCGGTAATATGGTGGTATTCAGTGCAGCATCGGACGACGAAACCGCTCTCTCCTACGAATCGAAGCATCATGGAATGTTCACCTACTTCCTGCTCGACCAACTTAAGAAAAGCAAAGGTGATGCAACCCTTGGCGAAATGTTTACAACCATAACACAAGAGGTACAGAAGAATTCGATGCTTGAAAACGACAAGCTTCAGACACCTTCGGTGAATGTATCGCCCAAACTGAAAGCTACCTGGAAAAAACTACAATTTTAAATAATTTATTTACTAATTAAATTTTCTATTATTATGAAAAAGTTATTTTGCTTAATCTGCATGGGATTATTCATTGCAACTGCTTCGGCACAGATTACTTGGAATGCAAAAGGTGGTTTGGGCCTTGCAAAATGTACCGGTGATTATGAAACTAAAAGTAAGTTTGTTGCAAAAGCCGGCGTAGGTATCGAAAAAGCCTTCTCACCCAACTGGTCGCTTATGCCTTCGCTTGAACTTGCTTGGAAAGGATATAAAATTGACGAAGAAGGTGATGGTGCTTCATTCAAAGAAGACGCAAGCATGTTATACATTCAGGTTCCAGTACTTGCAGCCTATCGTATGAACCTTAACGACAGTTGGAACCTTGTACTTAAAGCCGGCCCATACATTGCATGCGGTCTTTTTGGAAATTCCGATTATGAATATGAGAGCAATTATGACGATGGCAATTATTCTGAGAGCGGTTCTGATGATGTTTTCGATTATGCAGAGCGCTTGGACATAGGCCTCGATTTCGGTGTGGATTTCGAGCATCATCGCTATGTAATAGGTGCCGAGTACGAATTCGGTTTGACAAGTATCTCAAAGGGTGAGGACGTAAAAACATCGGCATTCTATGTAACAGTAGGTTACAAATTTTAAAACATTTATGTAACAACAGCAAGGGCGGGAATGTCGTAAAGGCATTCCGTCCTTTTTTCATTATCCCATGAACAAGAAATTTTTATCGGTTGCTTTAATGATTGGAATTCTTTCGGTTCCGGCACCGGCACAGGACAATAACTTGGTGGAGAAATTTGCACAGTTCCGCAAAAAGACACATGCCGACTACGAGAATTACAGAAACGAATTGAACGAGCGGTATGCCGAGTTTATGAAAAAAGCTTGGAACTCATTCAAGGCAGAGGAGCCCGTTACGCCCCCAAAAGAGGAGGAGGTTCCGCCAATTGTGATAGAGCCCGAGGATACTTTAAAAACCGTTCCACAAACACCACCGGTGCAGCAGCCAATAAAAAAAGTGGTTGAACCGCCTGTAGCGCCCACACCACCCCGGCCTGTTGTACCCATAAAAGAGATTACACCTCCCGTTGAAGCAGAGAAAGAGGAGGAGATAGAGACAGAACGATGGGGTACAAAATTCAGTGTACGCTTCAACAAGAACCGGAAATTCTCGCTTGCCGATTGCAGCAACAATGCATTGTCGGAAGCATGGAAACAGATATCGGAGAGCAAACAGAATAACACCATACGCGACTGCCTGTTGTTGCGCGCCGAGAAGCAGTTGAACGATTGGAGTTACCTGTGCCTGTTGCAAAGCATTGCCAAAGAGATATACGGCGAGAGCAACGAGGCTGTACTTTACACCGCATTTCTTTTCTGCCAATCGGGCTATAAAATAAGGTTGGGACGCGACAATGGGAAGTTGCATCTGCTGTTTGCCACACAACACATTATTTACGACAAGCCATTCTTCATCATAGGCGCAGAAACATTCTACTCCTCGACAGGAGACAGCAAACAGATGGATATATGCGAGGTTTCGTTTCCCGAAGAGAAACCCCTCTCACTGCTTGTTACACAACAGCCCCGTTTAGAGGTTACACCCTCGGATGGCCGCACAATTAAGTCGAAAAGGTATCCGACGATGGAATTCTCTGTAAACATAAACAAAAATATATTGCAACTATACGAAGAATATCCGTCGTCGAGCATAGAGTACGACTTCATGACAAGATGGGCTATGTATGCCAACACACCTGTTTCTGAAGAGATAAAGGAGAAACTATATCCGCAATTAAACAGCCTGCTTGCCGATAAAGGAGAACTTAAAGCTGTAGAGATGTTACTCAATTGGGTACAAACAGGTTTCGAATATGAATTTGATGATAATGTTTGGGGAGCCGACAGGGCGTTTTTTGCAGAAGAGACATTCTATTATCCTTATTGCGATTGCGAAGACCGCTCGATTCTGTTCTCACACCTTGTACGCGATATACTCGATTTAAATGTTGTTCTCGTCTACTACCCCGGACATCTTGCGGCAGCAGTGGAGTTCAGCGAAGAGGTATCGGGCGATTACATTACTGTCGACAACCGAAAGTTCGTGATATGCGACCCGACATATATAAATGCATCGGTAGGAATGTCGATGCCCAACCTCGACACATCTAACATAAGCGCAATACTGCTTAATAAATAACAGACGACATTTTTTATGATAGAGAAACTTTACTTTGCCGAAAGTTTCTCTATCATTATTTTTGCGGCACGTTCCGAGGCACCCGCCTCACCAAGAATATCAATCATGCGGTCGTACTCCGAAAGCATAACAGCACGTTCTTTTGAACCGGGCAAAATCATTGCCAACTCGGAAATAACGTTCGGCAGACACATATCGGCAGCAACAAGCTCGGTAACAACCTTGCGACCGGCTATAAGATTTACCAACGAAACGAAGCGAACCTTCAGAAAGTGACGTTTCAGCCATGAATACAACTTTGCCATAGGCGTGGCGTAACAGACCACCTGCGGAACGCGGAACAAGGCAGTCTCCAACGTTGCCGTACCCGATGTCACCAACGCAACACAAGAGTGCTTCAGCAAACGATATGTCTGCCCGAAAATAATTTTGGCACCGGCCCGCAGATAAGGTGCATAAAATTGTTCATCAATACCGGGCGCACCGGCAATTACAGGCTGATAGTCGGGGAACTGCCCGACAGCCTGCAACATCATTGGCAGGTTACTCTCAATCTCTTGTTTGCGGCTGCCTGCCAACAAGGCAATGACAGGACGGTTATCCAATGCATTGGCTGCGCGAAACTCGGTATCGCTCTCTGCATCACCCTTAAGAAAAGCATCGACAGCATCCACACATGGATTTCCTATGTAATTTATTTTATATTCGTGCTTTGCAAAAAAATCCACTTCAAATGGCAATATCGAGAAAAGTTCGTCAACATCGCGTTTTATATTCTTTATGCGATACTCCTTCCAGGCCCAAATTTTTGGTGAAATATAATAATAGACAGGGATTGAGCTGTTTTTGCGTATATACTCGGCTATAGAAAGATTAAAACCTGGATAGTCGACAAGAATAAGTACATCGGGCGACCACTCTATTATATCCTTTTTACAACGGCTCATATTGGTGAATATGGTGCGCAAATGCATCAGTACCGGTACAAAGCCCATATATGCCAATTCGCGATAATGCTTTACACGCTCACCGCCCACAGCCGACATCAAATCTCCGCCGAAAAAACGGAAGATGGCATCCGGGTCGTGCCTCTTTATAGACTTCATAAGATTAGAAGCGTGCAAATCGCCCGAAGCCTCACCAACAATCAAATAATATTTCATAACAGTACAAATATATTCCGCTGCCTGCTACAGCCCCCAACCTCGCATCTCGCGCAAAAGTTCGTAATCGGTCAGATCAATCTTTAACGGCGTTATTGCCACATAATTCTCGTTAAGTGCCACCCTATCGGCAAATGCATCGGTATCACTCACAACGAAACTGCCTGTAAGCCAATACCATTTGCCCCCATTCGGATGCGTGTGTGCAGCCCACTCATTCTGCCAACAGCCATTAGCCTGATGACACACTCTGACACCGGCATACGAAGGCGCATCGGGAAAGTTTACATTAAGACAACTGCCCGTGGGCAATCCCTTGTCGAGTACCTCGGAAACGATTTTACGGATATATGGCAACGAAGCCGAGAAATCGGCATCCTCGGCATGTGAACAGAGCGAAAAAGCCACCGACGGCACGCCCTTCATGCATCCTTCGAAAACAACACCCATCGTACCCGAATAGTGTGCGTTCACGGCCGAGTTGTCACCATGATTTATTCCGCCTACAACCAATGCAGGACGACGCTCCAGCACCGAGTCGAACGCAATCTTCACACAGTCGCAAGGTGTTCCCGTACAAGCATATATCTGCAACCCCGGTTCGTTGCGTACCACCCAATACTTAACAGGTGTTTCACTTGTTATTGCACACCCTTTGCCCGAACGCCCTGTGTGCGGTGCAACAGCAACCACATCGCCAAATTCCTTTAAAACACCTATAAGTTCGTTTATTCCTTTTGCCCGGTAACCATCATCATTGGATACCAATATAAGCGGTTTTACTTTATTCATCATTATTATGTTTCTGAAACAGTTTTTCAATTCACAGTGCGAAGATAGTAAAAATTTGCAGATGTGAACAATTATCCATATATTTACAACCGAAATTAATTATCATGCATAAATCATATACAAATACATACCATGAGATCTAACAAATTCAAGATTCAAGGCCTTTTGGCGGCCATGATTATGTTTGCCGCAACCACATCGGCACAAACCGTAGATATATCGCCCAAGCCACAATCGGTCGAGTGGGGCACGGTTAAAGCATTCGACAACAGCGTGAACTACACACTTACAGGAGAAAGCGATGCCGACGTAGACGCCATCAATCTTTTCAAGAAGAACTTTGGCACACAAAACGGAGATATAGAGGTTGTTATAGGAGAACGTGGCGACAAGGCCGTAGAACAGTACGAGAGCCTTATCCCTGAGAAGAATGAAGGATATTACCTTAACGTAAGCAAAAACAAGGTTGTTATTGCCGGAAACGACGGAGCCGGAACCTTCTATGGTGTACAGAGCTTCATACAGATAGCATCGCAGCCACAAGTTATGAGCGTAACCATCACCGACTATCCGAGTATAAGCGACCGCGGACTCGTTGAAGGATTCTATGGCAACCCCTACAGCGAAGCAAACAGATATGACCTGTTCGATTTCTTCGGCCGCCAGAAGATGAACGTTTACATTTACGGCCCGAAAGACGACGTTTACCACAAGGGAAAATGGCGTGAGCCCTACCCCGAGGCTGAAGGACGAAAAATTGCAGAATATGCAGCTGCCGCCAAAGCCAACAAGGTTGATTTTGTCTGGGCTATTCACCCGGGTGTGGATATACAGTGGAACAAGACCGACAGTGTGAACATCGTAAACAAGCTGAAGAAGATGTACGACCTCGGCATCAGGACTTTTGCGGTATTCTTCGATGATATCTGGGGCGAGGGAACAAAGCCCGAGAACCAGGCCGGCCTGATGAACTACATCACCGATGAGCTTAAAAAGGTGTACGACGATGTAAACCCGCTTATAATGTGCCCCACACAATACAACAAAGGCTGGACAAGCGGAAATTATCTTAGCATTCTTGGAACACAGATGTACAAAGATGTGCGTATAATGTGGACAGGAAACAGTGTTGTAGACATGATTGAAATGAATGACATGACATGGATTAACAACCAGATAGGGCGCAAAGCATACATCTGGCTGAACTACCCTGTTACCGACTACTGTATTAACCACATGCTTATGGGCCCCACATGGGGTAACGGCCTCGACATAGCCTCAACATTGGGAGGTTTCACCTCGAACCCCATGGAATATGCAATGGCATCGAAAGTTTCACTCTACAGCATCGGCGACTACTGTTGGAATATGGAGAACTACGATGCCGACGCTTCGTGGAAAGCCGCAATAAAATATCTTATGCCCGAAAACGCATCGGCATTCCATTTCTTCTGCGAAAACAACGTAGACCTTGGCCCCAACACACACGGATTGCGCCGTACCGACGAATCGCCACGTTTCGTTAAAGCAAAAGAGCTTTACAGCACCAAACTTGCCGAGGGCGACACTGTTGCCGCCGTTGCTGCAATAGAAGAACATTTCAACCTCTTCATAAACGTTGCCGATACACTGCTCGACACCGATGAGGCTCCCGAAATGATAGAAGAAATTGAAGGTTGGCTGAAGGTAATGAAGTTCATGGGACAGAAAGGTTTGTGCATAACAGATATGTACAACGCACTTCTTGCACAGAACCCCGACAGTTTCATAAACAGCTATCTGCGCTATTTGGACATAAACACCGCGCAAGAAGAGGTTAAGGTACGCGATTTTGAAGGGTCGTTAAAATCGGCAAAGCCCGAAGTTGCCACCTATCATGTTGCCCCCTTCATAAAAAGTACTGTATCATCTCTTATAAGCGAATATAAAAGCAAATACAATTATCGCACAGACGTATTCCCCGCACAATTACTCGAGAACGGAACATACCTCATCAAGTACAATGGGAAATATATAACAAACGCAACACCCAACACAGCTGGCAGCCCGGCCAAATTGGTAGCAGGACGCGACACTATAAGACCGCAACGCCAAGAGTGGTTCATATCACTCGATCCCGAGACAAACCGCTACAAGATAGTAAATGCCGAGGACGAACGCTACTTGAACGAGAACGGACGTTTCAGCAACAACAACTCTACAAACCCCTACGATGCAGCATGGCACACATATAACATCACACGCCTTGCAAATGGCAAATTTGCGATACAGAACGGTGGCAGTGCAGGAAATAACTTCTGGCTGATAAACCTGCTGAACATGCAGATTAAGAAGAGCGAAACAACCAATGCAATACCGGATTATTACATATTCGACATTGTACCCATCGGTGGCGAGGAAAACATCTCTGTTATAGACACCGAGCAACTATACTACATTAAAGACGGTGAGAGATACCTTACAAACACCAACGTAGGCGGCAGCGGAGGCACCCCGGTATTCCGCATTGTAAATAACCCCGGAGACGCACAATTGTGGAAATTCACTCAAGATGCCAATGCCGATAAATTATACAAGATAACAAGCCACGCCGACGGACGCTACATAAATGAATATGCTGTATTCGGCTCTAATGCCTACTACCCCGATTGGAACACTTACCTTATATTGATGATGGACGGTAAATTTTCGATACAGACGACACAAGAAGCCGGAACACACTTCTGGAACATAAATGGGAACAGATTGGAACAGGACGGAAATATCGAGCTATCCACAAGTTTTGTAATTGAGATTGTACCACAGAATCAATCAACAGAAATAGATAATGTTGATTCAAAAAAAAACATCGACATCGTTAACGGCAGAATAATATTACAGGAACCGGTAGAAAGAATCTCACTCTTTAATATTGGAGGAGAAAACATAAGAAGAGTTGAGAATACAGAAACTTTAAGAATAGACAATATAGACGATGGTACATATATTGTTGTAATCTACAACGAAAACCAAGTACAGGCTTTGAAAATTCACATCTGATTAAACACATAAAAAAATGTTACCCGTCATGTTTAAAGTGGCGGGTAACATTTTTTATGATATTTACAGGCAAACTGTTCATAAGTAAATAAAAAATACCCGAACAGATTCCGTTTTTTTATGTATGTTTGCAAATTGAAACGGTGTGCAATTGACAGATTTTATTGAAAACCGCCTCTTAATAAGTTGTATATAGATACAATCCCGGGGAGGAAGGAATTCTGTGGCACAACAGCCGTTACATAATTACAAACAAGTAAATATGGGAAAAGTAATAGCATTGGCAAACCAAAAAGGCGGTGTAGGAAAAACCACTACAGCCATTAACTTTGCTGCCTCATTAGCCACATTAGAGAAGAAAGTTTTAGTAATAGATGCCGACCCGCAGGCAAACGCTTCGTCGGGCCTGGGTATAGACATACACAAAATAGAGTGTTCGATATACGAATGCCTTATAAACAAAGCCACACTTAACGATGCAGTACACAACACCTGCATAAACGGATTGGATATAATACCCTCGCATATAGACCTTGTCGGTGCAGAAATCGAGATGCTCGACATGCCCAACCGCGAGAAGATTATGCGCGAAGCCTTAAACTGCATAAAAGACAAGTACGATTATATACTCATCGACTGTTCACCGTCGTTGGGCCTTATAACCGTAAACTCTCTTACAGCCGCCGATTCGGTGATAATACCTGTACAATGCGAATATTTTGCTTTGGAAGGTATCAGCAAACTGCTGAACACCATAAAAATAATAAAATCGAAATTAAACCCGGCCTTGGATATTGAGGGATTCCTGCTGACAATGTTCAATTCGCGATTGAGATTAAGCAATCAGGTATACAACGAAGTTAAGAAACATTTCCGCGAACTTGTATTCAACACCGTCATACACCGTAACATACGCTTGGGAGAAGCACCAAGTATGGGTATTCCGGTTATACTGTACGATGCAGAATCGACCGGAGCAAAAAACTATTTGGCACTTGCCGAGGAGATTATAAAACGCAACTAATAAGATATGGCAAAGAAACAGTTCACATTGGGCCGAGGCCTCGATGCACTTATTTCGACCGAGGCTATACAAACATCGGGTTCTTCATCCATTGGAGAAATTGAAACAGCCCTTATAGAAGCCAACCCCAACCAACCCCGACGCGAATTCGAGGAACAGGCACTACAGGAGCTTGCCGACTCTATTCGGGAATTGGGTGTGATACAACCCATCACACTACGAAAGAGAGGTGACGAAAAATATCAGATTATTGCCGGAGAGCGTCGTTTCCGCGCCTCACAATTGGCAGGAAAAAGTACAATTCCCGCGTACATAATAGATGCCAACGAAGAGAACAGCATGGAGATGGCCCTAATAGAGAATATCCAGCGCGAGGACCTCAATGCAATGGAAATAGCCCTGGCCTATCAGCAGTTGGTGGAGCAATACAACCTGTCGCAGGAACAATTAAGCAAACGTGTAGGAAAAGGACGTGCAACGATAGCCAACTTCCTGCGCCTGCTTAAACTGCCGGCTGCAATACAGGTGGCATTGAAAGAAAAAAGCATTGATATGGGACACGCCCGGGCATTGCTCTCGCTCGACAGTCCGGCCGAACAAATCAAATTATATCACGAAATAAAAGAGAGAGGATATTCGGTGCGGCAAGTTGAAGAGATTGTACGCAATATCAAGAACGGCGAGACTACACAGGCAAAGGCTAAAAACGAAAATAAAGAACAGAATGCAATGTATCATCAACTGAAAAAACAGTTGACACACTTCTTCCAGACACCGGTGCAGCTTACATGCAACGCAAAAGGAAACGGGAAAATAAGCATAAAGTTCAAGAACGAGCAGGAGCTGGAAAGAATTATATCAATATTCGATAAATTAAACTGTTGAAAAATATATGCGCCATTCCAAACGTTTTATAGCAACGATACTGTTGTTGATAGCATTTCTTATGCCATCGGCAGCAAATGCACAGGTTGCCGACAGCACCTTGGCGGTAGAGAATGAAATAATGAATACAACCGGAATAACGGTTGGCGACTCGTTGCAGATGGATAGCATATATCGCGAAACAACAAACAGCATCTCGGGCTTCAGTTCCGACAGCAGCAGAGCTGCAAAAAAGCGAATGCAGGAGATTACGCAACAGCCATTAAAGCGCTTCAACCCCGACCCGCAAAAAGCTACATGGTTGGCTGTGGTATTCCCCGGAGCCGGGCAAATGTATAACCGCAAATATTGGAAATTACCCATCGTGTACGGCGGTTTCATGGGCTGTCTTTATGCATACAATTGGAACAGCCAAATGTACAACGATTATCGTCAAGCCTATTTGGATATAATGGACGCCGACCCCAACACCAACTCGTACGAGGATTTCTTCCGTCCCGGATACGATTTCGAACGCAACAAAGAGTATCTTAAAGAGGTGTTTAAAAAACGCAAAGACAGGTATCGTCGTTGGCGCGACTTAAGCATCTTTGCCTTTATAGGGGTGTATGTCGTTTCCGTTATCGACGCATACGTAGATGCACAACTCTCGAGTTTCGACTTAAGCGACGACTTGAGCCTGCAGTTTACTCCCGAAATGATACGCAACAACGGCGTGGGGCTCGACAACAACTATTACGGACTTAATTGTAACATCAGATTCTAAAGAATGCGATTCCTTTATACAATATTATTTATAACCGCACTGCATACAGGTGTTGCAACAGCACAGAACTACGAAGACATTTTCGTAGGCGACACCATCGACTACCAAACGACAGAAGAGGAGGACAGCTTAAGCCTCGACGACCTTGAGGTGGTAACCGATATGGATGTAATACAGTATGACATGCCGGAAGAAGCTATCAACTACGGATATGTGGCAGACGAAGACAGTATAATATTCGACCTGCCCGAAAGCATGAATATCGACATCGACAGCATGCTCAACAGTTGGCAGACACAACACCTGCTCAAGGCTATGGAGTGTGAATCGAAACCGGTGAACCCCCGAAGCATAAGCGACACCGTATATGCACAACGGCTGTACAGCATGCCCACAATAATGGACATGACATATAACAGTGTTGTACAGCAATACATCTACCGCTACGCAGGAAATAACAGTACACAGGTTTCGTGCATGCTGGGAATAGCAGAGCATTATATGCCGATGATAGAAGAGAAGATAGACAAATACAACCTGCCACACGAACTGAAATATCTTCCTGTAATTGAATCGGCTCTGAAACCTAAAGCCGTATCGCATGCCGGTGCAAAAGGATTGTGGCAGTTCATGTTCGGCACAAGCAAATTATACGGACTAAAATCGAATAACTACATCGAAGAACGTTTCGACCCTATAAAATCGACCGATGCGGCACTGCGCTATCTTCGCGACCTGCATACAATGTTCGGGCGTTGGGATTTGGCTATCGCCGCATATAATTGCGGCCCGGGCAACGTTAAAAAGGCCATAATGCGCTCGGGAGGGAAAAACAGTTTTTGGGAGATATACAGATATCTTCCGCGCGAGACACGAGGCTATCTTCCTGCATTCATCGCGGCAAACTACATTATGACCTACCATGCCGAGCATGGGATACGCCCGATGGAACCGGAGATACCCATTGCAACCGACACCTTGCACATATCAAAAAACCTGCATTTCTCGCAAATCTCCGATTTATGTAACATAAACATAAACGAAATCAGAGCCATTAACCCGCAATATATCCGTGACATTATTCCCGGCGAAGGTGAAATGTGCGTTGTACGTCTGCCCCACAACACCATTTCGAAATTCATTGAACTTGGCGACTCGATATATCGTTATAAACAGGAAGTATTCTTCCCCAGAGAAAATGTAGCCAAAATGCTTAAAGATGCCAAATCGAACAACGAATATGGCAGTGGCGGATTGATACGCCATAAAATACGCAATGGTGAGACATTGGGCGGCATCGCCCTCAAATATCGTGTCAGCGTAAAGCAACTACGTAAATGGAATAACATTAAAGGTAGCAACATACGCGCCGGTCGCTATCTGAAAATTTACAAATAGGAATATGAACACCAACGACGAGAAACGGATTTTAGACGAAGAAGCTGAAATTACCACAGCCTTTCAGGAATTGTTGGACATATATTTGGCATCGCAGCACCGCAAAAAGGTAGAGCTTATCACTAAAGCATTCAATTTTGCCCGACAAGCCCACAGGGGGGTACGCCGCCATAGCGGTGAGCCGTATATAATGCATCCGTTGGCCGTCGCGCGCATAGTCTGCGAAGAGATTGGTTTGGGTTCGACATCCATCTGTGCAGCATTATTGCACGATGTAGTGGAAGATACCGACTACACCGTTGAGGACATACAGAACCTTTTTGGCGAAAAAATAGCCAACATTGTAGACGGATTGACAAAAATAGCCGGAGGAGTCTTCGGCATGCAGGCATCGGAACAGGCCGAGAACTTTAAGAAACTATTGCTCACAATGAGCGAGGACATACGTGTCATACTTATAAAAATAGCCGATCGCCTGCACAACATGCGTACATTGGAGTTTATGCCGGTGAATAAGCAATACAAAATTGCGGGCGAAACACTATATATTTATGCACCCATTGCATACCGTCTGGGATTGAGCAAGATTAAAACAGAACTGGAAAATCTCAGTTTTCGTTACGAACACCCCGAAGAGTATGCAAAGATTGAAAAGAAGATTGAAAAGACCCGGCAAGAGCGCGACATTCTCTACAACGAATTCACATCACCAATATGCAGCAGCCTCGATAGGATGGGCTACAAATATCGCATCATGGGACGTGTCAAATCGCCCTACTCCATTTGGAACAAGATGCAGAAGAAGCATATTGCATTTGAAGACATCTACGACATACTTGCCGTAAGAATTGTTTTCACACCTCGCGATGGTGAAGATGAGAACGATGAATGTTTCAAAATATACATTGCACTTACAAAAATATACGATGCACACCCCGACCGCCTGCGCGATTGGGTAAACAAGCCACGCGCAAACGGATACAGAGCTTTGCATGCAACCTTCATGAGCAAACGTGGAAACTGGATTGAAGTGCAGATAAGAAGCGAACGTATGAACGAAGTTGCCGAGCAAGGTATTGCAGCCCATTGGAAATACAAAGACCAAGGCGACGATGTGAGCAACGACGGACAGTTAGACAATTGGCTGCATACGATAAAAGAGATTTTGGACGACCCGCAACCAAATGCTCTTGACTTCCTCGACACCATAAAGCTAAACCTGTACGCCACCGAGATATTCGTATTTACACCGAAAGGTGAAATAAAGACGATGCCGCAGAACTGCACCGCACTCGACCTTGCTTACAGCATACACACCTTCTTGGGAAACCACTGCATAGGCGCCAAGGTAAACCATAAGCTTGTACCTCTGAACCACATATTGCAAAGCGGTGACCAGGTGGAAATCCTAACCTCAAACTCGCAACACGTGGAGGAGAGTTGGCTGAAGTTTGCCACAACAGCAAAGGCACATGCAAAAATACAGGCTGCCTTGCGCAGACAACAAAGAATCTTGCAACGCGAAGGAGAGGAGAAACTTAACGAATTCCTTCAAAAAGAGGAGTTGCCCAACACAATAGGCAATATCGAGAAATTGTGGCAAAAGCATAAGTTGAAGAATAAAGATGAACTGCTTACAGCGATAGGCAACGGTACAATTGTCCTTGGCAGCGACGACAAAGATACCATTCTTGGCAACAAACGTCTTAAACTTTCATCACTATTTTTCTTTGGAAACAAAGACAAAAAAGATGAGAAAGAGAGCCAAACTGCCACTTTCGAAAATATCGATCGCAAACAACCCATCAACCTCACCGACGATAACCTGAAAGGAAACTACAAAATTGCCGAGTGTTGCCACCCCATTCCCGGTGACGATGTTTTGGGATACTACGACGAAGAGCAACATATTGTTATACACAAACGCAAATGCCCTGTTGCCGACATTCTGAAAAGCAGCCATGGCGACCGTATACTTGCAGCCAATTGGGATACACACAAAACACTCTATTTCCAGGTACCTATTTTTATAAAAGGAATAGACAGCATTGGTGTACTGAACGAGATTACAACAATCATATACAGACAATTGAACGTAAGCATGCAGAAACTGCATATTGAAAGCAAAGACGGAATATTCGAAGGAACAATATGGATGAATGTACACGATGTAGACGATGTACGCAACATCTGCGACAATCTAAAGAAGATTAAGAGCCTGCAAACAATCACCCGAATAGATTGAGAACAGCCCTTCATTAATGATTGGAACAGTTCCTTGGTTACCGGTTATCTTGTAAAAGGAACTCTTTTTACAACAGTGCCATCGCGCAAAGCAACCTCGAGCATATAGGCTCCACGTGGCAAACCACGTACACCTACACACCTGTTGTAAGGAACATCGTAGAGCAACACCCCCGAAGTGCTACGTATATGCACACGCATCCCCCACGTCGAAGACTCCGGAAGATTAAATTCGTCGCGATAAAGTTTGGGATTGCACCCCTCCACCTTACACTCGGCAACCCACCCCTCGACACCATAGGCATCCACAGGAACAACCACCCAATAGGTGGTTGCAACAGGCGAGCGCAATGCCACGAAGGAGGTATCGGAAAGTGCAGTTGCCACCAGATTACCGGTATCGGATAAATCGACCGGGTATTGCAACGAAGCATAAATATTATATCGTACAGGAGGCATACCTTCGTGAGCCTTCACCGCACTCCACGACAGGCGCAACGTATCGCCACATTGTTCATACCGTATGTTTGCCGGTGCAGCAAGCAAGCCTTTCGAAGCCCAAGGCATAGGCGGCACCATTGCTGCATTGGAATAAATGCACGAATAACAGCCTGCAACCCCTTTTATATCCTGCAAAAGGTGTTTGGTGCGGAACATTGCCGTACCGGCCGTTCCTGCCGAACGAGAAGTATTCAATTGACGCTTGATTTCCACAAGCGGCCAATCTCCCTCGCCCGACAACAGACGATAAACTCCGATACCCGGAACAATATGCCTGCCCGAAGAATTTTCCTGCCAATCGCGCACGAACGGATAAAAATCATTCCCTTTGAAGTATAACATAGGGAAGAGAATATCCATTATACCCTCGTCGAGCCACCTTTGCGCCTCTTGAAAAACGGTGTTATAGGCATTCCACCCAAGCGAAGAATAGGCCGATAAATCGGCATGCTTACCCAATGGAGCACAACTGACACGCACCCAAGGCTTCAACTGTTTCACCCCGTTGTATATTTCGCGTACAATATGCGTGATATTGTCACGACGCCAATCGGCATGTGAACGCCCCTTTGCCATACGTCGATACAGCGCATGATCGGGGTAGTTCTTCGGTCTGTCGGGGTATCTTATGTAATCGAGGTGAATGCCGTCTACATCATAATTCGAGACAATCTCGTTCACAAGTTTCTTAAGATATTCCGCAGTGCCGGGCTCGGCCGGCTCCATATACCATTGTCCCTGATAAGCACGACACAGTTGCGGATGCTTGTAACGCAACGAATGACGCCCCAAACGTTTCACATGTGCCATCTTGCCCAACGGCAGTGTCACAAGCCACGCATGCAACTGCATACCACGTTTATGACATTCATCTATGGCAAACGCCAGAGGGTCGTATCCGGGCGATTTTCCCGGTGTTCCGGTGAGAACAGCCGAAAAGGGTTCATACTTCGACGGATAAATTACATCACCACGCAGACGTGTCTGCAACAATATTGTATTAACATTAAGGCTTTTAAGCGAATCGAGCAACAACACAAGTTCCAGCTTCTGCCTGCCGACATCTGCCGGAACGCTTATCTTCGTACGAGGCCAATCGAGATTCTCTATTGTCGTCAGCCACACCGCACGATACTCGTACTTTTTCGGCGCAAGCATCTGTGCAGAAACAGCACCGGTAAAGTGCAGAAAATTTATCAATATTATATATTTTAACAATCGCATAACGAAAAATATCACAAATATAATCTTTTTCATCTGCTTTATACCCTCTGTATCCGATATTTTTTGTAATTTTGTGCGTTTTTCGAGCGCGGAGATTATTTATTTGTCGAAACGTAGTAAAAAAGAGATTGCAGGATTACTGCAATATTCCACGCAACACATTCTAAAATAAGAAATTAGATACATATTATATAATTTATTGCACTATGACAAAAGCAAAAAAATTTATCACATGTGACGGAAACCAGGCTGCGGCACACATCGCATACATGTTTTCCGAGGTAGCAGCAATCTACCCTATCACCCCTTCTTCGCCTATGGCCGAATATATCGACGAATGGGCGGCACAAGGACGTAAAAACCTTTTCGGTGAAACAGTTTCGGTTCAGGAGATGCAATCGGAAGGCGGCGCAGCAGGCGCGCTTCACGGTTCTTTGCAGGCCGGTGCACTCACGACAACCTTTACCGCATCGCAGGGTTTGTTGCTTATGATTCCCAACATGTACAAGATTGCCGGTGAATTGCTCCCCAGCGTATTCCACGTATCGGCCCGTTCATTGGCAGGTAGCTCACTCTGTATTTTCGGCGACCACATGGACGTTATGGCATGCCGTCAGACCGGTTTCGCAATGCTATGTGAAGGCTCGGTACAAGAGGTTATGGACCTGTCGGCCGTTGCACACCTTGCAACCATCAAGAGCCGTATTCCTTTCATGAACTTCTTCGACGGCTTCCGTACTTCACACGAAATACAGAAAATTGAGATGATTGAGCAGGAGGAGATAGCTCCCCTTGTAGACTGGGAAGGTATTCAAGCTTTCCGCGACAGAGCGCTCAACCCCTCGGCACCCGTCACCCGCGGTACAGCCGAAAACCCCGAAACATTCTTTGCACACAAAGAGAGCGTAAACCCCTACTACGATGCAGTACCCGATATTGTAGCCGAGTACATGAACGAAATTTCGGCTATCACAGGACGCAAATACGCACCTTTCACATACTACGGTGCAGCTGATGCCGACCGAGTAATCGTGGTTATGGGTTCGGCTACAGAAGCTACAAAAGAGGCAATCGACTACCTTACTGCAAAAGGCGAAAAAGTTGGTTTGGTAAGTGTTCATCTTTACCGTCCTTTCTCGCTCAAATATCTTGCAGCAGTTATGCCCAAGAGTGTTAAGCGCATTGCCGTACTCGACCGTACAAAAGAGCCGGGCTGCAATGGCGAGCCTTTGTACCTCGACGTGGTAGAGGCTTTCGCAAGCAGCGAGGAGTTGAAAGCAATCAACCCCATTATCGTAGGCGGACGTTTCGGTATAGGCAGTTGCGACACAACACCTGCCATAATAATGTCGGTATATGAGAACCTTGCACTTCCCACACCCAAAAATCACTTCACATTGGGTATCGAGGACGATGTGACATTCACATCGCTTCCCAAGAAAGAGGAGATTGCTGTTGTTGATGGCATGTTCGAAGCTAAATTCTTCGGCCTTGGTGCCGACGGTACTGTAGGTGCAAACAAGAACTCGATTAAGATTATTGGCGAGAACACCGACAAACACTGCCAGGCATACTTCTCTTACGACTCGAAGAAATCGGGCGGTTTCACCTGCTCGCACCTTCGCTTTGGTGACAATCCCATCCGTTCGACATATTTGGTAAACACCCCCAACTTTGTAGCATGCCACGTGCAGGCATACCTGCGTATGTACGACGTGCTTCGCGGATTGCAGAAGGGCGGCACATTCCTTCTTAATACAGTTTGGGAGGGCGAGGAGTTGGCAAACAACCTTCCCAACAACGTCAAGAGCTATCTTGCACAGAACGATATAACCGTTTACTACATCAACGCCACCAAAATTGCACAGGAGATTGGCTTGGGCAACCGCACAAACACAATTCTTCAGAGTGCATTCTTCCGTATCACAGGTGTTATCCCTGTAGACCTTGCAATTGAGCAGATGAAGAAGTTCATCGTAAAATCTTACGGAAAGAAGGGACAAGACATAGTAGACAAGAACAACGCAGCGGTAGACCGCGGTGGCGAGTACAAACAACTCACCATAGACCCCGCTTGGGCCACACTTCCCGCCGACGCTGTCATTGAGCGCGACGAACCCGACTTCATCAAGAACATTGTTCGCCCGATAAACGCACAGGACGGCGCATCGTTGCCCGTTTCGGCATACAAAGGCATGGAGGATGGTACATGGCCTTGCGGTACATCGACTTACGAAAAACGCGGTGTAAGCGCATTCGTTCCCAAATGGGACATGGAGAAATGTATTCAGTGTAACCGCTGCTCATACGTCTGCCCTCACGCATGTATCCGTCCGTTTGTAATGGACGAGCAGGAGGCTGCAGGCCTTAACGCAAGCACACTTGAGATGAAGGCTCCCGCTGCATTCAAAGGCATGCAGTTCCGCATACAGGTGGGTGTCATGGACTGTCTTGGTTGCGGTAACTGTGCGGATGTATGCCCCGGCAACCCCAAATTGGGTGGTAAAGCCCTTGAAATGGTTCCCTTCGAGCAGGAGAAGCACGAGGCTGCAAACTGGGACTACTGCGTGAAAAACGTGAAGAGCAAACAAGCCCTTGTAGACATAAAGAGCAACCCCAAAAACTCGCAGTTTGCAACACCTCTGTTCCAATTCTCGGGTGCATGTTCGGGCTGTGGCGAAACTCCTTACGTTAAGCTCATCAGCCAATTGTTCGGCGACCGTCAGATTGTAGCCAATGCAACAGGTTGTTCATCAATCTACTCGGCATCGGTACCTTCTACACCTTACACAACGAACGAAAAAGGCGAAGGCCCCGCATGGGCAAACTCACTCTTCGAGGACTTCTGCGAATTCGGCCTTGGTATGAAACTTGCCGAGAACAAGATGCGTGCACGCCTCGAGCGCCTGCTCACCGACGTACAGACATGCGATTGCTGCAACGACGAATTTAAGGCTCTTGCACAACGTTGGCTCGACAACAAGAACAGTGCCGAGGTGACAAAAGAGATTGCTCCCGCCATTATTGCAGCTTGCGAAGCATGCAGTTGCGACAAGTGCAAAGATATTTTGAACATAAAACAATATCTTGTTAAACGTTCACAGTGGATTATCGGTGGCGACGGTGCATCTTACGACATCGGCTACGGCGGCCTCGACCACGTTATTGCTTCGGGTGAAGACCTGAATATTCTGGTACTCGACACCGAGGTATACTCTAACACCGGCGGACAAGCATCTAAATCGACTCCTCTTGGTGCCATTGCGAAGTTTGCTGCAGCAGGTAAACGCATCCGCAAAAAAGACCTTGGCATGATTGCCACAACATACGGCTATGTATATGTTGCACAAATTGCAATGGGCGCAAGCTACGATCAATGTTTGAAAGCCATTCGTGAGGCAGAAGCATATCCCGGCCCGTCACTTGTAATTGCATACGCGCCCTGTATCAACCATGGTATCCGCAAGGGTATGGGCAAGGCACAAGCCGAACAGGCCGCAGCCGTTGAATGCGGTTACTGGCACCTATGGCGCTACAACCCCGCGTTGGAGGATGAAGGCAAGAACCCCTTCACACTCGACAGCAAAGAGCCCCAGTGGGAGAAATTCCAAGAGTTCTTGCAGGGCGAGGTACGCTATGCATCACTTGCAAAACAGTTCCCCGGCGAAGCACAAGAACTGTTCAATGCAGCCGAAGGCATGGCAAAGAAACGCTACGCAAGCTATCAGCGCATGGCAAAGATAGACTGGAGCAACGAATAAACAGAATACTTCTAAATACGCAAAAGGGGTTGTCCTTCGGGGACAACCCCTTTTGCGTATAGACACCGACATCGTTTTAAATATGACTCACATGCAAAAGTTTGATGGCTATGTAGAGATTTACTCGCTTACGGTGCCGGTTGTGTTTTCAGGATTACCATTAACAACCATTATAGCAACAGTAATTTCAAAACTTCGGCACTGCCTGAAGCATAGTGAGCCACCGAGCAGGTTTAAGAGGCGAAAGGCAAGCGATGGACAAATAAACAATGTTTAACATTTTACGCGGATATAATTTGTTTTATAACAAAAAAGGCCTAATTTTGCGAATATTGTAAAGATAAGCTTCTTGCAGGCACCCCCGAGAATTCGCCAAGTTCAAAGACATTGTTCCACAGCCACAAAAAGCAAAGAAAGCATCACCGGCACATCACCGGTGCAACAGATAGTGAACATGTAGAACAAGATAAACTGCAAAAGCAACATGAAAGAGAAACGGATTAAAACGTTTTGCGAGCATAGCATTGAGGATATTAAGTTGATTAATGCGAGCGAGGGAGGTACAAAACAAACCGGCATGCACGACGATTATCGTACACCATGCCTCTTGTACACCCAAGGCTACACCGCCCAACAGATTGCAGACAAGATGAACCTGCCGTTTG
>JAFUKC010000034.1 GCA_017467885.1 Bacteroidaceae bacterium | reverse complement strand
TTAAATTTCTTTCTAATATTATGTTTACATTATACGCGAGTTATGCTTGCCTTTTTATGTTCTTTTTTGTCTGTTTTTCCCTTTTTTGCAGTTACATAGCCCGCTATGCGCCTTTGAAAAATGAAAAAACATACTAAAAAAAGACCTATAAAAATTTCAAGGATATAAATTTAAACAACTTCTAAACCGTTATGTTTTTACATCTTTTATATGCAATGATGGTGCAAACATACAAAAAAATGTCAAAAAATTCAACACATCGCAAAGAATAGTATATTCCTATATAGCAGAGAGAGCCGGCATAAAACATTGTAGAAGCGTGGTAACATGAATATCTGCTATTTCCGGAAGAGACAATATACCATTCACATACACACCTACATCTCTACCCTATCCAATATCCCCGTAAGCGCAGCTATTGCTATTCCGTAATTGGTGATGGGAACATCCTGTGCTTTTGCCATACGTATACGCGACAGCACGTGCCGGCGCGTGAACATACATGCACCGCAATGTATTATCACATCATAAGACGAGAGGTCGTCGGGAAAATCATGCCCCGAGACTATTTCAATCGTCAGTTCTTCGCCAAACTTCTTGCGCAGCAGACGCGGCAACTTAACGCGCCCAATATCCTCGTTCTGCGGAATATGCGAGCAAGCCTCGGCAATAAGCACTCTTGCATCCGGTTTAAGATTCCTCAGAACATCGGCCCCTATACGAAACGTATCTATATCCCCTTTGTGGCGTGCCATCAACACCGAAAATGATGTCAACTTGCAACCTTCGGGAGTCAACGCCTGCACTTGTGAAAAGACCTGCGAATCTGTTATTATAAGTGCCGGAGTCTCTGCAAGCGATGCAAGCAACTTAGGCAGTTCCTCGGGCGCACAACAAAGCGGCAAGCAATGCTTATCCAACAAATTACGCAGTGTAGCAACTTGAGGTTGTATCAAGCGACCTTTTGGAGCCTGTGCATCCTGCGGCATAACAAGCACAACCAAATCACCCTTTTTAGCAAGAGTATATGTTATATCATCGATGTTGTCATCCTTTTTATACACCTCTGCCATCTTCTCGAGCAACAATGATACACCACACCCATCCTTTGAAGATACGGGAAACACCTCCCTGCCAAGCCTCTCGCTCCACGCAGAGCACAAAGCCCCTATACTCCTTTCTTCATCACACTTGCCAAGCATAAAGATAACAGGCACATCAGCCTTGGCAAACATCTCACGCCACTCAATCTCGGCCGAAATATCTTCGGGTGTTCCCGACAGAAGAAACAGTGCCATGTCTATTCTGCCTGCCGCCCGTCGCGTACGCTCTACACGCATAAGACCAAGTTCACCATCATCGTCGTAGCCCGCCGTATCACCAATTACCGCGGCACCAATCCCGGGTAGTTCAATATTTTTCCACACAACATCGGTTGTTGTTCCGGGAACATCGGAAACTATCGAAACATCCTGCCCGGCCAGCGCATTCAGCAGAGAAGATTTTCCGGCATTACGTCTGCCAAACACAGCTATATGATAACGGTTGGAACGTGCAATTTTTGTCATGATTATTCGGTTGTTTGTTTCAAAAACGGAAGTCGCGCTCTCCCTCATCTATTGCTTCAAGATACTTTGCCGCTGTAGCACGAGCCTTTTCATTCGGGACGGTAACCAACAAACGTTTTATCATCGCCTCGCCCTTCTCACGCACTGCAGGTGATGCATAATCCCTCAAATACTCCTTAAGCGTCAGCAGAGCATTTGGCAGGCAACAGTTGGCAATCTGCCCGTTTTTCAGCAACGACATAAAGCGATCACCTGTTCGCCCCTCGCGGTAACATGCAGTACAGAAGCTTGGTATGTGGTCGAGGTCGAGTAACCAACCTACCACCTCGTCGAGTGTACGATGGTCGGCAACATCAAATTGCGCCGAGTTCTCCTCCTCGCTCTCGGGGGTTACATATCCTCCAACACTTGTACGCGAGCCACCGCTTATCTGCGATATTCCAAGCTCGAGCAAACGTCTGCGGCTCTTTTCACTTTCGCGTGTGGATATTATCATGCCCGTGTAAGGAACGGCAATTCTTATTACAGCCACAATCTTATAAAAAACATCATCGGGAACTGCATTTTTAAAATCGGCGGTATCTATGTCATCGGCCATGCAAAGACGTGGAACACTTATTGTATGCGGCCCGACGCCGTATGTTGCTTCAAGGTGTTCGGCATGCATCAACAGACCTACAAAATCGTATCTGTATGTTTCGAGACCGAACAGTACACCTATACCTACATCATCTATTCCACCCTCCATGGCGCGGTCCATGGCCTCGGTATGATAGGCGTAATTGCTTTTTGGCCCTGTTGGATGCAACGCCTCGTAATTCTCCTTATTATATGTTTCTTGAAAAAGGATATATGTACCGATGCCTGCATCGCGTAATTTTCGGTAATTCTCCACCGAAGTTGCTGCTATATTCACATTCACCCTTCGAATAGCACCATTCTTGTGTTTTATGCCGTATATTGTCTTAATACTCTCAAGAATATACTCCAAAGGATTCTGTAACGGATGTTCGCCGGCCTCGATGGCAAGACGTTTATGCCCCATATCCTGCAGAGCAATAACCTCGCTGCGAATCTCCTCCTGTGTAAGTTTCTTACGGCGGATACTCTTGTTCTTAGCATGATAAGGACAATATACACATCCGTTCACACAGTAGTTCGAAAGATACAACGGTGCAAACATCACGATACGGTTGCCATAGAAACGATGCTTGATTTCATTCGCAAGGGCAAACATCTCATCAACCAAATCGGGTTGGTCGCATTCAAGCAGGACTGCCGCTTCGCGATGTGACAACCCTTTGAAACTGCGAGCCTTATCTATTATTTGCTTTATAAGATTGCGGTCGTTGCAATGTTCATGTGCAAACTGCATGGTTTCGCGAATCTCCGCATCACTAATAAACTCTTCTGCTGTTTTTGATTTTACGTTATACATAATCGTCATTTGTGTTCATTATAATCGCCACGACCAAAATCTATATGGTAACCAATGGCATTCAATCTTGCTTCGAGCAATGCCAATTGTTGTGCCGACTGCGTTCCGCTGTTCATCTTATTATTGTATATGCTGTATTTGCTACGTACATTCATAGGCGACACATTAGGCATCACCACATTTGCGCCGGCAAGCACCGCCCTCTCCATCCCCTGTGGATGAATCGTCGACAAAGCCGTTGTTGCCGGAAGCAGTGCATGAGGGAAACGCAACCGCAACAAAGATACAACAAGAATTGTCTGCTCCACTGTCCCGGCAGCATAATGCTCAAAAGGAGTGTTACTTGCCGGAACAAACGGCCCCACACCAATCATCTGTGGCTGCAACTCTTCAAGAAAGATGAAATCGTCTACAATATTATCCACCGTCTGATGCGGCGAGCCTATCATCATGCCACTACCCGTCTGATAGCCAAGGCTTTTCAATGTACGCAAGCAGTTTCTGCGCCTCTCGCCACTCATTGTCGATGGATGTAATTGCGAATAATGCTCATCGGCACGCGTCTCGTGACGCAGCAGATACCTGTCGGCACCGGCCATCTTAAGCATCCTGTACCCCTCTTCACCTCGTTCGCCAAGCGACAGAGTGATAGCCTTGTCGGTATATGCGGTACGTATGGCAGCAACCACGTCGGCCACCCATGCATCATCCTGCTTTGGATCTTCGCCACCCTGCAACACAAAAGTATTGAAGCCAAGTTTATCAGCCTCGCAGCAACAATCCAATATCTCTTCTTTTGTCAGTCGATACCTTTGTGCACTACTGTTTGAGCATCGCAACCCGCAATAAAAACAATTATTGCGACAATAAGAACTTATCTCAAGAAGAGCACGCACATATATTCCTTGTCCAAAATTTGAAACAGCCACACCTCTCGCTCTCTCGTGCAACAGCAACTGCTCCTTGGGCGACAAGGAGGTAAGCAACACACGCCACTCCTCGCGGGTAACTTCTGCCCCACCGGCCAGCCTGTCTATTATGCTTAAATTACTGTTTCCAGACATTTTTCAATATTTTCAAAAGAAAGATAGCACAAAATTACAAAATTCGACTGTTTTTTTATATTTTTACCGCAAATTTAAACAACTTTAAAAGAAATATAAATAAAACATGGCATACAACAACAACATTATGTTCGTTAGGTATCGTCTGTTGGCCGAGCTTGTAAAGATGTGGAAAGAAGATCAACTGCTCGACAAAATAGACCACCTGCCCATCGAGTTGCATCCGAGAACATCAAAGCCGCAAGGTCGTTGCTGCATACACAAGGAGCGTGCGGTTACAAAGTATAAAATCATGGCAATGCTCGGTTTCGATATGAGCGACGAAAAAGACGAAGCCGAAAGCCTTAAAAGCTATGCTCAACGCATGTACGACCGCGACAATATCTCCCCCGGCAAGAAAATCCTTACCGTTATGGACGAAGCGTGCTCATCGTGCGTAAAAATCAATTACGAAATTTCGAATCTTTGCCGCGGGTGTGCAGCCCGACCCTGTTACGTAAATTGCCCCAAAGATGCTATTTCATACGACAAAGAAGGCAAAGCACACATCGACCACGACAAATGTATAAGTTGCGGTAAATGCCACCAGGTATGCCCCTACCATGCAATTATCTACATGCCTGTACCCTGTGAAGAGGCCTGCCCCGTAAAAGCTATATCAAAAGACGAATACGGAATAGAGCACATCGACCCCAACAAATGTATCTACTGCGGCAAGTGTCTTAATGCATGTCCTTTCGGTGCCATCTTCGACCAATGTTCGGTATTCGATGTACTTAAACGTATGAAAGCCGGAAAGAAAGTTGTGGCAATGGTTGCCCCGGCTGTTCTTGCACAATTCGGCAAGCCCATCGAGCAGGTATTCGGAGCACTTAAAGCAGCCGGCTTCAGCGACATTATTGAAGTGGCATACGGCGCCGAAGAGACAACACGCCGCGAATCGGAGGAGTTCAAGGAGAAGATGGAAGAGGGCCAACCGTTCATGACCACAAGTTGCTGCCCCGCCTATGTGAACCTTGCACGCAAACATATCCCCGACCTCGTCAAATATGTTTCCACAACAGCGTCGCCCATGGTATATACAGCCGAGTATGCACGCAAAAAACATCCCGACGGAATAAACGTCTTCATAGCACCATGCGCCTCGAAAAAAGCAGAATGTCGCGAACACGACAATGTCGATTTTGTATGGACATTCCGCGAACTCGATTCGGTTTTCGAGGGTTTGGGTATAAACATCGACGATTGTCCACCCTTCACCCCCGAAGAGAGCGCATGCAAAGATGCTCATGGCTTTGCAAAGACCGGCGGCGTATTCACCGCTGTAAAAAACCTGCTTGGAGCAGAAGAATTGGAGGGTTTGGTTATTGCCGACCTTAACAAGAAGAACATAGGCCTGTTGCGTGCATACGCAAAAACAGGTAAATGCCCCGGCAAGATGGTAGAGGTTATGTCGTGCCCCGGCGGTTGCATCACCGGCCCATGTGCATGTACCGAGAGCAACGAAGCAGCCCGACGTTTCGAAGCCGAGATTAAGAAAAAAGAGTAACTAATAATAGATATTAAGCCTCGACTGCAATGGTCGAGGCTTAATATTTTATAACAGCCCCGAAATTTGGTTGAAAGAAGAGAAATATTTATCTTCGCATAAAAATTGCATAACCAACGCAAAAGTTTAGAAGAAAGCTTATAAATGATTGAAAACCACATAATTCTTGAGGATATTGACCCTGCAGGTTTCTACGGGGCAAACAACGTGCATTTGCAGATGCTTAAGAAACTGTACCCCAAGTTGCGTATTGTAGCCCGCGACAACATAATAAAAGTCATGGGCGACGAGGATGAAACCGAACGTTTCAAGAAGGTTATCGAATTGCTTCGCGAACATTGTGTAAAGTACAACAGTATAAACGAAGAGGCAATCATCGATGCTGTTAACGGAAAGCGCAGTGACAAGGGCAACGACAGCAATGTTATTGTGTATAGCATAAACGGCCGCCCCATCTATCCGCGCAGCGAGAACCAATGCCGCTTGGTAGAACAGTTTGGAAAGAACGACATGCTGTTTGCTGTAGGCCCTGCCGGCAGCGGCAAGACCTACACTGCCATTGCACTTGCTGTGCGTGCACTGAAAAATCGCGAAGTACGCAAAATAATATTAAGCCGTCCGGCTGTGGAAGCAGGAGAGAAATTGGGATTCCTGCCCGGTGATATGCGCGACAAAATAGACCCCTATCTGCAACCCCTGTACGATGCTTTGGAGGACATGATACCTATGGCAAAGTTAAAGGAGTACATGGACACCAATGTAATACAGATTGCACCGCTTGCGTTCATGCGCGGACGCACACTGAACGATGCAATCGTTATTTTGGACGAGGCGCAGAACACCACCCCACAACAGATAAAGATGTTCCTTACCCGAATGGGTAACAACACAAAAATGATAATTACGGGCGACCTCACCCAAATAGATCTTCCACAGAAACAGAATTCCGGATTAGTGCAGGCATTGCACATTCTGCGCGATGTTAAAGGAATCGGCTTCATTGAATTGAACAAAAAAGACATAGTACGCCATAAATTGGTGACACGCATCGTTGAAGCATACGATGCCTACGATAAAGAGAACAAATAAAAATAATATAGGAACTATGGCAAAAGTTTTGACAAACACAGATTTTAATTTCGAGAAACAGAACAAAGTATATCATGGCAAGGTGCGCGATGTATATTTCGTAGACAACGACAAACTTGTGATGGTGGCAACCGACCGCATATCGGCCTTCGACGTGGTGCTGCCCAAAGGTATCCCGTTCAAAGGACAGATGCTCAACCAGATAGCAGCAAAATTCCTTGATGCAACAACCGACATCTGCCCCAACTGGAAGCTTGCAACCCCCGACCCCATGGTAACTGTAGGTGTGCTGTGCGAAGGGTTCCCCATTGAAATGATTGTGCGCGGCTACCTGTGCGGTTCGGCTTGGCGTGCCTACAAAAGCGGTGTACGCGAAATATGCGGAGTTAAGCTTCCCGAAGGCATGAAAGAGAATCAGAAGTTCCCAGAACCGATAATAACCCCCACAACAAAAGCCGAGATTGGCGAGCACGATGCTGATATTTCTAAAGAGGAGATTCTGGCACGCGGCCTTGCAACCCCCGAGGAGTATGCACTGTTGGAAAAATACACCATCGCACTGTTCAATCGCGGAACAGAAATTGCAGCCGAGCGCGGATTGATACTTGTAGATACAAAATATGAGTTCGGAAAACATAATGGCACAATCTACCTGATGGACGAAATTCACACACCCGACTCTTCGCGTTACTTCTATGCCGAAGGCTACCAAGAGAAATTCGAGAAAGGCGAACCACAGAAACAGCTGTCGAAGGAGTTTGTTCGCGAATGGTTGATGGACAACGGTTTCCAAGGTAAAGAGGGACAACAGGTACCTGAGATGACCGACGCCATTGTTGAGAACATAAGCAACCGTTACATCGAACTATACGAAAACATCACAGGCGAGAAGTTTGTGAAAGCCGATACCGACAACCTGAACACACGTATAGAAAAGAATGTAAGCGAATATCTCGCAAATAAATAAAACTACAAACTACAACTATTGTGGCGAGGGGCATGAATGCTTACCTCGCCACAATAAAATATATAACCTTAAAGAGATGAAAAAGGAGTACGGAATAATCGGCTGCCCTTTGGGGCAATCGGCGTCACCCGCATTTTTCAATAATAAATTTGCCAATGAAGGCATAGATGCCGAATATATTCCATTCGAAATAGAAAATATCGAAAAATTGCCCGAGATACTTGAAAACCACCCTCTGCTGTGCGGTTTCAACGTAACAATCCCCTATAAGTTGCAGGTGATGGACTACTTGGAGGAGATAAGCGACGAAGCAAAAGGCATTATGGCTGTAAACGTGGTTAAGATAACACGCGACAGCAACGGCCGCCCCCACCTGAAAGGCTACAACAGCGACGTCATAGGCTTCACCCGTTCGCTCGAACCGCTTACCAAGGGCAGGCACAATAAGGCACTTATATTGGGTACAGGCGGTGTATCAAAAGCCGTCTCCTACTCGTTGAACACGTTGGGAATAGAACACATTTTTGTATCGCGCAAAGCAAGCGAAAATGCAATTGCATACGAACAACTGACCGACGAGATAATGAACACACACACACTTATAATAAACTGTACACCACTTGGCATGGTGGGCCATGGTGTAGACAAATGCCCCGATATTCCCTATAACAAACTGACGAACAGGCATCTGTTGTACGATGTTGTCTACAACCCCGAGAACACCCTCTTCCTGCAAAAAGGTGCAGCCCAAGGTGCACAAACCAAAAGCGGATACGAGATGTGGTACCTGCAAGCACTGGCTTCGTGGGAAATTTGGAACAAAAAAGATACACAATGACCGAACAATACAATAAAAACAAAACCGTAACGGCACGCCTCTTAACATTATACACCCAAATATGGATGTATCAGATAATAGGGTTAATCATCTTTATATGTTCGCGTGTAATCTACCTGTTTACACACACAACAACCGATAATCTTGTTGCACACGGCAACAGCCTGCCATTACTTGTGTGGAACGCATGGCGTTTCGATATACAGGCTGTCACTTATGTTTCGTTGCCTGCAATAGTGTTGGCTCTTGCCACACCGCACATAGGCGATAAAGCTTCAAAAAAAGCAAGCAGCTTCATGCGCTACTATTATGCGGTGATGCTTGCACTGCTCGCATTGCTTGCCACTGCCGAAGTATTTTTTTACCGGAACTTCAACAGCCGATATAATGTTGTATTCTTCGACTTCTTCGACGAAGGCCCGCTGGGGTTATTGCAAACCATGTGGCAAGACTACCCCTTCTTGTCGATACTTGCAGGAGTTGTGGCCGCAGGTTGCCTTGTATCCATTGCCGGCAAATACATACAGCACATAAAAACCTCGGTACACCACCAGATGGGAACAACAGCCACAATCACTGCATCGCTACTTATCATAGCACTCACATTCATCTTCATGCGTGGTTCGGTAACGCAATACACACTTCAAGTGGAAGCATTTGTAGTATCTACCGACGAGGTAATGAACAGCTCTGTGCCAAACTGCATATATATGCTTAAGAAGGCATACAAGGAGCGCAAGAACAGCTTCAAACTTGTGAGCGATAAAAAGCTGCTTAAAGAAAATGGATTTGCCTCGATAGGTGATGCAATTGCAACAGCCGGCCTTTCAACAGACAGCATTGCAACAAGCAGCGAAGATTCGGTTTACAATGCACTATTCAAAAGAGTAACAAGCAGTTATACTGATAAATGGGGGGGTAAGACACACCCAAACGTATTGCTTATCCTTAACGAAAGTTGGAGCAACCATCTGCTAACGATGGACCGCAACGATTCGTTGAACATACTTGGTGCCATGCGTCAACATCTGAAAGAAGACATTTACATGAAGAACATTCAATCGGTGCGCAACGGAACAATATACACACTCGAAACTGTTGCAATGGGCATGCCCTACATGCACTTTTTCAATTCGCGCTACCGCTACGAGTCGTTCAACAGTTCCATAGCCTACCCCTTTAAAACAAACGGCTATAGTACAGCCTTCATCACAGGCATGGACCCAACTTGGGAAAATGTGCTCGAAGGACTGATGCTTCAGAAATTCGACACCGTAATAGGCCGTCGCGAGGTACTTGAGAGAATAGACGGAAGCACAACAAGCGAGATTGGCGTCTACGATGAGTTTCTGTTGCAATACATTCTTGAAAGAATGGAGAAGAGAAACAGCAGCGACAACCCGCAATTTGTGATGGCACTCACCACCACCAACCACCCACCGTTCACCTATCCGGAAAACATGCAACTTCCACCACTTACCGATTTATGGTACACATCGGCCGATCTTAAAGGCGACAACGATGTTCTTAAAAAATATGGTTTAGGAATACAATACACAAACGAAAGCCTTGGGTGTTTCCTCGACCATTTCAAACAATCGACACTTGCCCGCAACACCATTATAATAATTACCGGCGACCACAATGTTCGCAGCATACTCGACTATTCTGCCGGGCACGTTCCGGCCGAGAAACGTCATGCTGTTGCAACATATATATACCTGCCCCCGGAGTACCGCCCTGCAGCAAGCGAAAAACAACGGATTGAAGAACGTTACGGTTCACACTACGACCTGCTCCCCACCCTCGCACCATTGGCCTTTGCACCCGGGACCGAGTATCTGTGCCTGGGCAACAACCTGCTCGACACCACACAGCCCGACAGCATCTATTTCAGCTACAACGAGAAGCAGACTCTCTCGCCCAACAGCGAAAAGAACGACTCTATCAGTCGGATGATGCAGGCTCGCGAAACATTAATGAAGATTTATTATCAGCAACATTTTAGGAAACAGTAAAAATTGTAATTTATCATTAATTATATGTATATAGAAAATGTAAAATCGCCAAAAGATATTAAGTCACTCGGCATAGAACAACTTAATACACTATCGAAAGAGATACGCAAAGCACTTATCGTACGATTGAGCAAGTGTGGAGGGCATGTAGGCCCCAATTTAGGCATGGTTGAAGCAACAATAGCAATGCACTATGTATTCAACTCGCCCATCGACAAAATTGTATTCGATGTATCCCACCAATGCTATACCCACAAGATGCTTACGGGACGTGCCGAGGCCTATCTTGATCTCACTCATTATGGTGATGTTTCGGGTTATACCAACCCCGAAGAAAGCGAGCACGATTTCTTCAACATAGGACACACATCTACATCCGTCAGTCTTGCCTGCGGCCTTGCAAAAGCACGTGACTTAAAGGGAGAAACAGGCAACATCATTGCTGTTATTGGCGACGGTTCGTTAAGCGGTGGTGAAGCATTCGAAGGATTAAGTAACGCCGGCACACTAAACAGCAATATGATAATTGTGGTGAACGACAACGAAATGTCTATAGCCGAGAATCATGGCGGATTGTATGAAAACCTTGCACAGTTGCGCCAAACAAACGGAACGACAGAATGTAACTTTTTCAAGAGCCTTTCACTCGACTACCGTTTCCTTGCCGACGGCAACAACATCTCGGAACTTATCAAAATCTTCCACGAAGTAAAAGATTGCAGTAAGCCCACAGTGGTTCATATATGTACACAGAAAGGAAAAGGCCTGTCATACGCCGAGGAAAACAGAGAAAAATACCATTTCAGTGGCCCATTCGACATTGCAACAGGAAAGGGCAAACACGATAACAGCGAGGTGGAAAACTACAACACAATTACCGGAAAAATTGTGATTGAAACAGCAGCAAACAACCCACGCTTCGTAGCTATAACATCGGGAACTCCGGGAGTATTCGGCCTTAATTCTTCGCAACGACAAGCATTAGGCTCGCAATTCATCGATGTTGGAATAGCAGAAGAACATGCTGTTGCTGTCGCTTCGGGGCTGGCATCGGCCGGTTGCCGTCCATTATGGGCTGTATACAGCAGTTTCATACAACGAACTTACGACCAAATGTCGCAAGACCTGTGCATAAATAACAATCCGGCTGTGATATGTGTATTTGCCGCATCAGTGTATGGAATGAACGATGTTACGCATCTTGGAATTTTCGATATTCCGCTACTTGGCAACATACCCAACCTTGTTTATCTTGCACCTACATGCAAGGAGGAGTATATTGCGATGCTTAATTGGGCTGTTGATCAACAAAAACACCCTGTAGCCATACGTGTTCCTGCACATGTAACTGCAAGCGATGTACTTTTTACCGACAATGATTACAGCAATTTAAACAGGTATCAGAAAGTTGAAACCGGTGAACGCATTGCAATTATTGCTCTTGGCTCGTTCTACTCTTTGGGGCGAAAAACAGCTGTTGAGATAGAACGAAGAACAGGAATACACCCCACTCTGATTAATCCACGATATATTTCGGGATTAGACAGCAATATGCTGAACGAAATAAAATCGTCACACGACATTATTGTGACATTGGAGGATGGAATTCTTGACGGAGGCTTTGGCGAAAAGATTGCACGTTTCTATGGCAACAGCAATATACGCACGCTTTGCTACGGCATAAGAAAAGAATTTATCGATCGTTACAATGTAAATGAATTATTGAAGGAAAATCGACTTACGCCGGAACAAATAACAGAAGATATTGAACAGTTGTTATAAGAAGTGTATTAACTATAACAAATCAGCGGTGTGCCATATTGGGCAACACCGCTGATTGTTTTTATTACTGATGAACATCGCGCAAGAGGTCGTTAACAGTCTTAACAGGATTGAATGTTATAAGCGGCACCTCCACAAAAACAGTGCTCCAATCACTCATGGCACCATTCCACAGACCGGGCAGCTCCATAGCCTTAAGCTCGCGACCATTCTTCGATTTATGTGAGATGAAACCTGTATTCTTATCGACGTACGATGGTAAATCGAATTTCTCACCCTTATAATTCTTTACTGCACAAACCAAATCCACCGGATTAAAGTGTGTCCCGTTCTCGAACATAGCCTTGGCTTCGGCATTATTCATATCAATCTGCGAACTCTCCAATATCTGCAACGACACCGTATTATCGGGGTTATATGCAAGGAACGGACCACCACCCGGCTCGCCCACGTTTTTCACCATACCGCATACACGCATCGGACGGTTCAGTTTCTTGCGCAAATACAGAACAAGTTCGCAATCCTCCATATCCTTTATATCCAAATTGCGACACATAAGACTCTGCTGTACAAAGTGAATCATCTCTTGCACCTGCTCGTGAGTATATTTACCGCTGTCAATCAGTTGCAGATAACCAAATGCCTTTTTCTGCAAGCCGACAAGTATTCCGGCAAGCAGTTTCTTGTATGTAACGGTATCGGCTTTCAGACGGTCGGGAACAACGTTGTCGATGTTTTTGATGAAAATTACATCGGCGTCGATGTCATTGAGATTTTCTATAAGCGCACCGTGACCGCCGGGACGGAATACCAAGGCTCCGTTCTCGCGGAAAGGCTCGTTCTGCGCATCGGCAGCAACAGTATCGGTGCTTTGCTTTTGCTCCGAAAAAGATATTTCATACTCTATACCGAACATCTTTTCATAAACAGGCTTGCGCTCGGCAACCAAAGCCTCGAACAAAGCCTTGTGATTGGGCGATACAGTAAAATGCAGACGTACTTTGCTGCCCATTGCCGCATACATTGCACCCTCTACAAAGTGTTCTTCGGCAGCAGTGCGTACATCGTCCTCATAGGAATGAAATTTAAGCAATCCCTTTGGAAGCGAACCATAGTTCATTCCTGTAAAATCGAGAAGATTGAATACTACAGCTTTATAGTTTCCGGCTGCGATAAGTTCCTTAACCGATGCAGAGTTGTTCTTGCTGCATATCTCGTCGAGCTCGCCATAGAAAGCAAATTTATCGATGTTTGCAAAAAAATTCTTCTCGAAATTTGTTTCAGGAGCATCGTATTCGGCGCTCAAGAATGCAAACAAATCTTTGAACATGCGGCTTGCCGCACCCGAAGCCGGCACAAACTTAACAATGGAGTTTCCCTCCTTGCAATAATCGTCCCACACCTGCAAACAGGCAGTAATCTCCTCGGCAGACGGAGCAAGTACCCCTTTCCCCACCGTTGCTGCCGCATCTATCTTCAGATACGGGAACCCGGTTTTAAAAGATTTCAACTGCTCGGCAAACTGCTCTACCGAGATTCCTTTCTTGTTCAACAATGCCTGATCGGCCTTACTTATAACCATAGCCGTAACAAAAATTAGTGTTAATAAATCAATATTCGCGAAGATAAGAATAAAATTCCGTAAATCGCAAAATTTTAAAAATATATATCGTAACTTCGCTGCATGTAACACAAAAAAAACGAAGAAACAATGTTACAACATTTAATATTTACAGAGGAAGAGAAGAGAGAGATTTTTCGTTTGAACCGCGAACTGCGCCGTCACATCGAGGACAAACGACAAAGTACCGACTACCGTTTCGTGAAAGAGAACATCACAAAAGCCATTGAAGAGGCTAAAATAACACGCGACAGTTTCGGTTTCAACCCTATTGTTTTAGATATGCAGACTGCCGCGCTAATGGGCGAGGAAATAGGATATCACCGCGAAATAATAATAAGCATATTGTTAAGCCGATGTGTGCAGCAAGAAACGCTCACCATGGACGAGGTGAAAGAGAAACTTGGAGATAACGTTGCAAAGGTGCTTACCAACCTTACACAGATAAACGCGCTCTATGCCAAAAGCCCCACAATTGAAACCGAGAATTTCCGCAACCTGTTGCTTTCGTTTGCAAACGACATGCGAATCATCCTTATAATGATTGCAAGCCGCTTGGTTCTGTTGCGCAGGCTTTTCGACAGCGACAACATCGAAGCACGTAAACAGGTTGCAAACGAAGCTTCGAAACTATATATACCTTTAGCACATAAATTGGGTTTCTATAAGCTTAAGTCGGAGATGGAGGATCTGTCGCTCCGATACACCGAAAGTGAAATATACTCGGAATTAAGCCGCAAACTGGAAGAGACAGCTGCATCGCGCGAGGATTATATGGCTGCGTTCATTCACCCCATTGAAATGGCACTGCGTTCGCAACCACATATAAAATTCCGCATCAAAGGACGTACAAAATCCATAAACTCGATATGGCAAAAGATGAAACGGCAGAAACTGCCGTTTGAAGGCATATATGATATTTTTGCCATTAGAATAATAATCGACAGCGAACCACAGAACGAAAAAAGCGAATGTTGGCAGGTTTACTCCATAATAGCCGACATGTACACCCCAAACCCTCATCGCCTGCGCGATTGGCTTTCTGTGCCCAAAAGCAACGGTTACGAATCGTTGCATACTACGGTTATGGGCCCCGAAGGAAGATGGGTTGAGGTGCAGATTCGTACCGAACGTATGGATGCTGTTGCCGAGCATGGCTTGGCAGCTCACTGGCGATACAAAGGGATAAAGAGCGAGAAGGGGCTCGATAATCTGCTTGCATCCATCCGCGATACATTGGAGCATCTTGCCGAAGAGGACATAAACGAGAACAAATTCAAAATGGAACTGTACAAAGATGAAATATTCATCTTCACGCCCAAAGGCGACCTGTTCCGCCTGTCAAAAGGTGCCACTGTTCTCGATTTTGCCTTCTGCATACACACCGGCATCGGTTGCAAATGTACCGGTGCAATTGTTAACGGCCGCAATGTACCTATACGACACACACTTAACAATGGCGATCAGGTGGAGATTATAACATCCAACAGCCAAACACCAAAGCAGGCATGGCTGAACATTGCAAGGACAGGACGCGCACGTGCAAAAATACGTCAGGCACTGAAAGACCTCACAGCACGTCAGGCCGACATTGCACGCGAAACCATCATCCGTAAATTCAAGAACCACAAAATGGAATACGACGAGGCGGTGATGGACCAGCTGATACGCAAAATGGGCTATAAACGGCTTACCGATTTCTATCAGCACGTAGCCGAGGGGAATATCGACACCGCCGAAATAATGAAACGTTACCAGGCCATCACCTCACCGGCGAACGAAGGTAACGAGCATACACAAAGCGCACAGACCTTCACGCTGCAGAACGAGAAGGATACGGGTAGTTCTTCCGATGACGTGCTTGTGATAGAACGCAACCTAAAAGGTATCGACTATAAGCTGTCGAAATGTTGTGCACCAATATTCGGTGATGCCATCTTTGGTTTTGTGACAATAAACGGTGGAATATCCATTCACCGTAAGGATTGCCCCAATGCCAAACAATTGCGCGAAAATTATCCCTATCGTGTAATAGAGGCACGATGGAGCGACAACGGAAAGAACAAAGCGCTCTACCCCGTCACACTGCGCATTGTGGGGCACGACGATATTGGCATTGTAAATAACATAACATCGCTGATAACACAAGAAAAAGATATTACAATGCGTGGAATAAACATCGAATCGCACGACACCCTCTTTTCGGGAACGCTCACACTTTTGCTCGATGACACAGCCCGCCTTAACAAACTAATAACAAAAATTGAAGCCATAAAAGGTGTCAAACAGGTGCGAAGAGTATAAGAGAGACTCTTTTAAGGAAAAGATATTAAAAAAGATAAAAAGAGAAACCGATACGTAAAAACTATGTATCTTCGCACAATAGAAACAAAGAAACCATGAACAAATTAATTATTCTACTTGTATCGTTCATATCGGTTATGCCACTTGCGGCACAGAACGCAAAAAACAACCGCCCTAAAATAGTATTCGAAAGCGAAACATGTAACTTGGGTACTATTGCAGCAGATACAGCCCTTGTCGAGTGTAAATTCAAGTTCACAAATACCGGGAAAAGCGACTTGTACATACATCAGGTAATACCCACCTGCAACTGTACAACGGCGTCGGCCGAGACCGGCCCAATTAAACCGGGCGAAAGCAGTTATATTACCATAACTTACGATGGCAGGCATGCAAAGCCGGGGCATATCAGAAAAAGAGTAACCGTTCATTGCAATGCTGTTAACGAGTTGGTAAAGCTTTTTATTACAGGTAAATTATTACCACACAGCGAAAAAGATGTTCAAAGAATAGATATTGAAGAGTAAAATAAAACAGTGAGCATTATTTTTTTTATGTTCACTGTTTTCTTTTACGTCATTGTAGATATGTTGAAAGAAAAATTTACTATCATTGAATCTTTGGTAGTTTTCTTTATAAAATCCTTAAGATTTAGGCAGTTCTCTCTTTTAAATCCTCGGTGGCTCACTGTTTTCTTTTACTTCAAATACACAGGATTAACCTCGTCCCTCATATTGGTGAAAATATCATTTACCACCCATCGGTGAACGTCGAATTCATTTTTTCTCACAAAGATAGTGTCGTTCCAATCGAGGTCCCAATGCTCGTGCGCTTCCCTGATGGCCTTTTCTATTATGGCAAAGCCATCGGGGTTGGCAATCTCACGGTTAATTGCAAAAATGGTGTTCCAAAAGTCGCCGCGTTTCATTTGGGTCGTTGCCGGGTCGTTCAACAACGAGTCTCGTTTTTGTATGTTACGCTCTATCAAATCTATATCTTTAAATCTCTTTTTTAGTGTCCGAGAGGGAATGTTGATGGTGTCGTAGCCTATGTTCCATGTTGAATCATAAGGTAACATATGAGATGTATAGTAATTCGTAATAAAATCCAGACATGAGCCATATACTTGATATTCAAATTCGGGTTCCGAGTAATACAGCCTCATAAGATCATTGTAAATGATTTGACTTTCAAGGCATGTAACTTTATACAATTTACATCTTGCACCCGGGAGGGTATCCCTGCCCGATAAGTCTATCCAATTTCTTGTTTTTACTTTCGTTATTTCATTCTCGGCAAAACTGCCATCAGATTCTGTGCATCCATGCAGTATTATACCGCAAAGAATTGTTGAAATAATTAAGAATCGGTTAAACATAATTCACCTGTTTAAAAGTTGTTTTTCGGGGCTAATGTAAAAAAAAACAGCAAGCAAATATTTAACAATATTTTTTAGAAAATAATTTTGCAATTGGATTTACGTTTAGAGCAAAGGTTGGCATACTGCTGTACGCCACCTATGCTCTACTGTTTTCCTACATTTATAAGCTGTTTATTATTTATTCTTTACTTCTTGTATATAAAGAGAATCTAAATTAAATGGAATTGGTTCCAAACCGGCAAGCCTTCTCATAACATTTTCGAGAATCGCAAATGTATATTCATTGTGACATTCTGCGGGTTTATTCATAACAAAATTACAGTTGTACTTCTCATTCAACGCCTTTAACCTTGCTTGCACCTCCTCGGTTGTCATTGGAGCGGAGCTTCTTGTTTCAACACTCTTCATCGCTGCGGTATTTTCCACCACGCATTCATCGAGTTCCTCATTACTACACGATGTAAAACCAATCATAAATAATGCAATGGCTGCTAAAGATAAATAAATAGGTTTCATGGTATTTTGTTTTTAAAGTTAATAATAGCTGTTCTACTAATTCTGATAATTTTTTCATTGTAAATATATAAACAAGACATATATTAAACAAATATTTAGCCATTAATCTTCCAATGTCTGTATCAATATGGATTAAGATGGTTATTTTTTATCAAAACGAGAACAAATTACACATGTGATATCACTGTTGTTATAAAATCGAAACTATTGATATTTATTATTAATAGAATTCTGTTATAAGCGTTATTGTATGATACTTATATCAAGTGCCCCATCCTTATTATTACCAGTTGCAATAAATGTTAAACCACGGAGTGTAAATTGATACGAATATGCAAACCATATTTCTTCCATATTATAAGGATTGTTGTTGTCGTAATGAATAGATGATTCCAATAATAATGAGTACGGTACATATTCAGGTACATAAGCTTTTGCAATTTCATCAACTTCATCTTGAGATAAATATTCGTTGGTTCCATTTTTAGGCATATTATTTACAGAGTAATATGTTTTATTCTCAAAACCATCAAATTCAAGATCTGAATGTACACCATAAGCATATTTATAAAATATTTCATAATTATATCTATAGAATTGTGTTCCCAATGGTGCATAATCAGTAGCTTCTACAGTCTCATATGAAGAACCCCTTGATGTATATTGTACATTTTCGTTATCATTTTCCAATGTAGTTACTGTTGACGCAACGTTGATTTCATCAATAGAAGTGTCATCCATTAACTGTGTTTTATATAATTGTGGCTTAACTTCTATTGGAAGTGGCTCTAAACCGGCAAGCCTTCTCATAACATTTTCGAGAATCGCAAATGTATATTCATTGTGACATTCTGCAGGTTTATTCATAACAAAATTACAGTTGTACTTCTCATTCAACGCCTTTAACCTTGCTTGCACCTCCTCGGTTGTCATTGGAACGGAGCTTCTTGTTTCAACAATTTTCGTTGCTGCTGTGTTTTCTACAAAACACTCATCAATGTCTTCATTATTACACGATGTAAAGCCTGCCATGAATAAGGCAATGGCTGCTAAAGTTAAAATTTTCTTTTTCATAATTTAAAATTTAATGGTTATTTATTGTGATATCACTGTTCATATTTTGAAGTTCGTATTTAACATTATTAATAATAATATCAATTTTTCGGGATGGGATTTTTACTTGCTTGGATAATATTTTGTTTCCTGTTTTCTTCATATTTACGGTGTCACCAAGTTCTTTATATATTTTAAATTGTTTGTATAATGGTATAAAGCGCACAGGGCACATATTATGCGCCATTGAATAATGCTCAAGTGATTTTGTGTAATCACCAATAAACATGTAGCTGTTTGCGAGTAATATCTCAATGTCATATCCAGATGAATATTTTTTACATTCATTGCAAAGGATTATACATCTACTATAATTTTTATTTTGGTATTCTATTGTGGCCAAGGAGTATAGCATTCTTCCTTTATCTATCAAATAGTCATCGGATTTTTCAAAAACAAGCATTGCTGTTTCTTTATCTCTGTTTTTAAACTTTTTTATGGCATTATTCCACTTCATTTCGTCGTTGAATGCCCGTAATTCGATACCGCAGTAGAACAAGAGTGCTATAGACAGCAAAGGGGTTATATATTTATTTCTTGATAGCAGTTTCCATGTTTGCGGTAATGCTGCAATATATGCCAACAGTACTACCTTTGTGTATGCTACGGAGAATGGATATGAGAAAAAACTCCATAAAAGCAACAGGGTGATGAAATGAATAAAGCATCGGCTCTCTCCACTGTTTTCTTTATGTAATATGTTTATCAGAAGTGCAACCGCAACAAGTATAACTACTAATGTCTGAATACCATAGTTTACGGCTACATAAATATATTCGTTTAACGGGTGTTTTATATCATCGGCAAGCATGGCGTTTTCTTCGTCGATGTTATTTCTGAAATATTCGGCCTGCTTAATCATATAATCGGTTTCAAAACCTGTGCTTCCCCTGCCGAATGGTTTTTCCATTATCATTTCGGCTGTATTTTTTAGGATGAACATTCTTCCCGAGGATGAATCTCTCTTTATAAAGAAAAACAGGAGTATCAATGGAATAAGTATCACAAATGTGGATATAAGATATTTTTTCTTTGGGTTGAATGCGATTTTAAGAAAATATATACCGGATAACAACATCGTTATTATGCCCGTACGTGAGGTGTAATGAATCATCACAAGCAAACAGATTATGAATATTATGGCCGAGATGGTTCTTAATTCCTTTTTATTTGTGTCGTAAAGGTATATAATGGATGGGGTTGCAAATGCAATGTACATTGCACGTATTGATGTGTTTGCGGTGTTGCAAAGGAATATAGAAAGCAGGCCGGTAAGGAGTATCAGACCCATTATAATGGGGTACTTACACCTGTTAAGATATTTGTTTCTATTGGATGTTAAGAGGACTGACAGGACCAAGGCAAAGAGTGTCATGACGGGAATATATGATTCCCACCATGCAGGTTCCTTGTTTGCATTATAATGGCAAAAGACGGACAGCAATAATGCTATGAATATAATTATTGTCTGAATCATTCTGTTTCGTTTATTATCTCGTCATATATGAATTTTTGTTTGCCGTTTTCCATGATGAAGGGCATCTCTTCTTTTCCTTCGGTGTGATTCTTCAGCCAATAGAGTTTGCCACGTGGCACATTCTCAAATTCGATGTATTCGTATGTTGCTGTTTTTATTCCGCACGATTGCCAGCCGTCGGACCAATAAAACAGTTCGTAGCGACAGCCGCTTTTTATGCCGTTGTCGGCGTTGAGCGGGGCTAATCGGACGGCAATTACCTCTTGGGGCTCGTCGAGCGTGAGGGTGATATTGGGGTAGGCGCCGGGGTCGGTCTGCATGTTGCCGTCGTATTCTGTGGCCCAGGTCATGCGGTTGCGGTCTTTGTCGAGGAGTTTTACAAAAGTTAGGTTGCTTTGCACCTTGGCGGTGTCACTTGGTGCCAGGCAGTGAACTCTTGTTGCCTTTGCTGTATTATTGTAGCCTCTGCTATTGTCGGCTATCCATTCAAGGTGTGATATATTGGCGTGTGGGTTATTATCGGGTGATTGGAATCGATAATATTGAAATTTTCCTCTTTTATTGAACTTATATTCTTTTAATTGTGGAAGTGGAGCTTCTTCAATTGTATACAAAACTTCGGCTTTGCTGAAATCGTGGCTCTCTGAGGCAAGAAAACGACCGCCCACCAACCCTTCCGAAACGCGCTTCATGCTCTCCTTTCGAGGGAATTTGCGTGTTAATATAAGTGATTCCAATGCTGTATCGTTGTCGATATAAGGTATTTCATTTATTTCGGGAGTGCCACTATCCACTGTCAAATAGAATGGCATAAAGAAACTGTCATACCCGTTACGGGTATAATACACCGGGATATAAAGTACTCCGGCAAGAGCATTTTCAAAGGTTATGCTTTTTGTTTTGGTGTCGATTACTCCCCATGTGGTTGGTTTTATTCCGCCATTGGCACTGAAGGTGGCGAGATAGGCCAAGTGGTTTTCGGTGTTTATGGTGTCGAGGGGGATTGTTATTTTACAGACTTTAACATAGTGTGATGTTACGTCTTTTATACAGGGGTTGGAGAGTTCGGAGGGGATGGGTTCGTTTGATGATTTAAGGAAATAGGGGGTGTTTTTTTGGGCGGAGAAGAGGTGGCGGTAGACATTCAGGCTTACGGGGTTTTGGAAATCGAACCGGCCGGGAAGGGAGGATTCGGGGTTGTAGGGGTGCCATTTGTTGCTATCGGGGTCGTATACGCTGCAATGGTAGTGACGGCCGGTGAGGTCGCGGTAGCCCACAACGTTTTCCACTACGGTGGGAATGCCGATGGAGCGTAATATGTTGCAGTTCCATACGGCAATGTCGGTGCATTCGTGTATGCCGTGTACGTAGAGGTCGTAGAGGCCGGAGGGACGGGTGCGGCGGGTTGGGCCGTTGAGGTTTCTTTGAACGCAGATGGTGTGGTTGTAGCGGTTTATGACTTCTGTAAGATTGGCGGCACTATCGGGTGAGAGGGGGACGGAGAAGAGGTTGTTAAGATGGCTGCCGTTGGTGATGAAGCCGTAATGGCGTAAGGAGGTGTAGGGAAGGATGTATTCTTTGAAGTCGTCGAATGAGAGGTTTTTGGAGAATCGACCGGTGCGCCAAACTTTAAATGCATTATCGATGTGGCGAATGAGAAAGGCGGCGGTTATGAGGCTGCTGTCGCACTGTATTGCGGTGGTGAGGGTCACCTCGGGAGGAGTAGATTCCCGAAGAAGGCTGTCGCGAACGGTGCGAATGGAGTCGATGAGGTTGCGAGGGATTTTATCATAGCCGTATTTTTCTTGAAGGTTATGAAGGAGGAGATCCGTTTCGCGGCGCCACTCTTCCAAACGGGGGTCGACGGTTGCTATATTCCTTGAGGAATAGTGGTATGGAAGGTTGGCGAGAAGGAATTTGGCGGCTGAAAGCTTTTGACTGTCGGGGTCGATGTGGGTGTAATGAAAAAGAACGTCATTCTTGGAATCGGATTTTTGCAAACCAATTTGCATAATCAATGCAAATATTGCAAATATCACTACAATTATTGCCAAAAATGACTTGGACGTTTTCATAAGAATAAACTATTTTAGCGGTAAATTTATTCATTAAACAAGTATATAACAAACTTTTCTATGATATTTTTTATGCAAACGATTGCGATAACGTTTGCATTTTTCGCAAACGTTTGCAAAAAAAACAGAGAATATTTGTATATTTGCAAACGAGAATAAGACTTTCAATTTTAAATTCATATATCAATAACCGAAATTGCCATGAACAGTTCCCGAGTGGTCACAATAAAAGATATTGCCAACGAGATGGGCATATCGATTTCAACCGTATCACGTGCATTATCCGGCAATACAAATATTGCGGAGAAAACACGAATAAGAATTAAACAAGTAGCCGAAAGGCTTGGATACAGTCCCAATCAGACTGCAATATCTCTTAAACAAGGACACAGCCACACTGTTGGGGTTATTCTTCCGGACATGGAGGACACTTTCTTTTACGAAATATTTATAAGTATAAACAGAACGTTATACGAAGCCGGCTGGACTACCTTTGTTGTTTTTTCCGAAGAGGATGTAAGAAAGGAACTTGTATGCCTTGAAACAATGGAGAAATACAAGGTAGATGGAATTATTATGTGTGTGTGTGATGCCAATTATAATTCAAAAAAAATACAGGAGATGATAGACCGCGGATTCAAATTTGTATTCTTCGATCGTTCTCCACTGTTACCAAACATTACAAGAATTGAAATTGATAACGAGAGATATATGTTTTTCCTTGTTCAGCATCTTATTGAACAAGGTTACAAACGTATTATATACATGAATTCGCCGGATAGTCTTCACTACTCGAATGCACGCCTTAAAGGATATACCGATGCTGTAAAAAAACATGGATTATTCGAAGAATCATTGATATTCAAGTCGAATGGCATGAAATTTAAAGATGGATTGGAACTTGCCGATAAAATAATAGATAAGATTGATGATGTTGATGCCATAGTTGTGTGTGACGATGTTGTGGCAATAGGTGTAATGCACAAACTACAAAAACGTGGAATTAAAATCCCCGATGATGTTGCAATAACCGGATTCGGTGGTTCAATCATAAACAGTATGGTTAATCCGGAAATTACAACTGTAGATTTCCCTAAAGTTGAAATCGGAATGCAGGCCGCTACACTTATAATGAATAAAATCAATCACAATTTAGAACAGGATTTTGTTCTGAATTTACAAGCAAAAATTCAGTACCGCGCCTCTTCAGAGAGAGAATGGGATTGATAATAATAAGATAAATCTAAAAAGTGTATTTGATATTCCAAGTTTGGCTCCACTCGTTGAAAAATAACAAAGTAAACTTTGTATTTAACTTGTTTGCGCAAACTTTCTTCGTTACGCTTGCCTTGAACTACATCTTTTTATTCATCTTCCACAAAAAGAGACTGACTAAAAAGTATTTTTTAGTCAGTCTCTTTTTGGAAGTTATGATTCAATGAATCATGCAAGCCACTTAACGAATGCAAAATCCTGACGGTGAGGAAGTTCGTCGTTCTTGGGGAACATACGATAGCTTATTCTGAAGCTACCTGCATTATTCATCACATAGTCGGTGTGGAATGTAAAGATGTCACCTTCGCGTTTTACCAATTCAAGCGGTTGAACAGAGAAGACATAATCGCGACCCTCTTTATCGGTTGCAAGAGTAACAAGTTCGATACCGATTGCATCATCCAAGCCCTTCTCGTCTACCTTAATGGTGATACCGTATTTGTTACCGGCATTGATATTGCCTGCATCAACATTAGAATCTTTGTCGATTGATACCACCTCGATAGAATCCCATTTTGCAGCAACATCCTCTTTCCATTTTGCGAGTTCACGTGCAACTTTCGAGTCATTTGCCATAAGGTGATGGAAACGAACGCCTTGCTTGTTATAGAACTTGCTATAATAATCGTCGAGCTGACGTTTCATTGTGAAGTGAGGTGCTATGCCTGCAATAGAGTTCTTGATGTAACCAATCCACTCGTCGGAATATGCTTTGTTGCCACGGTTGTAGTACAAGGGCAAAATCTCGCTCTCGAGCAATGTGTAGATTGTTGCTGCATCCAACTGATCCTGGAACTCTTGGTTCTGATATGTACGTTTCTCTTTAAGAGCCCAACCTGCACCGGGTTTGTAGCCCTCGCACCACCAACCATCGAGTACCGAGAAGTTGAGTACACCGTTCATAAGAGCTTTCTCGCCCGATGTTCCCGATGCTTCCAAAGGACGTGTAGGTGTATTCATCCAGATATCAACACCCGATACAAGCATCTTTGCAAGCTGCATATCGTAGTTCTCGAGGAAGATAATCTTGCCTACGAACTCGGGACGGCGAGATACCTCGATGATACGTTTGATAAGCCCCTGGCCTGCACCATCGTGGGGGTGTGCCTTACCTGCGAAGAGGAAGATTACGGGATGTTTCTCGTTGTTGACAATCTTTGCAAGACGGTCGAGATCGGTAAACAAGAGGTGCGCACGTTTGTATGTTGCAAAACGACGAGCAAAACCAATTACCAATGCATCGGGGTTAATCTTGTTCACGATGTCGACGATACGCATAGGATCGCCTTGGTTTTTAAGCCAGTTCTCGCTGAACGACTGACGGATGTACTCGATAAGACGTTTCTTCAATGTAACACGTGTGTTCCAGATAATGTCGTTGGGTACATTCTTTATTGCTTCCCAAATAGAAGCGTTCGACTGGTCTTTGATGAAGTTGGGATCGAAATATTTCGAATAGAGGTCGTTCCATTCGCGTGCCACCCATGTGGGATAGTGTACACCGTTGGTTACATAGCCAACGTGGTTCTCTGCGGGGAAATAACCCTTCCAAATACCCGAGAACATATCTTTTGATACTTTACCATGCAAGCGGCTTACACCGTTAATTTCCTGGCATGTGTTGCAAGCAAAGATCGACATGCAGAAACGCTCGTTTCTGTCGCCTGCGTTAACACGGCCAAGGTTCATCAAATCGTCCCATGTGATATTGAGTTGTTTTGCATAACCCTTCATGTATTTGCCAAAGAGTGCCTCGTCGAAGTAGTCGTGGCCGGCGGGAACGGGTGTGTGAACGGTATAAAGGCTCGATGAACGAACAATCTCCAATGCCTCTTCGAAAGAGTATCCGTCTTTAATGTATTGTGTCAGACGGAAGAGGTTGCAGAGTGCTGCATGACCCTCGTTGCAATGGTAGATATCTTTCTTAATACCAAGTTTCTCGAGCATTATCATACCGCCGATACCAAGCAGAATCTCTTGTTTCAAACGGTTTTCCCAATCACCACCATAGAGCTTGTGAGTGATGGGACGGTCGTACTCGCTGTTCATCTCGAAGTCGGTATCGAGCAGGTAGAGAGAGATGCGACCTACGTTAACTCTCCAAACATTTGCATGAACATAATAGTCCATGAAAGGAACATGAATAATCATGGGAGTACCATCGCTCTCGTAAACACGCTCGATGGGAAGGTTGTTGAAGTTCTGTGCCTCGTAGTTGGCAATCTGTGAACCATCCATCGAAAGTGACTGCGAGAAGTAGCCGTAACGATAAAGGAAACCTACGGCACACATATCGACGTTTGAATCTGAAGCCTCTTTCAAATAGTCACCGGCCAAAATTCCAAGACCACCCGAATATATTTTAAGTACATGTGTAAGGCCGTACTCCATACAGAAATATGCAACTGATGCACGCTCGGTATTGGGCTTTTCATCCATATATGTACGGAACTTTGAATATACTTCATCGAGTTTCTTAAGAATTGATTTGTCTTTTGCCAATTCATCTAATTTCTCTACACCCAATTTTTCGAGCAAAAGAACGGGGTTCTCGACACACTCTTCGTATAATTTGCTGTCGAGCATACGGAAGAGGTCTTTTGCCTCCTCGTTCCACACCCACCAAAGGTTGTGTGCTATCTCCTCGAGCTTAACGAATGGCTCGGGGATATAAGATTTTACATTAATTGCTTTCCAATTTGGTTGATTTGAGTTACTGATTGCTATCATATTAATAATTTATGGTTATTATTTCTTTTTTCTCTCTTCAGCTGCTTCCAACGCAAAGCTATAAGCACGTAAATAATTTTTAATGAAGTGTTTCCACAGTGCTTTATCGGCAAATTTCGCTGCTTTCTTGCGATAGTCGGCAACCTCTTTTTCCAAAATTTTTGCAAAGATACAAATACTTTTTGTAATAACAGCAGCCGAATCGAAATAGTTGCTATCATTTCGGTTCACCACCTCTACTCCATCGGAAATTTCACCATATCGGCCAAGTACGGAATTCACCCAAAGACCGAAGCCGGCAAGGTCGGTTGTTATTGTGGGTATGTGGAATGCCACACTCTCGAGCGGAGTATATCCCCAAGGTTCGTAGTACGAAGGATAGATATTCAAATCGTTACCTATAAGAATATCATAATAGTCCTTATTAAATATACCATCGCTACCTTTCAGATAACAGGGTACATATATTACTTTCACCTTATTCTTGCCGCTGTGGTTGGCTATGCCAAGGTTGCGTATCGAGCTTGCAATTGCATCGTCGCTGAAATTACAAAGATTGTGTGTGAGGTAAGGATCGGGCAACGGTGTATTCCACTGCGATGCATCACTGTTAAGGCGTTTGCACAAATCCTCGCGTGCATCGCCCGACCATGCGGGTACGTCGATGAAAGCTATTACATCGCGCTCGAGTTCTTCGCTATTCTGCAAACGTGCCATAACTTCGAGGAAAAGGTCGATTCCTTTGTTACGCATCTCCATGCGACCACCCGTACCGATGATAAGTGCATCGTCCGAGATATTATCTCCTGTAAGTGCACGAGCAACGCGAAGGCGCATATCACGTGCCTCTTTACGACGCTTATCAAACTCTTTACCTGTTGGCACGAAGTCCTTTTCGAAACCGTTCTCGAGGATTACATCGATGTCGCGCTCGATGAGTTGCTTACACTCCTTGGCTGTAATCTCACTTACTGTAGTAAAGCAATCGACATTCAAAGCCGATTGTTTCTCGATGGAGTGTTTCGATTCCACATTGAGTTCGGCTGCCATTTGGTCGCCGTTGTATCCCTCGAAATAGTCGTAAAGAGGTTTTCCGTTGGAGCATATCGAGCGACCTATGCTTGTTGCATGGGTGGTGAATATGGTACCGGCCTGGGGCAGGTTTTTCTTAATGTACAATGCTGCACTTCCACTCTGCCATTCGTGTGCCTGAACAACTACTCTATCGGATTCCTTAAGATAGAACTTATGGAAACTCTCTATTACCTGCCCTACAGCATAACCAAACATGACAGAATCGTCGTAGTCGCCGTATGCATGCAACGAATCTACATGATATTCGTTCCATAAACGAGCATAAAAATTCTCCTTCTCATCAAAATATGCAGTATAATCGACAAGCATCACTTTGGGACGGCCGGGAATCTCCCAATATCCGCAACGTACAGTGAATTTCTCGTCAGCAATATTCTTACGCCATTCTTTCCACAAGCGCTTATCTTCGGTGAAAAGAGGATTCTTTTTCTCTTTCCACAAATCGGGGCCGATGTAGACAGCATTTATACCTTCTGTTTCGGCTATTGTTTCTGCTTTGGTAGATAAAACGGTATATATTCCACCGACTTTATTACACACCTCCCAGCTTATTTCGAAAAGATAATCGGGAAGCAATATATTCTTCTTCATCCTTTTTATGTTTATAAAGTATTATTTATAACACAAATAGGGAGGAGAAACAAATCTCCTCTCTATTTGCATTACAGCTTTTGACACTTTGTATCTTTTAAGCAGCAACTGCACTACCCATAAGGTATGTTGCAGCAAGCGCAACAATAGCGTAAAGTTCGGGGAAAACTGCAAGCACAAGTGTCTTACCTGTTACATCGTATCCCTGACCTATTGCAACAACACCGTTAGCACAAACCTGTCCCTGACGAATTGCCGACAACAAGCCTACAACACCAAGCGCGATACCCGAACCAAGAATGGCGGCAGCCTGAATACCTGTAATCTCGGGAGTCAACACATTGAACATGCTCTGGAACATGTAGTAACCTGCAAAACCATACAATCCCTGTGTACCGGGAAGAGCTGTAAGCACGATAAAGCTACCGAATGCACCTTCGTTCTTTTTGTAAGCACCAATTGCAGCGTTACCCACGATGGTTACACCAAAGGCACTACCTACACCGGCCAAACCAATCATTAATGCGATGCCGATATAGGCAACCAACAGATTCATTGTCATTTCCATAATTTTAAATAGATTTTAAGTTATTATTATTTAGAAGCTGTTTGAATTTCTTTCGAAAAAGTTTATTACATTATCCGCGAGTTGTGCTTGCCTTTTTATGTTCTTTTTTGCCTGTTTTTCCCTTTTTTGCGGTTACATAGCCCGCTATGCGCCCTTAAAAAATGAAAAAACAT
>JAFUKC010000033.1 GCA_017467885.1 Bacteroidaceae bacterium | reverse complement strand
GTTGCCAATCAAGCTTATTTTCAAAACTTTATAAAAGAACGATTAACTTTGCCATGTTTACGCCACTCACATTTGAGGCGCGAAAACTTTGCAAAGTAACAACTTTATTAATTAACATGCAAACTTTTTAATAACTTTTTTTTGAAACGGAAAAGCAATTTTTAATTATCAACTGATTAACAACCGCTTACGAAGAAAATATTTTTATTTGGTAAGGATACTTTCGAGTTGCTGAGCAGTAAGGCCACGACGAAGTTTTCCGTTTCGGGCAACAGAAATCCCGCCTGTTTCCTCTGAAACCACAATTGCGATTGCATCGGCAACTTCGGAAAGGCCTATCGCCGAGCGATGGCGCAACCCCAATTCCTTTGAGATATTTCGTTCGTGCGAAACGGGCAATATACACGAAGCTGCCGAAATACGCCCGTTCTGAACAATCATGGCTCCATCGTGTAAAGGTGCATTCTTAAAGAATATCGCTTCAATAAGACGCTGATCGATATTGGCATCAATAAGTTCACCGGTCTTCGCATATTCATCGAGACTTTCCTCCTTTTCTACAACAATAAGAGCCCCCACCTTTTGCTGACTCATATTTATACATGCCATCACAATAGGCAGATATATAGAGTTGTCGTTAACCGGCTCCCTATCCCTCGAAAAGAAATTTGCCACAGCCTTAAAATGCCTATGCGAACCCAGATTTTTAAAGAAACGACGCACCTCATCCTGGAATATCACGATAAGCGCAAGCACACCCACACTCATCAATTGATCGAATATGGAGCCAAGCAATTTCATCTGCAACACACGCGAGACAAAAACCCACAACAGAACAAAAATAAGAATGCCGGCAAATATGTTCAAAGAACCCGACTCTTTCATCACGCGATAGGAGTAGTACAGCGTAGCTGCCACCAGCAGCACATCTATGATATCTTTTATTGAAATATCGAAAAACATACAATATTATTATATTATGTAGAGATTATACTTTAAATCATGAAATCTGTTCTTTCATTTTACAATATATGCTTACAGCCTGCTTTGCCTGCAACACATCGTGCACACGTAATATATGCGCACCACCCGACAAAGCCAAAGCATTAACAACCGCAGTTCCATTAAGAGCCTCACCCGGAGTACATCCCAGCACCTTTGTTATCATGGATTTACGCGACACACCCACCAACAACGGAGCATCAAAGATTGCAAACTCCCGAAGATTGGCCAACATCTCATAATTTTGTTCTACCGATTTACCAAAACCGAAGCCCGGGTCAATTATTACGTCGCAAACTCCATGCTGATGCAGCTGCCACACCTTTTCGGAAAGAGATGCAAGCACTTGTGGCATAAAATCTGTATACTCGGGAGTATCTCCGGCTTTACCACAACTATGGGTAAGTATATAAGGACGACGCGACGCAACCACAGCCTCGAACATATCATCATCCCACATATAGCCCGATACGTCGTTTATAATAGCAACATTATGCGAAGCCACACACTCACGCACCACTCTTCCCCTGAAAGTATCGACAGAGATTACAGCCTGCGGAACAGCAACATCGAGAACATCAAGAATGGAATGTAATCGTGTAAGCTCTTCCGTCTCGCTGACAAACTCACCCGCCGGGCGCGTCGAGCATGCACCCACATCAAGAATGTCGGCACCTTCTGCAAGCATCTGCAACGCTCGCGAAGCAAATGCATCCTTGCCGGACAGACGCGACGCCGCATAGAATGAGTCGGGAGTAACATTCATCACCCCCATCACCAACGGCCTTGCCGTTGTAAGCAACTTACCGTTAGCGTTAATTGTGTACAGTTTATCCTTCATACAAATACAAGGCGAAGTTACGGCAAGAGAGCCTCAAAACAAAATAATTAAGCAAATTTTATCACCACAAAAGCATAAAGATACTAAAATAAAGCATAAAACAATGCCCCGTTTACACAAATAACGCATCAAGTTATTGACAATCTTACGTTTTTTTATATTTTTGCAACAGTTTAACGACCAAACATTCAAATATGCCAATTACAAACTTCACTGTAGCACAACATACATTCTGTGTAATTCACCCAAACGACAACCTCGCCGAGCTGTTGCCCTCGTATCAGCCGTTTGTTACAAACGAAGAGTGCACAACACCCATCTTCACTATGACAATAGATGACAGTATGGTTCCAAGCTGGCAAGGGATGCGCATTGGATATTTCCCATGCAACTCGGCCAACTTCGAGGTGTACCGTCAAGGCGACAGTTCCTACCAGATACTTATATCCGACGAAAACAATATTCCATGCACGTTCATGCAGAGTGACAATATGATGAAAAACATCACAATTGCCACACGTGGTTCAATACAAATGGTCAAATTCGGAATAAACAACGCACTCATGCTGGCCTATACATATTGTACATCCCAATACAAAACATTACTCATGCATTCGTCTGTTGTAGAAAATAAAGGTAAAGGATATATGTTTTTAGGAGCAAGCGGACGTGGCAAAAGTACACATAGCGACCTTTGGGTGAAGCACATAGAAGGCAGCACTCTAATAAACGACGACAACCCTGTACTGCGTATCGACGAGGAGGGGACACCTGTGGTCTACGGCTCGCCATGGAGTGGCAAACGCCCTATATATAAAAATGTACACTACCCCGTCGGCGGTTTTGCAGCCATAGAACAAAGGCCACACAATGCCATCAGACACGAGAGTATTCCCTCGGCATTTGGAATATTACTCAGTTCCTGCTCCACAATGAAATTCGACAAAAGGGTACACATACTCATCTGCGGCACAATAACAAAGATTCTGGAAAAACTACCGATATACACTTTAGAATGCCGACCTGATGCTGAAGCTGCTGAAATCTCAAGCAAAACATTCGGTGTATGACCAAAAGCGATAAAATAAGAAAAGTCCACGTAAAAAACGACATATTCATTGAAGAGATACGTCGCATGTTACACGAAGAAGGTCGCAAAAGCGTAACATTCGTTGTACGCGGTATCAGCATGCGCCCGTTTCTGGAGCACGAACGCGATAAAGTCATCCTGGCAGCACCGCAACCACCCGCAATAGGGCAAGTAGTATTGGCCGAGTTCCATGAAAAAACATACGCATTACACCGTATAATAAAAATCGACGGCAATACAATAACCATGCGTGGCGATGGCAACATTCTTAAGCAAACAGAAACATTTACCGACGATAAAATAATAGGAACGGCAAAAGCATTCATCAGAAAAGGCAAGTACATAGGAACAGACAGCCACAAGTGGCGTTTCTACTCTGCACTATGGCACCATCTGCGCCCGATACGAAGAGTGCTGCTTGCCATAGATAGAAGAATAGTCAAGAAGCTGTTTTGAAAATATTAAAGACAATACTATATGAAAACAAAAAAAGGATTTGAATTACAGAATGTATGCGGCGAATTTCTTATAGTTCCGGCAGGAGAAGAAAATGTCGATTTCAGTAAAATAATAAGCCTGAACTCCACAGCAGCCTATCTATGGGAGAATGTAGCCGAGATGGAGTCGTTCACAGTGGAAACACTTGTCGAACTGCTTACAAAAGAGTACGACGTTGACGAAGCAACAGCAAAAGAAGATTGCCAAATGATTGCAGAACGTTGGATAGAAGTTGGTATAGCAGAATAAGAAACTGCGTAAGTTTTAAGAAAGCACTATCTACTTCACACCCAATAAAAAAGGATTCGATTGTAATCGAATCCTTTTTTATTCTAAAATCCTTCTTATGCACCAAAGTTATCGTACATGATAGATTTCTCCTCAACGCCCAAGTCAACAAGCATGTTTACGACAGCCTTCGACATAGGACCGGGACCACACATGTAGTACTCGATATCCTCGGGAGCCTCGTGGTTCTTCAGATATGTTTCGTAAATAACCTGATGAACAAAGCCCGGAGTATACTTCACACCGGCAGCATCGGCTGTCGGGTCGGGACGGTCGAGTGCAAGATGGAATGTAAAATTGGGATATTCCTTCTCCAACTGCAAGAAATCCTCGAGATAGAACACCTCATTAAGCGCACGTGCACCATAGAAGTATGTCATAGTACGGTCGGTAGTCTTCAACGTCTTTGTCATGTGCATAATTTGTGCACGCAAAGGAGCCATACCGGCACCACCACCAACCCACATCATCTCTTTCTTCGAATCGAAGATAGGATGGAAATCACCATAAGGACCGCTCATGATAACCTTGTCACCGGGTTTAAGAGTGAAGATATAAGACGATGCAATACCACAAGGTACATCCATAAAACCCGAACGGTCGGCCTTCATAGGAGGTGTCGCAATACGCACTGTAAGCATAATTCTGTCACCCTCGGCAGGATAGTTAGCCATTGAGTAGGCACGAATTGTGGGTTCTGTATTCTTGCACTTCAAACCCAAAAGACCGAACTTCTCCCATGCAGGCAGATACTCGTCACCGATAAGATTCTTATCGATATCGACATTATAATCCATATCGAATGTAGGAATCTTTATCTGCGCATACGAACCGGGAACAAAATCCATGTGCTCTCCGGGAGGTAAAGCAACAATAAACTCCTTAATGAATGTAGCCACATTCTTATTCGAGATAACCTCGCACTCCCACTCTTTCACTCCCATCACCGATTCGGGAACCTTGATGGCAAGGTCGTTCTTAACCTTTACTTGGCAACCCAAACGCCAATGTTCCTGTTGCTCCTTGCGCGAGAAGTGGCCCTTCTCTGAAGGGAGGATTTCGCCACCACCTTCTACAACCTGACACTTACATTGTGCACACGAGCCTTTACCGCCGCAAGCCGAAGGCAGATATATGCCATTCTCGGCAAGTGTACCGAGCAAGGTTCCGCCGGAAGCAACCTCAACAGTATTCTCACCATTAATGGTAACCTTTACGTTACCCGATGGAAGCAGATATTTTTTAGCCACCAACAATATAACCACCAACAGAAGGATAGTTACAAGGAATACTGCTATACTTGTTAAAATCAAATTGATATCCATAATACTAAACAATTACATTTTAATACCTGAGAAACACATGAATGCCAACGCCATAAGACCTACGGTTATAAAGGCGATACCCAAGCCACGCAAAGGTTTCGGCACAATGCAATATTCCATTTTCTCACGAACCGCGGCAAACAGTATGATTGCCAAAGCCCAACCCATTCCCGAGCCGAGTGCAAATGCCACCGAATCCCAAAAGTTAAGTATGGCCTGCGAGTTATTGGCCTCCATTGCAATTCTCTGCTGCATAAAGAGCGAACCACCCATGATGGCGCAGTTCACAGCAATAAGCGGGAGGAATATACCGAGCGATGCATATAGCGAGGGAGAGAAACGCTCAACCACCATTTCCACCAACTGTACAATACCCGCAATAACTGCAATAAAAAGGATGAATGCAAGGAATGTCAAATCGACACCGGGCACAATTGCGTCAGGGCCCAACACCTTTGTCTGCAACAAATAGTTTACCGGCAAAGTGATAAGCTGTACAAATGTAACGGCAATACCAAGACCGATAGCTGTTTTTACGCTCTTAGATACAGCCAAGAACGAACACATACCCAAGAAAAAGGCAAAAATCATATTGTCCACGAAAATCGAACGGACAAACAAACTAATAAAATGTTCCATAATCTTCTTTTATCTTAACTGTATTCTGAATTATTCCTCTTGCAAACTCTTGTCTTTAGCTCTCTGCACCCAAATGATGCAGGCAATCAGGAAGAAAGCCATAGGCGCCATAAGCATAAGACCGTTATTGATATATCCTGCCTGGTAAGCCCAATCGGGAATAACAGGAATATCGAACAAAGTACCCGAACCGAACAACTCGCGTACGAATGCCAAAATCACAAGTATAAACGCATAGCCCAAACCATTACCGATACCGTCGAGGAAAGAAGCCCAAGGGCCGTTCTGCATGGCAAACGCCTCGAGACGTCCCATCAAGATACAGTTAGTAATGATAAGACCGATGTAAACCGACAACTGCACACTCACATCATAGGCAAAAGCCTTAAGCACCTCACTTACCATTGTTACAAGGGCTGCAACAACAACAAGCTGAATGATGATACGTATACGGTTGGGGATAGTCTTGCGGATAAGCGAGATAATTACGTTCGACATAGCCACGATGATTGTCACCGAAAGACCCATCACCACAGCGGGAGCCAACTTACTTGTAACTGCAAGTGCCGAACAGATACCCAATACCTGAATGGTTACAGGGTTATTCTTAAATAGAGGAGTTACCAACGCCTCATTGTTTTTCTTTGAAAAAAGCTCTGCCATAATATTATTCCTCCGTTACATTAACCTCTGCAGCAGCAGCCTCTACGACCTCTGTTACAGAAACCGGTTCAACAACTGCCTCCGCCGGCTGCTGTTTTGCAGCGAGGAAGCTCTTATAGTTCTCCAGGCATTTTTTTAGCATAGCGTTAACACCGTTAATGGTAATGGTTGCACCCGAAATAGCGTTAACCTGAGTAGCCTCTTTCTGCAAGCGACCTTTGACAGCCTCGATAGCAATTTCGCCACCATCCATCACAAGTTTATCTTTAAAACGCGAACAGAACTTTTCACCTGCAATCTCGGCACCCAATCCGGGAGTCTCGCTGCTGTGCGAGAAATATACGCCATAGATGGTATTACCATCGCTGTTTACAGCCATATAGCCCCAGATTCCACCCCAAAGACCTTGACCGGTCATAGGGATAACGTATTTTTCTTCACCATTTTTCAAGCGACAGATGTAAATAGGCAGGTTATCGGCAGTTATTGCATCGTTGGCAACATCGAAGCCACCCTCGGCAGCCACCTGTGCACCTGTACTGTTGATTATGGCATCACTCTTTACGACAGCCTCATACTCGGCCTTTGCATCGGCAACATCATTGATGTGAAGCGAAGCAAGAATCTGCTTCATTTTGTCGAGACGGATATTCTCGTCTTGCATAGGTTTCAAAGCCGAGGATACTGCTGCCAACAGAAAGGCAACAATCACAACCACAACTGTAGCATAAATTATAGCATACACATCGCTATTTGTATTTATTCCCTTCTTCTTGGGTGCGGGAGCCGCTGAATTCTCGCCCTGCTCTGCAACCTTCTCAAACTCGCCGGAAGCAGCTTTGCAAAGAGGACATACATCGGGAGCACTGTTTCCCTCGTGCACGTATCCGCATATTTTACAAACATATTTTGCCATAATCATTAGTTCTTTTTAATTAAACGACGTGCGCGTGCATTCACATTCGACTGCACAACACAATAATCAATAAAGGGAGCTACCACGTTCATAAGCAATATTGCAAGCATCATACCCTCGGGATAACCGGGATTGAGAACGCGGATAAGAATTGCCATGGCACCGATTCCGAAACCATAGATATACTTTCCTGTTTCGGTACGAGCCGAGGTAACAGGGTCGGTAGCCATGAAGACAGCACCAAAGCAGAAACCACCCAAGATAAGATGAGTATAGAAAGGTGCCTGTGCTACAGGATTCTCGGGCAATGTGTATTGGAACAGAAGCGACATAGCAATACCGCCTACAAACACGCTAAACATTGTTTTCCAGCTTGCGACACCCGACCACAAGAGTATTATTGCACCTATTGCAATGGCAATAACACTTGTTTCACCTATCGAGCCCGGCATAAGACCGAGCATCATATCACAGGGAGAGAGAGCTGTACCGGCTGCACCAAGAACTTCGCCACCATTTGCAACATGCTGCAATGCTGTAGCACAAGTGTAACCGTCGGGAGCTGCAGCACCCAAACCAAGAACAGGTTCGGTAGCCACCCACACCGAGTCGCCCGATATAACCGAAGGATAAGCAAAGAATATGAACGCACGTGCTATAAGTGCAACGTTAACGATGTTCATACCCGTACCACCAAACACCTCTTTCGCAAAGATTACCGAAAAAGCAGTAGCTATGGCCAAAACCCACAATGGACAACCTACAGGAACAACCATAGGAATAAGCAGACCCGAAACAAGGAAACCCTCATGAATCTCCTCCTTCTTAAGCTGCGCCACAATAAATTCAATACCCAAACCAACGCCGTAAGAGACAACAATCTTGGGCAACATAAGCAAAAGACCGTAAAGGAACATCTGCAAGCCGGTTGTGGTTTCGAGTGTACCCGCAGCCAAAGCATTCTGGTATCCTATATTATACATACCTACAAGCAGAGCGGGCAACAAAGCAATAACAACAAACGACATGATACGCTTGCTATCTATTGCATCATGAATATTCACACCATTCTTCGAAGTATCGTTAGGTACGAAAAGGAAAGTTTCCATACCATCGAAAACCGAACGAAACGCGCTCAATTTTCCACCTTCCTCGAAGTTGGGTTTAATTTTATTAAGGTAATTTCTCAATATTTTCATAACGAATTAATATTTACTTGCATTAACAATGACAGTGTTACCTGCATCAGCACATCTCGGCACGCAACTTATCGAGGCCCTCGCGAACAATGCGCTGCAACTCCAATTTAGAGGAGTCGACAAACTCGCACAGAGCAAAATCCTCGGGAGCAACCTCGTAAATACCAAGTTCCTCCATCTTGTCGATATTACCGGTAATGATAGCCTTAATAAGGTACTCGGGATAAATATCCATCGGGAACACCTTGTCGTACTCGTTAGACATAATCATGTGGCGTTCGCCTCCCTTTATACGTGCGTCAATGGTATATTTGCGTTTGGGGAACAACCAACTGAAGTAGCTACGGCTTGTACTGAACATCGAGAAGCGCGGAGCAATCCATCCGAACATCTCGTCACCGCCCATAACCTCGGGTATAACAGTCACCTCGGTTGAGAACGCGCCAAGGAAACCATCTGCTGCAATCTTTTTACCTGTAAGAACATTACCGTCGATTATACGGAGCTCATTAGTATTGTCGAGACGGCCATCAATGAGGGTCGAAACCTGTGCACCCAACACAACCTTGCTATACGAAGGATTCTTCACCTCGCTGCCGGCAAGTGCCACAGTACGGGTAAAATCGATTTTTCCCTTATTAAACAGACGACCTATAAAAATAACCTCCTCGGCACCAACAGTCCACACAACCTCACCCTTGTTTACAGGAGCAATATGGTTAATCTGAACACCAACGTTACCGGCAGGATGTGGTCCTTTAAATACAGTTGTTGTTACGTTCTTTGCTACGTTCAGAGCTACGGAAGTCTGCTTTGCACCAACATTCAAGAAGAGAGGAGCAATACGTGAAAGTGCGTCCAGACCAACCTGGAAATCTTCCTCGTTACCTTTCAATGCCACCTCGAAATCTACAGCAAGAGGTTTTGAATCGAAAGTCGATACAAAAATAGCTCTTGGAGTGTCTGTAGGGGCAGCAATCACATCATACGGTCTTTGGCGAATAAACGCAAACAAACCTGCTGCAAGCAAATTGTTCTTCACCTCCTCGGCCGAAAGAGAAAAAACATCCTTTGCCTTGTAGTCAACCGATTCAAACTTACCGTCCGACTCAACCACAATGCTTAGAACACGTCTTCTCTCGCCGCGGTTAACCGCAACTACTTTTCCGCTCACCGGCGAAACAAATCGCAGTTCGGGAGCGTTCTTATCAACAAACAAGGTGTCTCCGGCCTTCACAACATCTTCGGGAGCTACAACCACTTTAGGTGTAACACGAGTAAAATCGGCAGGCATCAAAGCGTAGTACTTTGCAGACTGCACCGAAGTAAACGTAGCCTCGGGAGCACCTTTCAGATTGATATCCAATCCCTTGGAAATTTTTACTACTCTATGCATATAATTTGGGTTACGTTAATACATTATCCGGCGCAAAATTAAAGAAATTTTTCTGTATTTGCATCATCTGATGGAAATAATTATCACCAATCTTTAAAAAATTTTATTTTGTGTTAAGAGAGAGCAACTCTTTTCATTATAATATTGGCTTTCAGCATATATAGCTCTACCTCTTTGTATTATATCGCGGTGGTTGTTGGAATACCAAACAGTATCGACATTACCGAAAAGCAGAACGGGAGATTGGCAAGCGAGGGACGAATGAGCAATGTTGCCCTTAAGGGGCAACTTGCGAACGGGAGGAGTGAGCGACTGATTATGTCTGTGCCGGTTTTTGCGTTCCTTTTTCGAAAAAAGGAAAGTAAAAGTATAGAGGAAGAATAGTTCGTGGGCCACCGAGGGTTAAATAGAGAGAACTGCCTAAATTCTTTAAAAAGTAAATCTCTCGTTCAACTTCTCGGTGTCATTATCGGTTCATCTTTCTATCAAACAATTCTTTTTTTTATGTTCTTTGTCGCCCAAAGAACCAAAGGCCCGGCACACGGGCGCTTGCGTCGTATCAATCTCTTGTTCGTAAGTTGCAAGCAACATTACTCATTCGATTGCTACTTGCCGCTTCAATCCTTTCTGCCGTATACAGGGTGCTGCGCAACTCGCTTCGCTCAAACATGCTCGCACTGTTTCCTGCATACG
>JAFUKC010000032.1 GCA_017467885.1 Bacteroidaceae bacterium | reverse complement strand
CTTTTCTTTAATCGAGAACTTAACTCGCTTGTTGCCGTTGAGTTGAAATCGGGCAAATTTCGTTCTTCTTACTTGGGACAATTAAGTACATATCTGTCGGCTCTTGATACATATGTAAGGAAACCGCACGAAAATCCAGCAATTGGCATCTTGCTGTGTCGTGATATGAATCAATCGTTTGTAGAGTTTGCTATCCGAGACTATGACAAGCCTATGGGTGTTGCGACTTATCGGGCTACGAAAGATATGCCAGAGCGATTACGCAATGCGCTACCCGATATTGAAGAATTGAAAAAATTACTATAATCTAATTGCAGACAAAAGAAAATTATCATCATTCTCTTTTGTCTGCATTTCTTTTATTACATTTGCACCATCAGAGTTATCACATTGAAGCATAACAATGAAGAACTCAGAAATACGAACGGTTGCTATCTCGTTACCCAATTTTCAAGCAATCCGAATAACCGTTTAATTCTAAGATAATTGCAAATTCTGCGATTTTTTCTGCAAAAAAATGCATAAAACTGCCATACTGCGTGCTTTCCGTTACCGATTAAAGTTGTCTTATCTGAAATTTCAACAACTTATGTTCATTGGCACGTAAGTTATCCGTAACGTTGTTCATGAATTATTCCGGCGTTAAGCAGATGCTTGCGTACAATATCCAACTTTGCACCTTCACACTCCTTGCCATGAGCAACATTATAGACATAATCGGGAGTAACTGAACACTTTATAGCTATTTTTATATACTCCAACTTGTGCGATGATTTCAAAAATGCAAACATAACCTATATTTTATTTATAATTCATTGCTGCGAGTACAGTATATATTCGTGATATGCAAATATATAAATTAATTTCACAACAAAGCAATTTTACTAATTTTTGTTCAAAAGTATTTTAAAAAGTTGCAATTCGAACATAAATAATAACAATTTTGTTACAATTCGTGTGTTTTCCAACGGAGCACCATGAGAGAGCCTTAAAACAATCTTTAATAACCTTAAATAAACGTTTTAATTATGTCATCAGATTCTGGTAAAGCTGTAAAATTGGGAGTTGCCACCCTCGCCATAATGAATGTTACAGCTGTTGTATCGCTACGCGGACTTCCGGCAGAAGCCGAATATGGATTGAGTTCGGCGTTTTACTATCTATTTGCAGCATTGGTGTTTCTAATTCCCACTTCGTTTGTGGCTGCCGAGTTAGCTGCCATGTTTCAAAACAAGCAGGGCGGTGTTTTCCGTTGGGTCGGTGAAGCATTCGGTAAGCGAATAGGTTTTCTTGCCATTTGGCTGCAATGGGTAGAGAGCACCATCTGGTACCCCACAGTCCTCACCTTTGGTGCCGTATCTTTAGCTTTCATCGGGGCAGACAGTGCACATGACATGCAACTTGCATCGAACAAACTATACACACTTGTAGTGGTTCTAATCATTTATTGGACAGCCACATTCATCTCTCTTAAAGGCTTGGGCTGGGTTAGCAAAGTGGCAAAAATAGGAGGTCTTATAGGAACTATTATTCCGGCCGGACTTTTGATTATTTTGGGAATAATTTACCTTGCCACAGGAGGAACTTCGCAGATGAATTTCGATGGCGGTTTCTTCCCCGATATTGCCAAGCTCGACAACCTTGTGCTTGCATCGGGAATATTTCTGTTCTATGCAGGAATGGAGATGTCGGGTGTACACGTACAAGATATGGAACGCCCAAGCCGCGATTACCCTCGGGCCGTATTTTTAGGAGCAATAATCACTGTACTCATCTTTGTATTGGGCACATTTGCACTTGGTATAATCATACCTCAAAAGGATATTAACCTTACGCAAAGCCTTCTTGTAGGCTTCGACAACTATTTCAAATATATTCATGCATCGTGGCTTGCCCCTATAATAGCCATAGCCTTGGCGTTTGGAGTATTAGCCGGTGTTCTTACATGGGTTGCCGGCCCATCGAAAGGTGTATTCGCTGTAGGTAAAGCCGGATATCTGCCACCATTCATGCAAAAAACGAACAAATTGGGTGTACAGAAAAACATCCTGCTCGTTCAGGGAGGTGCTGTAACATTCTTAAGCCTATTGTTTGTGATTATGCCTTCGGTACAGAGTTTTTATCAGATACTTTCGCAGCTAACCATACTGCTGTACCTTATAATGTATATGCTTATGTTTGCTGCTGCAATCTATCTTCGCTATAGCATGAAGAACGAGAGCCGTCCGTTCCGTATAGGCGGCAAAAGCAACACTCTTATGTGGATTGTAGCCGGAATGGGCTTTCTTGGCAGCCTGTTGGCTTTTGTGCTCAGCTTTATTCCGCCTGCACAGATTGCAGTCGGCAGTAGCACCGTATGGTTCTCGGTTCTTATTATAGGCTGTATTGTTGTAGTTGTTGCACCATTTATAATATATGCAAAAAGGAAACCGGAGTGGGTAGATAGGAATTCCAGATTCGAGCCGTTCCATTGGGAAGAAGAAAAGTAAGAAACTGTTTGAAATTCAAACAATTTCTAAAGAATCAGGGCCGCGGCCCTGATTCTTTTACTTATGACAAGGATTGCATATCATGCAGGCGCTTGTAATATCCGTTCTTCTGAAGCAATTCATCGTGTTTGCCTCGCTCTACAATTTCACCCTCGTACAAGACACATATCTCATCGGCCGATTTTATAGTAGAAAGGCGATGGGCGATGGCAACCGTCGTACGTGTCTTCATAAGGTGTTCAAGAGCCTCCTGCACCAATCGCTCCGACTCTGTATCGAGCGCCGATGTTGCCTCATCCAATATAAGGATGGGTGGATTTTTAAGTATTGCACGTGCAATACTTATACGCTGACGCTGTCCGCCGCTGAGTTTGCCACCTCGGTCACCGATATTGGTATCGTAACCATCTTCGGTATCCATTATAAACTCATGTGCATTTGCAATTTTGGCTGCAGCAATAACATCCTCTCGTGTTGCATTGTCTACGCCAAAGGCTATATTATTATGGAAAGTATCATTAAAGAGGATAGCCTCTTGATTGACATTCCCGATAAGAGCACGCAAATCACTTATTCTGAAATCCTTTATATTGTTTCCATCGAGCAGTATTTCTCCTGCCGAGACATCGTGATAACGCGGCAACAAATCTACAAGAGTCGATTTACCCGAACCCGACTGCCCCACCAAAGCAATGGTTTTTCCTTTTGGAATTGTAAGATTGATATTATGCAGCACCTCGCGTGTTCCATAACTGAAAGAGACATTCTTTATCTCTATCTTATCGTCAAAATCATACAGGGAAACAGGCTGTTTCGGGTCTTTAAGAGGATTTTCGGCCTTAAGAATCTTATCCACTCGCTCCAACGAAGCCAAGCCCTTCGGGATATTATATCCGGCTTTCGAAAACTCCTTAAGCGGGTTTATTATACTATATAGAATCACCATATAAAAAATGAATGTAGATGCATCTATCGGCGAATTTTCATTCAATATAAGCAAACCGCCGAACCACAGAACAAAAACAATGAGCAGAGTACCCAGAAACTCGCTCATAGGATGCGCAAGTGCCTGTCGGGTAGCAACTTTGCATGTAGCCGTGCGCACCTCGTTTGTCGATTTTGAGAAACGCTCAATCATTTTGTTTTCGGCAATAAAAGCCTTAATTATACGCAAGCCGCCAAGCGTCTCTTCAAGTTGCGACATTGTGATACTCCACTTCTCTTGTGCAACACGCGAACGTCGCTTAAGTTTCTTGCCTACCATACCCATGAACCACCCCATAAAAGGAAGCACCAGGCAGGTAAACAGCGTAAGTTCCCAGCTTGTAACGATAAGTGTCGAGAAGTAGATAAGAATAAGTATAGGGTTCTTTATCAGCAAATCGAGCGAACTTGTTATAGAATTCTCTATTTCGTTCACATCTCCGCTCATACGGGCGATAATATCTCCTTTTCGTTCCTCGGAGAAGAAAGCCAACGGCAGACGTACAACCTTTGAATAGACCATGACACGAATATCGCGTACCACACCGGTGCGCAACGGAATCATAACAGCCGACGATGCAAAATAGCATGCAGTCTTAAGAAAAGTCATCACACCCAACACAATGCCGATAACCACAAGCGTAAAGAGTGCACCTTCGGTACTAATCAGCTGCGTGACATAATAATAGAAATTATTTATTGCAACATCCTTTATATCGCCGCTGCCCCATTCCATAAATTGATATACCTTATCGGAAGACCCCGTCTTAAACAGGATATTCAGAATAGGAACAAGCAATGTAAACGAAAACACATTGAACACTGCCGAAAGGATATTCAACACGATAGCCCAACACACATATTTTTTGTATGGCGAGACGAATCGTCGCAACATACTGACAAATTCTTTCATATCGTTATTTCGCTATTTAAGTGCAAAGATAATCATTATCGGCCGAAAAACCCAACGATAAAGAGAAAATAATGACAATATACCCTCTCTATCAGTCAATTACACGCAACAGGATGTATTTATTCCCATGCAAGCGCATATTCCGAAAGAATATCATGCATCGGCATTACGCGAATATCCGTTAGGATAAATAAGCAATACACTCGTTTCGCTATAATCGCGCTGCAGCTGTGTAAAGATGTGGTCGAGCGAGGGACGGAAAGAGATAGAACCGCGACGTGCGCTCACAATCACCAACAAGTGGTCCTTGTGTATAACCTGCGAAAGACGTTTCAAGTCGTTTCCACCGTCAGTGGCGCAGAACTCGGCCTGAACGCCACGGGCATTGCTGTTAAGATACCTCTCTACATGACGCATGGTATCGGGATGCCCATGATAGAACACCTTACATCCAATGTTTCCGGCCATACGGGCTGTCTCTTCCACCCAATTTCTGAAACCGGCCTCAAACTCCGCTTTTGCAGGAAAGGTTATCTGCATACACCTTATTGTATTCAACGGAATTGTCATTCGTGCCATGGAAATCTGGCAGTTCAAGCCACGCAGCAGTTCGGGCAACACACCACCAAGAAACGTATCGTTTGCAGTCTCTTTCTGGTGAAAGCCCACTATCAGTTCGCGATAATCATTCTCTTTCATCTCGTGAATGATTCCATGCGAAAGGTTGGTGGTAAGGCGCAATTTGGTAAGCAACGGCATATTTACCGAAGCGGCAATATGCGCTGCATGGTCGAGCACCTTGGTTGCACGCGCCATCATCTTCTCATCCTCGTCGAGCACCACCGTCACAGCCGAAAGAGGCACCTGCGATTTTTCATCACGAATAAGCATTGCAAGGTCCATAAGTTTATCGACCATATCGGGATTGGCAAGCGCAAGCAGTGTTTTTTTAGATGGGTTCAACGGCTTATCGAGCAATGCTCCCGAAACGGCAAGACGACGCGAAGCTCTGTCTGTGGCAAGCGAACTGACTATACATGTAACAAGTATAAGCAGAATTGTGCCGTTAAGAACATCATCGTTAAGCAACCGCGAGCCGTCGGGAAGCATTATGCCATGACCTACTATGGCCGCAGCAAGTGTTGCAGCCGCCTGCGAGCTGCTGAGGCCGAACATAAGACGTTGTTCGTCACCCGACATCTTATATACCTTATGTGTTATCCACGATGCTGCGAACTTACCGCAAAGAGCCGTTACAACCATGGCAACAGCCACTAAAAGGGCATCCCCACCGGCCATAAAAGCACGAGGATTTATCATCATGCCTACACCGATAAGGAAATATGGGATAAATATTGCATTGCCTATAAAATCTATACGTCGCATCAACGGCGAAGAGTGAGGAATCATTCTGTTCAGTACCAAACCTGTGATAAACGCACCAAGGATACCTTCCATGCCCACCATCTCCATCATTCCGGCTCCAAGGAACAACAGGCCCATCACAAAAATATACTGAATTATTGCATCGTTATATCGGCGGAAGAAATAACGTGCAAGACGAGGGAACAGATAAATTATAAGCAATGTTATCAGAATAAACTTTGCAATAAGCAGCACAAAAAACCACATATTTGTTTCGCCCGTAAACAGACCGCTCACAGCAGCAAGAACAAAAAGGGTAAGCGTATCGGTTATAACAGTGCCGCCAACCACAAAGTTAACACACTTAAGGCGCGACAAACCGTATCGCGCCACAATAGGATAAGAGATAAGTGTATACGATGCATACATGCTCGCAAGAAGAACCGATGTTACAAGGCCATATTGCAACAACACCATATTGGTGAACATACCCAACGAAACCGGAACCGCAAAAGCAAGCAAACCTATAAGCATCGCACCACCCCTCGACCGTTTGAGGTCTTGAAGGTTAATCTCGAGGCTGGCAAGAAACATTATATAATAAAGCCCCACCTTACCAAAGAGTTCGAAGCTGTCATCTCTTTCAAGGATGTTAAGCCCGTTGGGACCTACAATCAACCCGGCAAGAATCATACCTATTATGTGCGGAAGGCGTAATTTATTGAAGAGCAACGGTGCAAACAGTATAATGCACAGCACTCCGAAGAATATCCATGTAGGATCTGTTATAGGGAAAAACGCACTCCAATTCATTTCAATGACAGGTTCTTATTTTTTTAAATTAAACAGTTTCTAAACATCGATGGTTGTAACTATCTCACCAAGAGTATTTAAGACCAAGTGTCATATACTCTTTGAATTGCCAATATCCAAAGTCGTCGCTATACAAACCGGGAGCACTGTCGTCGAAACGTGCATACATGGCAAGTGTTGCCGTAAAATATTTGCTCAATTTAAGGTTGAAGTTGCTTTCGGAGTCGATGAATGTACGGCTGTAGTCGCTATAAAACTCCACACGAGCCGACCACGTGAGATTGGGCAGAATGGTTGCATTGGGCTTGAACACCACCTGGGTACCGAAATCCTCTTTATGCTGACGCCCCTCACGAATACCGAAACGCGATGCCAGACGCTGATACCTCACAAACTTGTAATTATAAGACGACAGAGGAGCAAAGTAGAGCGACATTGCCCATTTCTTGCCACTTAACTTATAATCGATACCGATTGAAAAGTTTGCATCGAAAGGAGCCATGAAGTTGGAGACAAAGTCGCGGCTGTTGGTGGGATAACTCGGCATAGATTGTGTCTGCATCTGCAAATTTATCGTTGCCGAAAGATTCTTTGCAACCTTATATCCCAATTTACTTTCGAGACGCAACATATCATTGTTTGTCTTAAGGCTGTGCATGGTGTCGGACCTTACCGTCGTAAAGCCCAGACGAGCATCGAAAACATTCTCGAAAGTGATTTTATCTTTATCGTCGTATTTCACAACAAGTCTCAGCAAAGCAAGCATGGTTTTATTATTCTCACCGCCTGCATGCCAATTACCCGACACATAGTTTTGAGTGAAATTCATGGAGAATTCACCCGACGAACGCCAATAGTTGGGCTTAACATATTCTGTGGCAACACTTTCTGTTATATCCTGCGGCAAAGAGGCAGGTGCATCGGCCGCCACCTTTATATCGACAGGAATGTTCAACGTTTCGTCCTTCTTCACTGTTTTCACGTCACGCAGCTGCCCCTCGGTGCACTCTATCAAAGAAGGATGATTCTTATAGACGTTCAGCAGCATCTTATCGATAAGCACATTGCGGTCGTTATCCATATCAAGCATGGTGCTGACGTTCTCCTTATGCATATCAAAACCTTCGCGCATACCACGTTCCACTGTAGAGTGATACAATACAGGCGGAACCATCATTTTGTAATATGCAGGATTCTCGCGCACAGAATCGGTTTCAATATCTCCACGCAAACTCATTTGCATAAGCAACGAATCGACTTTAGCCCTGTAATAATCGGCAACCGAAACAGAGTTTTGAGCCTGAATTACCAAAGAAAAAACGAGAGTTAAAGCAAAAAATAATCGTCTCATTTTCATATTTTGCAGTTTGTGTTTGTGAAATTTCCGATGCGAAGATAAATAAAATAGTGCATCTTTTTAAAAAATAATCACAGAAACTGTTTAAATTTCTTTTTAAATCTATATATATACAAACACATCTTTACTTTTTATTTAAACGTGAATGAGTTTTACCATTATTTTTGTTATATTTGCGCTCGTTTTTTGCGAACATCTGAGAAATTGTTTAATTTATTTCGTTAGATTTTGCAGTTCACATAACATAACTTTTATAGAAAATTAAACTACTTCTAAAAAAAAACAGAAAAATGGATAAAAATACAATTATCGGATTTTTACTTATCGGATTGGTACTTTTCGGATACACCTATTTGAACCAGCCCGACCCCTCACAAATTGAGGCACAAAGAAAATATCAGGATTCTATTGCGGCCATAGAGCACGCCCGGCAACAAGCCGAGAACAAAGAGATTGCTGCACAAGAAGAAGCAATGACAAAATTGAGCAACGACAGTTCATCGGTTATGTTCAATGTACTTAATGGCAAAGAGCAATTCATCACACTTAAAAACAACAATGTAGACATTCGCATATCGACCCTTGGAGCAAGAATCTGTTCGGCCACACTAAACGATTACAAAGACCAGCAAGGCAATCTCCTCACTCTTTTCAACGAACAGGATGAAATAGTTATCGACAAAGGACGTCGCAGCGAGACCATCGGCAACACGATGAACTTTACCATCGACGGGAAAGAGCACAACATATATACAAGCGAGCTATATTTCACCCCTGTGGAACAGAGCGACAGCAGCGTTGTATTGCGTCTTGCATTTGCCGAAGACAAATATATAGATTTTGCATACACCTTATTGGGCGACAGCTACATGCTGAACCTTGCCATTGAGGCGCACAATATGGAGGGATTTTTCCCAAGTTCGACACGTGAAATGCGAATCACATGGGACCAGCTTATGCGACAGCAGGAGAAGGGATTCACATTTGAACAGAGATATTCCACACTCACATACAAGCTTACCGACGACGACACCGACTACCTTAGCGAGATATCGAACGACAAGGAGAATATAAACGAGCCGCTCGATTGGGTTGCATTCAAAAACCAATTCTTCTCGTGCATAATGATTGCAGGCGACGAATTTAACGACGTAACATTAAAATCGGACACTCTTAACGAAGGACGCGGCTACTTGAAAAACTTGAGCGTGGAGATGTACACCCCGTTCGACCCCAGCGGCAAGGTTGCCACCGATATACAGTTCTATTTTGGACCAAACAAGTACAGCATACTTAAAGATTGCAACGAACTTGCCATTAATGGCGACAAAGACCTGCAATTGCATAAACTCATCTATTTTGGATGGCCCATCGTACGTTGGATAAACCGTTTCTTCATAATGTACCTCTTCGATTGGCTTACAGGATGGGGACTTAACATGGGTATAGTGCTTTTGCTGCTGACAATAATTGTTAAGGTGGTGGTTTATCCTTTCACCTATAAATCGTATCTCTCTTCGGCCAAGATGCGTGCACTAAAGCCGCATATAGATGCCATAAATGCAAAATACCCCAAGCAGGAAGATGCAATGAAGAAGCAGCAGGAGATTATGATGCTCTATTCGAAATATGGTGCAAGCCCCATGGGCGGTTGCCTGCCGATGCTCATACAGATGCCAATCTTCATAGCCCTGTTCAACTTTGTGCCCAATGCCATAGAGCTGCGACAGCAAAGCTTCCTGTGGGCAAAAGACCTTTCATCGTACGACACGCTTATCAGTTGGGACACATATATATGGCCCATCGGAAACCACATAAGCCTTTTCTGCCTTTTGTTCTGCGTCACACAGATTGTAAACACATATTACACCTCGAAGATGCAGCCTACAATGGGTAACTCACCCGAGCAGGAGACACAGATGAAGATTATGCGTTGGATGATGTATCTGATGCCTGTAATGTTCTTCTTCATCTTCAACGACTACTCTTCGGGATTGAACTATTACTATTTCCTCTCTACCATCATAAGTGTTGGAATATTCATCTATCTGCGCCACAAAATCAACGAAAACGAGCTGCTGAAGAAGATGGAAGCCTACTACGAATCGAACAAGAACAACCCTGCCAAACGCAGTAATATGATGGCACGCCTTGAGGCTCTGCAGGAGCAACAACGCCTATTGATGGAAGAACAGCAAAAAAGAAAAAACAATAAATAAACAGATATAACATGGGATTATTCAGCTTTTTTAAAAAGAAAAACAACGACGTAGAGAAGGTCGGCGGCATGGAGGATTTCATGACACTCATCAGGGTGTACTACCAATCGGTTCTTGCCGCTAATTTAGGAATTACCAACCTGGCAATGTTGCCCGACCTTGCAACATTCAAACGCACCCTGAAGGTTGCCACCCAGAACAACAAACTCGGTGTTGCCGAACGCGGACGTTGCAAGAAGATGATAGAACAGATATATGGAATGAACGATGGATTCTTTAAAGAGATTGACGCATCCATCAAACGCAACTGCAAGAACATAAACGGTGTTCAGCCCTACCTGTTTGCCTTCCAAGGTTTCAACAACGACCTGATGATGCTTGTCGGCAATCTTATGCAATGGAAATTCCGAGTACCGGGAGTATTCAAAAAATTACTCTACAGCATGACACAGAAGGTTATAAACGACATCCTTACCAAAGACAAATGGAAAGATGAAGCCACCTTCCGCACCGTATATGCCATTCGCCAATATAAAGAGAAACTCGGCTACTCCGAGCAATGGATGGTAGACTACGTATATAAGATTGTAACACTTGCCAAGAAAGAACCACGCCCCAAAAACGAGGAGCTGACAGAAAAGAAATAAACCGAAATTCAATGTTGTGTCATAAAGCGCGCTTTATGACACAACATATATATATACATTTATCAAACAACAAAAGAAAATGCTTTCATTTAAGCCGATAAGCATCGAAGAGATTGAAAATATTCTCCCGTTCACCAAACATCTGCCCACAAAATCGTGCGACTACACACCGGGCAACCTTGTCATGTGGGCACGATTCATGAATTATCGATATGCCATAGAGAATGACACACTCTTTATTTCGTGCAAATCGGAGTATGATATGTGTAGCGAAGCCTTTCTGCCGCCAATCGGGAACATGCCGTTGGAGAAGAGCATAACAATGCTGCAAGAATACTGCATATCAAACGGAAAAGCTTTGCGGCTGACAGCCGTCCCCGAGCCACAAACAGAAGAAATCTGCCACATTCTGCCAAAGCATCAATGTATGCAGATAGAAAATTGGAGCGATTACATCTATTCGGCACAATCGCTTGCAACACTGCAAGGACGTGCTCTGAACAAGAAACGCAACCGTTACAACAAATTCATAAGCGAATTTCCCGGACACACCTACAGCCGTTGCAGACACGAGGATATAAAGGAGGTGGTACGTTTTCTTGCCGCAGACAGAGATTGCCAGCATAATCGTGAGGACAACATGCGCTGCTATGAACAATGGCAATGCATGGCCACGGTACGCAACCTCACACAATACGACCAACCGGCAGGAATCATAAGAATAGATGGAAACATTGTTGCATTCACGCTTGGCGAAATTATTGGCGACACCCTGTATATACACATCGAAAAAGCAGAACGCGATTATGTAGGTGCAAGCGAAGCCATAAACCGTTATTTTGCAGCCGACATGCTCGATGCACATCCGCAGCTCGCCTACATCAACCGCGAAGAGGACCTGGGCGACCCCGGGCTGCAACAAGCAAAAAAGGCATACAACCCGATTGAGATGTTGCACCGTTACGAGATAACAGAATAATGAGTACCACACAAGCAGTAGAGATAGAGCAACACCCTTGGGAACCGTTTCTGCCATCAAACGCCAAACTGTTGCTGCTCGGCAGTTTTCCTCCACCAAGGAAACGCTGGTCGATGGACTTCTACTACCCCAACATAACAAACGATTTTTGGAAAATCGTTGGCTCAATATTCTTCGACGATTCCTTCCGCTTCATCATCAAAAGCGAAAAGCGCTTCAACCTTCCGCAGATAACCGACTTCTTGGAGAACAGAGGAATTGCCCTGTATGACGTGGCTGCAGCCGTTATAAGAAAAGAGAACAACGCATCAGACCTTCACCTGCATATTGTAGAGCCCACCGATATAAAGAAACTCTTGTCGCGCATTCCCCATTGCAGAACCATTGCCGTAACAGGTGAAAAAGCTGCCGAAACATTGCTTGCCCCATTCGGAGCAGATACACCCAAAATAGGTTGCAATGTATTTATACCCTCACTTGCCGGCGGAGTAACAGTGTGGCGAATGCCATCGACTTCGCGCGCATATCCGTTGGCATTGGAGAAAAAAGCCGCATACTACCGTCGACTGTTCGAAGCTGCCGGAATAACCTTATAAGAGAAGATTTGGTTAAAAAAACTTCACAAGATTTTTAATTTTCCAAAATTTCATATACATTTGTAGAATGATTGTCGTAATATGACCGAGAACGATAAGAGAATATTTGCACAATTTGAAGAGAAGCTCCGCAAATTAATTTATGCATATAAGGAAAAGGAGGAGCTGAACAGCGAGCTCTCACGACAAATTCAAGAGAAAGAGTGTTCGCTAAAAGAATTGCAAATGCGTCTTAAAGCACTTGAACAGAGCTACAACAATCTTAAACAGGCAAAGGTAATCAGTTTAAGCGATGCCGAAATAGGCGAAACAAAAGATAGATTATCGAAGCTGGTGCGTGAAATCGACCATTGTATTGAGTCGCTTAAAAAACAGTAACAACCCAAGAGATGGAAGATAAAAACGTTGGAATCAATCTTATAATAGACGGGATATCGTACCCTCTTTATGTACCCGCAAGCGAAGAGCCGTACTACCGTCAGGCAGCTCGTTTATTAAACGAGAAGCTGATACTATATAAACAGATGTTTACGGGCGAGGTGGGCGTAAGGCTGGTAACAATGGCCGCAATAGATATAGCCTTCAGCCATGTAAAACAGACAGACAACGTCGGCTCGGCCGATATGATGCGCAAGATTGGCGAATTGTCGCGTTTAATCGACAATGCCACAAACAGGAAAGATTGATTCCCTACTTTTATTGGCAGTTTCACGCATTGCAGCACCCCAAAAGTGTAGACACTTGTAACGGGGCATACGCAATGCGTTTTATTATATAATTAAATTTGTAACGTTATGTACAGTACACCAACATTAATCATTTGCGCAGCGGTGGGTATAGCCATCGGCTGTGTATGTCAATATCTTATAATCCGTTTCGGATTAAAGGCGAAACATCGCAAAATCATCGACGACGCCCACAAAGAGGCTGAGGTGATAAAGAAGAACAAATTATTAGAGGTAAAGGAGAAATTCCTTAACAAAAAGGCCGAGTTGGAAAAAGAGATTGCACAACGCAACCACAAAATACAGCAGGCCGAGAACCACATTAAACAACGTGAAATTCAGCTCAACCAGCGAAACGAAGATTTGCAACGCAAACGCAACGAGGTAGATGCTTTCAAAGAGAACCTCGAAGCACAAAAATCGATATTGGAGCGCAAGCAGGAAGAGCTTGACAAACTGCACCAACAGGAGCGCGAGAAGTTGGAAACCATCAGTGGATTGTCGGCCGAGGAGGCAAAAGAACGCCTTGTAGAGTCACTTAAAGAGGAGGCAAAAACACAGGCTGCATCATACATCAACGATATTATCGATGATGCAAAGATGACAGCAGGAAAAGAGGCAAAGAAAATTGTAATACAAACCATTCAGCGTGTTGCAACAGAAACAGCTATCGAAAACTCGGTTACAGTATTCCACATAGACAATGATGAAATGAAGGGACGTATCATTGGACGCGAAGGACGTAACATCAGAGCATTGGAGGCTGCCACAGGAGTGGAAATTGTTGTAGATGATACACCCGAGGCCATTGTACTTAGTGCTTTCGACCCTGTTCGCCGCGAAATCGCACGCCTTGCCCTGCATCAGCTTGTTGCCGACGGACGTATTCACCCGGCACGTATCGAAGAGGTTGTTGCAAAGGTGAAGAAGCAGGTGGAAGAGGAGATTATCGAGACCGGAAAGCGCACGACAATCGACCTTGGTATTCATGGCCTGCACCCCGAACTTATACGCATCATCGGTAAAATGAAATACCGTTCATCATACGGACAGAACCTTTTGCAACACGCACGCGAAACAGCCAACCTATGTGCCGTTATGGCAGCAGAACTTGGGCTTAACCCCAAAAAGGCCAAACGTGCCGGATTGCTTCACGATATTGGCAAAGTGCCCGATGAAGAGACAGAATTGCCACATGCAGAATATGGTATGAAGCTTGCCGAGAAGTATAAGGAGAAACCCGATATCTGCAATGCAATAGGTGCACACCACGACGAGATGGAGATGACAAGCCTTATCGCCCCCATTGTTCAGGTGTGCGATGCAATCTCGGGAGCACGTCCCGGTGCACGTCGCGAAATTGTAGAGGCATACATCAAACGTCTGCACGACCTTGAGCAACTTGCAATGTCCTACCCCGGCGTAACAAAGACATACGCAATACAGGCCGGACGAGAATTGCGTGTAATAGTTGGCGCCGACAAGATTGACGACAAACAGACCGAACAGCTGTCGGGCGAAATTGCAAAGAAGATACAGGACGAAATGACCTACCCGGGACAGGTCAAGATAACCGTTATACGCGAAACACGTGCAGTAAACTACGCACGATAAAAAAACACTTAAAATAAACGACGCTGTGCCGGATTTCTTTTTCCGGCACAGCGTCGTTTATTCTATAAATTGACAAAGCCAACAATTCACCTGCAAAATCCAAGGATGATACTAAATAGGTAGAAAGACCGGAGGCCGCACTATCAAGCATAGCTATGCATGCCACCAAGAATGAAATTTACACCGAAATAGGTAATAAGTACCGTCAGGAAAGCTGCAATGCAGAAAAGATGCAGAAACAGCGGTTTGCGGAACATCGGTAGCGAGGTTGCATGTAACGCCAACGAATAGACAAGCATTGTAATCAAAGCCCACACCTCCTTGGGGTCCCAACCCCAATAGCGCCCCCACGAAACATTTGCCCACACCGCACCAATGAATATACCTACCGCAAGCAGAAAGACGGCAGGATAGAGGATTATGCGGCTCAACACTGCCAGATACTCCACACTATCGGAGTTTTCTTTTGAACGGTGCAAGAACAGTGCCGTCACACCATTGAGCATGGCAAAGGCAAAAAGAGAGTAGGCTATCATTATAACAACAACATGCACGCTTAACAATGGCGAATGTAATACAGGCATCAGCCGGGTTATTTGTGGGTTACTGTCGCCCATCATTGCAACCATAAGCGACAAACCACACAACAGCAGCCCAAAAGGAGCAGCAAGCACAAAACGTCGATTGGCCAAAATAGATATCAGCAACGCACACCAGGCCATAAACATCATGGTTTCAAAGCCATTGGAAACGGGGAAGTGTCCGCTTATATAACCACGCAGAGCCATAAAGAATGTAAGATACAGCAACACAGCCCATCGAAGCACATTCAACAACATACGCAACCATGTGGCAATTGGTTTATGCTTTGCAAAAGAACGGATGCAAATAAAAAAGGATACCACACCCGCAAAAACCGAAAACATTGCAAGAAAACGTATGCAGTTGGCATTGTTATAGAGTTTCTCGGCACTGAAGCGCATATCCGAGGGCGACAAGGTACCCATCACATTTTTCTGGTACTTCCTTATCTTGCCAAGCAACTGCACAGCCTCATCGTATCTGCCGGCAGCAATCTTCTCTGCAACATAATTCATGCAACCGCGTACAAAAGCATATTGTTCCACAGGCATATCCGCCGGCAACCTGTCGGCAAGCGAATACCACTGTGGTGTAGAAACTGAATCGTTGCTGTAGGGGAATATCTGCAGGAACCTGCCGGTACAGAGCATACTGACAAGATTGAATTTTTCGTTGGCAGAGACTGCTGCACGACGCAATGCCGCATCGTCGCTGCTTTGCAAAGCCGCATCGAGTTTATACCCTCTGTTCGAAGTAAAATCGACCAAAGAGGCATACTTGCCTTTGCATCCAAGAATATCCCGAACAGCCTTCTCCTTTACTTTTATCATAGGTTCGTGCTTCCAATCATCGTAATAAAAGAACCAACCTGCAACCACCTGCTCGGGAGAAAGCCCTTTATACGAGGATTTCCCATACAATTTTACTGTGAAATCTTTTGCAAAGGTTTGCAAAGGAGATATTCTGTCGTTGTAGTAAATATAAAGATTCCCAAGTTCCTCGGCTACATAGCGCGGAATAGTTGCAGGTGCGTCATTCGAATATATCTTTACCGATGAAAAAAACAGCACGACAAGCAAAGTGCCACGCTTCAGCAAAGGGCTGCGAAGCAGTGAACGGAAACTGCTTCTTCGTTCAAAAAAGAAGCAAGACATCGACAACAGCAGCATTGCATAGCCGATATATGTTATTGAAATACCGTAGGGGTCGTATGCTACAGAGAGCGTAGCTCCTTTGCCATCGTCGTCGTATCCCGACTGATAGAAACGATAGCCTTTATACGAGAAGATATTATTCATAGACACTGTACCCGAGATACTGTCGGCATTCTCTGTAATCATAAGAGTGCTTACATAATCCATCGGCGCAAATGTTCCTTTATAGTACTCCAATGTAAATTTGTTAAGTTTAAGCAAGAAGGGGAAACGCCCAAGATTACCATCCTGCAAAGAGTAGACTGTGGTTGCCGGTGCGTCGGTACGCAGATGCACACTGCCCTGCGTGCCTGTGAGGTGTGTCACCAATGCACCGCATAGGATAAGCAGGAAAGAGAGATGCAATGCAAACGTAACGACAGTTCTATGTACCTTGCATTTGATAAGATAGATGAAAGCAACAACAGCCAAAAACAACCACAACATAATTGCAGGCACAGAGGTGTATATATTATCTGTTACAAAAGCAGTACCATAGAACTTCTCCAACACTGTGGCAGCAGTCAACATTATAACAATAATCGCCAATGCCAAAAACGACATATATTTAAACAATCTCTTCATATTCAGGAACTCTTAGGGTATTTGGCAAATATAGCAATAATTATTAAACAGAGCGTGCCAAAAAAGATAAATTCCGGCACACTCTGTTTTATCTGTTCAAACAATGTTATTAAATAGAATCGATGAACTTTACCACTGCATCGCGCTCCTCCGGCTTCAACATACGGAAGTTCTCGACGCTTTCGCGAGCATGGCTGTCACGGGCACCGTGCCACATAATAGCCTCAATCACGTTACGTGCGCGGCAATCGTGCAGACGGTCGGCTGTAGGCGAGCCTGTACACTTTTGGTGCAATCCTCTACCCCACAAAGGTGTTGTGCGGCACCAACCGGTACGAATATCGTTAACCATATAAAGCTTGTGCTGAACCATATCGGTGTATGGCCATATTGTCTCGTTAGGATAACGTGGCAACTCACGACCTTCCTTAAATGTTCTGTCGTCCTCGGTAAAGAAATTGGCCGGGTCACGAACCACATCGTCGCCGGTTTTCCACGATGGACGGTGACAAGTAGCACATCCTATCCGGGTAAACAACTCCTTGCCTTCCAGCACCTCGGAATCGTCTACGTTTCGCACGGCAGGAACAGCCAATCCTCTATGCCACACCATAAGATCGATGTAGTCCTGATCGCTTACCTCTACAGGCAGAGTCTTGCTTGTAAGATAATTATAGATACACTGCTCCATTGTGAGAGTATCGCAAACATGCCACTCGGGGTGCTCCTTGTTCGGGTCGAGTTTGCTTATATATTCACCGAAAGCAGCCTGTACTTCAGGGTCTTTCGAAGAATATTTAGCATAACTTCCTGCTGCATCAAGATAGTGGAAACGACGGTCGCTGCGTGTAGCGTTGGTTATATTCCAGAATGCATTGGCACCTGCACCATCCTGCAAAGGACCGCGGCTCATTGCATAAGTGTAACGCAACGGATATTTTGTACCATCGCCACCTTGCGCTGTATTTGCATATTGCTTCACCCAATCGCCGCCTTGGAAAATAGCAGTGTTAAGCGGAACACCAAGCTCCTCTTGTTTTGCCCACTCCTCTTTCAAATCCTCGTCTGATATTGCATCGAGCAGACCTGTACCATAAATACCGATTGTTGATTCAAGTTTTACACCATAATTGCCGAGGTCGAAACTGTTATCCTGATTGTAGACATAAACAGCCTCCTTCGGCATATTTACCTCGGGATAAATCAACTCATATTTTTCACCGTCGGGAAACTCGTTACCCCACTCATCGGTGTGGTTCTTCCATGTAACAGTAATCATGCTTTCGTCCACAGGTGCCTTGAAAGGAGCAACAGCATGGCTCTGCGGCATACCTGCCAACCAAGGCACGTAGCCCTCGGTATCCTTGTTATATACTACCAACAGACAGCCGTTGCCAATCTCGTTTGTATTGAAAGTACCATCGGGAATACGTTTGCCATGGCCGTAACCCGGGTGGCAATGTATACATGATGTACGAATATACACAGGACCCAACCCCTTGCGAACACCTTCGTTATTTGTCATGAAAGGATTCTCGAAAAGAGCTTCACCGCGTTTGAAGGAGAGATACATATCTTCGTCGTCAATAACAGCAGTAGGCTGTTCAAAAGCCGCAGCAGTTGTCAGATAGGCTGTTCCCGAACGACCACCGGCATAATACCAATCGGGAAGTTCCGATGGCGGAAGAGTAACAACGGTACCATCATTATCGTCGCTACAAGAGACAAATCCTGCGCATAACAACAAACCAAACAAATAAACTAATTTCTTCATTTTATGGTTAATTTTGATGTCGTTTTATATTTATTCAAAATCGTACCCTGTAAGAGCAGCATATACTCTTTCGTCAAGAAGTTTGTAAAGGTCGTTTACAACCTCCATTGCAGCAATTGCAGCCTGTGTGTTTGATGTTGAAACGAAAGGTTCGCCTATTGCAACAATAGCCTCTTTCGACTCTGCTATAAGCTCTTTCACCATACTATCCAATTCCGGGTCGACAATCTTTATAAAATCGCTTATAGATGCATCACCGGCCTTTGAACCTTGATAAGCATTCTCGATGCTTATGATATTGCCGACAAAGTCGTTTATTGAGTTCAAGCTGTAGGGCGACTCGATGTAGTTGTCATCCTCATCTTGCGAGCCCAATGCCGGTGTTCCTATCTTTGTATTTGCAACCTCGTCGGCAATAGTGGCGCAACCTTCCACAAGCTGCTGTGCAGCATCAAGATAGTTTACATAATTGCTGCCGCCTGCACCTGCATTCTTCATCTGCCAACCATAGTTCACGATGGAACGCTCAACCTCAAGCTCAGCATCGGCAAGAATTGTGCTTTTTGCATCAGAGAGATTCTCGACACCCACCCATGCAGCCTCGAGCAACACACATTGGTTACGCAAATCCTCGGCAACAGCAACAAGATAGAGCAGCTCCTCTTTTGTGTAGTTTACATTGTGGGGATTCGAAACTGTTCCATCGGTGCTAAGTTCGAACAACATATACTCTATTGCATGGAAACCAAGCAGACCGGGACCAAGTGTTTCGGCGTCCCAATTCCGGCCGTTGTGTATATCCACAAGCAACTTGTCCATCTGAACCTTATCCAAAGGCCATGAATCGATGTGCGGGTCGATGTTTGCAACTGCTACAGGGCCATAAAGGAAAGCCTCGCTCTTCTCCCAATAGTCGCGACTCTTGTTCCAATATTCTCCGGCAGCCTTTACATCGTCTGCACTCAACTCTCCGGCATTGAATTTAGCCAATATCTCGTTGCAGGCATCGGCCAGGAGTATTGCATTATCGGCCATACCACGATAGGTGGGAATAACTGTATTGTCTACATAATCGACAATGGCATCCTTGAACATTTTTTCTTTTTTCTCTGATAAGGCAACACCGTCATCATCGCTGCACGATGCAAAACCGCATACGGCTACTGCTCCCATAAGCAGATAAAGAGGAAATTTAAAATACTTTTTCATTTTAATAAATTTTAATAATATTTATATTGTTTTGATTTCACTTGGTTTTCAACGTGTAAAGAAACCCGAATAGGCAACACCTATCGAAATAGAGGGCTCGTTGTTATATTTGCTGTCGAGCAGACCGATGCTGTACTCACCCTTAATGACAATATCTTTCATAGGAAAATAGTTTACACCGGCGGCAATGCGCTGACGTCCGCACCAATCGTAATCTTGAATTGTCTCTTCGGTTTTATACATCGAATCGTAGTACTCGTAACGACCAAAGAGGAACAGCTTTTGATTCTTCTCGCGCATATCGGGAATAAGCGAGAAAACATCGTAACCGGCCTCGATACCTGCGGCTATGGCATCGGAAGCAACAGCCTGCGCAGGAGAAGGTGAATCTTTACGCATAGACATATTGTACTGTGTTATGAGCTTGCTGTCCGACAGATGACCGTAATCGAAATTTCCGCGCACAATAAGGTTGTGTGCATTGTACATAAAATCGAATGCGCCAATCATGACTGTACCTGTAACATCTTCGTATTTTTTTGCCTCTGTGGCACCTAACGTATTCTTGAACGAATTGCCTATATATCCGCTGAGTGACAGACGCAGGCCCGGCACCGAGAAATTATCCAAGCGGAAAGCACCTGCATAGCTGTTTGCTATCTTAAATTCATAGGGGCTGCCGGCTGCTCCGTTTATCCAACCTTTACGGCCGAAACGGTCGGAGTCCAAACCTGCAAGAAACTGAAGTTCGTAACGAAAATCGCCCGTTCTGCCCCACAAGCTGACACCTGTTTCGTGCCATGTGCAAGGGAAGATGGTACTCTCGCCCTCGGGACGATAAACGGTAAAGAACTCGGTAGGCAAATGATACTGATTTGTTGCACCTACGGGCACAATTATATGACCCATGCGAAGATTAAAGGCCTTTGAGAAGGACTTCTGAATCCAGAATTGCTCGAGTGCAACCTCACCGCCACGCTCAACCTCCGCTTCATACTCTCCACCCTCTTCTTCCTCAATCTCCACTGCGCTCTCGGTGCCACCATGTTCTATCTCCAACTCGGCACCCATTGTCCATCCTTTTCCAAAATCATATCCTATGTAAAAAACCACATGCGGAAGATCGAAACGGCCATGACTGTCGGCATCCTTATAAGTTTCGGCATCGGTATAACGCATATACTTATCGCTGAAGAAGTTACGAGTCATAACAGCCTCGCCGTAACCGCCAAGAGTAAGACGCGACTTTCTCTCGGTACCTTCTTTCTGTTGAGAATATGCCACACCTGCAAACATTGTGGCACACAAAACAAACATTAAAACTTTTTTCATCATATTTAGGAGTTTTTTTATTTTATTTGTAGAAACCCTATTTTGTAAAGCCGTAAATATTTTTATAAAAAATTTAAACAGCTTCCTGTTATTTGATTGCAAAAGTATAATGTATGCCTGTTTTTAACAATAACAAAAACTTATGATTATTTAGTAAAATTTAGTTATTAGTTATTAAATGAGGCTGCGTCAAAAAAAAACGATTTTGACGCAGCCTCGTTAGGTTTGTTAATTATGACACACCGCCATTAATTTATGAATTATCAGAAGTTATTGCTATCTGTTTCGTTTACGATACAGCCGCTTAATCCACAGATAATAACCCGTTAACGGCAGTGTTGCACCAAGCATTGCGGCAAGGAAGGCAAGAATACGTGTTGCCACACCTCCCCACGAACCTACATGTACCGAATATATCCAACCTCGTATCTTTGCCGAAGAAGAGGTATCCTTGTAGAGTTGTACATCTGTTATCTTGCCGCTCTTCTTATCGAAAATATATTTATCGCTTGCACGTCTGTTACCGAAACTGCCCGCAGACACCGTCACTGCACCATCGGAGATGGTAATCTGGTTGTAATCGGGGCATGTTGCAGCAACAACATCAAACACCTCTTGCCAATGTATGAAGCGAGGAGAGGATTCGTTCCTCTTGCCTGCACCCGATTTTGCGTTACTCACTGTTCCGGCTACAGGAACACCAAACAGTTTGTAGAAACCGTTGCGATACCATTCGAACGACCATGTAAGCCCGGTCAACGCCATAGCAAGCAAAAGAATAAGAGCATAGAAACCTCCTGCAACATGTAAATCGTATAGGAAACGGTTACCTCCTTTCGATGCAACTATCTTTACGCGGTTTTTAAGTGCTTTACGCGTGCGCGGCCACCATACGGCAAGCCCCGTTATAAGTATCGCGACAAAAGCAATGGTACTCACCCCCACAATAACCTTTCCCCAGAATATCCCGCCATCCTTTGGCGAGGAATCCATCAGCCAACGGTGCATTTTAAACATCACATCGAAGAAAGGCAAACGCTCCGCCCGTCCTTTTATCTCACCTGTATATTGGTCGACGTAGAGAGCTGCACGACGAGGCTTGGATAGATTCACCTTATAGGCATCGGAGAGGTTTTCTGAAACAACTATACCTGTAACCGTAACAGAGTCGGGCAGCTGTGCAGAAACCATCGACGCTATTGTCTCCAAAGGCAACGGTGCACCTTTCACCTGTACCGAAGAGATATTTGCGGTACACAATGCTGTTATCTCTTTTTCAAAAACAAGCATTGCTCCGGTGAAGCAGGTTATCGTAATAACCAACCCGAAAGGAACTGACACCCAAAGATGCAAGCGACGAATTAGATTTCTCATGATAATTGTAATTTACGAGTGTAAAAGTACACAATAAACAAATGTGTCTGTCAGACTATATTATTTTTAACATCTGAATACTGTTTCGGAGCAACTCTTATGGATTATGCAACAGTTTACCAACACCTTTAAGTGATGTAACCTCTACAGTGGCACCTTTGACTGCCACAGCTGTTACAGGATCTATTTTCCATATTGCAGGATAGCCATCGGTTGTTGTCACCGGCATATACGCAAAACCATTCTCCATATAAGGAGCCGTTCCCAACGACGAAACTGTTTGTGGCAAACCGGCTACATACTTGAATGACTTGGTGGTAACATTGAAAATTGCCAAGCCGAGTGATGTGAGATTCTTGCTCGAGCCAAGCGTGAAAGGTTGGTCGTACATCTGCAACAACACATTACCGTTGCCCATATACCATGAACGCAGGAAAGAACGTCCACCCGACAGTTCCTCGATGTTTACATAATAGCTGTCGTCGAACTGCTCCTCACCTGCTTTAATGCGGACTACACCAGCCGGCAATACAGTACGTTGCACCTCGGCTGCCATGGTTTTTGCATACGATGGAGAGAATACATAGATATCACCATTTTCAACAGCCCAAATCATCTGATAATACTGCGATTTATTACGGCCGCAGGCATAACTTATCTTATCGGTTCTAATCAGTTTCTTGCCCGTAAGTGTTTCATCATCGAATATTGCGATGTAGCATTCGTCGGGATATTGTGTCCACTGCAGCTCGCCTTTCTTATAAGAACTGCTGTTGCTGCCGCCATCTTCGGTTTTAACAAGTTCGGGATAAACAACATACCTGCCACCATCTACCGAAGCTCCATATTGACTAAGACCCATTGGTACAGCTGCCGCAAACAGTTTGCCACCACGTTGCTGAAAACCGGCAAGTGTAACATACTCGCCGTTTCCAAGGAAGTTCTCGGAAAGATATTTCCCACCGGCGCTATTCGAAGCGTACGTCTCGGCATCGGTATCAAGATAAGAGACCAAGAACATCTTGGGCAGATAACCGTTTGCATCGGCTAATGAATCGGGAGCGTTGCCCGTAGATGTTGTAATAATGTAATTATCGTATATTCCGTATGTGGTAAAACGGTTCACCGCATACTCGGCATCACGAGCAACCACATTGCTGTTTGCATCCATTACAAACGAGCGTGTAAGCCCGGCATTACCCTGGTTGTAGGCCAACCCGTAAAGATAATCGGTACCATGGAATACCCAGTACGATGCAGCATCGGTAACGAGACCTGAATTGACAGCAGATATTGTATCTTCGTCGAGCGACGAAGCATTTAACAGCACAGTTGTCTCGGCATTCGAAGTTGTTACCGTTGCAGCTATAACATAAGGTTTTGCATCGGTATCCGATGGCGGTGGCAACACAGTTGAATCATCGTCTGAACAAGCAAAGAATGACAAGGCACAGGCTGCAATAAGCAGTGATTTTGTAAAATAGTTCTTTCTCATAATTTCTCCTTTTTTTAGTTATCTTATAGTTATTTATCTGTTTCCGAAACATACGCGTATTTTCCCGTAGAATGCACGCCCCGCCTTCTGCAGGCTGAAATTATCATACAGGCGTTCGTCGGTGATGTTGACACATTCAAAAGCAAAATTATAACGCCCGCCTTTTACGCTGTATGCAAGCGATATGTTGTGCGAAAATTGGTCGGGAACCATATAATCGTTCTTGTTGGCACCAAGCTTCGAAGAATAATAGCTGAACTCTTCGACGTAACGATTCTCGTATGTAAGTGTCAACGTGTTATCCTTGCCGAACAGGTTATGCCAATAGAAGCTTGCATCGAAATCGGCAAAGAGTACCGGCAAGTTGGGCATACATTCCTTATATCCGATATTAGGCACTGTGCTGCCCGCAGCTGTTTTCATATTGTCGAGAACCTCCATATGGGTGATATTTCCGCCTATCGACAGCCATTTGTCGAATGAATAACGCAACGACACATTATATCCTTTCGTAAGCACCTTACCATAATTTATATATGTGGCAGCAGCCTTACCACCGCTTATGTCGATGACATTGCGTTGAATATAATCCCTTGTATCGCGGTAAACAACACCACACTCGGCATAAAGCGTATGCCTCTTTGCAAACGTAGTATTATATGAAAGGTTGAGATTAATGTTATGACTGCTTTCCGGGTCGATTCCAATATCGCCAATCTCCAAATCTTCATCACCGAACATCTCTTCTATGGTTGGAAGACGATAGGCCTTTTCGTAAGAGAACTTTGCCTGCAAGCCCTGCAGGAAGAAAAAAGTTCCCGCAACACCGTACCCGTATGCATCAAGAGTACGAGTGTCTTCAACATAATCATCCTGGTTGCCTGTGGTTGCAACAGGACCGCCAACGTATAGTGAATAATATTTCCCGAACGCTGTAACATTCCACTTTTCACCGGGCATGAAACGATAGGATAGGCCTGTTATATTCTTGTGCGTTCTCTTTGCTATTGGGTCTTCTGCCTCGCGTGGCAACAGCAACGATGTATTACTTCGTCTGAAAGCATTGAACACATGATGCAGAGTAAAAAGATGAGCATGCGAACTTCCCAAACGATAATCGGCTGTAAATGTTGCATTATAGTTGTCGTTGTCGGCACGCATACGTTGACCGGACTGTTCGCCGGGAGTATTCAATAATTTCTTTTCGCCAAACCAATTATACTTATGACTTGCCGTATCCACATTTGTGGTGCTGTTACGATTATAGTTTGCTGTAACAGATACATCAAGACCGGGAGCAAAAAGATTACGTTTGCGATACTCGAACGAGGGCATCAAAGAATAACCATGACGATGCTTCTTTCCGTAAACAATTTCCTGCCTTACACCCGTTTGTATATCCTTATACATTTGCGAGTATGTAACCCCAAGCATCATTCTGTCGGCCCAACGCCTGCCAACAACACCAACCTTGGCCGATAGAGCCTCGTTGTGATATGTGTCGTTGAAACGTTCTACACGATGTAATTTCTTCTTTTCTATTCTACCCGTTTCAAAATCTTCAACAGGTGCGTATATTTTGTAATTGTTATCGGAATAATTCTGAAAGGCATTAATCTCGTAGGTAAAACCGTTATCGAGTACATGAGCAAAATTAACATACGATTTATGCGTATTGAATGAACCATAAGAATAGGAAGCCTCGACATTCCACCCCTCACGTGCCTTACGGGTAACAATATTTATGATTCCGCCCATTGCATCGGTACCGAAGCCAACCGGAACGACACCGCGATAGACCTCGATACGTTCGGCATAATTTACCGGAATGTTGTTTAAGCCGAACGAACTGCCGACACCCTCTTGCGGAACACCATCGATGAAAACTTTCACATGCTTTCCACTGAAACCATCCATAGATATCTGTATATCGGAACCGACTCCACCGGCCTCGCGCAATTTAAGACCGGGCATCTTTGCCAATATATCACTCAAATTCTTTGTACTGTTTAAATACTCCTTTGTATCGACAGCAACAACATTGAACGCCGAACGTTTAAGCCTTGAAACACCCGACAAGGAAGCCGACACCACTACATCGTCTAACATCGTCGACGATGTACGCATACGTACATCGTGTTTATGTGGCACTCCCGGTGACAAAGTTATCCTGTTTTCATAAGGTTCGTAACCTACAGCCGAAACCATAAAAGTGTATTCCCCCGATTTCAGGTGCAATTCGAAGTTTCCTTCAGCATCGGCACATGTACCAATGTTCACACCTGCAACACCGACGCTCGCAAACGGAACCGCATTGCTGTCATCATCCACAATACGCCCATAGAGACGTATATTGTCGGCTACAGCCGATGAAACGGCACATAGCACAGCCGTATAAAGAGCTAATATGCGTAATTGTATCCTCATAGTTTTTCTTAATTGTGAGGACAAAATTACATTGCACTAAATTAAACAACAATCACAAAATATAACGATAATAGAGAGTATCGTAACAAGATGTTAGTAAAACCGGCGTAGCATTATTATTTATTAACACAATTCATAATTTTACGTAACAAGACACATCTTTAGCTAATAAGAGAAGAATAACTCCGTAGAACTACATACATGTATGTTCAACAAGAACCTTTACACCTATTATAATAAGAATAACACCGCCCCACACCTCGGCATGCAGACGAGAGGCAAACCTCCTGCCACATTTCACACCGAAAAAGAGACCTATGAGTGACATAAAAAACGATGTAAAACCTATTGCCATCAATGGATAAAGAAGTTCTTGAAAAGCCTTTACACCTATACAAGAGAAAGAGATTCCCACAGCAAAGGCATCTATGCTTGTTGCAACGGCCAAAGCCAGAATTACCGAAAGCTTCTCGGGATTGAAACGGCGCTGCTCTTCTTCCTTAAAAGAATCGGCTATCATTTTTACACCTAAGAAAAGCAATATTGCAAAAGCCACCCAATGATCGAAACTATGAATCTGCTCCCTGAAACAACCTGCACCCAACCAGCCAAGCAGAGGATTCATCGCTTGAAAAAAACCGAAGAAGAAGGACATAAGCAACACCGGACGCCATTTCATACGTTTCATTATAACACCGCCGGCAATAGATACGGTGAAACAATCCATGGCAACCCCTAATGCCAATAACCAAATTTCGATGTGTGTCATAGTAAACTACCTATCATTATTCAACAGCTTTGCAATCACTGTTTATACTCGGTACGAAGATACAACAAACAGATAAAAAGGGATGCAAAAAGTATAAAAAAAGTGATTCTGCTATTTGAAAACCGAAAAATTGCCCGTATCTTCGCACAAAATTACGACACCTTTTCGGGGCTATTTGGATTTGACAGCGGGTAGAAAAGGTATGTAAGCACGCAGTGCCTCGTTGGTTTGCACTGAAATCTGAGCCGACAAAGATTATCTGGCGAAAATAACTATGCTCTCGCTGCTTAATCGAAGTACAGTAGATTAGCTTTATTCCGATACAAGGTGTTGGAACGAGACATCACCCGGACGCTGTTGTTCCGAAGCAATCCGATATGGTGGTGCAGGCAAATCGGAACTAATCGTGGCAGGCCTCGATGCTACGGTGAAATTTTAGAGGATAAGGTGCAGGTTGGTGGTCCCGGTCTTGCCTGTACTCGAAAACCAAACCGAAGACTAAGCGTGTAGAAAGCATATTGTTTCCTCGTTTGGACGAGGGTTCGACTCCCTCTAGCTCCACAACAAAAGAATTAAGTTCTTTATCTGAAACCTATGAACAACATCTATCTTAAAAAATTACCTTTGCATGGTTTTGCAACAATAAAATCTTCATTGCAACAATTCCTACAGCACCCCTACCAATTGCAACACACCAGCATTTTCTATGGATTGAGCGGCGAAGCCATGTTTACGATAGATGGGCATAAGTATCACATATCGGAAGGAGAAATAATAATATGCCCTGCAGCATCCACAATTCTGTTGCTGGATATCACAAGCGATTTTTCTATTCGTCTGTTGGGAATATCCAAACAGATATGGTTGGCTGCACGAAGAAATTTCTCACCCGAAGAGATGCAGAAATTGGAACGATTCCCACACATTGGTAACGAAAGCGAATCGGAAAGGGAGTTTGTTGCAAACATCTTCCGCCAAATAGATATTATAGAACAGGAGATAAACAAACACCCCGAAGATATTGAATATTGCAGAAACAACGTCATTCTATCGGTAAATGCACTGTTGCTGTATATGCAACATATACACAACGGAAACGAACAGACCAATAAGCCTATGAATACGGAGAACAAAGACCGTATTTTCCACGATTTCCGCACATTGCTTGCAAAAAAATTCCGCGAAGACCGTTCGGTTCAGTTCTATGCCGATTCACTAAAGATATCTACACGACACCTGAACACCATCTGCCAACGTATATCGGGGCAGAATGCCAAAGAAATAATAGACCACTACACCGTAATCGAGTTGCAAGTGTCTTTAATGTACAGCCACAAAAGCTTCCAGGAACTTGTACACGAATTCCATTTCCCCGATCAGTCGTACCTTAACCGTTACTTCAAACGCCATACAGGCTACTCTTTATCGGAGTTCCGAACAAACGGAATTATGGTAGATTAAAAAGCTGATTGAATTTCTAATAAATAATGTAGTTTGCAAGGCAACAAAATGCACAAGGCTTTGTATAGCCTTTCTTGTAGTAGATTTTATTAGTTCTCTTTATAAAATCCTTAAGATTTTAGGCAGCTCTCTCCTTTAAATTCTCGGAGCCCCACGAACTATTCTTTCTCCACACTTAAAACTTTCCTTTTGTTCCTTTTTTGGAAAAAGGAACGCAAAAACCGGCACATACAGAATCAGTCACTCACTGTGATTCAGACAGTGCCGAAGATTTAAAATTACTTCTGCTATGGCTTTATGCTGAACTATTGCCAATGGCAATCTTAAAAAGATAACCGGAAAATTATAAGAGTAAGAAGTTTTGTAATCAGAGGGGTGATATATCCCTCAAAAAAAAAGAGATGATAAACTTTTAGTTACCAAGCGCTTGTAAGTGTATCTCTTAAAAAGAGATATTATTAGCGATTGCAAATGTAATAAACTTTTGTGAATAAATCGATTACAAAACATCTTTTTTTGATGAAACTTGTAAAATTTTTATTATTTGACATAATCATCGGTCTATAAAAGGTTGATAGATGCTTTTTTATCGAAAAGCTATATCTCTTTTTAAGAGATACAAGCATACTTGTGTAATAATCAATGTTTTATTAACCTTAAATAATTAAATCGATGAGAAAATTTACTT
>JAFUKC010000031.1 GCA_017467885.1 Bacteroidaceae bacterium | reverse complement strand
AAGCACAATTACCGACGGCAAAATAAAGAAAACACAATACAAACTAAATGCAAGACCAAGAGAAAAACTTAAATTTTCAACACCAAAAGAGTGCTTTTACAAATTTATTTTGTAATGTTGCACTTGCTAGTTGACTCTGCGTAAAGACCGCAAAGAGTTTAATGACAAAATATTTTTTTGCTTTTATTTTATTTTATGGGCAATTGTTTGTTACTTTGCACTCCGAATCAGGCAGTTACCTGTTTTAAAGTTTCTAATATATTACAGATGAAAGTAATAACAACTGTTTCGCAGCTCAAAAACGAGCTGAACGGATTTCGTGAGAAAGGTAAAAGCATAGGCCTTGTTCCTACAATGGGTGCTCTGCACGAAGGCCACGCATCGTTGGTAAAGCGTTCGGTAGAAGAGAATGATGTCACCGTAGTGAGTATTTTTGTAAACCCTACACAGTTTAACGATAAAAACGACCTGAAGAACTATCCGCGTAACCTTGAGGCCGATTGCGAGTTGCTTCGTGCGGTCGGTGCGACGATTGCTTTCGCTCCCGAAGTTGAAGAGATGTATCCCGAACCCGATACACGTCAATTCCATTTTGCACCGTTGGATACAGTGATGGAAGGCGCATGTCGCCCGGGACATTTCAATGGCGTTGCTCAAATTGTAAGTAAATTATTCTATGCAGCAGAGCCCGACAAGGCATATTTTGGCGAGAAAGATTTTCAACAACTTGCTATAATTCGCGAGATGGTACGCCGGTTGGGGCTGTCGTTGCAGATTATAGGCTGCCCCATTGTTCGCGAGAGTGACGGCCTTGCATTAAGCAGCCGTAATATGCTGCTGACTGCCGAGGAGCGTACACGTGCACTTGCAATATCACGTACTCTCTTTGAGAGCCTTAACGTGGCAAAGAACAGTTCATTGCACGACACAAGGGCTTTTGTAGAGAAACAGATAAACAAAGTCGACGGTTTCCGTTTAGAGTATTACCGCATTGTAGACGGCAACACATTGCAAGAGGTCGAGGAGTGGAGCGACAGCGACTATATCGTTGGTTGTATAGCCCTCTTCTGTGGAAACATCCGTCTTATCGATAACATAAAATATAAGGAGGTGAAATAACAGAGTGCCATGCTGTTGCAGATGATGAAATCAAAATTGCATTGTGTAACCGTTACCGAGGCCAACCTTAATTATATGGGCAGTATTACAATCGATGAAGCCCTTATGGAGGCTGCCGGAATGCTCGAAGGCGAGATGGTACACGTAGTTAACAATAACAACGGAGAGCGCATTGTCACCTATATAATCAGGGGTGAACGAAACTCGGGTGTTATTTGTCTTAACGGTGCTGCTGCGCGTAAGTTTCAGCCCGGCGACGTGGCTATAATAATGGCTTATGCAATGATGACACCCGAAGAAGCTGCCGAGTTTAAGCCAAAGATTGTTATTCCCGAACGTGGCACCAATCGCTTGCTATAATCGGGTATGGATATTGCGGCGTCTCCTGCCGTTAAAAGGTTGCGAACCGGTTCGCAACCTTTTTATAATTCAGGATTACCAATAGCAACGGCAACCTTTTACAACCATTATAGCAAAAGTAATTTCTAATCTTCGGCACTGTCTGAAGCACAGATATATCACCTATAACAGCATGAAAAAAAATAAAGGCAAGCGACTAAAAAGTGATTTTTGGTCGCTCGCCTTTAAATTATAGAAAAGAATATTCTACTGTTCCCAAATCTGGTCCCAATCATTGCCCTCACGACGTCCGCCATCCTGCTGCGAAGAGGCATTACCGCGAGCAGAAGAAACCTTTATACTTGTTACCAAAATAGGTGTGGAAGAGTGCAAATCTATTACATTCACTGTTGGAGTTTTATATATCTTTTTCATTTTCCTTATATTTAGAAGAATTTTTTATTTTTTATTTTCCTAATCCCTGCATGCAGGGATTAGGAAAATAAAACCCTATTACTTAATTCTCAATTTTCTACCGTTCACAATATAGATACCGGGTTCTGTTATAGATTCAAGTTTGCGACCTGTTAAATCGTAAATACCATCTACGCCTTTCAAAGCATCCTTGACATCCTCTACACCCGTGGTACCGCCGAAACGCAGACCGAATGCTATAATGTTGTTTGCATCGCTTGTATACAACGGCAGATAAGCGCGGTTGGCCTTGCAAAGGATGTGCTCACCCTTATCGGTTTCTGCGTTTCCATCTGCAATAGTACCATCGGCACTGTACTCTTCATATACCCAATAGAAAGCTTCGCCCTCGTCACCGGTAAGCAACATATAGTAGCAACTATCGGCGTGACATGCCACTGTACTGTTGTAAAGAGCACCTTCGAGCATATTTGCAGAGACATCGGCATCACCGGCTGTTGCAGAATATTTAAAGCTGAACGATGCAGACTCGGCATCGGTCTTTTGCAGAACTACAGCCGTTCCGGCAGGAATAACATCTGTAACCTCTGTAAAGTCGATAAATCTACCAAGTTCCTTATTGGCAACCGACACGCCTATGTAAGCAGAGATTCCTTCGGGAACTACAGCATCATAAGCAAGCTTCAGCGTTGCAAACTCGGTGACAACCTCCATATCATAGTGTACTGCAGATAAGTCGCTGACCTCCTCGATATGCCATACCGACGCAGAATTAACACCCGACGGCCAACCAACAACCTCCTCGTTATATGCTTGTGCGTGCATAGGTTCACGTCCCGAACACAACAGACGTACTTGCGGGTCATCGGTAGTATAATACTCGATTGTTACAGATGCCGGTGTATTGCTCATTGCCCCCCAAGAATCGCTGCCGATGTAAGTATCCGTATGCAGATTCTTAATGTGGTAGCCACCGTTACCATCACTCTCGAACTGCCAAATGGCATTGCTTAATGTGGAATCGTAGCCCTTATGCCATTTCATTGTATTATCGGCATTCACGTATGTAGGAGCAGTTGTGCAATAATCGTTAGTACTTGCCGAACGTATAACATAGAACTTGCTCTCGTCGGGTGCAATGTATTCCATAGCCTTCAACTGCTCAACCAAAGTTTGATAAGCTGCGCAAAGATCGGTATCGGCTGTTTCCTCTGTATAATCCTTGCAACCCTCGTAAATTGTGTTCAAAGCTGTACGGCTATCCACTGTGTAGCAACCGACCGTAGCAGCCGCATGGCCGTCGATACTTGCCTTCACACTGTCGCGCAACTCCACAAACGGTGTGTAAATATCGCTGAGTGCAACATCTATGTGACCGTTGGAGGTATTGCTTTCATTTTGGAAACATACCATATAACGCATCTTGTATATTCCCGTTTGCGAAACTGCAAAGGTATATACATTATTATATGTAGCAGAGCCTCGGTAACCGAAGTGATAGTCACTTGCAATTACATTGTCGCATGCATCGAGCAAGTCGGTACCGACAATATCCACCCTGTTTGCACCACCATCATAGGTGTATGTTGTATTCAACAGGCCGGCATCGGAAATTGCGACATAACTCTCCATCATGTGAACGGTTGTAACAGCATCACCGCCACCAAGAACCACATTATTGGTAATATACTCGGGTATTGCCGAGAGGCCGCTCCACGTTGCAATTGTCCAATTATCGGTTATTGAACCATCCATGGCAATACTCTTCAACGAATGCATGCTGATTGCAATATCACCCGAAGAGGTGTTGTTCTCGCCATGGAAACATACGATATAACGCATGGTATATGTACCGGCTGCCGAAACATTCAGCAGATATACATTGTTGCTCTTAGCATTACCGCGGAAACCGAAGTGGTAATCGCTTGCAACAACAGCCCCGCTTTCATCAAGCAAATCGACACCGACAATTTGCAGACGATTATTGCCACCCGTAAATCTCTCGAAATCGACCTTGAAGCAACCTGCATCGTCAATTGTAATCGGCATACTCTTTGCCCAAACCTCTGTAACCTCCGTATTATCCTTATCGGTGATTACAATACCGGCATTGGTAATACCCTCGGGAACGGCATCAAGCATTGTCCACGAAGTTGTATCCCAGAAGTCATCGAGCTCTTCGCCTATCGCAATACTCCAAGCTGCCACCTCTATCTCCTTCAGGGCATCGGCTGTCGAAACAGTACCGTCGGGCACGTAACCCTCGGTTGCAAGTTTGTAGCCATGAGGAATAGTCGCGGGCGCAGGATAAGCACCGCCAATGGCAGCTGTCTGCGTTTCACTACCCACCTCGGCAGAATCATATATGTAGTTGTATGTTACATCGCAGTAAGCAATAGGTTTAAGCACCACGATGAAATCGTCTACAATAACACCCTTGTTGGAACCAACCATGCTGAAAGAGAGTGCATTAGTAGCACCGTAAACAGGCTGCGAAACAACCTCGGTTACCGACTGCCATTCGGTTGTACTTGTGTTTGCATCCACCGTATATGTGTTTTCGCCTACAGTAATTGTGAAACTGTCACTTTCGCCAAAGCCACCGACGCTTACATATTTAAACGAGTAAGAAGCAATGTAGTAGCCGGCAGCAGGTGTTAGGGTATAGGCACATCCGGCAGATGCTGTGCCTACATATAGACGCAGATTATCGTCGTCGTCACTTACTTTCATGTTATTGGCACCAACGCTCAATGTCAGAGCCGCCGCATCGCCTATCAGTTCATTGCTCGCCCAATTTTTTGCAAAAGAACTTGCAGACAAGCCTGTACCTGTAGATTTCAAGATTTCGATAGAGGTGCTTGCCTCGCTGTTTTTGGCTGCAATCAGTGCATCGTAATCGGCCTGCAATTCGGCTTTGGCATTCTCGACATCCTCGGATGTTGCCTCTTCATTATTGTATACAATATTCGAAGCCTTCACCTCATCTGCAGCAGCCACAATAAGTTCCTCTGTCACAGTTGTAGCAAGGTATTCGTTTTTCACTGTAGCTTCGAAATGATTTTGGTTTATGTCGGCTATTCGCAAGCCGCCCATTGCAAAGAAATACTGTTCCTCCCACTGCTCGCCACCGGGACCGTCAGATGATGTTACCGTCAGACGAATGTAGCGACTTGCCTCGCTTGCTGTAATAATATTCGAAGACCAAGAAGCGCCCAAATCGCTATAAGCAGGCAGGCCATCTGCATCCTTGGTGAGAGTTACAATGGCATCACCGAGAGCAGCAACATCGTTACCGGCACGAACCTCGATGGTTGTGGGAGCAGGCGATGTATTACTTGTAGCATCGGCCTTTCGTGTTTCATACTCGAAGACGAAATTGGTTACGGTATTGCCTGCACCAAGGTCTATCTGCAAGTAGTGAGGTTCACTGATTGCAGTACCGCCCCAACGCGAGTGGAAATATGTAGACGCATCGCTATCGAGCAAGCCTGCAATACCGGCACCGTCATCTGTTCCGCCACTGTTGCCATCGGCAGAATTCTGGCCGGCATTAGAAGAGATGTAGTATGCTTCGCCACTGTTATCTCTTTGCAAGGTGTACCATGTGTACTCCTCTGTTACATCACCAACCTCGTTATATAGTTCGGTTGTCTGCTCTATCAAGGCAAGCAACTCGGCTTTTCCTGCCGCCATATCATATAGAGATTCGTCTTTGGCCGCATTCAGTTCATCGTACGCAGCCTGCAACCTTGCAGCAGCCTCGTTAATCTCTTCAATGCTTATTGTCGATACGCCGACAAGAGTTTGCGTTATCGAGGCCAAGTCGGCTGTGGCAACAATCATAGCCTCGGTTGCTTTGGTATTAACGTAAGCATCTTTCTTGGTAGCAGAAACCACACTGTCACGTACAGCCTGTAGTGCAAATTCGGCCATAGTGAAGACCTTATGCCCATTTTCGACATCGTATAACTCGCGACCGGTATCGGTAACTTTAAAACGGAGATAACGTTTTCCGCTTATGCCTATTGCCTCCTCTCTTTTATACTCTACAGCATTTCCTGTTTCTTGCGGCAAGCCATCTTCGGCTGTCAATGTTATAAGAGATGTATATGTATCCGTACCTATGGCTTCATCACTCTCCTCTACAACAAGAACTTTAGGCATATCCGTATAAGAACGTACTCCTGTATAATAGCTGAACTTTATCTTCCTTACCGTATGGCCTTCTCCCAAATCGACACGCAGATAGTGGTTGTTGCCATCATCGGAATCACCATTATAACGTGTATGCAATATTGTAGAAGTATTGTTGTCGGTGAGGTATGTCACATAATCGGCACTGTAATCGCCACCGCTACCCAAATGAGGTGCGTTACAGTAGAAGTTATCGGTGGTAAGTTTGATATCGGTGATGTGCTCAGCTGTTGTCACCTCTTCAGCCACCAATTCGACCAAATCGTTGGCAGAATCGATAAGTTTTTGCAAATCGTCCTTTGCAGCAGTTCTTGCCGCTTCCTTTTGTGCAAGCAACGCCTCATATTCGGTGTTGAGTGCCGAATATGCTTCCTGCAGTTCTTCTACTGTGGTAGATGTTATTGCACTTTTGGTTGCAAGTATTTTTTCAAAGGTTGCGGTTGCCTGTTCCACAGTCACACTGCCCTCGTATTTTGCATTGGGCTGATTTGAGCGCAGACAGAACTCGGACATTGTGAAGTAAGGATGATTATCCACAAATTCCCTCTCCAAGTCTATACCTGTTACTTTGAAACGAACATAACGCTTACCGGCAATATGGATATTGGCCGATGTATATTCTACATTCTTATATAGCGTATTCGGCAAGCCCTCGCTTATGGTTGCAACTGTTGTATACGTTTCAGTTTCCGTATCATCATCCTCCTCTACTTCGATTATTCCCGGCATATCACATTGGGCACGAGACGCCGTCGTATAACCGAATGTGATATTTTTTATTGAATGACCCTCGCCCAAATCGACACGCAGATAGTGGTAGGCCCCGTCTACAGAACTTTCGTTCCACGTTGTATGCAGGAATGTGGATACATTTCCATCGGTAAGCTTTTCGACATAATCAACGCTGTAATCGCCGGAATTTTCATCCGATTTATACGGAGCATTACAATAGAAATTATCGGTTGTAAGCGATATATCGCCTATTGTTACATCGTCCAAAAGTTCCTGTGCTTGTGCCATAAGCACAGCGTTTTTCTCTATTTCGGGAACGGCATCCTCGAGAACGACCTCCAATATCCATTGCGAGCCGTCGGTAGCCGACCAGCCTACCATCTTATACGAGCCATTGCAGTGAATATATTGGCTACCACCGGCATCGGAGTGCTGCATAGTCCAATAATAATCGTTTATGGAACTCAACGTATACGCATGCTCGGCATTTGCAACACTTGTCATTTGTGTAGATTCCGCTATCGTGCCGGCGTATGTCAATGTGCCGACATTTCTTATATAATATTGGTTTTCTGTTTCCGTTTCTGTAAAGTACCATGCGGTATTATCGCTGCCGGTTGTTGCCTGCAGATTTTCGCCGTTCATGTACATTTTATAAGTAGGATACAGTTTGTTTATCAAACAATATGTATGAGCAGGATTAAACTCAACCCGCACACCCTCGGCTGCCTTCAAGGCCTCAATCTTTTCAGTTATAGTATTGTAATTGGTAGAATAATTGGCAGTGGTGCCATTATCGTAATCTGTTTTTGCAGTGTTGTATGCTTCCTGCAATGCAACGACTTCGGCGGCTGTACTCTTATAGAAACCGGGGCGATTATCGTTTACAAGAGCCAAATACTCGGCAGCCTCTTCGAGCTTGGCACTCATTGCCTGTGCCTGCATAGCAGAGAGGTCGTAGGTGGCATTTGTTGTTTGCGCACCATCCTCGGTGGTTTCGGAGCCTACGGAAACAATCTGCACCGTACCGTCCATGATTGCATCCATCACCTCTCCCGATATTTCAAATGAAGTCTTGTTGCTGAAACCTATCAGCTCACCATCGGCATTGAGAATTGCAATACCTACACCCGACGCATCGGTAACGGTCATTGTCGTGCCTTCGAGAGTGAGCGACGAAACGGCAGCTGCTTCACCGTCGACATAATCGACGTATGAACCCATATCGGCATTATCGCCGTTGGCTGTTTCACCATCCCAATAGGTACGTTGAGTTGTACCATTGTGGCTGTAAGTAACATCGGTGGTTGCATCGTTGATGAATATTATCGCAAGATTCAGGGGATATTCTTTATCTTTCACAGACTTTATCACAGAATCAATCTCCTCTTGTGTCTGTGTGTAGACGCTGTTGCTGTAGTCGCCCACCAAACGATTATCCATAACCTCCAACAGACCGTATGAACGGAAATACTCCGTAAGGTCCTCGCCGGCTGCATCGCAACAGTGCCTGTAGAACTTAAGCAGACCCTGGGGACCACCTTGGTTATAATCTCTCACCATTGGGTCTTGACGCAACAATTCGAACAGACGGGGGTAGAATTGTGTATTATTACCTGCCAAATGGTAGTAGAGCCACAATTTATAATAGAAGTGAGTAAGTGCCCAGATGTTGTTGGTATAGTAGTCGTTATCCTCGCTGTTGAATGCATCGAGCACGCTCTCGAGTGAACCGGACGAACCATTAACACGTGATGTAGCCATACCCATGTACCACACTGCGACATTGGCATGCAGGTTGTTTGTAACCTCGGTAAGACCGTTAAGGGTGAAAATAGCCTGGTGCTGGTGACCAATCTCGTGGCCGGGGCCCCATGTAGAGCCCGGTTCCGTCGCGATTGTACCTATGATACTTCCCATCGTATTATGGTGATAACCGCATAACGACCCGGCACCATACATATAATTTACATATTCACCCCACGCAAGGCCATGATGATTGAAGAGTTCGCCATAATCGCGGCCTTCGCAATATTTGGTGGCATAATCGGTATAATCATATATTTCGCCTTTGCTTTGCCAATTATCGTACCAGCGGGGATACATTTCATTCATTTTATCCATTTGGGATTTGCCAAGCAATCCCATTGTGGCAAGCTCGGAGTGCATTATACGGTCCCATGCCTCGAGCATGATGTTTATTTTTCCATTATCGGTGTCGAGCGACATTCCTGTGTAATCGTTCCACGAACCACTGTTACAATAGGGTGTTGCAGGAACCTGCACATTATCCGGCAGATAATAGGCCAAGCCGTTATCACCTTGCGGAGTTGTATTCATATTGAATTTGAGCACCTGACGGTGAGCCACCAACACAAAATCGAGCAATACATTGCGCTCCTCGTAGTAGTTCCAATCGTCGTCGTTGTCTATTTCGCCCCATAGGTTATCGGAGGCGTCGGTTGCACTTGCGCGGAAGTCACCGCACGAGTTATAGAATCCGTTTACATGACCACCGGCAATATGAATCTTCAACGGAGCAAAGTCCGATATTTTATAAGGGAATTTTTCCTCGACGGTTGTACCCTCACTGTTATAGGTGTGCACAACGTAGTTTATCCACAACCCGTTCTCGGCATCTAAATAAGGAACTGCATTCAATCCCTGTTTCAATTTGGTATATGAACTGCTATTATAGGCACCGAGATTATCACGCCCTTTCTGATGACACAACCATAACTCGGAACCCTCTGCAATTTCACCTTCTACCATTACATATATCACATCCTTTTCACCCGAGAATATACCGGTTGGGTTATCCATATTTATATGCGCATTAATACCAAGGAACGAAGTTATTTCGCCTGCAATACTGTAAGGCTCGTACATCTGCAAACGGAACTTCTTTGCCTGTTCGCTGCTCCAGCTTGGTTTGCTGCTGTCGTAGTTATTCTCCTCCCAATTGCCCGACCATACCTTTTTCACCATAGCCTGCAAATCATCGGGCAATGCCGAATAATCGGCATCGGCCTCTAATGCCGTTGCGTCGGTAAATGTCTTTTTAAGTGTTGTACACGCTTTGTCGCTGAAGAGATTATCCAATGCTGTCTGATACGTTGTAACCGATTCATCAGAATAGCACTTATGGAATGCATCGAGGGCTTCCCAATTTGCCTGCAAAGTGGCAACATCCACCTCTACTCTTACCATTGTCCATTGGGTAGCATCGCCATTAATCTCCCAGCCTACCACACCCCCTAATGTAGAGGCATAATGCATAAGAGTATACCCCGATGTATTGTTCGAATTATTGAACGAACAATAACCGGCATCGTTTGTCACATAGTAAAGTGCTGTGGCACTTGACGCAGCAGAAACAAAGCCCCAATAAGTGGATTGCCCTGCATGCTGCAGATAAAGGCCGTTGCCGAGGTTTCGCAATGTCCATGCGGTGGCATCGCCGGGATGCGTCTCTAAAAGCCACAATTGCGAATAATCGGAACCATCGGTTACTGTAGCCTTAATCGAACTTGTCGTCAGCGAGGTAGCTGCCAACGAATAACCGCTGTTATCTTTATTGTCGAAGCGATACACACCTCCCGATGTGGGTTGTGCAATGGATGCGACGACAAATAAAGAACACAAAATCGTAGAGATTGTCAATCTCTTGAAAAGGTTTCTCATAATTCTTTCTATCTTTATTATAATACCTAATTTATATAATTAAATTCCTGATTTCTAAAACTTTTATTGCGCAGAAACAGCACTGCACAGTTTGTCAAAAAACGTCCAAACTTAACATTTTTTCATTGATAAAAAAAAAAAAAAAGAAATATTAACACTTCTGATTAGCAAATATTATACAAAAAGGCTTTTTTTAAGCATGAATTTGCACATTCAAAAATACTAAATTTATATCAATTATTAAAAATAAATAATGAGAAAAGAAACATGGTTTTTGTAAGTTTGTCCTTGTGGATATTTATCCACAAGGTATCGAGTATAAGCATTTGTAATGCGACAAAGGCATCGCAGTGTTGGTTATCAAATCCGATGTGACGAACAGTGACGAGAATTAAAAGGAGAGAACTGCTAAAAAATCAATAGAATAAAAATCTCTCTTTCTGTTTTTCGGTATCATTATCGGTTCATCTTTCTATCAAACAATCCTTTCTGCCGTATACAGGGTGCTGCGCAATTAAATTCATTTAATAGAGAATGCTTGCAGCAAACGGTCGCGCAACGCGCGGGTTGCGAACAGCAAGCATTGTCAACGTACCGCTAATATATTTCAAACATGCTCGCACTGTTTCCTGCATACGGCAGGGATTTACGCTCGCTCGCTTACGGTGCCGGTT
>JAFUKC010000006.1 GCA_017467885.1 Bacteroidaceae bacterium | reverse complement strand
GAGCATCCATAAAGACCTATGGGATGTGAAAGGCAACCGAGCAAAAGGCAAGAGTAAAGAATCGAGAGACATCAATTTGGCTTTGGAAAACATCAAAGCGCAAATCATCAAGCACTACCAACGCATTTCGGACAGAGAAGCATTTGTAACTGCCGAAATGGTACGCAATGCCTATCAGGGTATCGGAACGGAGTATGAGACCCTGCTCCGAGCATTTGACAAGGAGAACGAAGCCTTTGCCAAACGAGTTGGCAAGGATCGTTCTCTGAGTACATATTAAAAATACCTTACCGTAAGAAAATATCTTGCGGAGTTTATCAAGGTACATTATAAGCGTTCAGACATTGCGATGAATGAACTTACCGAGGATTTCATTCGTGATTATTGCTTGTATCTGAGAAATGAGGTTGGATTGGCTCAGTCATCAGTGTGGATATACTCCATACCATTAAAACACATTGTAACCACTGCACACTACAATGGCAAGATTGCACGCAACCCATTTGCTCAATACAAAGTTGACCCCGACCATAAGGAGAGAGGTTTTCTAACCGAAGATGAATTGCAAGCCTTTACAACTATTGAATTGAACAATCCCGACTTGGAGTTGGCAAGAGATTTATTCGTGTTCGGTTGTTGGACGGGAATATCATTCATTGATATTAAGAACCTAACAACGGAGAATATCTCAATATTGGGCGGTTCACCTTGGATTGTATCGAAGCGACAAAAGACAGGTGTCCCGTTCCAAATCAAATTGATGGATATACCTATGCAGATTATCAAGCGATACGAGCGATACAGAATAAGCAACAATCTTTTCAGCATCGGTAGCCACGACACCTTAAACAAACGCATAAAAGAGGTGGCTAAATTATGCGGTATCGAGAAGCGAACTTCGTTCCATCTGAGTAGGCATACATTCGCAGTGTTAGCCTTGAACTATGGAATGCCGATAGAGAGTGTAAGCAAGATACTTGGACATACGAATATTACGACAACTCAGATTTACGCAAAGGTTACCAATACCAAACTTGAATACGATATATCGATGTTTGAGGATAGAGTTAGCGGAAGATTTGCCATTTAATATGTATAGGTATGGAACGAGCAATTATAACAATCAGTGAAAGTGGCAGATGCTTTCAGACAATTCGTTCGTTGAAACGAACAAATTGGTAGATATTGAGAGTAATTCGTTCGTTGGAACGAATGAATTACCAACTGTACAGTTTAAGATAGATGCAAATTTTCCGATTGCCGCATTTATGAACATTGGTTTTACACACCATTATGTCGTCATCAGCAAAGTAAAAGACATAGAGCAAAGGAAATTTTATATTCAATTTGCGTCAGATACCAAAGCAAAGGTTGAGGATTTGGAGCAGATCATAAATGATGATTTGTATAATCATCAAGGAAATTTGCCAAATAATTTCAAGAAAACAATCCCCGACCAATTGCAAGCATATCGTGCCATCACAATGTTCAAGGATGAATATCTGCTTGATTTTATCAATACCGAAGAACTTTTCATTCGTGATAAGGACAGAAACGAACGCGTGATAGAACAGCGTATAGTGCAGAATGTGAAAGAGTTTATTATGACATTCGGCAAGGACTTCACATTTGTAGGCAACCAATATCATTTGGAAAAATTCGGTGTGGAAGAGTTCCCTGATTTGCTATTCTTCAACAGAGAGTTGGCTGCTCTTGTATGTGTTGAGTTAAAGGATGGTCCATTCAGAACTTCATATTTGGGTCAATTGGCCGGATACCTGCGTATCCTCGATGATGAAGTACGAAAGCCTAACGAGAATCCTTCTATAGATATTATCCTTTGTAAGAGTGCTAATAAGAAATTTGTTGAGTATGTAATTCAAGACTATGACAAGCCTATGGGGGGGGTGGCTACATATAAGACCACTGCCGATATGGATGAACGCTTGAAGAGATTGCTCCCTCCTGTCGAAGAATTGGAAAAACTTCTTTAATTCATTGCGTATGTTGTTAGGAAAAAGAATAAAAGAATTAAGGGAGGAACAAAAACTGCTTCAACGGCAGTTAGCTGCTGTTCTTGAAATAGACACTCCAATGTTTAGCAAGATTGAACGTGGCGACAGACGTGCAAAGCGTGGGCAGGTTATAACCCTTGCCCAACAATTCAAAGTTGATGAAAGGGAACTACTCACATTATGGTTGGCTGACAAGGTTCTTGATGCCTTAGAAGAAGGAGATGATAAATTGAAACAGGAAGCAATAAAGACCGCCCAAAAAATCCTAATTTAAAACCATGCATAAATGGAAACAGTGGACATAGACGCTATTGTTGCAAGGCTTCATGAATTGGAGGAGGAGAATTCAAGGTTGAAGGCTATTCTCTCTAAGCACGGAATATCGTATGAAGAAAGAAAACAAGAGCCTATTCCCGTAGTATCCAAATCTGAAAATAAAGACTCTGCAATGCAACGCTTATCATTGCAAGAAAAAGTAAAACTGTTTCGGGCACTTTTCAAAGGACGTGAGGATGTCTTTGCCAAAAGGTGGTACAGTGATGTCACGAAGAAATCAGGTTACCAACCTGTATGCGAGCGTGAATGGAACAGCGAGTTTTGTGATAAGCGAAAGTATAGGTGTGCAGAATGTCCCAACCGCCTTTTTGCATCGTTAACCGATGAGCATATTTATAATCATCTTGCAGGAAAAGACAATTTTGGAAGAGACGTTGTCGGTGTATATCCGATAATGAGTGATAATACCTGCAACTTTCTATGTACAGACTTCGATGATAAGAGTTGCGAACACGGCTTTCAAAATGATGTTCTTGCATTCGTTGGTGTTTGCAAAGAATGGGAAATACCTTGCTACATAGAACGTTCTCGCTCCGGTAACGGTGCTCATGTCTGGATTTTCTTTGAAACACCAATCATTGCCATAAAAGCAAGAAAATTGGGAAAGACCATCCTCTCTGAAGCGATGAACAAAGATGCTCGTCTTTCTTTTAATTCTTACGATAGATTTTTCCCAAATCAGGATACTTTACCCGAAGGTGGGTTTGGTAATCTTGTGGCTCTGCCACTACAAGGGAAAGCTAGACGTGACGGAAACAGCGTCTTTGTAAATGTAGAGTTCCAATCATATACAGACCAATGGGACTTTTTGCTCAATGTTCAAAAAATAGATGAACCAAGAATTACAGATATAATTCTAAAGCATAATTCATCAATAGGAGAACTGACCAAAAGCAGTGAAAGCAAACCTTGGGAAACTCCTAAACCAACAACCATTGGAAAAACGGATTTCCCATCAAGCATTACCATAATAAGGGCAAATATGCTCTATATTCCATTGGCCAGAATATCAGCAAAGGCAATAAACCATTTCAAGCGTATAGCAGCCTTTTATAATCCAGAGTTCTATGCTAAACAAGGGATGCGTTTATCCACGTATGACGTTCCACGCATAATTTCTTGTTCCGAATTGACAGATGATTATCTTGCCATACCTCGTGGTTGCGAAAAGGATGTTATAGATATCTTAATACATCATAATGTAGGATATGTTATTGAAGATAAAACCAATCATGGGCGACAAATAGATGTCGCATTCAAAGGAACACTTCGTAAAGAGCAACAAACAGCAATGGGTTGTATGCTTCCGCACAATATCGGAACACTATCTGCAACGACTGCTTTTGGGAAGACAGTGTTTGCTATATCAATGATAGCCGAACGCAAAGTAAACACATTAATATTGGTTCATAGAAAATCATTGCTTGATCAATGGAAAAAACTCTTAGAGGATTTTCTGGAAATCAATGAAGTCGTTATAAATGATGGAAAGAAACACAAGAGCAAGAAGCAACAATCTCCAATAGGAACTCTTTGTTCGGGTAAAAACTCTATACATGGAATTATTGATATAGCCTTGATACAATCATGCTTTGAAGGTAGTGAAGTGAATTCGTTTATAGAGAACTATGGAATGGTAATCGTTGATGAGTGTCATCATGTATCATCTGTAAGTTTTGAGCAGGTTCTTCGCAAAGTGAAAGCGAAATATGTCTATGGTCTTACTGCAACTCCTATTCGAAAGGATGGTCACCAGCCTATTATCTTCATGCAATGTGGTAAAATCAGATTCACGGCAGATGCTCAAAGGCAAATGAACAATCAGAGTTTCTCTCGTATTCTAATACCACGTTTTACAACATTCCGAAATATATCTTCGGATGATAAAACATATACTCAGATTGTTGAGACAATCTCAAAAGACGAAGCAAGAAACAGATTGATTATTGATGATGTGCATAAGGCAATAGTTGAAGGTCGCACTCCTATTGTTCTTACATGCTTAACCTCACATGTAAGAGTACTTGCCGATATGTTATTGCCTTATGCCGACAATGTAATAACTCTTGTAGGTGCAGATTCTACAAAAGAGAAAAGGTGTGCAATGGAACGTTTGCAAAACATACCCGTTACTGAATCATTGGTAATTGTAGCTACGGGTAAATATATCGGTGAGGGATTTGATTATCCAAGACTCGACACTTTGTTCCTTGTGCTGCCAATATCGTGGAAAGGCAATGTTGCCCAATATGCAGGAAGGTTACATCGAGATTGTAAAGGTAAAAGTGAGGCACGCATTTACGACTATGTAGATGTCAGAGTTTCTCTTTGTGATTCGATGTATCGTAAACGATTGAAAGGATATGCATCTGTTGGGTATGGAACTATGACAACAAGCGACATGACGGAAACCACGAAACAAGAGTTGATTTTTGACGGCAATACTTATAAGGCAACATTCCAGCAGGATCTTATTGGCATAAAGCAGAGTCTAGTGATTTCTTGCCAAAGGATAAAATACAAATATCCACTCCGTCTTATTTCTCAACTCCGAGATTTATTGCACAATGGGATAGAAATAGCCATACATATCAAGGAACGGGGATATAATGAGGAGGATTTATCAAATGCAGGGATTAATGTCATACATAGAGAAGACTTGTCTATACAATGTGCTATAATAGACAAATCCATAGTCTGGTACGGCAACGTCAATTTCTTTGGGTATAACAACGAAGACAATAATGTTATGAGAATATGTGATGCATCAATTGCAAGTGAATTGTTGAATGTTATATACGAAGAGATTCCCCTTAATGTGGCCCTATAGGTAGTCTCTGTCTTATTCTGCATTATTGAAAATAACCGTTTAATTCTAAGATAATTGCAATTTCTGCGATTTTTTACTCAAAAAAGGAACAAAGGAAAGTTTAAAGTGTGGAGGAAGAATAGTTCGTGGGCCACCGAGGATTTAAAGGAGAGAACTGCCCGTCACATCGGATTTGATAATCAACGCTTTGTAACCCGAGAAAATAATATCTGTTTTTTGTATCTGCGGTGCGTTTGTCGCATTACAAATGCTTATACTCGATACCTTGTGGATAACATATCCACAAGGACAAATTATCAAAAGGTTAGGCAGGGCGGACAAAGATTACGGCTCAACGTAAAAATATCTATCCGTATACTGCTTATAATTTATCATCGACATTTACAGCCATCCAATATCAGCAAAAAAAGAGGCTCACCGGAACCGCACCCGAATGAGCCTCACGAATTAATTATATTTATGAAGAAAAACCGCTCTATCCATAAGACGTATAACTAAAGAAAAAGTTACATCGTCATCTGTTTTTTTTCAATATTTTTTAAGTACATCCACCGGATTACGCCTTACTGTGTGCCAAGCTGTGGCAACAACCACAAGCGACGTAACGCCGACAACAAACAACAAGGCAACAACAAACTCGCCAGGATAAACAGGAACTTTATATGCAAATGTCTGCAGCCATCTGTCAACAATAATGTAGCCTACGGGGAACGCAAACAGAACACTTACTGCAACCACCTTCAGATATTGTAACACAAGCATATATAGTACATCACCTATGGTTGCACCGTTCACTCGCCTTAGCGCAATTTCGCGCCTGCGATATTGTACCTCCATAAGCACCAGACCAAACACACCCAACAACGATATTATAATGGAAATAACAGAGAATATCGAAAGTACTGTAAGCATCACCTGTTCGTGCTTATACAGCCTTTTCAATTCGTTGTCGAACGGAACGACACCCAATTGCGATGTATCTATGTCCGGATATATCTTACCCAATTGTTCCCTTATGAAAGCAAGAGCCGCTGTTATGTCTGCTTCGGGGATTGTGCGTACATATATCCAATTGTTTGACTGCCATGCATTTGCACCGTAAATATAAAAGGCAAACGAGCCTTGCTTTGAGTGCAACGGACGATGGTTTACATCTTTACAGAAACCCACGATATTCATGCAGTCGTCGGTGTGCCCCACAATGCGGCTGTCGAGGGTTATACCGCTTGCTTTGTGCAGCGACTCGTTGAATATCACCGTACCGTTGAGGCACTGCTCATCGCTCTCTTCGAAATCGCGTCCTTCATACACCTCGATTCCCATAAAACGCAGGAAATTCCATGAAACGGAAAATACGGGGAAGGTTATTTTTTTATCTTCACCTTTCACATTGCGCGTCCAGGTCATCCTGGCTATGTCAACGAAGCGGCCCGAAGCGAATGCCACATCGTCTATAAGCGGACTGGCGGTAAGTGCATCGTATATATTCATTCTTGTTGCATTGGGATTATTCGTGCTATTGATATTCGTCACGAACAGATGTTGCTTGTTGAATCCCGTATCGTATGTCATCATATAATCGTACTGTTTGCGTATGAACAGCGTATATATGATGAGTATCATGGATATTGCAAATTGCAACCCGAGAAGAGCGTTACGCAACATCCTCATGCTTTGGCTGCCGGCAAACGAGATATTCACACTCATGGCTGTCGGTTGCGACGTCATGTACCACACCGGATAGACTACGGTGAGCACCGCAAGCAACAGTATAAGCCCGATATATTTCAAAACAAACGGAATATTCTCATTCAACGCTATCGACGTGCTGAAGTAGTTGAACGAATCTATATCGTCGGACAACAGAGCAACAGCCGACAGCGCAACGACCATCGCCAGCATAACGATGCCGAGCGCCTCGAGAAACAACGATATACGCAGGCTTGAAAGCGATGCACCGAAGATTCTCTCGATATTCACGCGGCGTATGCGGCGCGGCACCAATGCCATATAGAAATTGAAAAAATTCACAAAAGCAATCGCTACTATAACTATGGCTATTGCAAGGAGAAGCCAATTAGTATCGGCATTAACTGTGGCATTTTGAACGTTACCGACATCGTTGGTGGTATATATCTCGGATAGCGGCGTGAGACGAAGCTCGTTATTCTGTTTCGAGTAATTAACCAACGAATCTATAACAGCAGAATCGTCCGTACTGCCTTTCAAAGCAAGCATAACCAATTTCCTGTAGCAATTGTCGAGAAACAACTCTTTCTGCTTCTCATCGTGCAGACGATAGAAATAATTGTAATTTCCATTTACAAAATCATCCGATTGCGGAGGGTCACCGATGAACATGTTAAGGCCATGAAACATACAGTTGCGCGGAAAGTCCTCGAATATTCCTACAACGGTGAGCATACGTCGCCCGTCGAACAACACATCGTCGACCTTTACATTATGATTATCGCAGAACGATTTGCACAGAATAATGGTATTCATCTCCTCTAAACGGGAAAAATCGCCGGTTAGCAGTTTGAAACCCATTGTTTGCGCCGTCTGATATGTACCCCACGATTCGTGTATCTGAACCGGTTGCGTCTCCCCCTCGGCCGTAACATGAAGATTTATGGGTGTATAGTAAAAATTCATTCGCCCAAAGCTCTCTACCAATTCATCCTCGCCCAACATCTGTCCGAGACCATCGCTTATAGCCGCAAAATAGGAATATGCCATAACCTCTTCGGCGTTATTCTTTATTTCGAGGCGGAATGTACAGTCGGTATCCACCAACGTGTTGTTGTATGTAAGATTAAAATCAACCTGCAACAGAATTATATATGCCGACAGGAAAGCCGTCGCCATACCGAATACGTTCAACAACGAGAAATGCGTATAGAATCTTAACGAGTTGAAAAAATCCCGGAATATTTTAAACACATTCATAACGTAAAAGTATTAGAATTACATCCTATCCTTAAGCGAATCGACAACCAATCCATCGAACAGGTTGATTATACGATTGGCATACTGCGCATCCTTCTGCGAGTGGGTGACCATCACAATTGTTGTACCCATCTTGTTAAGTTCGCCAAGGCAAGTCATTACATCCCGGCCATTCTTTGAATCGAGATTACCTGTAGGTTCGTCGGCAAGAATAAGACCGGGCTTGGTTACTACAGCACGTGCAATGGCAACACGTTGCTGCTGACCACCCGACAATTGGTTCGGGAAGTGTTTTGCACGATGTGCTATATTAAGGCTCATCATCACCTCGTCGACCAACCTTTTGCGCTCTTTGGCCGAGTATTTAAGATATGTCAATGGCAAGCCGATGTTCTCTTCAACCGTCATCTCATCGATAAGGTTGAACGACTGGAACACAAAGCCTATCTTACCCCTGCGATACTGTGTACGCTCCTTCTCCTTCAGATGTGCCACCTCTACATCGTCTATCTGATACTTTCCATTAGTGGGGTTGTCAAGCAGACCAAGAATATTCAACAGTGTAGATTTTCCACAACCCGAAGGACCCATTACAGCCACAAACTCACCATCATTAACCTCTATCGATACATCGTTCAATGCTACAGTCTCGACTAATTCGGTACGAAACACCTTTTCAAGATTTTCTGTTTTAAGTCTCATAATCAACTATTTTTATGTTAATACTTATTTACCGTTTAACAACAACTGTTCGTTATCGCCAAAATTATCGTAACCTGAAGTTATTACACGCTCACCGGGCTGCAGACCTTCGATTATCTCATAGTATTGAGGATTCTGCCGACCGATTCTTATTGTACGCTTCACAGCTACGCTGCCATCGGGTGAGAGAACATACACCCACTTACCGCCTGTCGACGAGAAGAAATTGCCACGTGGCACAAGTACTGCTTCGGCCGACTCGCCAAGCTGTAGGTTTATGTAGTAGGTCTGCCCCACACGTATATTATCGGGGACAATATCGCTGAATGTAAAGTCGGCACGAAACGCACCATCTTTAACCTCGGGATAGACAGTGCTAACCACAACGCCATATTTCACATCCTGCCTTTCAAATGTGCCCAAAAGCCCCGTTGTAATCCGGTCGATATACCTTTCATCGATACTCACCTGTATTTTATAATCACCAAGGATGCTTATCACGCCTATCATGCTGCCGGCACCGATATTCTGCCCCAACTGTATACTGAAAGAACCTAATTGCCCATCGTGCGTTGCTTTCACATTAAGACTTTCTACTCTTTGGCGAGCAAGTTCAATCTCCTTCTGCAAATTCTCAATCGACTGTTCATCTTTTATGTTCTGCACCTCTAAATATAACGAATCCTGATAAAGACGTTTCTCGAGCAGAACGGCATTGCTCATGGCAAGTTCATAATCTTCTTTGGCTCTAAGATATTGTTCACGTGTGGTAAGCCCATCTTCATATAGCGACGATTGCTGCTCGTATGTACGCTTCGAACGGTTGGTCGAGATTTTAGAATCCAATTTATTCTGCTCCATCGACAATTTCTCTTTTTCGCGCCCGATTTGCCTGTCGCGCATATTGTTCTGCAGTTCCTGCATCTGCATCTTTTTATCGTGCAATTGCTGCACCAAATCGGGATTACGCAGCACAAGCAGCACATCACCGGCCTTCACAACTCTACCCTCGCTCACCGGACATTGCTCTACTATCCCACCCTCGGACGAGGATAACAGCACCGAGGTCTTCGGTTGTACCTGACCGCTTAAACGAATATAATCGTTGAACGACCCTTGCACCACATTGCTTATTATTATGCTTTGCGAATCGACCCGTATCTTACTGCTGTGGTCGCCGAATACAAGCCAACCCACCAACAGCACAAACAGCATGGCACCAATCACAATGGGAATATGCTTCTTCTTAAGCCCCTTCTTTTGCTCGATTATTCTATCCATATTCTTTATTATCACTCTATTTTACTATTCGGTCAAAATCGCAATAAATCTTCTCGTTCCTTATATAATCGTACAGAGTCAGACGTTGTATCGAGTAATAGTTCGACCAAAAGGAATAAAGTTGTGAAAGATATTGCGACTGTGCATTCTCGAGGTCGCTGTTGGCAATATTAAGGTCGGTGATAGTCATTGTTCCATTTTCGTAACGCTTATAAGCCATAAGATAGTTCTCTTCGGCAATCTCCAATGCACGACGCGAAATTTTGCATTGTTCCGATTGGCTGTTGAACACCATCACCTTGGTGCGTATATCCTGCTCAAACTCCATATTGCTTTGACGTATCTGTGTACGCACAAGTTCAAGCTCGGCCTTTGCAATGTGTGTGCGTCCGCGACCTATCCCCCAATCGTAAACCGGCAGACTGAATGTAATACCAACAACTTCGTTATCTTTAAGGCGTGTATATGCACCACGAAAATCATCGGCCGACTGCGTAAGGCCTATCTGTGCCTGCAAACTCACCTGTAAACCATTATAGGCCTTTGTCTGCGCAAGATTACGCTCGGCATTCAGCAAACTTATCTGCTGTGATATCGAATGTGCAGAGTTACTGTAAGCCTTCTCTATCACATCACCTACACTTATGTTAAGGTTGGGCAGATTTGCCGGTGCAGCAAGTACAATATCATCATAATCGCTTATGTGCAGATAGGAGAAGAGATTGAATAGTGCATTCTCCATCGTCAGCCGCGAGGTACTTATCCCCATTTCGGCCCTCAACAACGAAAGTTCAAGCTGCAAAATCTCGCTTTTCATCACCAAGCCTAAATCGAGCTTCTTCATTGTCTTTTTATAAAGTTCGTTAAGGTCCTTATGCTTCGCCACACTCTGCTTATAATCTGCTTGTGCCGAGAGAGCCGAAAAATAGAGCGAAGTAACAGTTATTGTAATGCTTTGCATTGTTTCGATATAACTACGCTTCGATTCTTCGTACTGCAACGGCTCGCTTTTCTTTTGCCACTTAAGGCTGCTGTATCGTCGCAGCGGTTGATTATAGCTCAACAGCAGGGGCATTGAATTATATGTCTGCAAATTGTAGTTGAACTGATCGAGGCGCGACAAATTCGATTGCAACGACAATGTTCCGTCGGCCCAAGGAAGATTCTGATTCACCGACAGACGTATAGAATTCGACAGAGAATTATTTTCGACATACGAAAGACGACCTGTTTCATAGTCGCGAGCCTCTACTATCGAACGGTTATAATTCATAAGTGAACCCGAGAGATTCAGCGATGGCAACCATTGGGCCTTGTACGACCTATAACTCCAATACCGGCTCATAAGCGAAAGATTGGCCATCTGCGCCGAATAGGAACTGCTTTTAGCAATCTCTATAGCCTCGTTCAACGAAAGCAAACGGGCATTAAGATTGCAAAAAGCAAAAAACGTAACCGATACAAACAAGAATTTCTTCATACTGTCAGCAGTGTAATTTCACTGCGAAGTAAGAAACATCACAAAGTTATTGCAAGGTTTTTTCGTTAAATCGCACTTTTTGGGCAAAAAGTGTGCAAAAATTGCACACTTTTAATTAATAAGCATATTCTTTATACCTTGCAACACTCTACCAAGAGCGGCTACGGATTGTTACGATTCTTGAGATATTTTATGCAAGAAGAATCAAATGATAGAATATAACATATAGCACCAATGGGCAATAATGGCGGCAACAATCCCACCTATGGTGTGTGCCAATATAGCTTTAGAGGTAAGATGACGATAACCGAGAGTATCGAGCATAGCTGTATGTGTACTTAAATATCCGCTCCAGCACATACCGATTGCTGTAAATACTGCGATGGAATTTCCATCCACCCAGCCGGCCTCAACAAAATTGGGGATAAGGCCAAGAGCTGCACCTACGGCTCCAAGGGCTGTAATCGGGAAAGCTATCAGATGTGGATCGGTGAATCCGAAGAGCCACTCGAAAAGAAAGCCGAGCTTCTCGCCAATCCAAGGCAACAGTTCAACACCCTCGTATGCAGCACCTGTAAACTCACCCGACGCTGCCGGACCGAACGTAAGCAACATCACCAAAGTAGAAATAATAAGCACACCGGGAATAATGGCCAGACCTACATCTACACCCGTACGGCCACCATCAAGCAAAGAATCAAGAATACGCTGAAACAGAGGTTTTGCAACCCCGGAATCCTCAAGTTCCTCGATTTCTTGAGCCGAACAAACATCCTCCATCTTGTATTGAGGGCAAGACTTTATAACAAAATACTGCATAAGGCGTGTAGAAACGATACAACCGCATACAGCACCGAAAAGGCCGATGAACGGTGCCGCATAGAAGCCCTGTCCGACCATATATACAACCACCAACAGGCCCATACCAAAAGCCGTACCGAAGTTGGTAAGCGAAATAAACTGATATTTCTTAAAATAACCACTGAAACGCTTATCTTGCGCAAGCGATATTATGGCCGGATTATCGGACAAGAACGTAAGTACCGCACCCAACGATGCCACACCCGGCAAATTAAAAAGAGGCTTCATCAGCGGACGCAGAATTTTTTCGAGAAGGCTAACTACCCCAAACTCAACAAAAAGACGACCTAATGCACCTGTGATGACACATATTGCCATAAGATAGAATACAGTGTTAATCAATAGATCGTGGGCCGTTGTCATTATAGTATTAAGCATTTGAGGCGTACCCATCTGCGATGCAATATATGCAAACAGAGCAAATACTATTGTCAGACAGATTATACCGTCCGGAATAAGTTTGTACAATTTACGAAGAAGTTTCATGGCTGTTCAAATTAAAGATTATCGTTTAAGAGATAATAAATTCATTCGCCAAGTGATACCGGCTGCAAGAATTGTCTGCTCGGGCTGCAAGGCTCCGGCCGAATTGCCGTTGCATCCATAGGTATAACAACCGTTCAAATGCAGACGAACATCGGGCGAACCTTTTATAGGATAGAATTCCACGCCACCACCGACACGTGTAATTTCGGTACCGGGCACAACACAAAAGTCGCCTGCCGCATCGGTATTGTTTACATCATACGTAACATGTGCAAAAACATTCAGCGACTCCAATGGTCGCCACTGCAATTCACCCATTATCGACATATCTTTACCAAAGAATGCATGTTCGTCGGTTGCACGATTCATGATATCAAGTTCAAGAGAAAAACACCCAAAATTAACTTTATGACCAAGAACTATATAATTAATGTATTTTCCGGGAAGGAACTCGATGATATTTGTCGAATAAATAGTGTTGAACCAACCATGAGAGCCGTACCACATAAGATTATATGCATACATCTGTTTATTCTCAATATTAAACTGATTATCGCGGAAAGGGCTTTCACAAACTTGCAACAGATATTTATCTTTGCCACTGTCTGTTGTATATGCCACACTCGCACCAATTTTGTAGCAAGGTATATTATTCCAATACTCGGAACAGAAATATAGGTCGATAGGAGCACGATCGTATTCATAGCCTCCGATTCCCACTACCTGTTTCCCGGCAGACAGGCTCCAGTTGCTGTTTGTATATGTAAGATATATCCAATCGGTTGCATCGAAAAAACTTGCATTGCCATTAGGTTTGTTCAACCGTTGACGATAGGAATAGGAAAAATCATCGGTAATATTTCCATCCATTCGTATATTCAAGAATTTACCTTTAAAGCCACTGTTGTCATTTACCGCACTGCTATTCCGATACTCGCTCTGATAATCGGCTCGCGCCTCCATTCTTAAATTTATCAAACGATTTTCCTGTGCAAACAGAGTTGCGCAACAGAGCATCAACAGCCCCAAAAGAGTTCTCTTTTTCATAGTTTTTAAGTTTTTCGGTGCGAATATACGAAGAAACGAGCGAGAAATATCAAGCTTGCTTGAATATTTTTCACAGCGAGTGCCGAGTATATCTGCCGTAAGGCGAATAACGAAGAAACGAGCGAGAAATATCAAATTCTTTTGGGGAGACGTTTTTCATTATTTTAAGTAATAAACAAGTGTAATCAGGAAATCTCAAAACAAGAACAGCCGCGACACATAAGTATCGCGGCTGCGGTCTGCTAATCATCACACATCAACCACAAATCAGACCGTCGGCAGGCTACAGACAAAGGTGTAAAACCGTAGCCCCGTATATATAAAGATTTTCGACAGCTGTTTGTTCAATGGTTAATGTTTTTTATTTGTCTATATCAGTTTGCAACAACCTTAAGATGATTTATAAGTGGGTTTGCATACATCTCGAGAATCTTTGTACGCAAGAAATCTTCATCTTTATTAGGCAAATCAACTTTCGCAATGCGTTCTGCCAAATATTTATCCAACTGTTCTTTATCGGCGGCTGTATATTTGCCTGCAAAGCGTGTATCACCGGTAAGCAACTCATAGTAATAGTAATTCACCGGCCAGAAGCGGTAATTCTTGTGTATCTCGCGGTCGATGATACGTGCTACGGCTGCTGTCTTTTCATTCTTCGTGAGAGAGCGATCTATTTTTTCTATCTCATCATTTATCACATCGGCAACATGATAGTGAATGGCACCCTTGTAACCAAACAGACCGGCCTGCATGTTTATGAGGTCGTCCATAGGCGATTTACGATGCTCGGGGGTGTCGCGTTTTTGTTGAAACTCCTTCGCTTTAAGATAATCGCAAGGGTCGAACTCGTACGAGATTGATGTGGGAGAGATATTAAGAACCTTCAGAGTATCTATCATATCCTCGCCCGAGTACATTGAGAGCATCTTTATCAGTCCCTCCTGTGTTGTGTCGTTGGAGTCCTTTGCACGACCCTCGCGCTGCGCAATCCACACCGGTTGCTTGCGCTCGGTTATTGTGTGATGTATGTACGATGACAAACGTTTTGACGAGGCTAACATCTCACGAATCGAAGCAGAACGTTGCACGATGAAACTGCGGTTGACACGTACAAGTTTTTTTATCCAGGGGCGTATCAACAGATTGTCGCCTATTGCAATCTCTACGGTATTATCTATATTCTCTACAAACAGGATACACAGAAATGCCGAATCGAGGATGATGTCGCGATGGTTCGATATACACAAGGCATTATGCAGGCTCTCCTTCTTATCATAGCTCATGGTTATTCCTGTACTGAATTTTTCGAGCAAACCGAAAAGGAAAGGACGCACAAGCGCCTTCTGAAATTCAAGATTTGTTTTAGAAGCACGCATCATTGCCGACACTTGCTCGAAAGGTACTTTAGGGAAAGCATATCCCATTGCCGCTTGAAATTCAGGGTCGGCAATAAGTTCCTCATACACCGCCGGAAGCTCTTCGGGCACATACGGACGTATTTCATCAAATTCTGCAGGAATCATAAATATATTGTTTTAAATGGTTCTAAATGCGAAGATAGATAAAAAATTTAAGAAAGTAGTTTAAATTTCAGGGAATGTGAGCATAAATGTTGTAATGCGTTTCTGCATGTTGCTCTCCACAGTAAGCTCACCGCCATGCAGCTGCATTATCTGCCGACATAGGGCCAGACCTATCCCGTTGCCATTTTCCTTTGTGGTGTAGAACGGAAGAAATATATCTTTTACGCGCTCGGGTGGGATACCGCAACCATTATCCGTAACTGTGATATATGGGCGTTTATTACTTATGCTGGCACGCATCTCTATCTCCCCGTCGTCGTATCCGCTTATGGCATGCATGGCATTGCGCAGCAGATTACTTAACAACAGTTGCATCTGCATAGGATCGGCATGAATTGTTATATTGGTAACGAGGATTTTTATGCACTTGCCACCGGGCTCGTTGCGAAGCAGTTGCCATATTTCATTGAAGAGTTCAGGTATAGAGATATAGTGAAAATTTGGTTCGGGAAGGTGAGTGAGAGCATGATAGGAATCAAGGAACTCCTTAAGATTGTTACTCTGATTGTTTATAATTTGCATACCCTCTTTTATATCGGAAAGGGAAACGGTATCGGCCGATTGTATATAATAGTCGGAGAGTGATACTATAGGAGTTATAGTATTACGTATTTCGTGGGTCATTATACGCAGAATACGGTCGTAATATTTTTTCTTCGTTTCTATCTCCTTTTTATTTTCCAGATACAACTGCACAATATCGTTCATCTGCTGATGCATCTCGTTCAACATTCTGTCTTTTGTTTCCGGGAAACGAATCATTCGTTCACCACATCGTAACGACAACAGAAAATACAAAATCTGCCGCAGAGGGTATTTCACAAGTATCCATAAACGCACTACAAACCATAATAATAATATTGCGAGCAAGATAACCATGGCCGCCTTTACACCGTTCAGCAGGCATGCTGTAATGGCAACTGTCAGCAACAGTATTACCAACAGCGTGAATATTATGTTTATGGTGTAATGTTTATAACCCATATTTCTGCATCTTATTATATAGCGTACGGCGAGAAATACCCAAAAGCCCGGCAGCAAGCGTCATATTGTTCTTGGCTGTTTCCAACGCCTTTGCTATCTTCTCGCGCTCGGCCTCTTCTATTGTCTGAAATTGAGCCGGCACACCTGCAGCTTCCCCACCATTTGCAACATTCCGTTTCTCTATCGCCTTAAGCAGTTTCTTTATCAGCGATTCATTATCCCAAGGTTTGGTCACAAAATCATCTGCACCCCTTTTCATCGATTCCACAGCCAAGTCGATATCACCGAAAGCTGTTATAAGAACCACTGCCGGCGGATTATTACGGGATTTAATATTATCGAGCCAGAAAAGGCCGTCACTTCCATCGAGCTTTCTTGCATCGAAGTTCATATCAAGAAGAACCGCATCAACATTGCCACTGTTGAGCACCCCCGAAATAAGTTGAGGATTGGACAGGACACCCACACGCTTGAACCGGCTGCCAAGCACAAGTTTCAAAGTCTGCAATAAAGCAACATTATCATCGATAACCAAAATATGATAGTCGTATTTCTCGTTCATACGGGCAAATAGTTTCGTTTGCGACAAATTTAAATGTTTATTGCAAATAAACTATTTTTAATTGGCTTTTTATGACAATCAGGGCAAATTATGTGCAATTTTTGCACAAATGCCACACGTAGCAGAACAAAAAAAACAGAGTTTACCCGTATTGCTCTTCAATGCGGGCAAGAATATCAAGCAAGGAGTCTATTTTTTCGGCACGCAGCATCTCAATACGCAAGGGGCGAAAATCGGGCAGGCCTTTCAATAACGGTGTAGCTGCAAGATGACGTCTGACGTGCAATATTCCCGGACGCTCACCAAGCCAATCTACACTGTCGCGCACTTGAGTACGCAACACCTCCATGCTCTCTTTGAACGTAAAGGCAGGAGCCGGCTCGCCACACTCGAGATAGTGCTTGACGTTACGAAATATCCAAGGCTGTCCGAAACTTGCACGACCAATCATCACAGCATCCACCCCATACTTATCGAAACACTCTTTTGCGCGCTCGGGAGTCGTCACATCGCCATTGCCTATTATAGGTATACGCATACGCGGATTCTCCTTTATTTTGCCTATTAATGTCCAATCGGCCTCACCTGTGTACATTTGTGCACGTGTACGACCATGAACGGTAAGTGCGGAAATTCCACAATCCTGTAATGCCTCGGCAAGCTCCACAACGCACTTGCTACTCTCGTCCCATCCCAAACGTGTCTTTACGGTTACGGGAACCTTCACCGCATCGACTACAGCACGGGTAATCTCAAGCAATTTGGGAATATTCTGCAACATCCCGGCACCGCATCCCTTTCGGGCAACCTTTTTGACAGGACAACCGAAATTTATATCAAGAATATCGGGACGAGCAGCCTCAACACGCTTGGCAGCCTCCACCATAGGCCCAACCTCGTTGCCGTAAATCTGAATAGCCACCGGACGCTCTGCATCGTGGATATTCAATTTGCGCACTGTGCTGTTTATATCGCGTATAAGCGCATCGCTCGAAACAAATTCGGTATAAACCATATCTGCACCGTAACGTTTGCAGAGCAAACGAAAGGCCTCGTCGGTAACATCCTCCATCGGAGCCAGAAACACCGGATATCGTCCAAATTCAATGTCGGCTATTTTCATTATCCAAAATAATTACACTTACCAAAAACAAAAAGAAACTGTTTGAACAACCTCTAAATTATGCCAGGTAATTGCACATAAATCGTGCAAATTTACTAATTTCGCCACAAATAACAAATTGCTATGATTTCTAAAAGTGAAATAGAGATAATGGCACCGGTAGGTTCACGCGAGAGCCTGACTGCCGCCATACAGGCCGGTGCAAATTCGGTGTACTTCGGTATAGAGCATCTGAACATGCGCGCACACTCGGCAAACACATTTACTATAAGTGATTTGTGCGAGATTGCCCGAATATGTGACGAGCACAACGTTAAAAGCTATCTGACGATAAATACCATCATTTACGAGAACGACATTATAATGATGCGCCGTATTGCAGACGCTGCAAAAACTTCGGGTATATCGGCTGTAATTGCTGCCGATGTTGCGGTATTGCAATACTGCAACCAAATAGGATTGGAGGTACACCTCTCTACACAATTGAACATAAGCAACAGTGAGGCCCTGAAATTCTATGCCCGCTATGCCGACGTTGTGGTGCTTGCACGAGAACTTAACTTGGAACAGGTGGCAGAAATTCACCGCATAATTGTTGAGGAGAACATCTGTGGCCCAAAAGGTGAGCTTATACGCATTGAGATGTTCTGTCATGGTGCATTGTGCATGGCTGTTTCGGGTAAATGTTATCTGTCGTTGCACCAACTGGGGCGCAGTGCCAATCGTGGAGAATGCATGCAGGTGTGCCGTCGTGGTTACATTGTAAAAGACAGGGAGAGTGATATTGAACTCGAGGTGGACAACAAGTATATAATGTCGCCCAAAGACCTTAAGACTCTGCGATTTATGGACAAGATGATTGAAGCGGGAGTAAGAGTGTTCAAGATTGAGGGACGCGCACGCGGCCCGGAATATGTAAGCACCGTAGTAGGTTGTTATCGCGAAGCATTAGAGGCCTACATCGACGGTTCATTCACCGAAGAGAAGAAAGACGCATGGGATAAACGCCTTGCAACGGTCTTTAACAGAGGATTTTGGGACGGATACTATCTTGGGCAGAAGCTTGGCGAATGGAGCAACATTTATGGTTCGCAGGCCACCGAGCGTAAAGTGTACATAGGACGCGGGATAAAACACTTCTCGAAGATTGGTGTAGGCGAATTCCTTATCGAAGCCGGAGAACTGCATGTTGGCGATAAACTGCTTGTAACAGGGCCTACAACCGGCGCAATGTATCTTGAGCTGGAAGAGGCACGTGTAGACCTTAAAGCAGTTGACACAGTTCCCAAAGGAGTGTATGTATCGTTTAAAGTTCCGGCAAAAATTCGTCCGGCCGACAAGTTATACAAAATCGTAAGCACCGTTGGTTGTGATTGACAAATGATTAAACCCCAACCACTGAAGAAGGGCGACACCGTCGCCATTGTATCACCGGCCGCGGCTTTGCGTGAACCCATGATTGTTCAAAAGGCAGAACAAACACTGCAAGCCATGGGGCTGAACACCGTAACAGCCCCACACTGTCTGACGCACAACGGCTACTATGCAGGCACAACTGCCGAAAGAGCCGAAGATATAATATCCATGATTACCGATGAGAGCGTAAAAGCGATTCTATGCAGTTACGGTGGATACGGTTGCGTTCATATTGTAAAACAATTTGCCGAAGCCATAGAAAAGAATCCAAAGTGGATTATAGGCATGAGCGATTGCTCGGTATTGCTGGCAGCATGTGCAAGCAAAGGTATAATGTCGCTGCACTCGCCACAATGCCGCGAACTTGCCGAACACCCCGACGGCAATGCAACAAAAGCACTGCTCAATATTCTTTTTGGTGAAGAAACCACATATTCCCTACCGCCACACCCGCTTAACATAAGCGGAGAAGCAAACGGCACGCTTATCGGCGGCAATCTATCGGTACTATGCAACCTGTTGCGTACTCCTTATGATATATTCACACAGGGAACGATTCTGTTCATTGAAGATATCAACGAGCCGGTGTATCGTATCGAACGTATGATGTATAATCTGAAACTTGCCGGTGTTCTTGAGAATATAAAAGGACTTATCGTAGGCCGATTCACCGGCACCAAAGAACTGCCCGGATTCGGCGGTACACCCAACGAAATAATCCACCGACTTATTGCCGATTGCAATATTCCCGTTTGCTTTGATTTTCCCGTCGGACATTCCGACGAAAACATGCCCCTTATCGTGGGAGCTGAAGCCGAGCTCAATGTGAGCGACGAAGGTTGCAGAATCCGATTTTTATAAACGCATTGGAAGGGTGGATAAGCACTCTTTTACTTAATTTATGTTGCTTACGATTCCACACGTACCTATTCTGAGAAAATTGTATATTCACCGCAATCGTAAATATACCATACACTAATCTAAAATATTGAAATATACTTCATCTACCTTACAAAAATTTCCTATATTTTCGAGAATTGCAAAGGAAACCTATATATAGATTGCAATTATACGCAACTTGAGATGAAGAATTATCTTTCATCGAACCATTTTTCATCAATAACTCTGGAAAGCGATTCCTCCACAATTGTTCCAAATTTTCTGTTTTATGATTATTACGACCTGAATCTCTGAACAGTATTGGAGATATGGCATTTTATCAAGTCGAGTGCGACTCACTGGTTATACCGGACAATGTGAAATATATAGGCCAATACGCTTTTAATGGAATAAACAACCATATTGTTATTGGCAGCAATGTTAACGAAATAGGGAAAAATGCATTTGGGGAAACTCGGAGCGATTTACAATATTTAGAAACAATAAGACTGAAAAACCCAACACCCCAACAATATCGTCAAAACAAATGTTTAATTACCAATATACAGAACTTATAGTTCCTATTGGTTCGTTGGAGGCATATAAGAACACCGATGTTTGGAAGGAATTCTCAAAGATAAGGGAAGAAGGAGAGCATACTGCCATCCAAGGTATCATGTACGAAAACCACAAAGAAGAGATTGCATACGACTTGAACGGTACACCCATTTCAAATCCGCGAAACGGTATCTACATTAAAAACGGGAAGAAGATATATTTCAACTGAATTATAAAAACCGGTACAAGAAGCGGTTCCTGTAACTAAGGACCGCTTCTTATTTCTCTTCAATTTTCAGTTGTTCTATGGCACGACACAATTGGTCGGGGCACGAAGTAGGTTTCCCATTGCAACTGATTCCATTCAAACGTTTAATGACATCATCGTACCTCATCCCCTCCACAAGTTTTGCTATTCCTTGCAGATTTCCGTTGCAACCGCCATAGAACGTCACATTCACAATACACCCGTTCTCTCCGGTAACCTCTATTACACGAGAACAAGTACCGGTTGTCATATAAGTAATTGTTTTCATTATCGGAATTCAAAAAATCTTATACCCCTGCTTTTGTCTTAAATGCCAATGCATACAGCCTCATCTGTTTTATCATGGAAACAAGACCGTTGCTGCGGGTGGGAGAAAGATGGTCGCGCAAACCTATTGCCTCAACAAAATAAGGTTCGTTGTCGAGTATCTCCTGCGGAGTATGCCCCGAATAGACCCGAATAAGCAAAGCGACTATTCCTTTTACGATAAGTGCATCACTCTCGGCCCGAAACTCCACCCTGCCGTCAACAAAATCGGCCTGTAACCACACCCTGCTTTGGCAACCTTCAATAAGGTTATTATCGGTTTTGTATTTCTCCTCAAGAGGAGGTTGCTCGCTGCCTGTATCTATAAGCAACTGATACCTATCCATCCAATCGTCGAAGGAAGAAAACTCTTCTATTATCTCCTCTTGTTTTTCTTTTATTGAAGCCATTATTTTTCGTTATATATTACAGCAAGTACTGTCTGCCCAACAGCTTTAAGAGTTGCCGCATCTATCCACGACATATCATCCTTTACGGTGTGCCAATAAGGGCCAAAGCCATTCTCGCTCTCTTTATCATGATTAATTATATCGATACATGGAATACCCATATACTCGTTTACGTAAAGATGGTCATCAGTCACAAAGCCACCCTCTTCATTTATAAAATAGCTTGCATAGCCATTATCGGCCGCAACCTTCCAGACCTTATCGATTATTGAGGCTGCATAGTGCTGCGACACTCCCTCGCGATAGAATGTAGAATGTGGTGCACCAACCATATCCAATAATATGCCGTAGCGGGCATTATAGGGCGATTTATGGGGAATTCGAGCCCAATATTGCGAGCCTAATGCCCATGAGTTATCCATATTGTGACGGACACTGTGGTCGGCTTTATGCGTACCGTAATCCTCGGCATCGAATAGAACGATATCAACCCCTACCGTTGCAGGAACTGCCGACATCTGACGTGCAATCTCGAGTAACACACCAACACCGCTGCCTCCGTCATTTGCGCCAAGAATCGGTTTACGATGATTGGCTGCATCAGGGTCGCAATCGGCCCAAGGGCGACTGTCCCAATGAGCGCACAACAAAACTCGTTTTTTATTCTCGGGACGGAATTGCGCTATAATATTACGTGCCTGTAATTTTGTACCATTATACGCCATAAGTTCAATATTCTGATCCACAACTTCGGCACCGTATTCACGTAATTTTGCCTCGAGCCAATCACCACAATTGCGATGAGCCTGTGTATTAGGGACACGCGGCCCGAATGACACCTGCTTCTCTACAAAGCTGTATGCACTATCGGCATCGAAGATAGGCACAACGGCCATAGCCTCCACTACTGCCGAATCATTCTTCTTTGTATTGCTTCCACCGCACGCAACCATAAGCAACGTTGCAAACAACATCGGAAGCAAACGTATCATCGATTTAAATTCCATGTTGCACCGTCTTTTGTATCTTTTATCTCGAAACCAAGCGCCGCAAGTTCATCCCGAATCTTGTCACTTGTAGCCCAATCTTTTGCAGCTTTTGCAGCCTGTCGTTGTTCAAGAAGCATATCTACAACTTTACCGAAAGCCTCCTCGCGACCGCTGTCACTACCACGTTCCTCCTTCAAGCCAAGAATATCGAATGCAAACATTGCAAAGGTCTCTTTCAATTCTTTTAAATCGGCTTCATTTATTGTAGCCTTCTTATCGGCAATCTGGTTTATTGCACGCGAAGCATCAAACAAGTTCGATATAACCTGTGCTGTATTCATATCGTCGTTCATGGCATCGTAGCACTTACTGCGCAAGCCTGCCACATCGGCTGTTGTCTCTGCAGCAGCCGGCAACGAACATAATGTTTTCCAGGCATCCATCAGACGTTGCAAACCCTTTTCGGCAGCCTGTAACGCCTCGTTTCCAAAATCTACAGTGCTACGATAGTGAGCCTGAAGGATAAAGAAACGTATTGTCATGGGCGAATACGCCTGTTCGAGCAACGGATGAGAACCGGTAAAGAACTCACTCAGATTGATGAAGTTATTATACGACTTACCCATCTTCTGCCCATTTATGGTTATCATATTGTTGTGCATCCAATACTTAACCACCGGCTTACCCATTGCTGCAACACCCTGCGCAATCTCACATTCATGATGTGGGAAGATTAAATCCATTCCACCGCCATGTATATCGAACTGCTCACCAAGATATTTACGGCCCATCGCGGTACACTCGCAATGCCAGCCGGGGAAACCATTGCTCCAAGGCGAAGGCCAACGCATTATATGCTCGGGTTGCGCACACTTCCACAGTGCAAAGTCGGCAGGGTTGCGTTTCTCGTGCTGGCCGTCGAGTTCGCGCGTGGTGTTAAGCACATCATCAAGGTTGCGTCCCGAGAGAACACCGTAGTGATGCGCCTTGTCGTACTTTGCAACGTCAAAATATACCGAGCCGGCACTTTCGTAAGCAAAACCATTATCGAGAATCTCTTTAACCAATTGAATCTGCTCTATTATATGACCCGACGCATGCGGTTCAATACTTGGAGGCAGCACATTCAAAGCCTCCATAGCCTTATGGTAGCGCAACGTGTAGTACTGCACAACCTCCATAGGCTCCAACTGTTCCAGGCGGGCTTTCTTTGCTATTTTGTCCTCACCCTCGTCGGCATCATGCTCAAGATGACCTACATCGGTGATGTTGCGAACATAGCGCACTTTGTAGCCAAGATTCTGCAAATAACGAAACAGAACATCAAACGTGATGGCAGGGCGGGCATGCCCCAAATGTGCATCACCATATACCGTAGGGCCACACACATAGAGCCCCACATTGGGTGCATGCAAAGGCTCGAATTGTTCCTTTTTACGCGTCAGCGTATTATATATCATAAATTTGTTATCCATAGCCGTATAATTTAATTATTAGCAATTTTGAATTGCGAAGATAGTGATAAAAAATTAAAGATTAGACAACAGCCGACGTTTATTAAAATAAATTATTCAAATTGTGGAACACAAGCAATCATGCAGTTCTCTTATCCGCATGATTGCAAATGATGTTAGAATAGAAATGTCGGCAACTTTGCTATATATTGCCGACATTTAAAAGCTATTTATTGTTTTTCCAGCACATTGCCATTGATATCCATCAGAAACCAACTGAAAGTTTCAGGGTCTTGCACCTCGAACAGTTCCTTTGAAAGCATATTTATATCTGAATAAAGAGCAAGAGTAATAGGTTCTCCCGTCAACCGATTCATTATACCGTAACAATTCATAACCTCATATTTCAGATAATCGGCAAAAGCATATTTTATATCGCCGTCCTCATTATAACCTATGGGATAATTGAGATAATAGGTTCCATCGGTTCCGCATTGCATTCCACGCAAAGCGACCTGCTGCAATTAAGGCCGCACACATAAGAGCAACCACACCAAGTAAAGCCTGAAAAATTTGTGTCAATCGTTTCATATTTTACCAAAGTTTATATTCCGGATAATTTTCTACTATATAGAGAAGAGCTTCTCGTGTATAATCCAACTCATCTTCATTTAAGAATACCACTCGCACCTCATAGCCATCGATCTTCTTAGTGTCGGGATTGACATAACTATATACCTGCGTATAGAAGACTTTGCGCGGTGCGTCAAGGAATGTGAAGTAGATAAAAACACCTCCATAGGTCGCGGGTTCTATATGTCCAATAATGAACTTACTCTTCAGTATCTCCCTATGTGCAAGTAGTGTTTGGTCTTTAACCTCACCCTTGGAGCAGGCGTCGATATATTTACGCAATTCTCGTATATAGTCATTGTCGAACCACTCTTTTTCCGTCCACCCCTTGAAGCGAATTGCATTAAGATCTTCTTGAGCAGAGCACAACGATGTAGACATAAAAAGGATGATTGCTATCAGCGTTACGATGCGTTTCATAGTTATTCCGTTTTTGTAAGTTCTTTGTTATTGCTCATATCAGCCGTAAGATACATCACAACGCAGAGGAGCAGGAAGAGTACAACTGAGCCTGCAAGCAGTGCATAAGTCTCCATTTGAAGCAACATATAGTTCAAAGCATAAACGACTGCTACAAATCCTCCAAGTACATATGCACTACGACTCTTCAAGATGGCTCTGAAATAGAACATCAGTGCTCCTGTCGTCATCAAAGCGGCAATTATGTACGCTATGCCAAAGGTCATAAACTCGGAGAAAGCAACTAACAATGAGTAGAACAACACGAGTGACAGGCCGATAACGGCATATTGGATAGGATTAATCTCCTTACGAGTCAAGAACTCCACGAACAAGCCTGCTACAAAGACAAGGACGATAATGAGCATTCCATACTTTGCCGAACGCATTGACTGCTGATAAGGATTTGCAGGATCTACGAACTTAACGCCCATATCGTCATAGCTCGAACTATTGAAACTTGACACACTCCAGGTTGCATTGAAACCATCTTCCTTAACCTCTCTGGTATTTGGAAGCATCGCTCCCTGAAAACTTGGATGCGGATAAGGCGAACTTATAGCCACCGTGGTATTCCCGGCGCTTGAAGGGTTGATGAAGAGTGATTCTGTACCTTTCAAATCAAAAGTAATTGCAAAATCAATGATATCGCCGGCTTTTGCGTCCTTTGGGAACACGACCTCTGCTACAAACTCTTCCGACTTACGACTGAGTTCAAAGGATTGACCTCCGAAAGTCAGCTGTGATGGATTACTGAAACCCTTGATATCGGTTATCTTAAAGCGGAACTCATTATCCCTCGCAATAACTGATTTCTCAGTGATTGGCAACTTGCCGGAAATCTTAACCTTGGAGTTGTAGACAATCACATCATAAATCGAGCGATGCAACACATCGGTTCCAACATCTGCCGTGTAATCCACCTGTGAGCAATATGAATTATAATCCTCCACATAAGTCTGTTTACCACTCGGCTCAATCTTCTTGTCTACCGTTTTCGTCTCGACTACATACGACACCAAATAAGGAGCAGAAACAGTTTGAGGCTTGGCATAAGAGTTTGCCACCTCCATTGTAACAGAATCTTTTGTCTGTTCACGGTCTTCAATTACACCCTTGATCATTGCCAAAGGGATGAGTAATAGAAGGGAAATAACTGCAACGAGGCTGACTTTTATTGCAGTACGCTTTGCGTTTGAGTTTACTTTTGTTTCCATATCGATTCTTCTCTATTGTTTAACTATTTTTCTTCATCAAAAAAATCTTCGTTAGCCTCGGCGGCACTAAAGCAACAGTCAGCTATACGGTCAAAGAGACGACCACGGGCACTCGCAACTCTTGCACCCATTGCAGCAGTACCAAGTGGTGTAGCATCGAACTTCATCACATTGGTAATCGAAATTGTTGCTGCCACAGCCTCCACATCCTGATTTGCGCCAATGTAAGCGAACACCCAACCTTTGGCCTTGAGTTCATCAATAAGAGTCTTGATAGCCTTGCCGCTGTACTCTTTCGAAGCATTCTCATATCCGTCGGTAACAACAGTTACGAGTACCTTGTCATCCTCGGCAACCTTCTTGCGAAGAGCATTTAACGAGATGCCCATAGCATCGTACAAGGCAGTACAACAATCGGGTTGATAGGTCTCTGCCGTAAGTTCCTTGGCCTCATCCACAGGCACGCACTCATAGACGGTCTTCACATCGTTGTTGAAAGTAACAAGGCTCACAAAATGCTCCTGCTCTTCGTGCTTCTTTTGAGCCGAACGAATAGTTTGGATAGTCTCGTTTACGCTGTCAATCGCAGCATTTTTGATGCCCTGCATAGAGCCGCTCTCATCAATGATAATGAGATTGAAAATTCTTGTTTTCATAAGTTTATCGTTTATTAAATTGTCTTGTTTATATTACAGAGAGCAATATACCAAAGAATCTATCCTATTATGATAAAAATTCTTGCTGCATCACCTTGAGCGTAATTTCGCAACGCTCTTCATTATAGAATGAGCGGAGCACCTCACCAAATATATCATTCGGAGAGAGGAAATCGAACATCGTCATACAGGAGCAAACCTTAATGGCATCGATATCTCCAAAGATAGACAATGCGGTTTTATCCTTATGCTCAAGCAGAGCTTCGGTAATCTCTCGGATTCTCGCACCGAGTATAGGGTGTTCCAAATAGCGTTGCGCCTCGTCTTTATCTGCAATTCCATAATAATAAGCCTGGCTACTGCGTCCCAAGCAACGGAGCTGTGGGAATATATACCAGATCCAATGATCGGTTTTCCGTCCATTCTCTACCTCTTTCAACGCCTGCTTATATCCGCAGAAGTACGGAACTTCTTGCGCTTCGATAAAGCGATTGATATCTGTTTCAGCTAAATCCTTCATAGTTGCATTTATGAAAATTAAAAGATGTGATGAAAGCCAAGTTCCACCGCATCCATAATTGAGTATAGTGTACTTCTTTATTCCTCTACAAGTTCATACTCGACACCGAACCACTCGTTGAGTGTATCCTCAACCTTGCGATTGATTTCGGGAGTGATTTTATCCTTAATTTTCTTATAGACATAGAGCATTGCTACCCCATCGTCCAAGATACCCAAGAACTTATAGATAACACTCGGAATGAAGTCCATAGGAAGAATGGTATAGATAATGGCTGCGTAGATAAGTACACGGTCGAGAGTTGATGTATTGTCATCATCCATCACATAGTAGAATTGCAAGAGTGGCTTTGTCGCAACTCGCCCGGCCTTCAATGCCCACGGACGCAACTTATCCATCAATGCGTTAATCTTACCACGCCAATCAATGTTCTTCACACGCTCCAAAAGCGGCTTAATGTCCTTACCCATAACGAGGTAAGCAAGAATCAGAAGTGAAATTGTAATCAACATATCGCTTAAATTTTATTGTTCGTTTTATAGT
>JAFUKC010000030.1 GCA_017467885.1 Bacteroidaceae bacterium | reverse complement strand
TCACAATCAGGGTTTTGATTTATTATGATTAACTTTACTGTTATCCTGCTTGTTCTTAATCGACTTGGCTTTGCTCTCCTGTTCTTTTGCTGCCTGTTCTTTGAGTCTTGCTTGCTCTGCAAGAGCAGCTTGTTTGCGGACTGTGTGTGTATCATACGCATATTTTACTTTTAACATTATTTAACTAAATGGGGGGGTGATTTGTACTCTTTTATATACATTTGCAGCCGACAACAAAATTTATTTCTAATTAACAAAATCATGAAAAACATTATGAAAAACTTAAAACATTTAGCCCTACTTTTTGCATTGATACTTTCTGTAACCTTCGCTGCATGTAGCAAGGACGACGACAACAACGGCGGCACCGGCGACGGAGAGACAACAGTGACACCCGGAGGAGACAACGGTACAACAGGAAGTCAAAATGGGACAAGCGGTAAATTCATCCCCGGATATGTTAACGGCAAATACCTCACAGGAATAGGCGAAGGAAGCATCGAATACGATGTAGAAGGCCGCGTAATCAACTTCACCGACAACGGTTATTTTGGCCGAAATTACAAATACTATGTTACATACAACCCATTTGAGATTAACCTGAATGCTTATGATGGAGAAATTAAAATAAGGATGCACGACGTAGAATTTACAAAAGAGGGGTACATCAAGAGTGCCGAGGTTGCCTATGAATATGAAGATGGCGAAAAGGACGAAGAGGAATGGAGCCTTACATACAAAGACAGCCGCCTTACAAAGATTGCTGCGAAGATCAAGTATACAGAAAATTACGATGGTGAAGAATTCAGCTTCAAAGGTAACGCCACATTCAAATTAAATTGGGAAAACGGCAACATAACAGACGTAACAAGCGAATACAAAGCAAGTGCATACGGAATTACAGAAGAATCGTCGGCAAGTTTCTCTTTCACTTACGGGAACCGGGCAAACACAAGCAACCAATTTACACCCGCAACAACATTTGACATCGGAGAGCATATTGAAATTCTCTTGTATCTTGGCTATTTTGGAAAAGCAACCAACCTGCTGCCCGAAACAAGAGTATACAAAACATCAGTCATAGAAGAAGACGTAGAGTTCGACACCCATGAACTGACTATAACAAGCCAATATTCATATACAAAGAACGAAGACGGTACTTTGAACCTCGTAACCGTTGAAAACAATGAGAAATCAACACTCTATCTCGACGGCGAAGTTTACGGCGAATATGAATACACAATTAACGAAGATGTATATTACAGCTACGACAACGAGAATGTAGCCAACGAAGACGATTATATATATGAGAACTCTCCCATGAAAGCAAAACAGAATGGCAGAGGAAATAAAAGATTCGGATTATTAAGAAGATAATCAACGGCTTAATTTCAAGCAGCGATAAAAGAGAGGAAACAGGAGCCTTCAATGCAGCTCCTGTTTCCTCTCTTTTTATTAAGAAATCTAAGAAACTGTTTAAATTTCTTTCTAATATTATGTTTACATTACACGCGAGTTATGCTTGCCTTTTTATGTTTTTTTTGCGGTTACATAGCCCGCTATGCGCCCTTAAAACATGAAAAAACATTCTAAAAAAGACCTATAAAAATTTCAAGGACATAAATTCAAACAACTTCTAAAAGCACACCTACATTTGAAAGATTATCATTACTTTTGCACAAGAGAATGAAAAACACATATTCATGCAGATAGATAACAAGAAGAAAACAGTACTCATTGTAATGTTGACAATCCTGACTGTTGCAGCAGTATGGGGGCTGTCACCCGTAGTAAACAATAACAACGGTACATCACCCGATACAGCAGCAAACGACAGCATCGCGTCGCAGGACACTATAATAATAAAATACGGATTGCCCATCGAACAGTTTGCCGTTACATACGACACAGTACGTCCGCACCAGACATTGGCCGAGTTGCTTATGAAGCATGGATTTACGGCACAACAGGTATATGACCTTGCGCAATGCCCTGACACTGTTTTCGATGTTCGCAAAATGCGCCCGGGCAGAGCCTGTGCCTTTATAAACGAGAAGGACAGCACAGCAACACCGCGATATTTTGTCTACGAAGAGAGTGCCAAAGAGTATATAACATTCGACATTGCAAACAACTATACAGCCACACGCGGCGAAAATCCATCGAGGTGGCACGAGAACGAAGTAGCCGGCACAGTAAACACCTCGCTATGGGTCGATATGCAAAAGAGCGGAGCATCGCCGTTGCTTGCAATGGAACTGTCGCACATCTTCGGTTGGTCGGTCGACTTTTTCGGTATTCAGAAAGGCGACGAATTCCGTTTGATGTATGCACAAGAGTATGTCGAGGATAAGCCGATGAATAATTATCGCATATTGGCTGCATCGTTCTGTGCATCGGACAGCACCGTATATGCGATACCGTTTGTACAGGACGAAGAGGAACTCTTCTACAACGCCGACGGAAACAGCCTCGAAGGTGCGTTCCTTAAAGCACCGCTCGATTACTACCGTATCTCGTCACGTTTCTCAAACAGCCGCTTCCACCCTGTATTGAAACGCTACCGCGCTCATCATGGTGTCGACTATGCCGCACTAACCGGAACGCCCGTCTATGCCATAGGAAACGGTAAAGTGATAGCAAAGGGATATCAAGCCGGCGGTGGCGGTAACTATGTTAAGATACGCCACAACAGCACCTATGTAACCACATATATGCACCTGTCGCGCTTTGCAAAAGGGCTGAAAGTTGGCGATGCCGTCAAACAGAAACAGGTAATAGGTTATGTAGGCTCCACAGGAATATCTACCGGGCCACACCTCGATTTTCGTGTACACGAGAACGGCAAGCCCATTAACCCCCTAACAATAAAATCGCAACCAAAGAAGCCTATAAGCGATTCAAACAGGGCCGCATTCATGACTGTGTGCGACTCGCTTGTGAAACGTCTGAACGGAATATCGATAGCATCAGAAGATAAAGAGAAGCAGGAAGAAGACGGCAGTATATCATAACTGCGACAAATTCATTTTTTTCTCTTTCTTTTAGGGTTGGCCGGGAACCAACCCTTCTCTACACGCTTCTTCTGCTCGAAAACCTCGCCAATGCTCCAAAAAGAGGAGAATGCCACCACCCCAAGCAGCACAGAAAGCAAAAGATCGTGTACAAGCAACGATGCAGTCAACGACACAATACCTAAAAAAAGAAAGAGCCACCAGCTTTTTACACCGATATAATACTCGGCTTTTATCACAAGAGGGTGAAACAACCCAATCACAAGGAATGTAAGCACACCTATAATTATTCCGTTATAATTCAGTTCCATAATCCAATATTATAATCAATCACATAATAAATCATAATCCACCTCGCCACATATTCGTCTCACACGCTCTTCGTTATATTTGTCACCTATTAAATTTCTCTCATCCTCGTACCCCGCGCACTCTATTCCCGCAAGATAAAGCAACAGATGCGACAGGTCGTCAGTCATAAACGGACGTTCGGAAGAGCACCATTCTTGCTTCTGCAAAGTTACGTCATAACAGCTAATCGGCAAAATAATTTGCCGATTTCGAAACCTATGATTATCTTTGGGAACCCTATAACATAAACAAAAACTATATTAACCACAAAACAAACAGAGATGAAAAAAAGAATCCTATCGTTTGCACTCACATCATTGTTGTTTGCCCATAGCATTGTGGCACAAGAAAACATATATACACCAACCGTCGAGAACCTGAAAGCACGTCAGGAGTTTGCCGACAGTAAATTTGGAATATTCCTCCACTGGGGCCTTTACAGCATGTTTGCTCAAGGTGAATGGTACTTACAGAATGCCGGACTGAATGTCGACGAATATGCAAAATCGGCCGACGCCTTCTATCCTCACCGTTTCGACGCCAAAGAGTGGGTTTCGGCCATTAAAGAGGCCGGTGCCAAATATATCTGCTTCACAAGCCGCCACCACGACGGCTTCTCGCTGTGGGATACCGAGCAATCGGAATATAACATTGTGGATGCCACACCGTTCGGACGTGATGTTATAAAGGAACTTGCCGACGAGTGCCACCGACAGGGCATAAAACTGCATCTTTACTACTCACACATCGATTGGACACGCGAAGATTATCCTTTGGGGCGCACCGCGACCACCGTAACCGGGCGCGACAAGAGCAAAGAAAATTGGCCGGCGTACTATTCATTCATGAACCGACAGCTTACCGAGCTGCTCACCAACTACGGAGAGATTGGTGCCATCTGGTTCGACGGCCATTGGGACCACGACCAAGACAGCATTCCTTTCGATTGGCAGTTGCCACAGCAATATGCACTTATACATAAACTGCAACCCGCATGCCTTGTCGGTAACAACCACCACATTGCCCCGCACGAGGGCGAAGATATTCAGATATTCGAGCGCGACCTTCCCGGCGAGAATAAAGCAGGACTTTCGGGACAGGATATAAGCCGCCTGCCACTGGAGACCTGCCAGACAATGAATGGCATGTGGGGATATAAGATTATCGACCAAAATTATAAAAGTAGCGAAACCCTTATCCGTTACCTTGTAAGTACTGCAGGCAAAGGAGCCAACCTGTTGCTAAATGTAGGGCCACAACCCAACGGTGAATTACCGGCCGCAGCCATAGAACGCCTGAAAGAGATGGGTAAGTGGACAAGCAAATATGGCGAAACTATCTACGAAACAACAGCCGGCGACATACCCGTACAAGATTGGGGTGTGACTACAAGAAAAGGCAACCGCTTGTTTATTCATATTTTCGATTGCAAAGAGACAGAATTGTTCCTACCACTGCAATGCAAAGTGAAGAAAGCCTTTACATACGACGGTAAACAACCTGTAAAATACAAGAAAAGCAAGCAGGGCATAACACTCATATTCGACAAGGCACCCGAAGGAACCGACTATATTATAGAACTTATAACAAAATAAGAAGCGGCTCAATATGTACAATATATTAGAGGTATGTACCGGAAGTGTAGAAAGTGTTATTTCGGCACGCAACGGCGGAGCGCAACGTGCAGAGTTGTGTGCAGCGTTGGAAATTGGCGGAGTAACACCCTCGGCCGGGCTCATTAGCGAAGCCCGCAAGATAGAAGGAATAGCCCTGCATGTGTTGATACGTCCGCGAGGCGGCGATTTTCTCTACGACAAAGAAGAAACCGCATGCATGGTAAACGACATAATTACAGCAAAGGAGCTTGGTGCCGACGGCGTAGTAATAGGTGCACTTACTGCCGAAGGAGAGATTGACATTGCTGTGTGCAGGCAACTTACAGAGGCAGCACAGGGCATGAACATCACATTCCACAGGGCATTCGATATGTGTCGCGACCCCTTTGCCGCATTGGAACAGATAATCTCACTTGGTTGCAACAGAATACTCACATCGGGGCAGGCTGCAACAGCCGAGCATGGAATAGAACTGCTAAAGAAATTAGTGGAAAAGGCTGAAGGACGCATATCCATTATGCCCGGATGCGGAGTAAATGCCGGCAATGCAGCAAAAATATTACATGCAAGCGGAGCACACGAGATACATGCATCGGCCCGTGCCAATGTGGGCAGCAGAATGCTCTATCGTCACAACGGTGTAAGCATGGGAAATACCGACAACGACGAATTTGCACGAAAAGAGACCGACCCCAAAGAGGTGAAGCGAATCATCGAGGCTATCAATTTTTAACAAGGGGAGAGAAGACACTCGCACAATGGCCCTTAAACCTGTTCGGTGGCTCATTGTGATTCTGACAGTGCCGAAGATTTAAAATTACTTCTGCTATACATTATGCTGAACCATTGCCAATGGTAATTTTTAAGAAACAACCGGCACCGTAAGCGAGCGACAAAGAACATAAAAAAGAAATGCTTGATAGAAAGATGAACCGATAATGATACCGAGAAGATAGAAAGAGAGATTTTTATTCATTAATTTTTCGGTAGTTCTCTCTATTAATTTCTCGGTGGCTCATTGTGATTCTGACAGTGCCGAAGGTTAAAAATTACTTCTGCTATGGCTTTATGCTGAACTATTGCCAATGGTAATCCTAAAAGATAACCGGGAAATTATAAGAGTAAGAAGTTTTGTAATCAGAGGAGTGATATATCCCTCAAAAAAAAGATGATAAACTTTTAGTTACCAAGCGCTTGTAAGTGTATCTCTTAAAAAGAGATATTCGCTTATGATAAATATTTATCTATTAACCTTATACCGGCTGGTGGAGAGGCAAAAAAATGAAAAATTTACAAGTTTTATCAAAAAAAGATGTTTTGTAATCGATTTATTCACAAAAGTTTATTACATTTGCAATCGCTAATAATATCTCTTTTTAAGAGATACAAGCACATATGATTGAATATCAATATTTTATTAACCTTAAATAATTAAACCATGAGAAAATTTACATTAATTCTCTCGCTGTTGGCAGCTATGGTTACCACAGCAATGGCGCAGATTACATCTGTGACAGAATTCAGTAACGACAAATGCTACACGATTACCGTAGGAGACAACGGACGTGGTACTTGGTACTACAACTCCGACGATCCTACTGCTCTGTATTCTACAGGCAAATTAGGAATAAGTGTAGATACAACAGACCCTAATCAACAATTTGCATTCGTAGAATACGAAGGAAGCTATTACTTGTACAGTGTCGGTGCAAAGAAGTTCGTAAACAAAAACGGAAATTACACATCACTTTCCGATACTCCGAATCATACAATCACCCTCGATGCAACCACCGGTACCACTTTTAATGAAAGCTATCCGGTTGTAGTTTCTTTGAATGGCAGCCATATTGGAGTCTCCAATAGCTACGACTACGGTATAATTACATTTTGGAATAGCACAGACGATGGGGGTAACTGTGTAGCTATTAATGAAGTTGCAGATGCAACTTTTGACTCAAGCGATGCTATTGCCGCTATCCAAGAGTATTTAAATGCAGAAGCAGCCAAAGAATATGTGACAGCTATCGAGGACTTTGCCAACGATGGTGTATATACATTCATTTCAAATCGTTCGGATAATGCATATATGATGTATGATGCAAACACAACCACCGATTACTTTATTTCACAATACATGTACACCTCTCTCACCGTAGGCAGCGATGTTGCCAACTGTCAGTGGGCCGTATATAAATCGGACAACGGATTCTATTATATGTATAATATTGGTGCCCAAAAGTTCTTGGGAACCGAATCTACAAACAATACAGATATTCCCGCATCGGACACTCCGCAAACCACAAAACTTACATTTAAATTAAGCAGTGTAGACACACACCCCATTATGATATCGAGTGACGGCGGTACAAGCGTAGTGAACCATTCGAATCAGTATGGCAACGGCCTTATCAGCTGGAACGGCGGTTGGGGCGTAACCGGTGATGCCGGTAACGTTCATAAGGTTGAGAAGGTTGGAACATTGGACGATACAACCATTGCCACAATTGAAGCTGCAGTTGAGGCATACGAAGCCATCGGAATGTATACCTCTGAATTGGAAAGCTTAATCAGTGATACAAAAACCAAATACTACGACTCTTGGAATGCAACATGGCGTATTGGCGAAGGCATGAACTCCTATTCTTTGATAGACGAAACAGCTGCTCCCATTAACGAAGTTGTTGCAGCAGCAGAGACATATTTGGCAGGGACAGATGTAACAGCAGAAGGTGCCCAGAGCCACATTTCAGCAATTAACAACGCAATCGACAATATAACAATCAACCTTCCCGAGGATGGTAAGTTCTATCGTATTCGTTGCACAGCTACAGGAATGAAGTATCTCTCTTCGGAGATAAACGACAACAGCCGCTTGGTTATGAACGGAAGTGAAAATGCAAGAATATTCATGTATACAAACGGTGCGCTTCTCTCTTATACCGAAGGTTTGTATATCAACGCTTATAATTTGAATGAAATTGGAACAACCTCTGCTGTTACATTCAGCGAAGGTAAGCCCGGCTCCTACTATGTAAACGTGGGTGGACGTTATATCTATGGCGATGGCGATGGCATCGACAGCGGTGCGGGAACACCCGATAGCAGAGATGGTTACAGCTGGTGGATCGAGGAGGTTACATCACTCCCCGTAAGCGTAAGTGCAGCAGGCTATGCTACTGCATACTTCCCCGTAGCAACCACCATCCCCGGTGATGTTACAGCATACGTGCTTACATCTACATCGGAGAACAGTGCAGTGTTGACAGCATTGGAAGGAACAATTCCTGCCAACCAAGGTGTGATTATTGCAGCAAACGAGGGTAGCTATGATTTCGTAATAACCAACGATGTTGAGTTCGAGGGTACAAACATGCTCACAGGCGCAGCAGCCACAGCAAATGTATCAAGCAGTGCTACCACACTTACTTTGCAGAACAATGCAACAGAGGGCATCGGTTTGTATAAATACACCGGTAGTGAGGTTGGTACATTCAAAGCTCACCTTGAGTTACCTGCAGAATTGCAGAGCAACGGTTTCTCGTTCCGCATCGAGGGCACAACAGCCATCGACGAGGTTGAGGCTTCAGAGGCAGGCGAGCAGGTTATCTACGACCTCACAGGCCGTTGCGTAGAGAGCATCAACGCTCCCGGTATCTACATTGTTAACGGGAAAAAAGTTGTTGTTAAGTAATTGAGAGTTTGAAATTTCATAATCCCTGCACACAGGGCAGGGATTATGAAAACAAATAACAGTTGACATTTTAAACATAAAGAAAAAAATGAAAAAGACATATATAGCACCTGCAATTGCAGAGATGAACATTGAGGCCGAGAGCATGATTGCTGCATCAATAGAAATTAAATACAGTGCAAATGATGCCACAGCCGGCTCAGAGCGTCTTGACGGTGGTCGTCGTGGCGAGTGGGGTAACCTCTGGAACAAGTAAGACACTTTTAACTAATTTTTAATTTTTGACTACACTTTAACGGGGTCATTTCTCATCGAGCCTCGTTAATTAAATTAATAAATAAGGTTTTCAGAGCAGACATCCGGGAGGATCTCTGCTCTATTTTTATTATTAAAAGGATAAGATGTGAATATTAGGGTTGTTACAGGATTTCATGCCACACAGGCATAAAAAAGCAAGAGGCTGCATAAATAGAGTATTTAGCAACCTCATAGAAGCTGTTTGAATTTATATCGTTGATTTAATAACTTCAAACAGTTTCTTAATTCTAAAAACGATTATATCATAATTGCTTTATCCAACCTTGATATATTTATAAACTGTTCCTTAATCGTCAAGCATATTTAAAACCTTAACCAACTGCTCGCCAAGCCCTATGGAGTATCCCTGCGACATAAAGACGATGCGGTTAAAAGTGTCGGCAACCAATATCACCGGGTTGTTGGGGCTCTTCAATTTCATAGCTGTTACAATCTCGTTGCGAATCTTATCATCTATATCTGTTCCCCATACAACAGTAGAGGGAAGAAGAGGTTGAAATTCGCAAACTCTAAAGCGATCGGCTTCGGCCCGGTTTCTAAATAGAAGAACCATCTTCTGCCCCCACTGCTCGAAAGCCTCCTTGTAAGGTGCTACATCGCGCAAGAAATGATTTGTAGGTTCGCTGTTAGGATCTATTAAAGCTATTATATAATATCCGCGACCCGTTGCAGAAAGAAGCGAGCGCGAACGTTGCTCGTTGAGGTCGAAAAAGAGATTCTCACTATTAAAATTGCCTATTACCTGCAATTTATCCTTGTTTTCGCGCTGTACCAATGCAACATCGGTCTTTTCTCCCGGCACTACTTCGAAAAAGGTGAGGTGGGCAAGAACACCACCATTTGCCATACGTGTACCCGTAGTCATAAGATAGCTGCCTTCATCCATCGTAAGACCATCTTTCAACAAAGTTGCCCATGTAGCCTGCTCGGGATGATTCTGCAATACAGCACGGCCGTTCACAATCTTGGCAATAGAGAAGTGCGAATAGTAACGCGGATTATCTATAAAACGTGTAGGAGTATAAGTGGCATACAATCTTCCGCTGTTTGCAGGCTCTACCTCCTCATTCGAGAAATCAACATCGCACCATTTGTCGCCTAACGAATATTGAGTCTTGCCGGTAACCTCGTCTATGCGTGCCGGGATACCCATACTGCGAGCTGCCGACACAAAAAAGATGTCACGCGAATGAGTGTCGGCCATACGCATGCTCCATACACCCGCCGGCGACATACACAAACGCAGAGGATTCCACTCCTTGTCGATAGCGATATTGTTACGACACCACTCTACCCACATTTGCGGATTTGCACGATAGAGCGCAGCACTGTCGGCATCTATCGCATTGGCAAAGAAAGTTCTGTATGGTGTAAGCATCTCGTTGCTGACACGCGGATTAAGCACATATCTGAAGAAATCTTCATCCTCGGTTTGTGTGTTCAGCGTCGCTACAACATGGTCGGCAAGCACTTCGGGCGAAATATCGCGTAAATCCTTCGCCGACAAATAGAACAACAAATCGAATGCCCGCTTACGTTTGTCGGCCGGAGCGTTACGAAGATAATCGGTTATTGTTTTATGGTTGCCGCGTGAAGCCTGAAGCAACATTTGCACATCACCGGCAGGCAACGATAGTTCATGAGCCAAGCCGGCGGCATCTTCGCGGGTTGGGAATGTTGCAACGTAAGCATTGCGTATCGAATCTTCGATGGCAAAACGACGGTCGTTGGCAGCACGCTGTTCGGGAGTAACCTCGGGGGCTGTGCTACGCTCGGCCGGCGGTGTTATATCCATCTCTTCAGTGGCACAATACCCTGTACCCTTGTCGAGTACAACCGTAAGTGTATCGGTGACACCGGCACTTATCTTGCCATAGCCGAAACAGCCATCCTTTGATGCCCATGCAAGCATGTCGCCACAACCTGTAGTGAGCGACGTATATCCTTCGACATCCGTTTCGCGACGTGCAGCAGTGAAGAACTCGGCATAATTATATATCTTGAAGTCGACCGTTGCACGAACCGGATTACCCATTGCATCAACCACACGAACAATCGTAGTAGCGGTGGGGGCATAATTGGAGGTGACGTTAATTTCGGTATAACAAGGTGTAACACCCACAACCTCCTCGGGGCCTTTGTAATTTCCAAACGCTTTGGTGTGCATAAGCATTCCACGCGATGCCGGGGCATTAAACCAACCTAAATCGAGTACCGGCTCGGGCTCGCACGCACCAAGAAAATGCCACTTGCCATCTACCCAAGCCTCTACCCACGCATGATTATCATCGGTGTGAGCCCAACGCGGCGTATACACCTGACGTGCCGGAATACCCACCGAACGCAATGCTGCAACAGTAAAAGTAGACTCTTCGCCACAACGTCCATGCGCAGTGCGGACTGTTGCAAGCGGCGCGCTTGTACGTGCATCGGAAGGGGTATATGTAACCTTCTCGTGGCACCAATGATTCACCTCAAGAACAGCATCATACATCGAAAGCCCCTTCACACGTTCCTTAAGTTCCTCGAAAAAAACAGAACGGCTTTCGTCCATATCCTCATTGTTCACGCGCACCGGAAGAACAAAATGCAGGAATTCGCGGTCGGGCACACTCTTGCCCCAAGGCATTTCTTTGCGTGCACGCAAAGCATAATCCACATTCATAAGATAAAAATCGCCCGAATAATCGGCAATATCGGGCAAAGGCATATATGCATACAGAAACTGCAATGCCTGTCGCTGTTCAACCGACAAGTCGCCATCGAGGACCGAAAAATATCCCTGATTATTGAATGTGGCACTGCGTCGGTCAAAATCGGCAATAAAAACATCACTACCCTCGAATCCCCCACTTTGCGACAGGCCGCATGCGGTAATAAACGAAATTAAAATTGCTGCAAGCAGCATTCCTATACTGTTTTTCATAAGTATTTAATAAATTAAGGATTTTGAATTTCTAATGAATATTTTTTTAGTTGAAGTTGTCATCGCACTGCTTTTTATATCCAAACAGCTCTAAATTATTCCGGAAACAGACTACTCGATACAACTTATGGCAACATCCTTAAATGCACCGAGTTGCATAAGCAAATCATTCTCATTGACACTCTTTTTAGCCTTTACCACCACCGAAACTTTATAATGTACATTACCCCCGCACAACTGTTCGCTCATACGATAGGAGACAATAACACAGCCTCTCGACTTCAGTTTTTCGGGTATGGTATTGAGCACATCACGATTTTCGGAAACATACTCTATCAGAAAATTTCTCATTCCCACCTTGCTGAACACCACGCCAAGCAATTCCAGACCGGCAAGCGTCAGAATAGTTGCTACTATCCCAAGCCAATACATTCCGGCACCTATAGCCAAGCCAATCGCCGATGTAGCCCAAATACCGGCGGCGGTTGTCAGGCCACGTACTGTCCGCTTCTGTAGAATTATGGTACCGGCACCTATGAAACCTATTCCGGTAACAACCTGCGAGGCTACCCGGCTTGGGTCGAGCCCTATACCCTGATGACCCGTTACAGCCTCGAAACCATGTTGCGAGATAATCATGAACAACGCACTGCCCAAAGATACCAGAAAATGGGTACGGTACCCGGCTTCCTTTGCCCGATATTCACGATCGAGACCAATGGCAACACCCATGATTCCGGCCAACAAAAGCCTTAAAAAGAATTCATTATCCATAGAATATATTTATACGTTTAGAACGCTTCTTGAAGTGCAAATATAATCTCTTTTTACAAAAAAGCGGGATAACAGCCATAATATTGTATATTTTTAATGGTTTTTGTATCTTCGCCAGATAATAACCGACGACGTGAAAAACAGACAAACAATAAAAATATTGATAAAATGGCTGTGGCACAACTCAAAAGGTGCACGCAAACAAGCAATGCTCAATACTGCCGTGGGGCTTATCGATGTGGTTTGCCAACTGCTGTGGGTGCTTGCATGTAAACACGCCATAGACATTGCAACCGACAACGCAAGCGGTTCACCGGTCACAACCGGCATCGCCATTGCATCGTTGATGCTTATAGAGATATTGGCAAGGGGAGTAAACCGTTGGATAAACAGCATTTTAGGGGTAAAGGCAAGCAACCGCATGAGGCTGGGTATCTTTTCAAGGCTGTTGCGCAGCGAATGGCTCTACCTGCAGAAGCACCACACCGGCGATTTAATAAACAGGTTGGAAGGTGACGTAAGCAGTATAACACTGCTTATTACAGAAACCATCCCTGCTGTAATTGTGGTAATGGCACAGCTTTTAGGTGCATTCCTGCTACTGTTCTTTATGAATCGTATGCTTGCAGTAACAATACTTTTCATATTACCTGTATGCCTGATTGTGAGTCGTATATATGTGAAACGTATGCGCAACTACAACAGACAGGTTCGCGACAGCGACAGCCGCATACAATCGGTGCTTCAAGAGAGCCTGCAACATAAAGCACTGATAAAGGCACTCGAACAGAACCGCTCGACCGAAGAACAACTCACACGACTGCAAGACAACCTGCACCAACAGGTACGGAGCCGTACAAAATTTTCGATAGGAGCATTCACTTTCATACAATTAGGCTTTGCGACAGGCTATCTTACAGCTTTTCTGTGGGGCGTATCGGGGCTGGCAGCCGGAACTATCACATTCGGCACCCTGTCGGCATTCCTGCAGTTGGTAGGCCTTATACAACGACCCACAATGGACTTAAGCAGATATGTTCCGGGCATGGTATCGGCACTTACCTCAGCCGAGCGTTTGAACGAACTTGAGGAGATACCCGAAGAGCAACAGGGCGAGGCTGAAATGGTTGACGGCATTGCCGGAGTCCGCTTCAACAATGTGGAGTTCTCGTACGAAGAGGCGGGACGCACCATACTCAAAAATTTCAGTTTCGATTTTCCACCGAACAGCAGCACTGCAATAATAGGAGAAACAGGCGCCGGAAAGACAACACTTATACGCCTGCTTGTTGCACTTGTTCACCCCAAAAGTGGTAACATTGAAATATACAACGACAGAGAAAGTGTAGTTTCCTCGCCACTAACCCGATGCAATTTTGTATATATTCCACAGGGCAACAGCCTTGTAAGCGGCACCATACGCGATAATCTGCTTATGGGTAACCCCGAAGCAACGGAAGAGATGATGCGTAAAGCACTGCACATAGCCTGTGCCGATTATGTTTTTGAACTGCCACAAGGGATGGACACCGAATTATCGGAACAGGGTGGCGGCTTGAGCGAAGGACAAGCACAACGCATAGCCGTGGCACGCTCTATTTTGCGTCCGGGCAGTATAATGATATTGGACGAAGTGACCTCGGCACTCGACGAAGAGACCGAAAAGGAGATGTTGCGCCGTCTTACCTCGAACAACACCGGCAAGACACTTATTTTCGTCACACACCGCCCCGCCATAATGCAATATTGCAATCAGGTGCTTAAGATTGGCGAAAAACAGAACGAGGGTGCATAAATACAATAAAGAGCCGAAAACAACGTTTAGTATATTGTCGGTTTACCGAAAATGTAACAGTTACAGCAATACGATATGATTGAATATTTAAGGGGAGAGATTGCCGAACTCACACCCGCTACAGCAATAATAGAGTGCGCCGGTGTAGGCTACGAAACAAGCATAACACTGAACACATACAGCACACTGCAAGGAAAGAAAGAGGCCAAAGTATTCATATACGAAGTTATTCGCGAAGATACCCATCAACTGTTTGCATTCCACAACAAAGAGGAGCGCGAACTGTTTCTGCAACTTATATCTGTATCGGGTATAGGAGGCAACACCGCACGCACAATATTGTCGGCATTCACCGTAACCGAATTGTGCGAGGTTATCATGACCGGTAACGAAACCGTTCTTAAAAGTGTAAAAGGAATAGGACTGAAAACAGCACAACGCATAATAGTAGATCTTAAAGATAAAATAAAAAACATATCGGGGACAGTAGCAGAAAATGCGGTTACCGTTGCCATTGCAAGCAACGAAACTGTAGACTCGGCCGTATCGGCGCTTGTCATGCTGGGGTTCCCATCGTCTGCTGCCACAAAAGTGGTGCAAGCCGTAGTGAAAGCCGAACCTTCGGCCTCAATAGAACAGGTTATTAAACTATCCCTCAAACAATTATAACAAATGAAAAAACGAGCGTTGCTTATCATGCTTATACTTTGTGCCGGCATACATAGTGTGTTTGCACAAGATATGACACGCTCGGAACGCAGACGCGCAGCCTTGGAGGCACGCAAGGCCTATTACGATAGTTTGGGGGTACGTTACCCTATTTCGCGTACCGCACCCGAATCGATAGACGACATCAAACGCCGACCGATAGATTTGCGGCAACCGTCGAATATCGTAACCGATACAATTTACAACGAGGCCGACAGCACATATTCGTTCACTACACGACTGGGCAATTCTAAATTGAACACACCTATAACTCTCACACCCGAGCAATACTCGAGGTGGCGCATGAGAGAATCGTCGTGGAACTATTTTCGCGAAAAGAACCGTGCTGCATACGAAGAAGATAGAAACGGCAACAAATTCGACTTCACAGATATGCAGTTCGATTTAGGACCGGCCGAAAAGATATTCGGACCCGGCGGTGTACGCATAAAGACACAGGGAAATGCCGAAATGAAGATAGGCTACTCGATGCAGACAATCGACAATCCTTCGTTGCCCGAACGCAGCAGAAGCACCAACAGTTTCGATTTCGACGAAAAGATAAACCTGAATGTAAAGGGAAGTGTGGGCGACAAGATGAATCTTAACTTCAATTACAACACCGAAGCAACATTCAGCTACGACGCACAAAAACTAAACCTTAAATACGAAGGCAAAGAGGACGAGGTTATTAAACTTATTGAAGCCGGTAATGTATCATTCGGTACAAAATCGGGGCTTATAAAGGGAGCATCGGCACTGTTTGGTATACGTGCCGATTTTCAATTCGGAAAATTATCGTTGCAAACAGTTATATCGCAAAAGACCTCGAACACCACCACTGTAAGTTCCAAAGGTGGAACACAGTTGACAACATTCGAGATTGAAATAGCCAACTACGACGAAAACCGTCACTTCTTCCTTGCACACTACTTCCGCGACAACTACGACCGTTCGATGTCGCAACTTCCCACAATCCTGTCGGGAGTAACAATAAACCGCGTAGAGGTGTGGGTAACCAATAAGACCACCGACTACACAAACCCGCGTAACATAATAGCATTCACCGACATAGGTGAAAGCCGCCACATAAGCAACGACCGTTGGCATGCAACAGGCGGAAGCACGTTGCCGGCAAACAACGCCAACGACCTATACACGACAATGACAGGAGAATACTCGGCAATACGCGATGTAGACCAAGTAAACAACATACTGAACGGTAACGACGGTATATATGGAGGCATGGATTATGAAAAGATATCCAATGCAAGGCTTCTATCGTCTTCGGAATACACGCTTAACAGCCAACTCGGCTTCATCTCGCTGAAGAATGCACTTCGCTCGGATGAAGTACTTGCCATTGCATTCGAATATACATACGGCGGACAAAGCTATCAAGTGGGTGAGTTCTCAAACGACCAAAAAGAATCGACCAACACACTGTTTGTAAAGTTGCTTAAGCCCAACGCTTGCTCGCCCAAGAACGGGTGCTGGGACCTTATGATGAAGAATATCTATTCACTTGGCACACGCAACCTCAAACGTAACGATTTTAAAATGGATATATACTACGCAAGCGACAGCTTGGGTACAAACATCACATATCTGCCCGAAGCATCATTGAAGGGCACACCGCTTTTACGATTGATGAACCTCGACCGCCTGGATGCAAACAACACAAAAGAGACACCCAACGGTACATTCGACTATATCGAAGGGTACACAGTACATTCATCGGACGGACGAATCATATTCCCATCTGTAGAGCCATTCGGCAACTATCTTAAAGAAAAAATAGGCAACGATATTCTGGCCGACAAATATATATTCCAAGAGCTGTACGATTCTACCAAAACTGTAGCCAAGCAGATTGCCGAGAAAGACAAGTTCTACCTGATAGGAGAATACACCGGTTCGTCGGCAAATGTGATACAGACCGGCTCTACAAATATTCCGCGTGGGTCGGTGGTGGTAACAGCCGGCGGAGTAACACTTGTTGAGAATGTGGATTACCAGGTAGACTATGCAGCCGGAGTTGTAACCATACTTAACCAAAATATCATTGATGCAGGAACAAACGTAAACGTATCGCTCGAAAGCAACACATTGTTCAACATGCAACGTAAAACCGTACTCGGCCTGAATTGGCAATACGACTTTTCGGATGATTTCAAATTTGGCGGTACAATAATGACACTGCAGGAGAAACCGCTCACATCGAAGGTGGACATGGGTTCCGAACCCTTAAACAACACTCTCTGGGGTTTCAATATGTCGTGGAAGAAAGAGAGCCAATGGCTTACAAACATGATCGACCGTCTGCCGTTGATAAGTTGTACAGCACCTTCGAGCATAAACCTTACCGCCGAGTTTGCCCGATTGGATGCCGGCACATCGAGCGAGGTACAAGGACAGGCATCATACATCGACGATTTTGAAAGCACCGAGAATGGTATAGACCTTACTTCGCCATCGGCATGGATGCTTGCATCACTGCCATCGGAAATGCCATACTACAACCTTACGAACGATATACGTACAAACTACGACCGAGCACTGATAAACTGGTACACCATAGACCCGTTGTTCACACGTCGCAGTTCTTCACTCACACCGGCACATATTAAAAGTGACATCGACCAACTGTCGAATCACTATGTACGCGAGGTTTACGAACGTGAGTTATTCCCTAACAAAGAATCGACCTATGGTGAATCGTCGACACTGTCGATACTGAACCTCTCCTACTATCCCGACGAACGAGGCCCATACAATCTCGACCCCGATTTAACATTCGAGGGCAAATTGAACAGCCCCGAAAAACGTTGGGGCGGCATCACACGCCAGCTTGGGACCACCGATTTTGAAACAGCAAATATACAATACATCGAATTCTGGCTGCTCGACCCGTTCATATACGACAAGGCGTCAAGTGGCGGAGATTTGTATTTCAATCTTGGCGAGGTGTCGGAAGATATTTTGAAGGACGGCAAGAAATTCTTCGAGAACGGACTGCCGGCCAACGGCAACACATACACCTACGAAGAGACTGTTTGGGGACGTGTACCTACAATGTCGAGCCTTGTATATGCATTCGACAACAACGCCGGCAGCCGCGACCAGCAAGATGTAGGCCTCAACGGACTCAACAGTATCGACGAAGCACAGTTCCCCGCATATTCGGAGTATCTTGCCGCCATAAAGGGGCGTGTAAAACAAGAGGTATATGACAGTATTTCGGCCAACCCCTCGGGTGACAAATATCACTATTACAGAGGCGACGATTATGATGCTGCCGAAAAAAGCATCCTGGAACGATACAAATATTTCAATAACAGCGAGGGTAACTCACCTGCATCATCGGGCGGAGAAAGTTTCAGCAGTGCAGCAAAGACCACTCCCGATATAGAAGATGTGAACCAGGACTTCACGATGGATGAATATGAGAATTACTTCCGTTATCACATTTCGCTACGTCCCGAAAACATGCAGGTAGGTACCAACTACATTACCGACAAACGTACCGTCACCACAAAATTGCGTAACGGCAACCAAGAGAGCGTCGACTGGTATAAGTTCCGCATACCTATCGACGAGTACGAAAAGGCTGTGGGAACAATACGCGATTTCACATCGGTACGATTCATGCGTATATACATGACATCGTTCAGAAAGCCCGTAACGTTGCGATTTGCCACATTGCAACTTATTCGTGGCGATTGGCGCCCCTACCAACAGGCCATAGCATCGCTCAACAACACATCACCAAGCATATCGGGAGACTTCACAATATCGGCCGTAAACATCGAGGAGCATGGCGACCGCAAACCCGTCAACTATGTTCTTCCACCGGGAATTACACGAATACTCGACCCCGAACAGCCACAATTGCGACAAGATAACGAGCAGTCGTTGGCATTGCAAGTGAACAATCTTGGCAGTAACGAATCGCGTGCCGTATACAAAAAGAGCAATCTTGATATACGACAATACGAAAGAATACAGTTGTATGTACATGCCGAGGCTCCCGAGCTCGATGCCACATCACTTGCAAACAACGATGTGTCGCTGTTTGTACGCCTTGGTTCGGACTACAAGAGTAACTACTATGAATATGAGGTTCCACTCACCATAACACCGCCGGGCATATACGACACATATAGCAACAGCGGAGCTACTGCCGTATGGCCCGAGGAGAACAAGATTGATATACCGTTGAGCAAACTTACTGCAATAAAGGTACAACGCAACACTCTACGCAACAGCAATGTAGACGGAGTGAGCAACACAAGCATTTACAGCGAATACGATGAAGATACGCCCAAGAACCGCATAAGTATTGTGGGAAGCCCCTCACTCGGACAGATAAAGGTGATGATGATTGGTATACGCAACAACACAGGCACACAAAAATCGGCTTTGGTCTGGGTGAACGAGATGCGTCTGCTCGGCTTCGAAAACAAAAGCGGTTGGGCTGCGCAAGGAAACCTCAACGTCAAACTGTCCGATTTGGGAAGCCTTGCAGCACAAGGCAAAATTGAGACAGCAGGCTTCGGAGGCCTCGAAGATAAATTGGCTGCACGTAGCACCGACGACTATTATCGCTACTCGATAACAGGAACATTCGACTTCGGCCGACTGTTCCCGGAGCAGGCAAAGGTATCTTTACCGACATACTATTCGTTTACACGCGAGGTAACCTCTCCGCTTTACAGCCCCTTCGATACCGATTTGCTGCTTGATGATGTACTCGACTCCTACTCGGGTGCCGCACGCGACTCGGTAAGAGATATTGCCGAAGTACGCTCTACTGTACGAAACTTCTCTTTAAGCAATGCCAAGGTGAACATTGCAAGCAAAAAAGCCATGCCCTACGACCCGGCCAATTTCAGTTTCAGCTACTCCTACTCGCGTACCGACAACAGCGGCAGCACCATCAATTGGGAAAACAAGATAAATTGGAAGGCTTCGATGGCATACACATACGCCAATCCTATAAAGACAATTAAACCATTTTCAAAAATAAAGAGTAAATCGAAGTGGTGGAACATACTGAAAGACTTCGGTATAAATCCATTGCCACAAAACATCTCGTTCAACACCGACATGATACGTAACTACTATGAGTTGCAGACACGCGACCTTAACAGCCAAGGTGCCGGTAACGAGATACCTCTCTCGTTCTCTCAACAATTCTATTGGAACAGAGCATTCTCTATGAAGTGGGACCCCACAACCAACCTGCGTATGGATATAAGAACCGGAACAAACGCCGAGATCGAAGAACCCTATATGCCGGTAAACAAAAACCGCTACCCCAACGAATATGCAGTGTGGAAAGACTCGGTGAAGATGAGTATCCGTAATTTGGGACGCCCGCTCAGTTACCAACAGAATTTCACTGCATCATACACTGTGCCAATAAACAAACTGCCCATATTCGAGTGGATTACAGCAACAGCCAACTACACCGCATCGTATAATTGGGCACGAGGCAATAAAGTTTCGGGTGCCAATTTCGGGAACAACATATCGAACCGACGCAACATTGACATAAACGGTAACCTCAACTTCGAGAAATTATATAACCTTATCCCCTATCTTGAGGAGACAAACAAACGCTTTGCAAGCACTAAACAGAAAAGTAAGAAAACCACTGCAACCAAACAAAAGAAACAGAAAATCAAACCATATACAACCGAAGTTCAACTTTTGGAGGACAGCGCAATAACCGTCAAGCATGGATTAAAGAACAAGAAATTCGACATTGTTGCACGCACAGCCAAGGGTAAAAAGTATAAACTGAAATACAAGGTAATAGACGAAAACAGCATAATAATAAAGAATAAGGATACCATACCGCTTAAGATTACAATAACACCAAAAGAAAAGGGCGAAAGCAGTTCGTTTGCAAAAAGCATGCAGCTGCCTGCAAGAATATTGATGATGTTGCGGACAGCATCAATCAAATACACAAACTCGTATGCCATGAACCTGCCGGGATTCATGCCAAGTGCCGGCGACGTATTCGGACAAAGCCGCAATGGTGGAATCTTTGCACCGGGCCTTGATTTTGCATTCGGACTCACCGACGACAGCTATCTTAAAAAGGCATACAACCGAGGTTGGCTCATAAGCAATGACAGTATATCGATGCAAGCCTCGACCAATGCAGCCGAAGATGTACAGCTAACAATGGTACTTGAGCCTATCACCGACTTTAAGATAGACCTTAATGCAAGTTGGACGCGCAACCACAGCCGCAACATACAATTTATGTATGCCGGAATGCCATACACCGAATCGGGAGGTTTCTCAATGACAACCATCACCATAGGCAGTGCTTTCGAGGGCTACGATGCCGACAACAACTACAAATCGGCTACATACGACAGATTCATAAAGAATCTGGAAACAATACGTCAACGACACGAAAGAAGATACGAGGGCAGTAAATACCCTGCAGCAAGTACTTTGGCCGGACAGACATACGACCCGGCAAACGGCGGTGTGGATATATATTCGGCCGAGGTTATGATACCGGCCTTCCTCAGCGCATACAGCGGTGGCAATGCAAGCAGCAGTGCACTCGATATCTTCCCCTCGATAATGCGAATGCTGCCAAACTGGAGAGTAAGATATTCGGGACTCTCGAAACTGCCGTTCTTCCAAAAATATTTCAAAAGCGTAAATATAGAACACGGATACAAAAGTGTGTATTCGGTGGGTTCATATAACACCTATGCCACATATATGGAGTACACCAACGGGATAGGTTTTGTAAACAACACTACAACGGGAATGCCTGTGCCAAGCGGACCGTATAACATCAGTTCTGTTTCGCTGAACGAATCGTTCTCGCCACTTATAGGAATAGATGTAACGACGCACGACAACCTTAAAGTGGGACTCAAATACATACAATCGCGTGTACTTAATTTAAGCCTCACCTCGATACAGATGGTAGAGACATATTCACAAGAGATTGCTGTGAATCTGGGCTACAAGATTGTCGGGGTCAAATTGTTTGGTGGCAACAATAAGGCAAGCAAAGGAAAAGATAAGGGCAGTGACGTGAATCTTCGTGCCGATTTCTCGTTCAAGAATATGAGTGCGCTTGCACGCAGCATCGACAAAGGCACCACGCAGGCAACCAGCGGAACAAAATCGTTCAACTACTCATTCTCGGCCGATTATGCCTACAGTAAAATGCTTACATTCAGTTTCTATTTCGACAGGCAGAAAACAATTCCGCTTATCTCGGCAAGTTCGTACCCCACGACAACCACCGACTTTGGCGTAAGCATGAGGTTCTCGCTGACAAGGTAAACCGTATCGTTATTGAAGAGCTTTGTAACCGATTCGGAATTCAATAAGCCATGCTTTAAATAAACAGGTTAATTTTGTGGTAAAAAAACCACAAGAAACTATTTGTCGTATAAATGTACACGCCTATCCTTATCCATTACAAATAGGTGTTCGGATGAATAAAAACGCGGATTATCGGAATTGCCGTTTAACACAAACCAGCATCGGTTCTTGCAACCACAGAGTATGCTTTTACTGCTCCTTTGTTTCGTATTTCTGTTTATTGTAATTGATGAATTCAATATGGCGTTCGGCCTCATCGCGCATTGCCTTCAACGAATCTATAGCCTGCAACAGACGGGCAAGATTCAACACCTCGGCAATGGCCGAGACATCGGAGGCACGCAGGGTATATTTATATTTCTTCTCACCCGACAACTCTACCGTAACCGCCGACTTGCTTGTTGAAATGAAATCCATCAACCCGCCATCCTGCCCGTAACGGAAATCGACACGTTCGGTTGTAACACCAAGATGACGCGAGCTGTAAGTGTTCAAGGGCGACGAACACTCCACATAATTATCACCCGACAGCACCTTTACCGATGTGTGACCGATAGGCTTGCCGCGATAGACAGAGGTGATGGTTGCCATGCCATTCTCGTCGACCTGCGCACGCAGATAGCTGTTGCCAAGATTATTCTTAATAGTCTGCGAAGCCTTCATATAATTACCAATATCCTGATAGCGGCTATCCTTTTCAAGAACGAAAGAAGGCAAGAGACTGTCGCGCTCGGCCGACAAACGAGCCAACTCGCTTTTATAATAATCCAGACTACGCTTCTGCTCGCCAAGCTCCACATCACGCATAAGGATTATCGCCTCGCGACGAGCCTTAAATGCTGTAGGGTATGTACCTTTAACGCTGTCGAGCAATAATTTTGCCTTTTGAAAATCACTCTGTTCATACGCCTCGCGCGCACCACCGACCAAGGCCTGCGCCCTCTTTTCAACATCTTCGCCGCATGAAGCAAACGACACCATTGCCGCAACCACCGTAATTCCAAATATTTTTCTCATTGTATATCAAACTTCTAAGAAGCTGTTTGAATTTCTTTCGAAAAAGTTTATTACATTATCCGCGAGTTGTGCTTGCCTTTTTATGTTCTTTTTGGCCTGTTTTTCCTTTTTTGCGGTTACATAGCCCGCTATGCGCCCTTAAAAAATGAAAAAACATTCTAAAAAAGACCTATAAAAATTTCAAGGACATAAATTAAAACAACTTCTAAAACTTTGCGAAAATACATAAAAAAAAGAATTTTTCAACCATTGGCAACCGACAAGTGAAAAGATTTGAATATTCGGTTGCATCGGTTGCCCGAAACTTATGCATTTGTTTCAAAAAAATGCGTATCTTCGCACAAACAAGAGATTGTTTCGAAGCTGCTTTAAATTTATAACACCAATGTACACTCCAAACAGAGAAGAACTGTGCAAACTACTCGATACACCCATATTCCGTAAAATATCGGAAACTGCCGACAGCCTGGCAATGGAATGTTATGTTGTTGGCGGATACGTACGTGATATTTTTCTCGAACGTCAATCGAAGGATATTGATGTGGTGGTGGTTGGCAAAGGAATAGAAATGGCACGTGCTTTTGCCAAACGATTGGGGAGAAGAGCCCATTTGGCTGTATATGCCAATTTTGGAACAGCACAGGTAAAATACCACGAACACGAAATTGAATTCGTGGGAGCACGAAAGGAGTCGTACACTCACGACTCACGCAACCCGATAGTAGAGGACGGCACGCTGGAAGACGACCAGAACCGCCGAGACTTCACCATAAATGCCATGGCTATATGCCTTAACGGGAACCGTTTCGGAGAATTGGTAGACCCGTTCGATGGAATCCTCGACCTTGAAGACCGCATAATACGCACTCCTCTGGAGCCGGGTATAACATTCTCGGACGACCCGCTACGCATGCTGCGTTGCATACGTTTCGCCACACAACTCAATTTCTACATAGAAGATGATACCTTCAATGCCCTGTGTGAGAACAAGGAAAGAATAAGGATAATTTCGCGCGAACGAATTAACGAGGAACTGAACAAGATTCTTTTATCGCCCGTCCCATCAAAAGGTTTCATCGAGCTCGATCGCTGCGGCTTGCTCGAGATAATATTTCCACAACTTACAGCAATGCAAGGCGTGGAGGTGCGCAATGGTTACGGACACAAAGAGATGTTCTATCACACATTGGAGGTACTCGACAATGTTGCAAAAAAGAGCGACAACCTTTGGCTGAGGTGGGCGGCACTGCTGCACGACATAGGCAAACCACGTACAAAGCGTTGGGACCCGGTGCAAAAATGGACATTTCACAACCACAATGCCGTAGGTGAAAAGATGGTTAAGAGAATTTTTCAGGATTTTAAAATGCCGCTTAACGAGAAGATGCGATATGTTGCGAAACTTGTCGGACTACACATGCGCCCCATAGTAATTGCCGACAATGAAGTAACCGATTCGGCTGTACGACGTCTGCTGTTCGATGCAGGTGATGACATCGACGACCTTATGACACTATGTGAAGCCGATATAACCTCGAAGAACGAAGTACGCAAAAAACGTTTCCTGAACAATTTCCGTATAGTACGCGAGAAACTGAAGGATTTGGAAGAACGCGACCGAATAAGACAGTTCCAACCACCGGTGAACGGCGAAGAGATAATGCTCACATTCGGGTTAGAGCCTTGTGACACCATTGGACGACTGAAAAGCCTTGTCAAAGATGCCATTTTAGACGGCATCATACCTAACGAACACGATGCAGCATTGCAGTTCATCATAGAACGTGCAGCCGAGATGGGGCTGAAACCGCGTAACCTGCAATAATTGCAACCGGGTTGCAGATGTATTGTACTATATTCGCAATCGAAAAGAGAAGCACGCATCGAAAATGAAAAAAATATTCACATTAATGCTTATGGCCACAGTTGCAATAACATGCATCGAGGCCCAACAACTCACATACGGCAAATACATGGAGAAAGTATTTGCCAACAACACCGCACTCACTGCGAAGCAACTCGATACGGATATTGCACAGGCAAAGATTGAACACTCAAAGGTTTACAACGACCCGGAATTTGGTATTGAATACGGGAACAACGAGGATTGGGAACTCGATTTGGGACAAAGCATCTCGGCAGAATTAAGCCGCACATTCACTTTCGGTGTACGCAAAGCCGGTATTGCAGTTGCCAAAAGAGAGAAAGATGAGACAGCGGCAATGCTCAACGAATATATACGCATACTGCATGCCGAAGCTACCATTGCATATTTGGAGCACCTCAAAGCAAAAGCATTATTGCAATACACCATAGGCAACGAAAAGTTCATGCAACAACTTGCTACCGGCGACAGCCTGCGGTTTATACGTGGAGATATCGCAAAATCGGTATGGACAGAAACACGCATGGCAGCCAACCTTGCACACAACGAACGATTGTCGGCCGAGACTGCAAGCCGTTGCACAGCCATCACATTGGGCTACTACATGGGAAACATGCAGAATGCCCATCTTATAGAAACCGGCGAAAAGCTGGACGGGACTTTCACGGGAAAAGCAAAACCTCTTGACACTTGTATTGAAGAGGCCATAGTACACCGTGCCGACCTGAAGGCTGCGTTAATGCGCGTAGATGTTGCCGAAGCCATTAAACGCTTTAACAGTGCACAACGACGCACCAATATGCGAATAACGGTAGGTGCCGAATACAACGACGCCACCCCTTCATTTACAAAAGTTAAGGCAGGCGTAGCCATGCCCATTAAGTTTTCGAACCTGAACAAAGGCGCACGTGCCATGGACCGCATAATGGTGGAACAAGCCGAAAAAGAGGCCATCGATGCCCGATTACAGATTGAATGTGAAGTGATGCAGGCATACGACAACTATCGTACAGCCGAACAACAAGCCGCAACATACACAAACGAGCTGTTGGCCGAAGCCGACGAACTGATAGATGGCAAAAGAAAAGCCTATAAAACAGGAGACATCTCCTTTGTGGAGTTTATAGAAGCTGAACGCAGCCGCAACATCATGCAAGTTGCATATATCGAAGCGCTGTTTAACAAAGCTGTGCAGTGGGTTGAACTGCAAAAGAGCATCGGTTGCCGAATTGCATTCGAATAGCAGGTGCTGCAATCATAAATTCTTCTTGCATCTGTTGCAAACACCTTTTACCATGTAATTTACCGAGTGCATCTCAAAGCCGTCGGGCATTTGCACCTGCGGAATATGCACCTCCTTAAAACAGAATGTCTTACGGCACACCTCGCAATAGAAATGTGTATGCATATCACTTATATCGCAATCGTGCCCGCCACTGCATAGCTCGTATCTAAAAGCACCGTCACCATCTTCTATGCAATGCACCAGACGATGTTCGGTAAAAAGTGTCAGAGTGCGGAATATCGTAGATTTTGGAACTGTATCGAGCAACACCTCCAAATCGGATAACGAAAGCAGCGAATCCGATGCAGCCAATGCCTGTGCCACCAAGAGACGCACCGCAGTAGGACGTATCCCCTTTCGTTCAAAACGCTCCAAAAGTTCCTTCGATTCCATAATAACTCTATTTTGCCGCTAATATAATACAAAAAAAGAGATAACTTGAACGTAAAACAGAAATTAATACTCACATCTATAAAAAGAGCATTCGACCTGAATTTACCCGTATAAAAAACAGAGAGAGCCTCATTCAAACTCTCTCCGTAAAGTACCTCCGACGAGAATCGAACTCGTATCCCAGCTTTAGGAGAGCCGTATTCTATCCATTGAACTACGAAGGCGACCACACACACCAACAGACCGGCATGTGATTTCGACTGCGAAGATACGCAATCTTTTACAAATTGCGAAATTTTAGAGGTTGTTTGTCATTTTCCGCCATCCCACACAGCAACCACTCGGGTTGTGGATTCAAAAAGGGCGATTAGCAAAAAGAGTTATTAATAAGCTGTTTTAATTTTTATCGTCAGACTTTTATAGAAGTTTAAGCAGCTTATAATATGGTACAAACTTTTAAAACACTATCTTCGCGACAAAACACATAAGAAAGATGAAAAGAATACATATAATATTGCTAATTGCCATAATAGCAACAGGCAAAATATCGGCACAAAGTTACAGGCAACTTACCGAACAGGGCATAAAATATATTGAAGAGAAACAATACAAAGAGGCTATAGGTACACTTATGCAAGCAATACAGGCCGAGCCCGACAACAAAGGCAACGGATACGTTTATGCCAATATCGCATACGCACAAAGCAATATAAACGAGACAGAAAAGGCTATAGAATCGTATGGGAAGGCACTATCGTACAAGCCACACGATACAGAGTTGTTGCGCCAACGTGCCAGACTGTTTATCTTTATAGATGAAAAAGACAGTGCCTTGGTCGATTATAACAGAATTCTGAAAATAAAGCCCGACGACACCCACTCGTTGTTGATGCGTGCATACATCTACGAGAACATAAAAGAATACGGAAAAGCATACGACGACTACTACACCATCCTTAAAAATGAACCGGAAAACACGAATGCACGCCTTGCGCTTGCATTGCTCTATCACAAGGATGGACATACGAACGAATGTACAATACTGCTGGAACAACTTATAGATGAAAAGCCGGAAGATGCATCGGCATATATGGCGCGTGCCAATATTGAGATAAAGGAAAAGCAGTACGAACTTGCCAGAATAGATATTGAGAAGGCACTTGAATTGCAACCCGAAAAAAGCGAATATCATGTATCTATGGCCGAACTGTTATTGCTTTCGGGCAAAAAAAGAGGTGCAAAAAGATTTCTCGACAAGGCTGTCACACTTGGACATAACAGATATATGCTCGAGAAGTACTATAAACAAATAGGTAAAGAATAAGAAAAAACTCTTCCGGAAGATAAAATCGTATTATTCACCATATAAATTATTCCAATTGTTTAAAAAATCATACATTTTTTATTCTTTTGGCAAAAGAATCACTATATTTGCCGTAACCGGTGAATTCCGGTGTTTTAAACAAATTTGGAAAATAACAAGAAGATGGATAATACGAAAACCGCCCCGTACAACATTAGGGAGAGGAAGGATAAGTGTGCGGCATACCGTTCACTGATAAGGGCAGAACTAGCCGACGAGTTATATGAAAAGATTCTTAATCTCGTTGTCATAGAAAAAAGATATCGTGATAAGGATTTCTCGGCGAAGGAGCTTGCTACACTGCTCCACACAAACACCCGATATATTTCAGCAGTGATAAACTCTCGGTTCAACACAAATTTTCAGGGCTTCATAAACGAATACCGAATCAAAGAGGCTATGTATATTATGACAGACAAGCGATACATGAATATGACAATAGAAGAGATTGGGTGCAAGGTTGGATTTGCCAATCGCCAATCGTTCTATGCCTCGTTTTATCGCAATATGGGCATGACGCCCAACAACTACAGAAAAAAACATTTGCAAAAATGATGATAAGAAAAGAGGTCTCGGAGCAGGAAATACATCAGCGAATCAACAATATAAAAAAACGTTTACGCCTATCGATGAACGGAGTCGTTTCGGCGCACCAACGTAAACAGGGATTGAATTACAAGATAAATTTCGGAGTGGAAGTTCCACGTTTGAAATCCATTGCCGAAGATTTTGAAAAGAACAGACAACTTGCACAGGCACTTTGGCAGGAAAATATACGCGAATGCAAATTGCTTGCTACGTTCCTTATGCCTGCAGACGAATTTTCGCCCTACATTGCAGAACAGTGGATTACCCAAACACAATTCACCGAAATTGCCGACCATCTTGTAATGAACCTGCTTATACACGAAGAAGACGCCATAGACAAAGCCTTACAACGAATCGAGGATGGCAGCGAATATGCACCGTATTGCGGTTATCTGGCTTTGTCGCACCTTATGCGAAGAGGCCGCATGCCCAACGAAGAGCAAGAAAACAGATACATCAGAAACATTGTTGAACTGCTTGGAAAACAGACCGAAAGCAAAACATTGCGCAGTTGTGCCTATACATCGTTGATGACATTCATCTCCGACAACGAAGATAGCAAAACAGAAAAGTTGCGCAACGCAGCCGAAAGTGCAAAAGCAGAAGCCGAAAGCATTATCTACCAACTGCTTAACAATTAAGAAAAGGTAAAAAACAGAGTCGCAAACATTAAACAATATACAGTTTTTTACTTAAAGTTCAATAAAAATCCACATATACGGCAAGTATATCATAAAAAAGAGGTAACTTTGTAAGCAATACAAAAAAGATGGAAAGCAATAAACCCGATGCTGCAATACTCAAGATTTTTACCGATTATCTGAAAGATAATAAACATCGTTGTACACCCGAGCGCATTGCAATCCTGAAAAGCATTTACAGCATAAACGGCTGTTTCGATATAGAAACACTGCTGAAACAAATGGAGGACGAGAAGTTCAGGGTGAGTCGTGCAACGATATACAACACCATTGCACTGCTTATCAATGCAAATCTTGTCACCCATCATCAGTTTGGCTCGGAATCGCGATACGAAAAATGTTATGGTAACGAAAAGAGCCATATGATATGCACAAAATGCGGCAAGGTGGTGGAAATAAACAATATTAACCTGACAGACATTATAACAGCAAAAATAAAGAAATTTTATCCCACACACTACTCTCTTTATATCTATGGCCTTTGCAACAAATGCCATCTGACAGCAAAGAGACGAAGATTAAGAAACAAATAAAACTGTAATACCATGAAGAAGAACATCGATATACTTTTGGGCCTGCAATGGGGCGACGAGGGTAAAGGTAAAATTGTAGATGTACTTACCCCGAAATACGACGTTGTGGCACGTTTCCAGGGTGGCCCCAATGCCGGACACACATTGGAATTCAACGGTAAGAAATTTGTTCTGCGCTCGATACCTTCGGGTATTTTCCAAGGTGGACAGACAAACATCATAGGCAACGGTGTGGTACTCGACCCTGCACTATTTAAGGGAGAGGCCGAAGACCTGGAAAAAGCCGGATACGATTTAAAGAAGAACCTTTTCATTTCGAAAAAGGCACACCTTATATTGCCCACAGGACGTATACTCGACGCTGCGTATGAAGCAGCAAAAGGTGATGCAAAGGTTGGAACCACCGGTAAAGGTATAGGCCCCACATATACCGACAAGATAAGCCGCAACGGATTGCGTGTCGGAGATATACTGGAGAACTTCGAAGAGAAATATGCCAAGGCAAAAGCACGCCACGAAGAGATTCTGCGTAATATGAACTACAGTTACGACATTACAGAGATGGAAAAGGCGTGGTTGGCAGGAATCGAATATATAAAGGGATTCCGTCTGATAGACAGCGAGCAGTTGATAAACGACCTTATGAACGAAGGCAAAAGCATTCTTTGCGAGGGAGCACAAGGCAGCATGCTCGACATTGATTTCGGCAGCTACCCCTTTGTAACATCATCGAACACTGTCAGTGCAGGAGCATGCACCGGCCTGGGTGTAGCCCCTAACAGGATTGGCAATGTATACGGTATCACAAAAGCATACTGCACACGCGTTGGCGCCGGCCCGTTCCCTACCGAACTGTTCGATGCAACAGGTGCCGAGATGCGCGACCGTGGCCATGAATACGGAGCTGTGACAGGGCGTGAAAGACGTTGCGGTTGGATCGACCTTGTTGCCCTCAAATACACAATAATGATTAACGGTGTTACACACCTCATATTAATGAAGAGCGATGTACTCGACACCTTCCCCACAATCAAGGCATGTGTGGCATACAAGAAAAACGGCGAAACACTTACACACCTTCCTTATGACATCGAGGGCGCAGAGCCGGTTTACGAAGAGATAAAAGGCTGGAAATGTGACCTCACAAAAATCAAAAATGAAGCAGACCTGCCAGCTGCATTCATCGATTATGTAAAATATCTGGAAGAGAAGTTGGGTGTTCCCGTAAAATATATTTCAATAGGCCCCGACCGCGACCAAACCATCACACGTTCATAAGCAGATACAAAAAACACAACAATCCGGTTTTTAGCAAACCTGAATTATTGTAGTAACAAACTTTAAAACAAGTTGAATATGAATATCTTATCATTCATCTCGATTTTTGCACAGGCAAACATCGGTTATACAACCCAAGACACAGGCAATGTATCGGGAGGATACTCCTATTGGATTCTATTTATCGGAATTGCACTGTTAAGTTATATAGTACAAGCAAATCTGCAAAGCAAGTTCAAGAAGTTCTCTAAAATGCCTATAGGCATGACAGGGCGCGAGATTGCCGAGAAGATGTTGCACGACAACGGAATTTATGATGTAAAGGTTATAAGCACATCGGGGCAGCTTACCGACCACTATAACCCTACAAATAAGACAGTTAACCTTAGCGAAGGTGTATATAACTCGGCAAGTATTGCAGCTGCCGCGGTTGCCGCACACGAATGCGGCCATGCTGTACAGCATGCAACAGCCTACGCTCCGCTGAAGATGCGTTCGGCATTGGTTCCGGCCGTATCATTTGCATCTAATTGGATGACATGGATACTTCTTATAGGAATACTCACAGTCAACGCATTTCCGGGTATCTTGTTGGCCGGAATCGCACTTTTTGCACTGACAACTCTGTTCAGTTTCATTACACTGCCCGTAGAGATTGATGCAAGCCACAGGGCATTGGTATGGCTGTCGAGAGCCGGTGTAACAGACAGTCGCAACCATTCGGCGGCAAGCAGTGCACTACGCTCTGCTGCATACACATATGTAGTGGCAGCACTGTCTTCACTTGCCACACTTGTATACTATATAATGATTTATCTTGGTCGACGCGATTAAGAAACAGTTTAACACAACCAAAAACATGGCAGCAAAACCATCAATACCAAAGGGTACGCGCGACTTCTCTCCCATGGAGATGTCAAAGCGTAACTACATATTCGACACAATAAGACAGGCATTTCACCTTTTCGGATTCCAACAGATAGAAACGCCGGCAATGGAGAACTTATCGACCCTCATGGGCAAATACGGCGAAGAGGGCGACAAATTATTGTTCAAAATACAGAATTCCGGTGACTACTTCAACAAACTTACCGACGAAGAACTGCTAAGCCGCAATGCCACAAAGTTGGCATCCAAATTCTGCGAGAAAGGATTGCGATACGACCTTACAGTGCCATTCGCACGTTACGTGGTTATGCATCGTGAAGAACTTGTATTCCCGTTCAAACGTTACCAGATTCAACCTGTATGGCGTGCCGACAGGCCACAAAAAGGGCGTTACCGCGAATTCTATCAATGCGATGCCGATATCATAGGCAACAACTCGCTGATTAATGAAATTGAACTCTTAAGGCTTATCGATCACGTATTCAACAAACTGAAAATACGTGTTGCAATTAAGCTGAACAACCGAAAAATTCTTGCAGGAATTGCCGAGGTAATAGGCGAACCGGAAAGAATCATCGATATCACCGTTGCAATCGACAAACTCGATAAGATTGGACTCGATGGTGTAATAGCCGAGCTGAAAGAGAAAGGCATTGGCGACAGTTCCATCGAAAAGCTGTTGCCCATTTTACAGGCACAAGGCGGCAACAAAGAAAAGTTACAAACCATAGCCCAAACACTGAAAGGCAATGAAACAGGCGAGAAAGGTGTAGAAGAGATAAGTTTCATACTCGATGCAGTTGAGGAGCTATCGCTTGACAGCACAGTGGAACTCGACCTGACACTTGCTCGCGGACTCAACTATTACACCGGTGCCATTCTCGAAGTAAAAGCATTAGACGTTGTGATAGGCAGTATCACCGGTGGCGGACGCTACGACAACCTTACGGGCGTATTTGGCATGGATGGTGTATCGGGCGTGGGAATATCGTTCGGTGCCGATCGCATTTACGATGTTATGAACCAGCTGAATCTGTATCCCGAAGAATCGATACGTACCACGCAGATTATGTTCGTAAATTTCGGAGACAAAGAGGCTCTGCACTGCCTTAAACTCATAGAGAAATTGCGCAATGCAGGAATCTCGTCCGAACTGTATCCCGGCAGCGATAAGATGAAAAAACAGATGGGATATGCAAACAGCCATGCAATACCGTACGTTGCCCTCATCGGTGAATCGGAAATGGGGAACAACACAGTTTCGGTTAAAAACATGAACAACGGAGAACAAAGGAGCATGGCCATCGAGGAGCTTATAAGCATATTGCAAGCATAAAAATACTTATCTGACAAACAGTGAGAGCGACTAAAAATTACTTTTTAGTCGCTCTCACTGTTTATACGATAATGGTGCTCAATAAAAGAGCATCCAACACACGTTTATGCGTTACTGTTTGTTCCCGCGCGTATTATGCCATACTCCATGGTTGCCATCAACCTTCCATTCTCCGTCAATTCGAAGAAGACGGACAGAGATTCTCAACTTCTGCCCCAACGGACCCGTACCCACAATCACCACATTGGCTACATCGCCGTTTATCTCTTGCTCGGCCACAGAATATTCCACATTTGCTTTCTGAATATTCTTTCTATACTGTGGCGAGGCTGCCACAATATCAAGATAATTTGAGAATGTTTTATGCCGGGCGCTATCACTGAAATATATATTATCCTTTACATATTGCATCGACTCGCCATCGGTAAGAGCCGTATATAATGCAACAGCCACATTACCGGGATCGTTACTTACAGACTGCCTACAAGAGATCATTGCCACCGATAACACAACAATTAAATAAATATATCTTTTCATAATTAAAAAAAACTTTAAAACTTATGTAATGACAAATTCTTATTACTTTTGCCAAAGGTAATAAAAAAAACAGTATATGAAAAAACATAGTTTAAAAGAGTGGATTATGGCAACACGACCGTGGTCGTTTCCGGCCTCGTCAATGCCTGTACTTGTAACATTATTTTACCTCAATTGGATAGATTGCAATGTAAATTGGTATATCGGAATATGGGCCATAATAAACATTATGGCTTTTCATGCTGCAGGCAACACATGGAGCGATTATAAAGATTATAAAAATGGAGTGGACAGAGACGACACAATAGGAGGTATCTCAATAACAAGCGGGCAATTCAAGGCCGAAGAGATAAAATATCTGGCATTCATTATTCTTGCCACCGCTACATTGTCGGGAATAATGCTTGTTGCATGCACCGGCCTGCCGACGCTTTACATTGGAATTGCAGGGTTTCTGCTGACAATAATATATCCATGGACAAAATATCATGCATTGGGCGATTTAAACATCTTTCTGACATACTCGCTATTGCCGATACTCGGAACCTCGTTCGCAACTACCGAAAAGATATATCTCGAAACTTTATGGATTTCTATACCCATAGGCCTTATTACAGTAGGAATACTACACAGCAACAACATTCGTGATACCGAACACGACAAACGTGCCGGTATAAACACTTTTGCCATGCTTACAGGAGGCAATATTGCTTCGTATATATATTGTTTTGAAGTTCTTTTCCCGTTCCTGTGGATTATGATATGTATTACCATTGGTGTACTGCCGACGTGGAGTATACTTGTATTGCTCGCACTGAAACCGGCAATGAACAGCACGCGTAAAGCTCTTAAATACAAGCAGGACGGAGCCAGGACCTTTATAGGCATAGATGAAAAGACCGCGCAACTGCAACTTGTATTCAGTTTGCTGCTCACAGTATCATTGATAATTGCAAAATATATCCATTTATGAAACGGCTCGCCTTTACCATATTGCTGGCAGCATTGCTTTGGACCATAATGTTCAGCCCGCAAACTGCACCACACGTTAATTTCTGGTGGGCAATGACAGGCTCGGCGTGCACATTGTCGATAATAAGCACCCTGTTCCGGCCCCATTGGTGGAAGAAGGTACAGCCGGATACTGCAAACATCCTTTTGGGAGTAGGTATAGCCGTTGCATTGTGGAGTGTATTCTGGCTCGGGGACAAGATGTCTCAACTGCTCTTCGATTTTGCACGACCACAAGTGGATATGATATACGGGATGAAAGAGGGAGAGTCGCCTTGGTTGCTTACAGCCCTAATGCTGTTCCTTATAGGCCCGGCCGAAGAGATTTATTGGCGAGGATATGTACAGCAGACATTATCGGAAAAATGGAACCCCAATATTGGTTTCATCGTAACCACAATTATATACAGTATTGTCCACGCCGGATCATGCAATTTCATGTTAACAATGTCGGCATTTGTGGCAGGCCTTGCTTGGGGTGCACTATATCGATTCTTTCCGAACAGGTTCGGTGCCATCATTCTGTCTCATGCATTGTGGGATGCAGCTGTGTTCATTTGGTTCCCTATTTAGACAATTCATATATCCAACATTAACTGCATATTAATCCTTTCAGGCAGAGTCTTATCAAAAGACAGAAGCATAGCCATTGGCTCACCCGAGGCGCCAGACGATTGCAATAAATAAAGAGAAGAGGATCCATAACACCTGCCGATGGCCGATAATAACGATACACGTGCATTATCGTCATTGCCTAAAATACCGGCTATCAACGGAACAGAATTCCTGAAAACGACAAAAGCCGCACCGACAACCCTGTTGGCTGAACGCGCCACATACAAGCCTCCACCCGAAAGAACACAGTTTGCAACATTCAACTTGATGCTTGCATCGGAGTGTACAATATTATCGACACCCAACAGCATCTGCTCTCTTACATAAGCAAGTACATCGGTTGCTATAGTGTGGCAACACTCCACATCACACACCTCAAGCATAGATTCTGTGGCAACACATTCGCAACAACGCCACGAACACACCTCATAACCCAAATGCGAATAATAATTCCATAACCAATCTTCGGCAGGCAACAGAAAAGCAGCAGCAAACCCCTCACGCCTCAAATTCTCGTGGACAATCGAAAAAAGACGCGACATATATCCCCGACCACGTGCCGAAGAGACAGTTGCCACTGCGTAAATGTACGCAACCTTTTTACAGTGTCCACCTGCATGCAATTCATAAGGCAAGGCATACAGTGCCGACAACAGCTTGCCATCATGCGACAGTGTGTGTAACACAGAATCTGCATCGAAAGCTTCAAAAAACTCATCAATATATTCATTTCTGTCGCCAAAAGCCTCGTGCCACAAGGCACGTAATTGCGGCTCACCAACAGCAAACGTAATCCTATTATATTCAACCTCGCCCGACATACTGCAATAATTAACTTTACAAAAGTACAACTTTAGATAAAATATTGTATCTTTGCATCGTAAACTTTGCAAAAATTGCAACATCATTGCCTGCGAGATAACATCCCACAGACATTAAAAAAATGGATTATCACTATAATTACATAATACAATGGATGTTATAAAAAATCTTATCGAACATGCCCGACAAGAAAAACAGCGCATCGTCCTTCCCGAAGGAACCGAGGAGCGCACTTTGAAGGCTGCCGACAAAGCCATCGCCGATGGTATTGCCGACCTTGTTATTTTAGGTAACAAAACAGAAATACTGAACCTTGCCGAAGGTTTCGGTTTGAAGAACATCGAAAAAGCTACAATCATCGACCCCGAGAACAACCCCGAAGCCGAGAAGTATGCAACACTGCTCTTCGAACTAAGAAAAGCCAAAGGCATGACAATGGAAGAGGCACGTAAATTAGTTTGCAACCCTCTTTATTTAGGATGTCTTATCATTAAAAACGGTGATGCCGACGGACAGGTTGCAGGAGCACGTAACACTACCGGAAACGTATTGCGCCCCGCACTGCAAATCATCAAAACAACACCGGGTATAACATGTGTATCGGGTGCCATGATGGTTATAACAAACACGAAAGAATATGGCGAAGATGGCGTTCTCTTTTTCGCTGATGTTGCCGTAACCCCCAACCCCGATGCAAACCAATTGTCGCAAATTGCAGTATGTACAGCAGGTACCGCAAAAGCAATCGCGCACTTTGAGGAACCACGCGTGGCAATGCTCAGTTTCTCGACCAAGGGTTCGGCCAAGCATGAGATGGTAGACAAAGTAGCCGAGGCTGCCAAGCTGGCACACGAACTTGCCCCCGAACTGTCGCTTGACGGTGAACTGCAGGCCGACGCCGCATTAGTGCCGTTCGTCGGAGCAAGCAAAGCACCCGGTTCGACTGTTGCAGGCAAAGCAAATGTACTTGTATTCCCAGACCTTGGTGCAGGCAACATAGGCTACAAACTTGTACAGCGTCTTGGCGGTGCCGAAGCTATCGGCCCCATCCTCCAGGGTATTGCACGCCCCGTAAACGACCTTTCTCGCGGTTGTTCAATAGAGGATGTATATATGATGATTGCCATAACGGCCAACCAAGCTATTGCAGCAAAAAAATAACAGATAAATCCCAACCCACCTGTCCCTTCGGGGACACCTCCCCTTCATTTTTTATGTGAAGGGGAGGATATTATTTAAAAACAATATATAAATACAAACATGAAAATATTAGTTCTGAACTGTGGCAGTTCATCTATAAAATACCAATTGTTCGACATTGAAACAAAAGAGGTACTTGCCAAAGGCGGTATCGAAAAAATAGGTCTTGAAGGCTCGTTCTTGAAACTCACATTGCCTAACGGTGAAAAGGAGATTATATATAAGGATATACCCGAGCATACTGCCGGTGTAAGTCTTATCATTGATACAATCACAGGAGAGAAATACGGCACTCTTAAATCGATAACCGAAATTGACGCAGTGGGCCATCGCATGGTACATGGTGGTGAGAAATTCAGCAAATCGACACTGCTTACCGATGAGGTATTGAAAGACTTTGAAGCATGTAACGACCTTGCACCTTTGCACAACCCGGCAAACCTTAAAGGTGTAAACGCCGTAAAGGCCATTGCCCCCGAAATGCCACAGGTGGGCGTATTCGACACATCGTTCCACCAGACAATGCCCGATTATGCCTACATGTATGCACTACCCTACGAACTCTATACAAAATACGGAGTACGCCGATACGGTTTCCATGGAACATCACATCGCTACGTCACAAAACGTGCACTCGAAATACTCAACATCCCTGCCGAGGGCAGCCGTATCATCACATGCCATATTGGAAACGGAGGCTCGGTATCAGCCGTTAAAGACGGAAAAAGCATCGACACATCCATGGGACTGACACCGCTCGAAGGGCTTATGATGGGTACGCGCAGTGGCGATGTAGACCCGGGAGCAATACCTTTCATTATGGAGAAACTTAACATCGATGCACATGGACTGTCCGACCTTTTGAACAAAAAATCGGGATTAGCCGGCGTGTCGGGAGTTTCATCGGATATGCGTGAAACCAAGGCAGCTGCCGATAGCGGAAACAAAAATGCCGAGCTTGCCATCAATATGTATTTCTACCGTATAAAGAAATATATCGGAGCATATGCGGCTGCAATGGGTGGTGTTGATGCAATTGTTTTTGCAGGTGGCGTAGGAGAGAACCAGGCCGATTGTCGCGAAGAGACACTCGCCGGTTTAGAGTTCCTTGGTGTAGAACTCGACCATGATTTAAACAAGAGAATGCATGGCGAAGAATGTACACTTTCCACACCGGCTTCAAAGGTAAAAGTATTGCTTATACCCACAGACGAAGAATTAATGATTGCAAGTGACACATATGAGATTGTAAAAGAGTTGAAATAATTCAATTTTCAACACAAAAACTCCTTTTTAATATATAAGCATGAATCGTGTGATTCATGCTTATATATTTTCATTTATACAAATAAAAAATCGAGCAACTTTATTGCTCGATTTGCTCTTCAAGTAGGACTTGAACCTACGACCCCCTGATTAACAGTCAGGTGCTCTAACCAACTGAGCTATTGAAGAATTTTATTGTCCTTTCTGATTGACGATGCAAAAGTAGTCTATTATTTTTTACCATGCAAGAAAATCGGTGTTTTTTTTCAAAAAAAATCAGTTTTCACTCGTTATTTAACAAAAAACAGATGTTTTATATTAAAATAACAGGCTATTTCGATATTATGAAGCCACAAAAATGTATCTTCGCAAAAAATATAAACCAAGTGACTCGGAATTACGTTCGAATAACAAACAGTTACCAATTGATATGAGCAAGAAAAAAATATTCATTATACTGCCGATAGTCCTATCATGTGTAATCTTCACATTGGCATTCAACAGCGACAAGCACAATTTTCAACTGTCACAACAATTAAGCATATTCAACAGGGTTGTAAAAGATTTGAATCTGTTCTATGTAGATTCCATACAACCTCGCAAAATGATTACAGCCGGAATAAATTCGATGCTCGAAAGCCTCGACCCGTATACCGTATATTATCCCGAGGATGAGTCGGATGAATTGAAGATGATGATAACAGGAAAATACGCCGGCATAGGTTCAATGATACGCTTTCACACAGACAAGAAGATGACAGTTATTGCCGAACCATACGACAACCTGCCGGCGGCAAAAGCCGGCCTTAAGATAGGCGATGCAATAGCAAGGATAAACGGGACTGACGTTCGCGGCATGGGCACCGACAGTGTAAGCCATCTGTTACGGGGCGAGCCGGGAACCATAGTAAAGTTGGAGATAGAACGTCCCGGAACAAAAAAGCCATTCTTGGTAGAGATAGAGCGCGAAAGCATCGCAATGCCACCTATTACATACCAGGGCATACTGCGTGACAGCATAGGATATATTTTACTCGAAAGTTTCACCGAAGAATGCTCGAAAGAGATGCGTCGGGCAATCATAAACCTTAAAGGAGAGGGTGCAAAAGCATTCATTATCGACCTGCGAGGCAATGGCGGCGGTTCTCTGACAGAATCGGTCAACATCGTCAACCTTTTTGTTCCGAAAGGAAAAACAATCGTAACAACGAAGGGAAAGAGAAAGCAAGCCGACAGCACCTATAAGACCACACGCGAACCTATAGATACAGAATCGCCACTTATAATTTTGGTTGACGGACAAACAGCATCGGCTGCGGAGATTGTATCAGGAGCACTTCAGGACCTCGATCGTGCAGTGATAATAGGAACACGAACATTCGGAAAGGGCCTCGTACAAAGCACTCGCAACTTACCGGGCAACGGCTATTTAAAACTGACTACCGCTAAATATTACATACCAAGCGGACGTTGTGTCCAGGCCCTTGATTACAGCCATCGCAATGAAGAGGGGGTTGCACAACGAATCCCCGACAGCCTTACAAATGTATTTTACACCGAAGCCGGCCGGGAAGTACGTGACGGAGGCGGTATACGCCCCGACGTCGAGCCAAAGAACGAGAAACTCACCACATTACTTTTCTACCTATTGCAAGATATGGCAATATTCGACTATGCAACCCAGTACTACATAGAGCATGACACAATCGCAACAGCCGACATTTTCGAAATTTCGGATGAGGACTACAAAGAGTTCAAAAAATATCTAATCTCAACCGGATTCAACTACGACATGCAGAGCAGCAAAATACTTGCCAAACTTAAAGACATGATAGAATTCGAGGGATATTCCGAGATAACCAAGGAAGAGATCGCATCACTCGAAAAGAAATTGCAACACAATTTAGAATACGACCTCGACCACTTCTCGAAAGATGTCAGAACATTGCTCAACAACGAAATAATAATGCGTTACTACGGACAAAAGGGCGAAATAACCTATAACCTGCGTAAAGATACCGACCTGAACGAATGCTATAAGATATTCGCCAACCGTAAACGTTACGACACAATTCTGCATCCTACGCAGAAATAGTATAATCTACGGCTACCACTCTTCGCGTTTTTTTATACAACAATCACCCAAGTCATCGAAGCCCAGCTGCACCTTGCATGGAATACCAAGCTGCAGGATTGTAACCTTTTGAGTATTTGCATCGACAAGCAGAAGCGCATTATCCGTCGCAAACCGCTGTACAGCCAAAACACTGTCAGAATCAACAGGACGTCCCTCGTACAACAGACTGTCGTTGATATAAACATCATAGCACCTGCCTGCATATTCGTGCGTAAAAGCTATCCGATACATCTGCGAGTAGTCGGGCGAATCGTGCCAGAATCGATAAAACGTAAAGAAGCAGAATATCAGCACCGTAAATACCAATACTATATAAAAAACAACTCCACCGAAAAGAAACCTCATATTGGATTCGCATCCCTTATTCCTGCGCATATCAACTATTTTACAAAGAAAATGTTGCCGCGAAGATAAAAAAGAATACAATATTTATCAATATTATATGTAAAAAAGATGCAAACATTTGGAAGTAGTATTAATTATTACTACATTTGCACTGTAATTGATGATTTGAGAGGGGCTGACAAGCCCCTCTTTTCATAATACCACACTAAATATTCTATAACAGAAGAGTATCAAACCTATGATCGACAAACAAAAAGTAATTGAATTAACCAGTGAGTGGCTCGCCGAGAAAGAGTACTTTTTAGTGGACATTACAGTAAGCAAAGACGACAAAATCACTGTAGAGATAGACCATGCCGATGGAGTATGGATTGAAGACTGTGCCGACCTGAGCCGATATATTGAAGCCGGATTGAGTCGCGAAACAGAAGATTACGAGTTGGAGGTTGGTTCTGCCGGTTTGGGGCAACCGTTCAAGGTTCTTCAGCAATATATCAATCACATAGGAAAAGAGATTGAAGTATTGGGTAAAGATGGCAAAAAGCACAAGGGTGTACTTAAAAGCGCCGACGAGCAACAATTCATCCTCACAGTAACCACAAAAGAGAAGCTCGAAGGAGCAAAGCGCCCACAACTTGTAGAGAAGGATTTACCGTTTGCATACAACGATATTAAATATGCAAAATACCTGATAGCGTTCAAATAACAGTTTGTACACCGGCAACATTACAAGAATTTAAATATAAAATATATAAAAATGGCAAAGAAAGACGAAACCATCAGCCTTCTTGATACATTTCAAGAATTCAAAGAGTCGAAAAACATCGACCGCACCACAATGATCAGCGTACTTGAGGAGAGCTTCCGCAAGGTGCTGATAAACATGTTTGGTACCGACGAGAACTACTCGGTCATTATCAATCCCGACCGTGGCGACTTCGAGATACAACGCCGTCGCACAGTAGTTGCCGACAGCGATGTTAAAGACAGTAATTTCGAAATTGCATTGAGTGAAGCACAGCTTATCGACGACACCTTCGAAGAGGGTGAAGAGGTGAGCGAGATTGTAAATTTCGCCGAGTTTGGGCGTCGCGCAATTCTAAACTTGCGTCAGACATTGGCTTCAAAAATATTGGAGCTCGAAAAAGACAGCCTGTACAACAAATACAACGAAAAAGTAGGAACAATCGTTAGTGGCGAAGTCTACCAGATATGGAAAAAAGAGATTCTTCTGCTCGATGACGAAGGTAACGAATTAATATTGCCCAAGACCGAACAGATACCGTCTGATTTCTACCGTAAAGGCGACAATGTTCGTGCAGTAGTGGCACGTGTCGACAACCAGAACAACAATCCCAAGATTATATTGAGCCGCACATCACCAGTATTCCTGCAACGCCTTTTCGAGTTGGAAGTACCCGAAATCAACGATGGCCTCATCACCATAAAGAAGATTGCCCGCATCCCCGGCGAACGTGCAAAGATTGCCGTAGAGACATACGATGAACGTATCGACCCCGTTGGTGCATGTGTTGGTGTAAAAGGCTCACGCATCCACGGCATTGTACGCGAGTTGCGTAACGAAAATATCGATGTTATCAACTACACATCAAACATCGAATTGTTCATCAAACGCGCATTGAGCCCCGCAAAAGTATTTACAATCTATCTCGATGAAGAGAAGAAAACTGCCGATGTATATCTGAAGCCCGAGGAGGTGTCATTGGCCATCGGTAAAAACGGTCTGAACATCAAACTTGCAAGTATGCTCACCGAATACACAATCGATGTATATCGCGAAATAGAGGAAAACACACAAGAGGATGACATCTATCTCGACGAATTTGCCGACGAAATAGACGAATGGGTAATAAGCGAAATAAAGAAGATTGGTCTCGACACAGCAAGAGCCGTATTGAATACACCTCGCGAAAAACTTGTCGAGAAGACCGACCTCGAAGAAGATACAGTAGACCACGTGATAAGTGTATTGAAAGCCGAATTTGAAGAAGAGAAAGAGTCTGAAGACAGCCTATAAACAGAGAAACTGTTTTATAATTTGCAAAACAGTTCCATATAAACATCTCATATAACGAAACAGTTTCTTAAAAAAGACAACGAATGAAGATTAGACTTAATAAAGTACAAAAAGAACTGAACATAGGATTGAACACTATCGTGGAATTCCTGCAGAAGAAGGGCTTCGACATAAAAGAAGACCCCAACGCCGTTGTTCCCGAAGATGGTTACAACCTTCTTATGGAAGCGTTCAGTGCCGATAAAAGCGTCCGTATGCAATCGGACAAATTCACAAAGGAGCGACAGAACAAATCAAAGAATACTACAGTAAGCGAGAGCCCCAAAGCAGCAGAAAAGAGCGAAGAGAAAGAGATAGTTGCAGAACCCGTTAAAGCTGTTGTAACAGAAAAGCCCGATGTTAAAGAACCTGTAACCGAGCCCGAAAAAAAGACCGAGCAACCACAGATTAAAATAATGGGCAGTATCGACCTCGATGCTCTTAACCGCAAACCGGCCAAGAAGACAAAAGAAAAAGAGCAGAACAAGATAGAAAAGGCTCCGGTGCAGAAGGTGGAAATAATTGAAGATAAAAAGCCCGTAGAACAGCCCGCCGAGCCGGTAAAAGAGAAAGAATCGGCCCCAGAAGTTGCTCCTAAAGAGGTTGATGCGCCCGAACAGCCGAAAGCCGAGGTTGCGCCCCAACCCTCCCTCACAAAAATAAACGAAGTAAAGCCAAATCTGAATATCGTTGGCAAAATCGACCTATCGTCGATAAACCAATCTACACGTCCCAAGAAGAAGAGCAAAGAGGAGAAAAGAAAAGAACGTGAAGAGAAAGACAGACAACGAGAAGAGCAACGGAAACAACAAAAAGAGAGTGCTCAAAGAAACGGCAACAACGAAGGCAATTCGCAAAAGAAAAAACGCGCACGCATAGGCAATCAAAGAGTAAACATTGCCCAGGAAGGTAATGCCGAGCAACAAGAATGGTCGGGCAACCGCAACAAAAACAACAACGGAGGCAACAACCCGTCACAAGGCAGCCGACGCGACCGCGACAACAAGCACAAACGCTTTGACAAAGCCGATGTAATCAACGACGAAGATGTATCTAAACAGATAAAAGAGACACTCGAACGCCTTACCAATCGTGGCAAGGGCAAAGCCGCAAAATACCGTAAGGACAAACGCGAACAAGCTGCCGAACGCCAGCAACAGATTGCAATGAACGAGATGGAACAAAGCAAGGTTCTAAAACTTACAGAATTTGTCACCGCCAATGAGCTTGCAAGCATGATGAACATCTCGGTTACACAAGTTATTGCCACATGTATGAGCATCGGAATCATGGTATCCATCAACCAACGTCTTGATGCCGAAACAATTAACATTGTTGCCGAAGAGTTTGGCTTCACAACCGAATATGTAAGTGCCGAAGTTGCCAATGCAATAGAAGAAGAAGTAGACAAAGAGGACGATTTGTTACCACGTGCACCAATCATCACTGTCATGGGACACGTAGACCATGGAAAGACATCTCTGCTCGACTACATACGTAAATCGAATGTTATTGCCGGTGAAGCCGGAGGTATCACCCAGCACATCGGTGCCTACAACGTCAAGATGGAGAACGGCAAACACATCACATTCCTCGACACCCCCGGTCATGAGGCATTTACAGCCATGCGTGCCCGTGGTGCAAAGATTACCGACATTGCAATCATCATCATCGCAGCCGACGACAATGTGATGCCACAGACAAAAGAGGCAATCAACCATGCCATGGCAGCCGGTGTTCCCATCGTATTTGCAATAAACAAAGTCGATAAGCCTGCAGCCGACCCCAACCGTATCAAAGAGGAACTGGCACAGATGAATATGCTTGTTGAAGATTGGGGCGGAAAATACCAATCACAGGAAATTTCAGCAAAAAAAGGTATGGGTGTGGAAGAACTTATGGAGAAGGTTCTTTTAGAAGCCGAATTACTCGACCTTAAAGCAAACCCCAACCGTAAAGCTACAGGTTCGGTTATCGAATCTACTCTCGACAAAGGTCGCGGATATGTGGCAACAGTTCTTGTGCAGAACGGAACTTTACGCATCGGTGACATTGTTGTTGCCGGTACACAATGGGGAAAAGTAAAAGCCATCTTCAACGAACGTAACCAACGTATTAACGAGGTTAAGCCTGCCGAACCTGCGCTTATTCTGGGCCTCAACGGTGCACCTGCAGCAGGTGATATTTTCAATGTTGTAGAGAGTGAGCGTGAAGCACGCGAAATAACAGGAAAACGTGAACAATTACAACGCGAGCAAGGCCTGCGCACCCAGAAGATGCTTACACTCGATGAGGTTGGCCGCCGCATAGCTCTTGGAACATTCCAAACATTGAATATCATTGTAAAAGGTGACGTGGACGGTTCAATCGAGGCTTTGAGCGACTCACTCATAAAACTATCAACCGAAACAATACAGGTGAACGTAATACACAAGGCTGTGGGACAGATTTCGGAATCGGATGTAAGCCTGGCTGCAGCATCCGACGCCATCATCGTCGGTTTCCAGGTTCGTCCTTCGGTTATGGCGCGTAAAGTTGCCGAAAACGAGGGTGTGGATATACGCATATACTCTATCATATATGATGCCATAGAAGAGGTAAAAGCTGCCATGGAAGGTATGCTTGCACCTATTGTCAAGGAGGAAGTAACTGCAACAATAGAGGTTCGCGAAACATTCCACATCAGCAAAGTTGGTACCGTTGCCGGATGCATGGTTCGTGAAGGCAGAGTAAAACGTACTGACAGAGCACGCCTTATCCGCGACGGTATAGTCATACACACCGGGAACCTTGCCGCCTTAAAACGTTTCAAGGATGACGTCAAGGAGGTTGGTACAAACTTCGAGTGTGGTATCAGCCTTGTGGGACAGGATGACATCAAGGTGGGCGATATTATCGAAACCTTCACCGAGGTGGAAGTTAAACAGAAACTGTAAAAAGAAGAACACAAAATGAATGAACTGGATATAATCCTTTTGATTTTTGCAGCAATAGGAGCTATTTACGGATACGTATCCGGACTTATCAACCAACTTACGTTTGGAGCGGGCATTATTATAGGCCTGCTCCAAGCAGTAATATTCAGTGGCGAGTTAAGCACAAGAGTGGAAGCCGCAATCGAGTGGCCACCTATACTGTGTACCATTCTGTCGTTTATCGGCATAATGGTTGCCACCCTTATCTTAATGAAGATTTTAGGTGTTCTTATAAACGCCATACTGCAACTTATACACCTTAAGTTCGTTGACAAGATTCTTGGTAGCATCTTCAGCGTATTAGTTGCCATGATACTATCTGTTGCAATTGTGGAGGGTGGACATACACTGTTCCCCGAGATGAAGATATTCGGCCAAACATCTAAAAAGGAGTCTTTGTTGTATGGAAATGTAGAAGATACTGTAACTGCATTTCTATCAGAGGTAAAAGAGGAAATATAGATGAAAAAAAACAGTAACAATATATTCCGAAAAATAGCTGACAAGGCTTATGAATATGGCTTTGTAAGCAATATTAAAACGGATATTATAGACCGCGGCCTAAACGAATCGGTAATAAGGCTTATCTCGCAAAAGAAAAACGAGCCCGAATGGATGCTCGAGTTCCGATTGCAAGCTTACAAATATTGGGAGACATTGGAGATGCCCACATGGCCTCATCTTAATATCCCGCCAATCGACTATCAGGCGATATCGTATTACGCCGACCCTTTAAAGAAAAACAAAGAGAAGCAAAACCGCGAGATTGACCCGGAATTGATGAAGACCTTCGACAAATTAGGAATACCGTTGGAGGAGAGATTGGCATTAAGTAATACAGCTGTAGACGCTGTAATGGACTCGGTTTCGGTAAAAACCACCTTCAAAGAGGAGCTTAAGGAGAAAGGAATCATATTCTGCTCGATGAGTGAAGCCATTCAGGAGTATCCCGACCTTGTACGCAAATACATAGGAAGCGTTGTAAATTATCGGGACAATTTCTTTGCAGCACTCAACAGCGCCGTATTCAGTGACGGTTCATTCGTGTACATTCCAAAGGGAGTACGTTGCCCTATGGAGTTGTCTACATACTTCCGCATAAACGCAGCAAACACCGGGCAGTTCGAGCGTACTCTTATTGTTGCCGATGACAACAGCTATGTATCGTATCTCGAAGGATGTACGGCTCCTATGCGCGACGAGAACCAGCTGCACGCAGCCATTGTTGAAATTGTTGTGTGCGATAACGCCGAAGTCAAATACAGCACTGTACAGAACTGGTACCCCGGAGATGCACAGGGACGAGGCGGAGTATATAATTTCGTCACAAAACGTGGTGACTGCCGAGGTATCAACAGCAAACTCTCGTGGACACAGGTGGAGACAGGCTCGGCAATAACATGGAAATACCCCGGTTGCATATTACGTGGCGACAACTCACAAGGAGAATTTTACTCGGTGGCATTAACCAATAACTTTCAGCAGGCCGACACCGGCACAAAGATGATTCATTTGGGACGCAATACCCGAAGCACCATCATAAGTAAAGGTATATCGGCCGGAAAAAGCCGGAACTCCTATCGAGGATTGGTAAGGGTAAGTAAAGATGCCGTAAACGCACGCAACTATAGCCAATGCGACTCACTGCTGCTTGGCGACAAATGCGGTGCACACACATTCCCCTATATGGACATACACAACGACAGCGCCATTATAGAGCACGAAGCAACAACATCAAAAATATCCGAGGACCAACTGTTCTATTGCAGCCAACGAGGAATTGCAACAGAAGAAGCCATAGGCCTTATTGTCAACGGATATGCCAAAGAGGTGTTGAACAAACTGCCAATGGAATTTGCCATCGAAGCACAGAAGCTGTTAAGCGTTTCTTTGGAAGGCTCTGTCGGATAAACATTATATTTTATGGACAACTTAATAGAAATAAAAAACCTGCATGCCACAATAGATGGCAAAGAGATACTTAAGGGAATAAACCTTACCATAAAACCCGGTGAGGTACATGCAATCATGGGTCCCAACGGCTCGGGCAAGAGCACATTAAGCAATGTTCTTGTAGGGCATCCGGCATACACAGTCACCGAGGGTGAAGTTATATACAAAGGAAAAAACCTGCTCGACATGCCTGCCGAACAACGCAGCCACGAAGGGATATTCCTCTCGTTCCAATATCCGGTAGAGATAGCCGGTGTCAGTATGACCAACTTCATGCGTGCTGCCATCAATGCCAAACGTGAATATCATGGTGAACCGACAATGAGTGCAGGCGACTTCCTTAAGATGATGCGCGAAAAACGTGCACTTGTAAACCTCGACAGCAAATTGGCCAACCGTTCGGTGAATGAAGGATTCAGCGGCGGCGAGAAGAAACGTAACGAAATCTTCCAAATGGCTATGCTCGAACCCACATTAAGCATACTTGATGAAACCGATTCGGGGCTTGATATTGATGCACTGCGCATTGTGGCCGAAGGAGTAAACAAACTTAAAAATGAGAATACATCTACCCTTGTTATCACCCACTACCAACGACTGCTCGACTACATAAAACCCGATATTGTGCACGTCCTGTACAACGGACAGATTGTAAAGACTGCAGGACCCGAACTTGCGTTGGAACTCGAGGAGCGCGGATACGATTGGATTAAAAACGAAAACCCTGCATGAATCACGAAAAAGAATACATAGAAATATTCGACCGCCACAGACAATTGATAGAGGAACCATGTGCCCGACTGCTAAACATCGAGCGCGAAAAGGCATTTATCAAGTTCAAGGCGTTGGGCTTCCCAAAATCGAACGATGAGCAGTATCGCCACAGCAATGTCGCCAAACTGTTTGCAACAGATTTTGGAATGAATCTTGGCCGTATAAACATAAATGCGTCACCCGCCGAACTGTTTACGTGCGACGTACCCAATCTTAACACACGCCAAGAATTCCTGATAAACGATTCGTATTACAAAGGCGGGAACAACAAAAAAGAGTTGCCGGAAGGTGTTTTACTTGGCAGTCTGAACGATTTTGCCGAAAGTTCCCACGAATTACTTGCCCCTTACTACAATAGATTGGCCGGCAACGGCGACAGCATAGCACAGTTCAACACCTCGTTTGTACAAGATGGCCTGTTGCTATACATACCCAGAGGAGTGGAAATAGAGGAGACTATACAGATTGTCACCATGTTACACTCCGGCATCGACATGATGAGTAACCGTCGCCTGCTTATAATTCTTGGGGAGAACGCAAAGGCCAACATACTTATATGCGACCACTCCTCGAACAATAATAAATCGCTGTCGACACAGGTAAGTGAAATTTTTCTTGCCGACGGAGCACAGTTGAATCTATACGAGATTGAGGAAACCGACAACAATAATGCACGTCTTGCACAGTTGTATGTACGACAAAACAGCAACAGCCGTTTCAACCACTGCAACGTAACCCTCACCAACGGATTCACACGTAACCTTACAGAAGTTGTACTCGATGGCGAAGGTGCCGAGACCGACATCTCGGGACTTGTCATCAACGACAAGCAACAACACACCGACAACCGTACGCTTGTAGAGCACCGCACACCACGATGCAACAGCAACGAACTATACAAATACATTCTCGACGAAAATTCCACAGCCGTATTTGCAGGAAAAATGCTTATACGCCCGGGAGCACAACAGACAAACTCGCAGCAGACCAACCGCAACCTTTGTCTTACAAGTTGTGCCCGAATGTATGCACAGCCACAACTCGAAATTTACGCCGATGACGTAAAATGCAGCCATGGCTCAACAGTGGGCCAACTCGACGAGAATGCACTCTTCTACATGCAACAACGCGGAATACCCATCGAGGAAGCACGTCATCTGCTTATGTTTGCTTTTGCCGGAGAAGTTATCGACAAAATTGCAATAGATGCAATACGCGACCGCCTTCACATGCTTGTGGAGAAACGTTTCCGCGGCGAGTTAAATCGTTGCAAAGGCTGTACACTATGTAAATAAACCACAAACCGCATGTTCGACGTAAACGAAATACGTAGGGAATTCCCAATATTGACAAGCAAAGTGCATGGTAAACCGCTTGTCTATCTTGACAACGCAGCTACCACACAGAAGCCACGATGTGTAATCGACACCATCACCGATGCCTATTGCACAATAAATGCAAATGTGCATCGTGGCATTCACCACCTATCGCAGATAGCCACAGAGCGTTTCGAAGAGGCGCGCAACAAAGTACAACACTTTATCAATGCAGCACACCGCCACGAAATAATTTTTACACGAGGTACCACCGAGAGTATAAACCTTGTGGCAACCTCCTTCGGAAACACATTTCTTAAAGCCGGTGACGAAATCATCATATCGGCCATGGAACATCACAGCAATATTGTTCCATGGCAAATGCTGCGCGACCGTTTGGGAATATCATTGCGCATCATTCCACTTACAGAAGAGTTGCAACTCGATATTGCAGCCTACGAAAAACTCTTCAATGAACATACGAAACTTGTTGCACTAACCCATGTTTCTAATGTTCTTGGTTCCACTAACCCCATCGAGCAGTGCGTAACCATTGCACACAGCCACAATGTACCGATACTGATAGACGGTGCACAGAGCGCCCCACACATTAAAGTTGATGTACAGGCAATAGATGCCGATTTCCTTGTATTCAGCGGACACAAGATGTACGGGCCAACAGGCATAGGCATCTTATACGGAAAGGAGAAATGGCTCAACCGGATGCAACCCTATCATGGTGGTGGCGAGATGATACAGACTGTACGTTTCGAGAAAACCACATACAACGAATTACCATACAAATTTGAAGCAGGCACCCCCGATTACATTGCAGCAATAGCATTGGGAAAGGCCATTGAATTCATCGAGAATATTGGTATAGAGAATATTGCCCGTCACGAACAGGAACTAACCCGATACACACTGGAGAAACTGAAAGAGATATCCGGTATGCGTATATTCGGGCAACCCGACGGCTCGGCAATATCATTCCTTGTCAACGATATACACCCGGCCGATTTAGGTACACTTATCGACCATCTTGGCATAGCAATACGTACCGGACACCACTGTGCCCAACCACTTATCGACCTTTTGGGGATTCCGGGAACTGTTCGCGCCTCATTTGCCGTATACAACACCACAAACGAAGCCGACACTCTTGTGGAAGGAATCAAACGAGTTATAAAGATGTTCGGTTAAGAATATGCTGAAAGCCTGTTTAAATAAGGGGATTATGGAAGCCGGATGCGACGAGGCCGGGCGAGGTTGCTTGGCCGGCGACGTGTATGCGGCAGCTGTTATTTTACCCGAGGGATTCGAGAATGAGCTACTAAACGACTCGAAAAAACTAACCGAGACACAACGTTACCAACTACGCGAAATAATAGAGCGTGAGGCTATCGCATGGGCAGTAGGCATTGTCACAGCGCACGAAATAGATAAAATAAACATATTGCGTGCGTCGATTCTTGCAATGCATAGGGCTGTGGATGGACTTACCATACGTCCCGGGCACCTGCTTGTAGATGGCAATAAATTCAACCCCTATCCGGGAATACCACACACCACAATTATAAAGGGTGATGCCACATACATGAATATTGCAGCAGCGTCGATACTTGCAAAAACCTATCGCGACGATTATATGCTTTCACTATCCAAAGAATATCCAATGTACGATTGGCAAAGCAACAAAGGCTATCCAACCGCCAAGCATCGTGCCGCCATACGGCAGTATGGAGTAACTCCCTATCATCGCCTCAGCTATAATCTGCTGGGCGAAGAACCTCGACAGCTTGCTTTCGATTTTTAAGATATCAACTGTAAATATAAAGAACGCCTTGTCGTTTTAATCGGACCGGCACCTTTCCCGTTGGTATATACCATAGCAATATCAACAGCACTGCAACGCCATTGCATAAATAAGTACCACAATTCAGAAACGAATTAACAATCGACTTATAAGGGATGCAGCACCATTGATTTATAATGTAGTTTCAAAACCTTATCATTGTTTTAGAAAAATTGTATTATATTTGTAAATAAAGGATAATATATAAAAATAACCTAATAAAAATGAAAAAACTACCGGCCTTACTTACAGCTGCACTATTGCTATCGGCACCGACAATGGCAAAAATTGAGCACTTGTTGCCACGTCCACACGTAATTACAACAGGGAACGGAGCACCATTCACGCTGAACAGAGATATATGTATCACGTACAGCGAAAATGAAAAAACATGCTCATTACTCGAAGAGTTCTTTACCGACAATGGATGTAGCATAACAGACGGAGCAACCGCAACTGTCGACGTAGAATATGTAAGTTCCATCGAAGGAGCATACGACTACGAGTTAAGCGGCTTCGAGAACGAAGCATACACATTGGAAATTACAGCAAACAGCATAAAGATAACAGCCGTAACCGAAACCGGCGTTATTCGTGCAGCACAAACACTGATGCAGCTTGCCGAAGGCTACGAAAACGGCAACGCAGAATTAGAAGCGCTTACAATGACCGATTGGCCGGCATTCAAATTGCGCGGATTCATGCACGACGTTGGTCGCTCGTTCATAAATGTGGATGTCATAAAAAAACACATTAAAAATCTTTCACGGTTCAAAGTAAATGTATTCCATTGGCATTTTACCGAAAACCAAGCTTGGCGTTTCGAGGTAGAAGGATATCCACAACTTACCTCAACCGAATCGATGACACGCTTTGCAGGATGCTACTACACACAGCAACAATGTAAAGAGGTTGCAGAGTATGCAAAAAAACTTGGTGTAACCATAATACCCGAGATAGATATGCCGGGACACAGCGGAGCATTCAAGCGCGCAATGGGATATAGCATGCAGACCGACGAGGGCGTCGCAGTTCTTAAAGAGGTTCTTACACAGGTAGCCGACGTATTCCCCGATGCACCCTACATCCACATAGGTGCAGATGAGGAGAGCATAACATACACAAACTTCTTAAAAATAATGACCGACCACATTCACAGCCTTGGCAGGAAGGCTGTCGTGTGGAACCCTATCAGCGGTGTATCCATCAATGCAAACACCGGTGCCGACATGACACAGATGTGGAGCACAAGCGGAAATAAAATCACCGACCTGCCAAATATCGACTGCCGCTACAACTACACAAACCACTTCGACATATTTGCCGATGTAGTAGGCATATACCGCAGTAACATCTACTATGTAGAACAAGGTAACGAAGAGGTTGCCGGCACCATCTCGGCCGCTTGGAACGACCGTAAGCTACCCGATGAAGCACCATACAACGGCGACAACATTGTGGCACATAACAACATCTATGCAAACATCATTGCATCGGCCGAGCGTTCGTGGATTGGTGGCGGTAAGCAATATATCGAGGTCGGCGGAACAATGTTACCCAACAGTGGCGAAGAATATGATGAATTCGCCGATTGGGAACGCCGTTTCCTTTTCCACAAAGAAAACTCACTGAAGGGAGAACCTATCCCTTACGTAAAGCAGACTAACATACGTTGGAGAATTACAGACGGATTCCCCAATAATGGTGATATGAATGCCGTATTCCCACCCGAGGAGCAGATGAACAACGAAGGTATACAGGATGACATCTACACCTACAACGGGACTACCTACTACACAGGTATGGCTACAGGTGCCGGAATCTATTTGAGCCACACTTGGAGCAGTGTAATACCCGCCTATTTTGGAAAGAGCACCCCGCTTAACCAAACCGCATACGCATGGACTTACATCTATTCGGAAAACGAACAAACCGCATACGCACAGATAGAATTCCAAAACTACAGCCGTAGCGAGCAAGACAAAGCACCGGAAGCCGGATGCTGGGACCGCAAAGGCTCAAGAATATGGCTTAACGGAGAGGAGATTGAGGCACCTGTATGGGGTAACACAGGAGTAAATATCAGCAGTAAAGAGGTAGACCAACAGAACGAGAACTTCCCCGCACGTAAACCCATACAGATAGAGTTGAAAGCCGGTTGGAACAAGGTATTCATGAAATTACCCTACGTTGCTGCAAGCAACATACGCCTTAACAAATGGATGTTCACATTTGTGTTGACCGATGAAAACGGCGAAAATGCCATCGACAACATAATATACTCACCCAACAAATGCATGGACGAAGCAGCCGAGTTGGTTGCTGCAAAAATAAGCGAAATAAAGAAAGAACGCGGCAGCATCATAGGCACAGCACCGGGATATTACCCCGAAACAAGCGCAGCCGCACTCGACAGCAAAATTGCCGAGATTGAGGCAACACTTGCAACTGCAATGAGCAGCGAAGAGCGTGAACAACAGATAGCACAGTTGAACGATGCACTTGCCGATTTTCGCAACAACTACACAACAACAGGAATAAACCAACCCAAAGCAAGTGATGATACGACAGAATATTTCTACACTCTGTCGACACCTTTGCGTGGCAACCGCTACCCAACATCAAAAGGAGCCGATGCCGAAATAGTAGGAGAAACAACACTCTCGGCTGAATCATATTGGAAGTTTGTCAAACGCGCCGACAACACATTCGACATCATAAACTATTCCAACAACACATACATCTCGCCTGCAAGCAATAACAACACTGCACTTAAAAGCGTTGCAACAGCACCTGCAAGCGGTTGGACAATAAAAGCAGCCGACGAACCCGGATATGTTATTATCACAAGCGGGAGCAGCCAGTTCAACCAAACAAACAACAGCACCCTCGGCTATAAAGTATACAACTGGGGAAGTGGAACCAACACAAGTGACACCGGTTGCAAATATAAGATATTAGAGGTTAATGCAGAGAACCTGCCTCAAAAACCGGAAGATGTTGTTGCACCGGAGGCCATTGTAAAGATTGCAAACCTTGCAAGTGCAACATACCCCTATCAGCTTAACGACAGCCAAGAGGAAAAAGTCTTCGCAGCCGAGAATATTACAATTGCTTTAGATGTCACAATGGGCAGCTCAACATCAAACAACGAACTGTTTGTGAGTGTTGCCGATGCAAGCAGCTCGGGAGATGGAAATAATGTAAGCACATCGCCTTTCACCGGTGTCGGAGCTTGCAGTGGACAGTTGCGTTTCTTCATCTCGGCAACTAACGGACAATGGCATAGTAGAGGAAGCGGCCTTAACGCAGGCAGCAGTCACAAGATTGTGATAATAATGCAGAAAGGCGCCAATTCAAAGTGCTACATCGACGGTACAGCATACGATTCAGGGTTGCAACAGAACTTCTACCACCTTGCCGATAATGAGAATGCACATATATACATAGGCGGCGGAAAAACAAATGCAGGCGACAAATATGTATTCAGTGGCGAGATAAAATCGGCACAGATATTCGACCGGGCATTAAGCAGCGATGAGATAGCAGCCATCGACTACAATGTAACAATCGAAGGAAAAACACTCGGTATCATAAGCAACACCTCACTTGCCAACGCCACGTTCACATGGAACAACAGTGAGATTGCAGCGGGTGGCTCTACAATCCTCGAGACAGGAAGTGCAATAGAAGAGCCCACTTTGGCATTGAAGTCAAAAGCTAATGCATATAAGTTCGTTGGTTTCTTCAGCGACGCAGCCTATACACAACCCTTGGGAGAGGAGACCGAAATTTCCACACTCGAAGCAAATACCACAATATATGCAAAATTCGAGCTCGATGTCTTCAGCGGCACATTCGGCGAAAAGGCCGTACGCCTTAAAATGCAACGCGACAACAGCTACACAATACGTTGCACCGACAACAAAGGAACAACCAAGCCATCGGACTTAAGCCTCGAGAGCGAACTGTGGTATCTTGTCGGAACAGCAGAAGCATTCAAGTTGCAAAACAAGACAACAGGTGAAACATACGCACTTAACGTTGCAGCAACAAGCGAAGCCACAGCTGCAACAATGACGGCAAAAGACAACGCCACCAATTGGAAATTGATTGAAAAAGATGGCGGATATGCTATTGTACCCCCTACAGCCACAGGCATGAGCATCAATGCATACGGCGGTAAAGGCAACGATCTTAAACTATACAACGCAAATGATGCCGGTGGCTGGTGGTTATTCGACATAACAGACAGCAACACACTCACCTTTGCAATAGAGGTAGAGCCGGCTTTGGCAAGTACAAACACACGTGTTGCCGAGATGTCATTTACAATAAACGGAACCACAACATCATTGCGAATAAAAGGCTCGGTTGAAGGCAAGACATATTATCTGCCTGTGGGAGCCACATTCACCTTGGACAATACATTTGTTTACCGTGGATACACATTCGAAGGATTCTTCAACGGCGAAAGTTCAGCAAACGAATACACCAACGCCACACTCACACCCGGATTATCTATTACTGCAAAATATGCAGCCGACGCCGATTGTAAATACCAATACCTGTACTATTCGAACGACGAGGTATACAACAAGCCCTACCGTATCCCGGCAATAACCACAGCCCCCAACGGAGATATCTTTGCTATATCCGATTATCGTCCATGCGGAAGTGACATCGGTTACGGAGAAGTGGATATCAAATGCCGAATCTCAAAAGATAACGGACAAACATGGAGCGAGGAATTCTTTATTGCCGATGGTGTTGGCGACAACAACAACGGCGAAGTGTGGAAAACCGGTTACGGCGACGCTGCCGTTGTTGCCGACCGTGACAAGAACGAGGTGCTTATTATGATGGTATGCGGAAAAACAGTTTGCTGGAACGGCAACTATACCACCGACCCCACATCATCCGACTACAACCCCAACCGTGTTGCACGTGTACGCGCCACATATAACGAAGAAGAGGGCAAATGGGAGTTTACCGCGCCTGTAGAGGTAACAGAAAGTATCTATCCGTTATTTGTGAAAAACGGAACCCCCACCGTATTATCATTGTTCATCGGTTCTGGGCGTATTTGCCAAAGCCGCGTAGTGAAGAAAGGAGAATATTATCGTCTTTACTGTTCGGTATGGACCAAAAACGAAGGTAACCGTGTAATCTACTCCGACGACTTTGGTGACACATGGAACATACTCGGCACTGTAGATGACCGCCCGGCAAGCGGAGGTGACGAACCTAAATGCGAAGAGTTGCCCGACGGAACTGTAGTGTTGAGCAGCCGTAAGAGTGCCGGCCGCTACTTCAACCTATATAAATTTACCGACAGCAGTTTCACAACAGGAAGTTGGAACACAGTTGTTTCGAGCAACGACGTAAGCAACGGATTGTCTTATGGCAGCAACAGTACCAACGGCGAGATAATGCTGATTGATGCCTTAAACAGCAATAACGAGGTTACGAAGCTGATGCTGCAATCGGTTCCTACAGCATCAGACCGAAGCAATGTTGCAATTTTCTATAAAGAAATTGATGAAAATACAGCTTACACACCCACCACATTTGCACAGAATTGGACAAAAGGGCTGCAAGTAAGCTACACCTACTCGGCATATTCAACAATGACACTCCAGAAAAACGGCAATATAGGCTTCCTTTTCGAAGAGTCACCAAACGGATACTGCATCGTATACGGAAACTTAAGCATCGAGGATGTAACAGGTGGTGCATATAAAGCAGTAGAGAAGGAAACAGGTATTGAAGATGTTGTAAGCACAGACGGCAATGTTGATTCTGCCATATACGACCTTATGGGACGCAAGGTAACCAACCCCGGAAAAGGGATATACGTTATAAATAATCAGAAAAGATACATAAAGTAAAAGTTTATATTTCTATAGTAAAGTGTCCGTTTAATCTCACGAGATTAAACGGACACTTTACATCTCCCATGCAGCCCCGGTTAACCTGCTTTGATTATCGTAAGGACTATTCATAATAGATTAATTACACAGCACATTCTCCGACACCTATTTTATGCAGTAATATATTCTAACTTCTAAACATCATAAAAAAATATTCGGGCCACAATGCGACCCGAATATTTTCTATCTAAAGGAAACTATTCCCAATTATTCAGCACGAAGAGTGAAACGTTGGAAACCTGTTGCAGTAAGCTCCTTATCGAAGCCTTTCAAATAATCGGCAACAGTAATCTTTTCGTTCTGAACATAACCTTGCTGAAGCAAGCAAACCTCTTTGTAGTATTTCTGGATACGACCATCGGCAATACGATCGATCATATTCTCGGGCTTGCCCTCCTCACGTGCCTTGTCAGCAGCAACCTCACGCTCGCGAGCTACGAGTGCCGGATCCAAATCCTCGCTGGTAAGAGCCAAAGGAGCAGAAGCTGCAATCTGCATTGCAATCTCATGACCTGCCTCGTCGTTAGCCTGTGACAATGCAACCATTGTACAAAGCATATTCTTCTTCTGGTGATTGTAAACATAGATGTTCTCACCCTCAAGTGTTTTGTAACCATCGAGTTCCATCTTCTCACCGGTGATACCTGTACGTGCTACAATAGCATCCTGTACGGTTCCGTCACCAAGAGGAAGAGCCTGAACCTCCTCTATCGTCTTACATTTAGCAGCTACAGCAGCAGTAAGAATATCATCTGTCAATTTGATAAAATCCTCGTTCTTTGCTACGAAATCGGTCTCGCACTTCAAAGCGATGATGGCAGCAAAGCCCTCACCAACCTTTGCCAATACGCAACCCTCAGAAGCCTCGCGGTCGCTACGTTTAGCAGCTACCAACTGACCCTTCTTGCGGATAACCTCCATAGCCTTATCGAAATCGCCATCAGCCTCTGCCAATGCGTTTTTACAATCCATCATGCCTGCACCCGTCATTTTGCGGAGCTTGGCAATATCAGCCATTGTTACAGCCATAGTATTTATTCTGTTTTATGTTTATAATTATTATTCTGCAGCAGCCTCTGTAGCTTCAGCGTCAGCACTCTTGCTTGCACGAGCCTTTGTTGTGCGACGACGAACATTCTTCTTTGCCTCTGCATTCTCCTCTTCACCTTCGGCAGCCTCGGTATCAACCTTCTCTACCTTACGCTCCTCAAGACCCTCGGTAATAGCTGCACAACAAGCATCGAGGATAACCTCTACCGACTTTGTTGCGTCGTCATTTGCGGGAATAACGAAATCTACGTCACCGGGGTTAGAGTTGGTATCAACAATTGCAAATACAGGAATACCCAAACGGTTTGCCTCATGAACTGCGATATACTCTTTCATTACGTCTACAACAAAAATTGCAGAGGGAAGACGAGTAAGGTCGGCAATTGAACCAAGGTTCTTATCCAACTTTGCACGCTGACGAGAAATCTGAAGAATCTCACGTTTAGAGAGGTTCGAATATGTACCGTCTTGAGTAAGTTTATCAATTGTAGCCATCTTCTTCACTGCCTTACGGATTGTGGGGAAGTTTGTAAGCATTCCACCCGGCCAACGCTCGATTACATAAGGCATACCTACTGCCTGTGCCTTCTCGGCAACAATGTCCTTAAGTTGCTTTTTGGTAGCAACAAAAAGAATCTTCTTACCGCTCTTTGCAATCTGCTTCAAAGCCTCGGCAGCTGTGTCAACCATAGCTGCAGTCTTATGCAAATCGATGATGTGGATACCGTTACGCTCCATGAAGATGTAGGGAGCCATAGCGGGGTTCCATTTACGTTTCAAGTGACCGAAGTGTGCACCGGCCTCCAAAAGTGTTTCAAATGAAATTCTTGACATTTTTTTAAAATTTAAATCGTTTACCTTCTTTTTAATTAAAACTAATCAACCTCCCGGGTAGTCCACCGACACCAAACAAAGAAACCACCTTGTTTAAGCGACCTTGCTTATATAAATAGGTGAAGTCCCGAGTGGTTTAGATACTAAACGTCTCTTTTCGGGCCGAATATTAACGTTTACTGAACTGGAATCTACGACGAGCTTTTGGCTGTCCGGGTTTCTTACGCTCAACCTCACGAGCATCGCGAGTAAGGAATCCTTCGGAACGTAAAGCTTTTTTGTCATCAGCGTTGATTTTTACCAAAGCACGAGCAATAGCCAAACGCAATGCCTGTGACTGACCGGTAAAACCACCACCATCCAAATTAACTTTAATATCGTATTTCTCCACAACATCCAACTTTGCCAAAGGCTGCTTTACAACATACTGAAGAATGCTTGAGGGAAAATAATCCTGCAGATCCTTATTGTTAATAGTAATCTTTCCGGTACCTTCAGTAACGAAAATACGGGCAACTGCGCTTTTACGTCTGCCTAATGCATTTACCATTTCCATCTGCTTTCTTATTTATAAGAGTTAATATCAATTGTTTTGGGCGATTGAGCAGCATGGTTGTGCTCGGGGCCCTCATATATATAAAGGTTCTTCAACAAATGTTCGCCAAGACGAGATTTGGGCAACATACCGCGAACCACGTGCTTGAACAAACGCTCGTATCCTTTGTAACCTTTAGCAACATCAGCAGGACTGAAAGCCGACTGACCACCGGGATAACCCGAATAGCGCAAGTATGTGCGACCTGTCCATTTGTTACCTGTCATAATAACCTTGTTTGCATTGATGATGATTACATTGTCACCACAATCGGCATTGGGAGTAAAGCAAGGTTTGTATTTACCCCTTAAAATCTTGGCAACCTTTGAGCCAAGGCGACCGAGTACCTGGTCGGTAGCATCTACAACAACCCACTCTTTCTGTGCTGTTGCCTTGTTTGCTGAAATTGTTTTGTAACTTAAAGTATCCACTTTAAACTTAATTTAATTTAGTTAATAATTCCATTTTCTGACACCTCTCTGCTACTTCTTAACGGAAATTCGAAGCTACACAGAAACCCTCTTCACGCTTTGCCCGGGCAGTTGGCTAGACCACCTCTTCGGCTCACTCAGAGACCTGAAGCATCAATAGCCCATAGTAGGGCTGATAATAATCGGCCTGCAAAATTACTTCTTTTCATTATAACTGCCAAGAAAACAACCACTTTTTTTATCATATTTTCGTGATTATCCACAAGCGCAGAGTCAACTAGCAAGTGCAACATTACAAAATAAATTTGTAAAAGCACTCTTTTGGTGTTGAAAATTTAAGTTTTTCTCTTGGTCTTGCATTTAGTTTGTATTGTGTTTTCTTTATTTTGCCGTCGGTAATTGTGCT
>JAFUKC010000029.1 GCA_017467885.1 Bacteroidaceae bacterium | reverse complement strand
CGTCAGGCCACGAGTTCGCTATTGCTTCTTCTCTCCCAAATGTCACCATTTGAAACTTGCAAGTCGCTATAGGGTTCGTCGACAACTACGCCCCGAGTGGACTTTCACCACAGATGTATGACATGCCCGTCATACAAAAAAGCGGAGTGACAATTCTGCCACTCCGCAACTATAAACATATTGTATAGTTATTCAACTACCACTTTCTTGCCATTAACGATATATATACCGGGAGCGGTTATTTCATCCAATTTACGACCATAGATATCATAGATACCCTTAACCACGCAAGCATCACCGTCTATCGAATCAATAGATGTAGAGGTTTCCTCTATTTTCTCGAAGCACCAGTATGATGCTGCTGCGCTCGTCTTGACATAGTTGCCGAATGTCCAATAACCGTATGCAGTATTAATGGTGAATCCATTGGCTCCAATCTGTAACAATTGTGGTTCACCTTCGCCTCCATCTACTTTAAGCGACATACGATTAATACTATATACAGGGTTTCCCTCGGCTGCATTAACAAATATATAAGAGCTATCGGAATCTGTTGCATACAAAGCCCAGCGGAATCTGTCTTCGGCCTCTTGGCCGGTTATATCTTCCAACTTAACAGCTCTTTTGTTTACACCCGATTTTGTCATGAGATCTACACTGCAATACATCCCGTTCTCTACATTGCGGATATAATACCATACTACTTCATCCTCGGTACTGATTATAGGCAATACAACATACTTGTTCTTGAGATCGGCCAAAGCTTCCTCCAACTCGCTGATATAAGAATAGAGGTCGTATGCAGTATCGATATTCTCTTTTGCTTCGTCTTTAGCTGTAATCAACTCAACCAACAAGACGTCAAAATTATCAACCAACGGGGTTACATCCTCTTTAAGGAGAATATTATCAACAGAAGAGCCCTCGACACATATTTTAGATATAAGGTCCTCGGCTTCCGCTATAAGTTTGGGAAGATACTCGCTCTCGTATACACTTGCAAGATCCTCTTCAACGGTAAACAACCAACGCGATTCTTGCACTGTAGCAGCACCACCCACAACCTTTTTACCATCGGAGAAGTTAAAATGAATAGCCAAATCGGAATTATCGGTATGCGACAGAATGAAGGCACCATTGCTATATCGCTCGGCCTTAAACATAACAGCATCTGACTGCTCCGTAGATGATGCAATAACAATGTTACCTTCCGATATACTCGAAACATAATAACCTGTCTTAGATTTTATATAATAACAATTTTCTGTACCGGCCGGAATAAATTCCCAAAGAATATTATCTCCTGATGCAGTATTAGAACCATAGAGATTATTACCACTGAAAGAGAGGAGATAATCGCGACGACTGGCATTAGTGAGTTTATATAGGTTGCGTGCCTTGATTGGAATATATGCATATTTATCGCTAATGATTCTTGCAACCTCTTCATCGAGCATCAAACTCCATTCGCCATAAGTGTGTACCTCTTGTGAAGCATTATTTTTTGCTTCGAGAGCTCCCTCGTATATTTCTTTCAACGACTGTGCAAGTTCAGGGTAATAGAAGCCTGTTTGTTCATGTGACTCGGCGATATTCTTGATGTGTATCTCGGCAAGAGTCAACGAAAAATTCAGAGCATCAAGTTGCTCCTCATCGTTGCCGACAACAGCAGATGAAGGAAGCTCAACCTCAACACCATTTGCCTGTACCGCAACAATCTTTATAGCACCTTGAGCAGCCAATGCAGGTATAGTAAACTTATATTTATTGGAGAATGTGACTAAATTACCGGCCACATCATATACACGGAAACCGACGGCGCCGGTGGCTCCTTCATGTTTTATCTCTATATTACGGATGGTTGACTGACGTTTATATGAATATCCCTCGGCTACATTATTAATAGAATCGGGTACAAACGATTTGTAACTACCCAAGTCACCAGCAACATCACGAGTAACACCCGCTGCATTATATAATCTTTCACCCTCTATTCCATCCAAGCGAGGCAGATAATCGATACGGTCCTCAATAAATTCGATACCACCTGCAACCTTCGGATATTGTGCCATCTTTGCCTTTGTAGCATCAATCATCTCTTGTGTGGATGTAAGGTAATAATCGGCATAGTCACCATAATGTTGTTCGTTCATGGGAACAAAGAAGCCCCACGACTCGAAGAATGCAGTCATATTCTCACCGGAAGCCTCGCAACACTTCTCGGCAAAATGCAGAAGGTCGTCGCTACCCTTATTTATATATGACTTATCGCTGCTCCCTACTTTAACAATAGGATCTTCGCGTAAAAGTTTGAACAATTTCGGATAGAAAAGTGTATCGTTGCCTGCCACATGATAATAGAGATAGAGCTGCCAATACATACGCATCGAGAGAGAATTTGAGCGAGATGGCCATGAAAGCCCGGCCTCGAACTCCGATGCACTCTTGCTTACTGATTCCCCGCGAGACGTCCAACGACCAAGTTTATACAATACAAGGTTCGAGAATAGGTTGTTCGAAACCTCGGAGCAATTAATAGGTGTAATGGCTTCCTGCTGAACATGTCCGTTCTCATGGGCCGGACCCCATGCATTATCTGCATTGTTCATCACCTGCTCATAGGGCAACAAGTTGCTTATGTATGATGCCAAATATTGTGTATAATAGTGTGTGGCCGACTGGTATCCGGTGGGAAGCGTTCGTGCACAAAGTTTATTATTGAAACGAGAGGGGCGAACATCCTCGATACCCATAATACCCCATTGCCATGCAGCCATTTGATCCCACCAACTAATTGCATCGGTAATCTTATCACGGCAATAGCCGGCTTTTATCATGTACTCGCGCACCATATTGAAGATAAAGTTCTCACCTTTTATAATGATATATGGGTGTGTTGCCAGATTTTGGCTTATATCAATCCAATCGGCATCATTGTGGCGTTCGATATCCCAATAACCGTTCAATACACCACCTTCAATACGGATTTCAATATCGGCAAAATCGGAAATAACCTTATCGCCCGAAGTGTCGGCTGTATATATCACGAACAAAGTTTGGTAGCTGCGCGAGATGGGTATAATGTTCAAGCCTTTGTTCAATGTTGTACGCGAACCGCGACTTCCGTTATCGGTAACAGCATCGAGTTCGAGTGTTGCACCTTCGGGAACATCACTGCCCACAAACACATAAACAACATCGGCTGTATTGGCATATATACCTGTAGGGTTGTTCTGCCATGTATATTTTTTTGTGAGAAGTTTCGAACCCCATACATCGGGGTCGCTGTATACCTCGTAAGTGTGTACGCGGAACTCTTTTTCGCGTGCTGCCCAAGAGTCATTCTTAACCTTAATGGCTGCATCTACAAGTGTGGCAGGAATTGCAGATCCCATTGCATCTGTCAACTCCTCGTCGCTCATCGAAGCATATTCCGATTTAAGTGTCATGCACAACTCGTCGTCGAAGAATGCAGAATAGGCTGAAATTATTTCTTCTTTATTATCTGTTGCACTCGCAAAGGCATTGTACTCGGCTTGTGCCTGAGCAATCTCTTCCTCTGAAATAGAAACAAGTTCAATCTTCCACGAAGAGCCGCCGGGAGAATCGGTATCCATCATATAAGGAACCAGACTTGAACCAGCATCGCAATGCAAGCCAAGGGTCGATACACCGTTCATAATCTTATAATAACCGGGGTAACCGTTTGAGGCCAACGATGTATGCTCGACAATTTTAAACTGTGCAGCTGTGGTTGCGGTTGTATAAGAATAGGTTATCATGTTCTGATGTTGCAAATAACGACCGGAATAGACATTCTGAATCAACCAAAAATCGCCATCCTGCACAAGACGCCATAATTGAGCATAACCTTTTGCACCTAAATCGGCAGGGCAATATACCGTATGCTCGATAATATCCTCGGCAATCTTGAGATCACCTCTTGAGGGGCACACTATTTTGTAAATCTTTCCGTCCTCGGGGACGACTGCAAATGTTTGCATTACAGCAAATATGCACAAAGCAAACAGGGTAAATAATTTTTTCATAATCTTTATATATTATATCATTAATTATCGTTTGGCTACAATCCGTATAATTTGGCAATAAAAATATAATATTATTTCCTATTTTTAATAAAAACGGGTATATATTTCTATTTTTTAACATAAAAGCATATTGCTGTATAAGAAACGTTGCCCTAAGAACAACGAAAATGAAAAATTCCGAAGACTGTATTCAAACCGTAAGTTTCAATACAAGCAGTAATATTATTAATAAAATAAAAAAAAGTATACCTCGACGCTGGCTTTTTGTAAAATAAAAATAATTTTTCATCGATAAGCAGGCTGTTTGTTTTATTATTCTGTTTTTAGAGGTATCTTCGTATACATTTTAAGACTCTGTTTTTAGTTTATTTATGATTAAAAATATACTGAAAAGATACCCTTTTTCATTGGTAATAATTGTGGCAATCATATACCTTTCACTATTCAAACCGCCGACAGACAATATTCCTACAATTCCTTATTGGGATAAGATTGTACATTTTCTTATGTATGCCGGATTCTGCGTGGTATTGTGGTTCGAGTATCTGCGCTCGCATCCTCGCATAAACAGAATTAAAATGGTATTGGGTGCAATTGTCGCTCCCATTCTTTTCGGGGGAGCGATGGAAATTGCTCAAGTCCTATTTACCGGTCATCGCAGTGGCGACAGGTACGATTTTCTGTTCAACACCTTGGGGGTTCTTTGTGCGTTACTGTTCAGTATATATGTCACACGACCGTTTATCGACAAATACCATCTGCACAAGAAAGAGAACACAAAACAGTAATTACCAATCCTTGTAGGGAAAACGAGTAAGATGCGAGTTATAATATCGTGCCTCACCCGTCACCTCACGGCCAAGGAAACCAGGTCGTTCAAACTGCTCTTCCTTGCTACCAAGCTCAATTTCGGCTACCACAAGCCCTGCATTATCACCATAAAATTCATCAACCTCGTATGTATGCTTGCCACAACGAACAAGATAGCGGCACTTGTCTATTTTTGCACTGCCACACAGCGAAAGAAGCTCATTGGCTTCGGTAACCGGAATCTCTTTTTCCCATTCATATCGACTTAAACCGGCGTCGAACGAAGGTCCTTTAATTGTAAGAAAACCTTTCTCGCCACGTATGCGTACACGAACTGAATTTCCATTCTGCCTGCAAAGATACCCTTGCACAATGCGGTCGCAAGCAAATGCTTGCTCCTTGTAACTATCATCTACCACAAGGAATTTTCGTTCTATCTCTACAGCCACAGCTTAACCCTCCTCGGCAAACTCCATCAGATAGGCTTTTATAAAGCCATCTATCTTACCGTCCATAACACCTCCGACATCAGATGTCTGATATCCTGTACGATGGTCTTTCACACGACGGTCGTCGAAGACATAACTACGTATCTGCGAACCCCACTCAATCTTTTTCTTGCCGGCCTCGACCTTCGACTGCTCTTCCATTCGATGCTGCATCTCTTTATTATAAAGAATTGAGCGCAACTGACGCATCGCATTCTCCTTATTTTTTGGCTGGTCACGCGTCTCGGTGTTCTCTATCAGAATCTCCTCCTCGGCACCGGTGTAAGGATCTTTGTATTGGTAACGCAAACGAACACCCGACTCTACCTTGTTAACATTCTGACCGCCGGCACCGCCGCTTCGGAAAGTGTCCCATGAAATTCGTGCCGGTTCTATTACAACCTCAATACTATCGTCTACCAGCGGAGTGACAAAAACCGAGCTGAACGATGTCATACGTTTGCCTTGAGCATTGTAAGGGCTTACACGCACCAAACGATGAACCCCATTCTCTCCTTTGAGATAACCATAGGCATACGGGCCTTGCAACTCCAATGTTACGGTTTTTATACCGGCATCTTCGGCCTCCTGCAGATTGGCAACCGCAACTTTGTAACCATTGGCCTCGGCCCAACGCATATACATACGCATGAGCATGCTTGCCCAATCTTGTGCCTCGGTACCGCCTGCCCCCGAATTTATTTTGAGTACACAATCCATGTCATCGGCCTCCTGACGAAGCATATTTTTCAATTCGAGTTCCTCAACTGCAGTCAAAGCACGTGAATAAGCATCGTCTACTTCCTCTTCCGAAACCATCTCGTCACGATACATCTCCATTGCAAGCTCAACCTCCTCGGTGCGGTTATTAACCTCTTTGTAGCCGTTTATCCATGCTTGCAACGCCTTTACTTTCTTCATTTGTACCTCGGCCGCCTTTGCATCGTCCCAAAAGCCCGGTGCCTGTGTACGTAGTTGTTCCTCTTCGACCTGAATTATCTTCTCGTCGATAGCCAGATACTGCTTAAGCGCAGCCGTTCTCTCCTTGATATCTTTTAATTGATCGGCAGTTATCATCTTGTTTGTGCTGTTTCTTTTATTTCCGCCTGCGAAGATACAACAATAATTCGAGATTGCATGTTATAAACAGTGCTGAAATTTAAAGAGATAGGATTGTTTATCATTGTTTATCATGGTAAGAATAGGAAGTATGTTGAAATTCTTTCAAAAAATTAGCTTAAATTTGCACTCGCGCTATAAGCACATATTATTATGACAATATCAGAAGCCAACGTTACACAAGCAATAGAACTGCTGAAGGTACTCATCAGCACGCCGTCTATAAGTCGCGAAGAAAGTGATGCTGCCGACAAACTGCAAAAATTCATTGAGCGCAGCAGCCCGCAAATATTGGATATAAGACGCCACCTGAACAATGTATGGTGTATAGCTCCCGGATTTGATACTACTCGCCCGACACTGTTGCTTGATGCTCACATAGACACTGTAAAACCTGTATCAAATTGGAGCAAACCACCTTTTACACCAATAGTGGAGGGCGACAGGATTACCGGCCTTGGAAGCAACGATGATGGAGGCTCGCTTGTAGCATTGTTGCAAATATTCTACAAACTGTGCCAAACACCACAAAAATATAATACAATTTTTCTTGCATCGGCCGAGGAGGAGGTTTCCGGCAAGAACGGCATTGAATCGGTTATTCCACAGTTGCCGCCTATATCTTGCGCCATAATAGGCGAGCCCACAGGCATGCAACCGGCAGTGGCCGAAAAAGGATTAATGGTACTCGATTGTACAGCACATGGAGTATCGGGACATGCGGCACGCAACGAGGGCGTAAATGCCATATATAATGCCATGAACGATATTGAATGGTTCCGCACATATAAATTCGAAAAAGATTCACAATTTATGGGCGGAGTTAAGATGAGTGTAACACAAATAAATGCCGGAACCCAGCATAATGTTATCCCCGATAGCTGCAACTATGTTGTAGATATACGCAGTAACGAATACTACAGCAACAAAGAACTGCTCGAATACATTTGCTCACAGGTAGAATCGGATGTAACACCACGCTCTTTGCGTTTGAACTCCTCTTTTATTCCATTGGAGCATCAGCTTGTAAAGCGTGCAATAAATCTGGGGCTTAAGCCTTTCGGTTCACCGACATTGTCGAATCAGGCAGTTCTGAATATTCCTGCACTGAAGATTGGACCCGGAGAATCATCACGTTCACACACTGCCAACGAATATATACTGATAAGTGAAATCCGTCGAAGCATGGAACTTTATGCCCAACTGCTCGACGGATTAGAGATATAGTAAAAAGTTTTATTCAACTTCAATATATTGAAGAATTCAAGAAACGGTTTATTATTCTTTACTGTTCAGATAGTATTTATCACCACTTAATATCTGTTTTACACGACGCACAAGTTCCTCGCCACGAAGGGAGAATGAAATAGCTCTTCCTTCGGGATCGACAAGAATAATTTTGGGGACAGACTCCACACCCATCATTTTTGCCGATGGAGAACCCCAACCGATGAGGTCGCTGCCATGCACCCAACCTTTTCTGTCTATATCCTTGCTTGCAATGGCATCCTTCCAGGCTTTCTCCTTGTTGTCTATCGAAAAACTTACAATCACAAACTGCTCCTGCTTATCGAGCGTTTCATCATATATCTGCTTAAGATACGGCAATTCACGAATACAGGGACCGCACCAACTTGCCCAGAAATCGAGAAGCACATATTTACCACGAAAATCGGACAGTTGCACAGTAGTACCATCGCGTAAAGGTATGGATATATCGGGAAGTTCGTTACCGACTTTAAGATCGCGAGCACGTACCATATTGTTAAATGCACGATAATAGGGATGATTCTTTATCTTTGGAGATATGCTGTTGAGCATCTGCTCGGCATAAGCATTGTTTAACATGTGCGACAACTCACGAGCCATCATCAATGGAGCCAAAGGCGAATCGTTATTGTCGAGCAGGAACTTCAAACGCTCCGAGTTACACTTCATTACAGAGAGAGCACCTATACTATTACGGTATTCGAAGCCCTCTTTTCCATCGAGCCACTCCTTACCACGCAATTTCGATTGTAGTTTTATAGAATCAATCTGCTCATTGGCACAACGCTCGGCAATAAGCTTGTATCGGGCGTACAGTTCGTTTGTAACAGTACCGCTCACATTGCTCGATGATGGGTAGGCAGCACTTTTTGTGCGTACAACTATCTCACCGGGTTCTATAAAGATGGCAATATAACCATTATCAAAACCTGTAATTGCATAAAGCATAACAGGCTCATCCTGCTGCAGTTTATACTTAAAACGATATTTGCCCTTTTTAACCTCGGCCGAATCGACGTTTATGAACCTGTCGTATTCATCGATACGCGTCAGATACACCTTTTTCACACTTCCGGGCGTGTAACAAAGAGTATCGTTAAGCAACTCGCCATTAATAGTACAAACACCTTGCGCATGCAACGACACACCAACAAAAAACAACACACCTGTCAAGAATATTTTATGCAGAATCTTCATATTATTCATAGCTTTCGACACCATCGATTATACGTTTTATTTTATCTACCATAGCCTCGCCACGTAATTCGAATACCACAACCTGTCCTTTGGGGTTAAGCAACACAGTATATGGCACCGACTCCACATTGAAAAGCTTTGCAGCCTCGCTACTCCAACCCTTAAGGGTTGATATATGAACCCAATTCTTGTGTGTGAGTTCTCTTTCGGCTATGCATTTCTTCCAATCGGCCTCTTTACTGTCGAGTGAATAACTCAACAACAAAAACCTATCATTCTTCTCGGAATATGATAGAAGTTCTTTAAGGTACGGAACCTCTCGACGACAAGGCCCACACCAGCTTGCCCAGAAATCGAGAAGCACATACTTCCCTTTAAAATCGGATAAAGAGACCTTGCGACCATCTGTTGTAAAACCTTCGATATCAGGTGCATGATTGCCGACTTTCAGTTCCGATGCTCTGACCTGATTTATCAAGTCCTTGTACATAGAATGACTGTGCAATTCTTTGGGGATAGCACGCAAGAACTGCCGCTCGATTACTTTTGGGGTAAACATGGGGACTAACGAATATTTTATCACGAATAATGCAACAGGAGATTGAATATTCTCGTACACAAAATCGACTATTGCAGCCTTTGTATAGAGGTTATTTGAATGAAATACCGATTTACGCATCTCCATCGCATCGGCACCGTCCATATTGGTGTAATCCGAAAGAGCATCTTTCATTCGGACCTTACCCTCCTCTATTGTTCTGTTATTTATATCGCAAAATTTCTGATACACATCGTTGGCAGGAGTTCCGCCAACACGTGCCGACGCAGGGAAACGGGCATCGAACGGAGCAATATAAATATCACCCGGCTCGACATACAGTTGAACACTGCCATTATCGAAACCTGTGACATTATAAATTTCAACTTCATCGGGAGCCATACCCTCAAAAACAAACTTTTTATCCTTAACCTCGGCTGTATCCAGAACAACAGCAGAACCATCTACATTACAAGTCAAATAAAGGTATCTTACAGCCTGCCTACTGAAACGCAACGAATCGTAACTCATTTCGCCACGGACAACAAAGTGTTTGTCCTCGGCCTGCGACGAGATACATAAAAAAACAAAAATAGCCGACGTTAGAACTGTTCTGAAATTTATCATATTATATATATTTGTTATTTCAATCTCTCACTAATGAATTTATGTAATTTCTCACCACGTAAACCCGAAGCTATTATACGATTATTCTCGTCGAGAACAAAAAGTGCAGGAATACTGTTCACATTATATTGCTTTGCAATCTCGCACTTTCCACCTGCAAGAGTCGATACATTTATCCATTCGAGCCCATCATCTTTTATCGCTTTAAGCCATTTGTCGCGGTTATTATCCAACGATACACCCACAATCTCCAAACCCTTGTCGTGAAATTCGGCATACAGTTTCTTGAGAGCCGGGTTATTCATGCGACAAGGACCGCACCAGCTTGCCCAAAAATCGATTATTTTAATTTTTCCGACAACAGCACTCATTACAATATTATCACCGTTTACGTCAGGAGCTGTAAAATCGGGTGCCGGTGCATTTTCAGCAATCTCTTCCAAACGCTCGATTCTGTCTTTTATCATGCGCGCACAATATGTAGCCTTTGCCCCCGGCCCCATAGAGTCGTAAATGCGCCTGCACTCATGAAGACCGGCATCGCGCATTATAATATTCGAATAGAGGGTGTATGCAGTTATAAGATCATCGTGGCTGCTCAAAAAATCGTTGGTCATCTGCTGCCACTCTTTTCGGTAACGCATGAGTGTATCATTTGTAAGGCTGGCACTACGATATTTATTGCCACGCTTAAGTTCGTCGTAACGCAATTGCAGAACATCAATGACAGCACGCATCGAATCGGATTTAAGCATGTGTGCTGAATATGCATCGTTCAATGCTCCACCTTTTATATAAAAATCATCGCCATTGGTAAGATATGCTTCATATTTTACACCCGGTTCGGCAAGAAAGGTGAAACCACCATGATAACCCTCGACATAGAGTGTTGCAACCAATGGCTCGGCTATAGTCGTACTCAATTTAAACTTGCTTCGTTTAAACGCAACCGAAGCCAACGTATCTACCTGCTGTTCGCCACTTTGTACAACAAGAAGCAGACGTCCGCTCTTTATTCCTCCTATCTTGCCTTTTATTATAACATCCGAATGAGCAGCATCACTCGCAACAGAGAGCATAATACCACCTAACGTAAGCAGTATGGCTGATAATATTCTTTTCATAGAAATTTAAACGATTTTTTAATTATTAAGCATATAATCGGGGACATCATAAAAGTATATGGGTGCAAACTGCAAATCTTTTATATTTCCAAATCTATTGCCTTCATTGTCCCTATCATAGAAAGTCACCGGCACATCCTTGTCGACATCAGAAGCTGTATTTAGCAACACTTCGGCAACAGCACCATACTCGCCATCATTCATTCCTATACTTAAATAACGCCCCATATTGCCGGAATATATACTGCCGTCGTTGGCACGGAATTTCAGTACCGAAATTTCGTACCCTCCGGGTGCCTCATAGATTTTCTGTTTGTCACTATTGGCAACATTATAACGATAAACTATGCCACCCTCGGCATAAAACAATGTATTTGAGGTGAACCACGAAGAGTATACAATCGTATTATCCTGTGTTCCGGGATTGAAATTATTCAACTGCTCACACGAAATCGAGAATGCCGGTTTAGCCTCATCGGTCCTTGTGGATGCAATATTTTTCTTCTCACCATCTAACGCCAACGGTATCAGCTCATAACGATAATATACACCCGAAGCCTCATCCTTAAAGATGAAATAAGCAGCCGATTCACTATAGTTCTCACGATATTGTATATATGCATATACGGCAGCCATACCAACCGGTGATTTCGAAAGTTCATCGAAATCAATATTTGCATCAAGCATAGGGTCGTCTACAATAGCGGCGTCGGCATTGTCCTCGGCAGTAGCATAATCGCTTTTCTCCATATACAAGAAACGGTTGTTCTTTGCATCCCAAAAGACGAAACGATTATCGGTGGCAGTTGCCGCAGTAATCATATAATCGGTCTGATGCTGTTGGTTACCTACAGCAATATCTTTACCCGGCACATAAAGAGCCGAAACATGATTTCCTATATACACTTGGCCGCTTCTTGATATAAATACGCGATAAACACGTTCTGTATCAGGCACGCCGGCTTGAAAGTATTTGCTATAAACAAATGTGGATGAATAGGGTTTAAAAAGCGACATTGCAGGTATCTTCAACTGCAATCCGTAGGAATTGTATACTGAGGCTGTAGTATTTGAATTGAAAGCCATAAGATTATTTACTTCAATACTTTGATATGTATCGCTATTCATATCAAAATATGCAGTATAGGCTAAACCTTCTGTATTACTATATGGATTGGCATCTGTATACAACACCGAATAGGCATCGCTGTATATTATGGTATCGGAACCTATTATCTCTATATTTCCCAATTTCCTGTTTCCGGGCTCACCATGCAACACAAACAGACTGTTTTTATATAACGGACGTGTCTCGGCCGTAAACTCAACATATTTCGAAAGTGCCGTACTGTTATCATAAATCTTAAGGTATATATCATAGCTTATCTCTTTGCCTATAGGCAACTCAATATCAAGATATCCTTTGGTTGTAATTGTATCATAAACATATTTACCCTCTTCGTCCGTATAGCTACGATACCAATAGAAGTCAAGATTATCGTAATTATCCGACAAAGTCTGTTCCACGTGTGCCTCGATACGACGCACCTGCTCATCTTCATTCAATGCCATTCGGAACTCGATAAAATCATTAGCCGAGGATATCAGAGCCGGCGTAAACGAGATACTTTTTATCTCGTTCATTTTGTCAAGACTATAGTCGTAGTTACCTTTATCCTCGTAACAACCGACAAGCAGACCTGTCAACAATAATGCATTAAATATCTTTTTCATATATATATCTGTTTTAGGTTGTTATTATATATCAAGCTGTGGAAAAGAGAAACTATATGTTCCCTCCGGTGCTGCATCATAAGCAGCTTTAAAAACCTTATAGCACTCTTTTATGGCTTTCTCACCACCGCCAAGGCTATCCCAATCGGCTCCCATCGTAATCCAATTCTTTATAATGGGGAACATTTGCCACAACATAAACTGCTTGCCGGCCTCTTTCTGATGCTTCAACCATGTATTAATCATAAACCTATACTTCTCATCACTATACTCGCCATAGTATTTTGTTGGTTTTTCACCACCGCCCTCACCTTCGGTACTCCAACAAAGAGGCTGCACCAATTCGTATTCCACATCGTCATACATTTGGAACCAACAGTTATAAGCGAAATCGTTTATTGAAACTCCCCACTCGGTGAAATACCGATTATACTCCTCCATCATATGCTTTACGCATGCCTTATGAATATCTTCCAAGGTTGCGGTATTACCAAGCAGTTCCTCTTCATTTGTAGTATTTGCACCTACACTATTTGCCATATCGGCGAATACCGCCGATGAATATTCGAAGAATCTATCGTGCACATCGGTCCAATATGCCGGTTTCTCGTAATTACACTCACGATTGAAAGGAATCTCTATTTTCACCGGTTCGCCGGTTTCTGCATATTGACGACGCAACTCGGCCACAGCCATTTCATTATATCTTAATATAGTTCTATCGAACCAGTTGTTCAGTTTCCAAAGATCGGCAAATGATTCATCACCCGTAAGCTTCACAAAGAATTCATGTTTTGCAGGTGTCCATGTACCCAAATACATTGTAATTGAGACGGCATCATCGGTCCAATGAGGTGGTTGTTCGTATGATGACAGTTTCTTTACATATATTGCATATTCATCACAACCTTCAACATCACATGAAAGCGAACCGGGCTCACTGCCGTCTATGTAAAGAGATATTGCATACTCGATGTCGTACTCCTCGGGACATGCAACATTTACAATAATCTCTTTTTCATATTCGTTATTGCTGAAAGAAACCTCGGGAAGCTCTGCTGCAATCTCGGGATAACCCTCTACAGGTTTCATCTTCAGGTATACCGGACGTACATTCTCCTTTAAATACCCAAGTAATTTGAGTTTAATGCTTACAGGAATATACTCGGGGAATCCTTCACCCTTGTCCTGAAACCTTACAGACTGCTGAAACTCATCGGCAGTTTTATAATCGAAATAAACACTATTGGCCCCTTCATCAAAGAAATCGGGCTTTTGCTCTTCGCAGGCCGTCGTAACAAAGGAAAGGCCGAAGAGTGATATTATATAATATAGATAGTTCCTTTTCATATAGCTGACTATTTTACATATATACTTATTCTTGATTAGCATCATCTACAACAGTATCGCCATTCTCGGTATCAGTTTCAGGCGATTGAGTCTCGTCTGTTGATTCATCTTCCACCCAACCATACTCTTTTTCGTTGTCGGGTAACGGAAAAATAAAGTTCTCTTCCCCAAGAGCGACCTCGGGAAAATGTACAAGAGGGCCTGTTGCACCATGTGCCTTAAGGAAATAGAAATATTGTCCTTCGGCATAGAACTCTTTACGATACTCGCTGTTTAATGCTTTTATGCAATCTTCGTACGTTGCACAATAGATATCTTCGACCGATGATATACCTCGTTTGTTACGTACAATATTTATATAATCGGAAGCATCATCACCCACTTCATACGATTCGGCCACAATATAGTACATCTCGGGCAAACGTATGAGCGGCATAACCTCGTTCTCGTTTTTTGTGTATTTTCTTGTGATAGCCATCTCCTTACCGCTGTCGCGCGTAAAAGCTGCACTTTTCGTACGCATATCACTGCTCTCTGCTCCCACGAATTCAAATAATCGGTTCATGGTCTGGTAAGATATATAGTATTTATTCTGTATCTTATCGCCGGCCTCGAAATACGTAGACATACTGTAAATCATATTATAGATGTTGACTCCGCATATGACTTCATCGAACAACATCGGGTCGTTATCGTTACCACTTTTCAACTCCAGACCGCAATTTTCTATCACGTCCAAAGCACAGTTGCGCGCCAATTCACTCGCTCCCATATAATTATATACACGAGCCATAAATGCATTTATTGCATGATAATTAAAACGGAAACGACGGTCTTTTGTAACATTGCTGCTCAAATCCAAATCCGACTCATAGCTCAAACACTTTTTTGCATGCTCAAGATCCGATAAAATATACTCTACAACCTTGCTTGCAGACAAAAGAGGTTGCTTTGAATCATCGGTAACCATACGATAAGGTATACATTTTGTTTCACGAACCTCTTCATTGGCTGCATAATTGACCGGGCCCCAGCAACGCAGAAGATCAAAATGCATATATGCCCTAATGGCAAGTGCCTCGCCACGCAACATATTGCGTGTATTATCATCCAAAATCACCTCTTCACCTTTTACATCGAGCCATTTCAACAGGTTGTTCGCATTTGCTATAATATTATAAGATGACAGCCAGATGTTTGCCATACGACCTTTGGTGTTATAACCTCCGCCTGTTGTTGTCGTATAGTTGTAAATTGCAGTGCGGTCACCTCCTGCACCATCCGGTATGTAATCGTACATCTGTACCAACTGCTCGATAAGATTATAGGATAATTCGCCACCATAGACGTCGCTGCCGGTCATCAATATGTATACACCGGCCAACGAACTCATGAAACCGTTCTCTGTTTCAAACAACTCCTCGGCCTTAACATCGGTTTTAGGACTTATATCAAACCAATCGGAACAGGAGTTCAGCATAAATGTACTTGCTAACAGCAGTGTTATATATAATCTGTTTTTCATAATGAATTATCGTTTTATCGAAACTGATTACTTAAATATAATTGACATCGATACTGTGTATGAACGGGCGAAAGGATAATCCAGACCACGTTCCATACGTATTGGCGAGATGCGACAAATATCGTTAGTGGTAAAGTTTAGTGCAACAATATCAACATTCATACGACGAAGGAAATTGAATTTATCGCTACGCATTCTATATCCTAAATTAAGTGTCGCAAACTTCAACTCGTTATCGTCCATTATAAATCGGGTACTTGCCGGAGTGTTGGAGCCGCTTGTGCTGAACTTTACATAGCGAACCACATCACCGGGGTTCTCCCAACGTCCCTGCCCTGCACGACGGTCGAGGTTGTACGCTATATTGCTGTTCTCTATTTTATCAACAAGCGTACTGTTGTACACTATACCGCCCCATTTGTATGAGAAACCGAGTGCACACGAAAAATCTTTCCAATTGACACTTGTAGATATAGTACCGCTTACATCGGGATTGGTATCGCCAACCGGAACCTTATCGGCAGCGTCCCATACGAATGTCTTTTGCCCGTTACGCTTCAAATACACCTCACGGCCTGTAACCGGGTCGATACCTAACGAACGAACAGCATAAAGCGTTGTAGTCGATTGCCCCTCTTGATAGATTGGGAGTGGTGCAGTTGCCGATTTCAATTGAGCCTCGTTAATTTTTCGAAGGTAATCGGATATTTTGCGAATCTTATTCTTATTATGATTGGCATTCACATTTATAGTCCAATAGAACTGGTTACGTATATCCTGTATGGCTATAACATTCAGCGATGCATCAAAACCTTTGTTCTGCAACTCACCGGCATTCATTGTCATTGAACTGAAACCGGTAGAAGGAGCCAAGTCGTAGTTTGTCAGCAGCTCTTTGGTTATACTGTTATAATAGTTGAACGTAAGGTTGATACGGTTTTTCCAAAATCCAAAATCGACCGAAAGACTTGTATTGCTTGTCTTCGCCCATCCCAAGTTGGGATTATTCAGCCCTGCCAAAACCGCACCCAATACGGGGAAAGAGGTGTAAGGTTTCATTGTGCCCGAATAGGTGTAGAATTCGATGGCCTCATAAGGACTGAAGTTCTGTTCGCCGGTAACGCCATGGCTTGCTCGAAAAACGAGATTCGAAACATAACCCTGCAACCATTTTTCGTTATGTGCATTCCAACGTCCTCCAACCGACCAAAAAGGAACCAAATCATGATCGGAGTAGCGCGACGAAGACTCGCCACTAAGGTTCACATCAATAGAATATCGGTTGTCGTAACTATACGACATCTGCCCTACAAGGCCCATTGAGCGCGATTTTGCTTCAGTTCCGCTTGGAGACGTGTTCATTTTATTACCAAAAATAAAGTCGTCCATATGTGGGTCGGGATAACCTGTTGCCGAAAGATTCACATAATCGTTCCCATCTTCGTTAACAGTCCAGTTTGCAAATATACTTAACAGATGTTTCTTAACTACAAGATTATAGTTCAACCCAAAGTTACTCGACCACGATGTCATGTCACCTGTACTTTTGCTGTAACTACCCTTAAGTGTCAAGTCGGTTTCGGTTGCAAAGTTTGTATGATCGGCAGGCAGAAATTTGTCTGTACGTGCCATGCCACGAGTATATGACAGTTGGCCTGTAAGACGCAGATTCTTCATTATTGCATACTCAAGGTTGATATTTGTTGCAATAGTCAAACTACGTGTCTCGTCTTTTATACCTACATTGGCATTATATAAAGGATTCTTCACATCTACGGCACCGCCATCACCTATAAGTTTATTATCCAATATTTGCAGATACTTACCACTGTCGTCTTTTGCTTTATAATAGGGATTAAGGCTTGTATAACTACTGAAGGAACCGTATGGCGAGTTTTTGCCATCAGATTCGGAAAGATTAACATTTGCACGCATTGTTAATTTCTCCTTAAGATATGTCATGTTGAAATTGACACCTTTTGTGTTGTTCTCAGAGCCTTTCATTACACCCGGTTGCATGGCAGCATTCACATCCAAACTGTAACGGAACACATCGGTACCGCCGGCAACACTCAACGAATGACGATGCTGAATTGCCGTACGTAACGGTTGCGATAACCAATAGGTATCGACTCCGCCCAATACATTGCGTAAATATTTATTATATGTGTTCATTGATGAAGCACTGTTAGGATTGTAGATACCGGCCCGCCATTCTGTATCCAATTTTTCTCGGGCATTCATCAAGTTGTAATCGGTGAGGTCGGGAGCCTGAACTGTCATGGTACCATTATACGAAACCGATAGAGCGCCATCCGGAGCAATCTTTGTTTCAACAACAACAACGCCGTTCGAGGCACGCGAACCATAAATGGATGTAGCGGCCGCATCCTTCAAAATTGTAATATTGTCTACACGCTCGGGGTCCAAATCAAGAATACGACTCATTGGAACAATAAAACCGTCTAATACGAATAACGGTGTATTTGGGCGGCTCGATACATTGTCAAGCATAAGATCCATGCTGTTCATCGAAGAGGTTGTTCCCAAGGATTGGTCACCACGAATCTGAAACTCGGGTTCGGCGTTCGGGTCGGAACCCGCGCGATTATTCTCTACAATCTTAAAGCTGGGATCAAAAAATTGTAAACCTTTCAGAATATTGGTAGGGTTCATTTTTAACAATTCTGCACCCTTAACACTTACATAATTACCTGTAAAACTGTTCTTATTACGCTTACTGATACCCGTAACCACAACCTCGTCGATACTCTCTAAACTTGGTTTCAACTCCAATTCAAGATTATTTTCGGGACGCAATATTTGTTTCGAAAGAGGCTCGTAGCCAATATATGTTATTCTTATAGACTCTTTTTTCCTTATGCGCAAACTGAACTTTCCGTCGGCATCGGTGATGGTTCCTCTTATACCATTACCACTGCCATCGGTTATCATTATTTGTGCAGCCATAAGCCCCTCCCCCGTTTCAGCATCGACAACAATACCGCCGATACTGAACTCTGCGTCGGAATTTTCTGTATGCTCGTAGGGCTCGATGATGATTACACGATTATCCTCAAAACGTATCTTTACATTTTGATCGCCTATCAAATCACCAATAACTTTATCAAGTTCTTTATCTTTAACATTAATACTTATACGCTTATTTATGTTCACAAGGGTAACTCCTTGCAAATGAAGCTCGGCATTAGCTTTCTCAGCCACTTTCTCGAGAACCGTTCCCAATGGTTGATTACTTATTCTTAAGGTAATACGCTCGTCTTTCCACTCCCCTGTTGCTTGCGCATACGTAGAGATACTGAAAACCGCTGACGAAAAAACAGCCAAAAGCAGTACCCTGCAGAAAAAATAAAAGTTTCTATTTACTTTTTCCATAGTATTCTTTTATTTGTGATTAATTATGTGTTTGTTTCAATAGAATATCATTGCAATATAGCCTCAAGAACCTGTTTGTATTTTTCGTTCTTGTTGTAGTTAGATATATAATCTTTATATAATATATCGGCACGCTCTATCTCCTGACCATTCTTTATGAAGTTGCACAAAAGATTAAACAATACAGCATCGCGTTGTGCACCTGTATAAAAAGCAGCAAGCTCGGCATACATATTCTCCAATTTACCGGGCATTTTATATGATGCTCCTTTCTCTTGTGCACTTTTTTCATTACAATAGAAACAATAACGCATAAGCATACCCGAATATTCGGGGTTCATCAACGATGCACAATCGTTTTTGAGGGTAACACTGTCCATAAGAGTCCAATAATTGCCTATTTCCTGTTTATCGACAGATACACCGCGTACACTTGCATACATTACAGGATATTCCATTATAGAGATATAAACCTCGGACTCTATACCGGCCATTATGTAAGCTGCAATTTCTTCATTTACACCGCTCGTTGCAAGCAACGATGCCACCTTTTCGTGCAACACATTCGAATCGTTCAGACGCTCTTTAGGCTTAACATCAAGCGCTGCGCATGCAAGCAACTGCGATTTATATCGCATATTACGTTTCAATTCATCAATATCGGTTAACACACGATTGGCCTTTACAGCCTCATCGCTACCACCGAATTCAATGTTGTCGATGTTACGGCCGTTGTAATGAATATTCACATGCACGCTGTCACCCGGGAGCAGCAACACTTTTGTCTTACCGTTTATAAGCATGCAAACCATTGCATCCGTATCAAATGCAAACAGATGCTCCTCGCCCGGATTTGTGTAAAATTCTTGACGTATTAAAGGTGTCTGAACACAGTCGAAATAGACCATATCACCTTTATAACCATATATTTGAGCACTTAAAACAGTGCGTTCCTGTGCACCGGCAATATCCGATATGAACAATATTACCGCCAAAGAAAAATAGAATAAAACTTTTTTAATCATAAATAGTAATCTCCTAAATGTTTAGTAATTGTTGCGAACAAAAATATAACAAATGTTTAAATTCACAAGAGAATCACCTATCTTAATCTTATTTTTAGCAAAATATTACAAATTTTATATATTGTTTGTATTCAAACAGTATGAAAGTATACCATAAATATGGTTACATAAGATTATAAATGCCAAGAGCCGTATTCTCCTCGGCCTCCATAACCTCGCGTTCGCCCTCTCCTTTGTCATCTATACCGCAAAGATGCAATATACCATGAATAATAACACGGTGTAATTCCTGTTCGTAAGGTAAAGCAAGCTGTTCGCTATTACTGCGCACCGTATCAAGGCTTATAAATATATCACCGCTGATTACATCATCTTCGCAATAGTCAAATGTTATTATATCGGTATAATAATCGTGTTGCAAATAATCGCGGTTCACCTCTAATATTTTATCGTCACTGCAGAATACATAGGCAACATCGCCAACCTTTCTCCCATGATTGGCTGCAACCTTTTTTATCCACGCTGTTATATTGCGTCGTTTAATTTGAGGCATCTTAACACCATCGGTCTGATATGTTATCATAATTATTATATTTTGTTTATTACTATCCAAAGAAAATATATGCTATGGCTATTGCTGCCAGAATACCTGCGAAATCGGCTATAAGACCACAAGTTACGGCGTGTCGTGTTTTACGTATCCCCACACTGCCGAAATATACAGCCAAAATATAAAAAGTTGTATCGGTTGCACCCTGAAACAGACAGGACAAACGCCCTACAAACGAATCGGCTCCATATGTTGTCATGGCATCTATCATTAACCCTCGCGCACCGCTGCCACTCAAAGGTTTCATTATTGCTGTTGGCAAAGCAGCCACAAAATCGGAATTCCAGCCACAAATATCGATGCACCAAGCAATACCGGCAATAAGAACATCCATTCCACCCGATGCACGAAAAACACCGACTGCAACCAAAATGGCAACAAGATACGGGATAATTCTTACAGCTGTAGAAAAGCCATCTTTTGCACCATCGATAAATGCTTCATACACATTTATCCTGCGACGCACACCGGAAACAATAAACAGCACAATTATTGTAAAGAGCATTATATTTGCAAGAGATGTGGAAAACATCTCTACCTGCACTTTTGAAAGCTGCATTACACCCCAGGTTCCGGCAGCAATGAAGAGTGAAACACCTATAAGAAACAATAAAATTGTGCGATTAAACAGATTAATCCTTTGATATATACTTGTGGCAATAAGCCCGGCTATAGTGGAAACGGTTGTTGCAATCAGAATAGGTATGAATACATCTGTCGGGCTGGCTGCCCCCAATTCGGTGCGATAGAGAAGTATGCTCATTGGTATAAGTGTAAGCCCCGATGTATTAAGGACAAGAAACATTATCATGGGATTGCTTGCAGTATCTTTTTGGGTATTCAACTCCTGAAGCTCCTGCATAGCTTTCAACCCCATGGGGGTTGCTGCATTATCAAGACCCAACATGTTTGCCGAGAAATTCATGAACATGGTACCGGTTACAGGATGTCCTTTGGGAATATCGGGAAACAACTTGTTAAATATTGGCGATAACAAACGTGCCAAAGCATTCACAAGCCCGCCTTGCTCACCTATCTTCATCAACCCCATCCACAGCGACAGTACGCCAGTCAGACCTAAAGATATCTCAAAGGCCGTTTTTGCCGATGAAAAGGTGGAATCCATTATTGCCGGAAACACATTCGTATCACCTAAAAATATCAATTTCCCTATTGCAATAACAAATGCCAAAAGGAAAAGCGCTACCCAAATATAATTCAGAACCATTTGCCTGTTTTTTAATATCACAAAGTTATGCATATTTATTAAATATTTGAATAATTTTAGGCAGAACTGTTTAAAAAAGAGGTTTTCTTACCGCATATCACTTTTTTTACATTATCTTCGCAAAGCAAAATACATCATTATATATGAGCGCAGAATTTGATATTCGCGGAAAACACAGCGACAAAGAATTTGAAAATGCGTTACGCCCGCTTGCTTTTGAAGATTTCAACGGGCAGGAAAAGATTGTAAGCAATCTGCGCATTTTCGTTAAGGCCGCAAAAATGCGTGGCGAATCACTCGACCATGTACTGTTGCATGGTCCTCCGGGGCTTGGAAAAACCACATTAAGCAACATTATTGCGAATGAACTTGGTGTAGGCTTCAAAGTTACATCGGGGCCTGTACTCGACAAGCCTGGCGACCTTGCCGGAATACTTACGTCGCTCGAACCTAATGATGTACTTTTTATCGACGAGATACACCGTCTATCGCCTATTGTGGAGGAATATCTCTACTCGGCAATGGAAGATTATCGAATAGATATACTTATAGACAAGGGACCTTCGGCACGCTCGATACAGATAGACTTAAGCCCGTTTACCTTGATTGGTGCAACAACCCGCAGCGGATTGCTTACTGCACCGTTACGCGCCCGTTTCGGAATAAACATGCACCTCGAATATTACGACAGTAAAACGTTGGCAGGAATTGTAGCACGCTCGGCACAAATACTTAAGGTGAGCTATGATGACGAAGCTGCATACGAGATTGCACGTCGCAGCCGAGGTACACCACGTATAGCAAATGCACTATTACGTCGAGTACGCGACTTTGCCCAGGTTATGGGTAACGGACATATTACCAATTCTATTGCCAAACTTGCACTCGAAGCACTAAACATCGACCGTTACGGGCTCGACGAGATAGACAATAAAATACTTTGTACCATCATAGACAAGTTTAAAGGCGGGCCGGTGGGAATAGGCACAATTGCTACTGCTTTAAGTGAAGACAGCGGTACTATAGAAGAGGTTTACGAACCCTATCTGATTAAGGAGGGATTCTTGAAACGCACTCCACGTGGCCGTGAAGTAACCGAACTTGCCTATAAACATCTGGGACGCAGTAAATTTGGAATGAACGAAGGAGGATTATTCTGATGTCTAAATTAGGTGCGCTATTCAAAGACACTGTAATATACGGAATGAGCAGCATTGTAGGCAGGTTCCTTAACTACCTGCTTGTGCCATTGTATTCCTACAACATGACAGCCGAATCGGGCAATTATGGCATTGTAACCAATGTATATGCCTGGACCGCTGTGCTGCTCACACTCCTTACATTCGGATTTGAAACAACCTTTTTCCGCTTTGCAAACAAACAAAAGACAGAAGTATCAAAGGTTTTTTCGATGTCGATGCAGGTAATCTCTGCATTATGCCTTATATTCCTTATATCGGTGTTTACCTTCCTTCCATCTATAACCGATGCTCTTGATTACTCGAATAATCCCGAATTCGTAACCATTATGGCCGTGGTGGTCTCGCTCGATGCACTTCAATCGATACCATTCGGATTATTGCGACTCAAACAACGTCCTCTTAAATTTGCCGGACTTAAGCTACTGTTCATATTAATGAACATAACACTTAACCTGTTTACATTCCTATTGTTGCCACAACTTGCAAATAAATACCCCGAAAGTATCGGACAATTCTACCAACCACACAATCAAGCTTTCTACATCTTCCTTATAAACCTTATATGCACATCGTTCATTACATTGCTGTTGCTGCCCGAAATGAAGATATACCGCCCTACTGCGGATACAAAACTGTTGAAAAGCATGTTATCCTATTCATGGCCGCTGTTGTTACTTGGACTGGCCGGAATACTTAACATGCATGCCGATAAAATAATATATACGTGGTTGGTACCGGGTGAAGAGGGGAAAACCCAATTGAGTATCTACGGTGCTGTAGTAAAGGTGGCAGCCATAATGGCTATGCTTATGCAGGCATTCCGCTACGCCTACGAACCATTTGTTTTTGGCAACAGTAATAACAAAGACAATAAGGTTTTATATTCACAAGCCATGAAATATTTCATAATAGTATCACTGCTTGCCTTTCTTGTGGTAGTATTCTATATGGATATTCTGCGTTATCTTATAGCACCCGACTATTGGGAGGGATTAAAAGTTATTCCGCTTGTTATGGCTGCCGAAATATTCATGGGAATTTATTTTAATCTGTCGTTCTGGTACAAACTTAACGACGAAACATATTGGGGAGCTGTTTTCTCGTTTATAGGTTGTGCTATACTGTTTGCTGTAAACATAATATTCGTACCCCGATACGGTTATATGGCATGCGGTTGTGCATCTATGGCCGGATATTTTATCGCTATGACCTTATCGTACCTGACAGGACGAAAACGTAACCCTATCGATTATGATATAAAAGGCATTTCAAAATATGTGTTGTTGTTCGCAATACTGTATTTCATATCAGAAATGCTTCCTATAGAAAACAGCATACTAAAAATATGCTGCAACACAATCCTGCTGTTCATATTCGTTACATATTTTGTTAAGAAAGATTTACCGCTGAACAAGATACCGTTCATTAATCGTTTTCTGAAATAAACGATTGCAATGAATATATTCAGATACCTGTTCGACGAAATTTCGAAACATCTTAACATAACAAACGATAAAGAGAACGAGCAGACAGTAATTGCAAACATCCGGCATAATGTGGAATTCAGCGGTGCAAACCTATGGATTCTTATCTTTGCAATACTTATAGCCTCGATTGGACTCAATATCGATTCAACGCCCGTAATAATAGGTGCCATGCTTATATCGCCCATTATGGGCCCGATAATAGGAACCGGGTTGGCTGTAGGCATAAATGACATGGAGCTTATGAAACGCTCACTGCGCAATCTGCTTGTTGCTACTCTGTTTGCAATTATTGCAGCTGCTGTATACTTTTGGATATCACCTATTAACGAAGCAAGATCGGAGCTGTTGGCACGAACCTCCCCCACATTATACGATGTACTTATAGCATTCATCGGCGGCAGTGCCGGATTTCTTGCAATGAGCACAACAGGCAATCATACTCAAGTGATTATAGGTGTTGCAATATCGACAGCACTGTTGCCACCTCTATGCACTGTTGGGTTCGGTGTGGCAACAGGAGATTGGTGGTATGCATTGGGAGCATTATATCTTTTTTTCATCAACTCGGTGTTCATCGCCATATCGACATTCATAAGCGTGAGAGTCTTTAAATTCTCCAGAAAGGAGTTCACCGATAAAAAACGAGAAAAGAAGGTGCGACATTCCCTTATTGCCATATCAATAATTGCACTTTGCCCATCTGTCATACTGACATACAACATTGTACGCAAAACAATATTCGTTGAAAATGCCGAAAGATTTATCGACTCCGAACTTAAATTTCCGGGTACACAGATCATAGACACAAATATAAGCTACTCACCACCATTCATTCAAGCAATATTCATAGGACGGTATATTCCACCCACACTCATCGACAGCGTCGAGAAAAAACTTCCCGAATATCATCTTTTGGGTACAAAACTTATGATTCTGCAGGAAGGAAGCCATGACAGCATTATTATAAAACAATAAGAACGGTTTGAGCCGTTCTTATTGTAGCGAGAGTGGGTCACGATCCCACGACCTCCGGATTATGAATCCGACGCTCTAACCAGCTGAGCTATCTCGCCATCTCCTTTTTGCGGTGCAAATATACGGCGATAATTTTAGAAACACAAGTTTTTTTATCCTTTTAATCGAAAAAAACTAAAAATATCTATTAAAACATATACCGATAAGCCTAACCTGCAATAAACAGAACAAAAATAATTAACAACATTCAATTTTATTGAAATAAAAGGAATAATCATTATATAAAATTTGATTTATTGATTTTATTGATTAACTTGCGACTGAAATTCATTAAGTTACAACTTATATTAACATAACACATAGCGATGGGTAAGGAAAAATTACATATCGAATATCCGCTTAAAGGAAGTGCCGGCATGATTTGGAAATACATAGGAACCGCTTCGGGATTATCTGCATGGTTTGCCGACAATATAAAGATTACGGATAAAATTTATGATTTCTGTTGGGGAAAAACCGAACACAGAAGCGCAACACTTATATCTCAAAGAAACGGAGTATATGTCCGATTCAGATGGGATGACGAGGAGCCTCAAACATACTTCGAAATGCGTATATTATTTAATGAAATGACACGCGAACACACACTTGAAGTGACCGATTTTGCCGAAAGTGACGAAATAAACGACCAAAGAGACCTTTGGGATTCGCAAATAGAATATTTGAAGCGTCAATCGGGCATGTAAAGATACTGTTAAAATTCTTTCAAAGAATATGTATTTTAAAGCATTTTATGCTAACTTTGCAACAGTTGTAAGATAGTATATGCACTATTGTGCAGACACGCCGATAATAAAGTGTTACATTTGTATAAACTATATTTGCAATTATACTGCGAAAATAGGCTGCACTCGCCGAGCAAACATACGTTTGCCTGTTTGCACCATCTTTGCACAAATAAACACCAAATTACAAAAGATGCATTAGGTATCTATGCGACTGCCGAGACTTCATATAAAAAAATTAGATATATTTATCATTAAGAGTTTTACACAACTCTTGTTTGGTACCTTTTTCATCTGTCTATTCATCTTCATCATGCAATTTTTGTGGAGATGGGTAGACGAATTTGTAGGTAAAGGACTCGATATAACCATTCTCGGACAATTTTTCTATTTGGCTTCGCTGACACTTGTAGGGCAGGCACTGCCACTGGCTATATTGTTGGCAGCACTTATGACATTCGGTAATTTTGGCGAACGTTTGGAATTGCTTGCAATGAAAGCTGCCGGAATACCGCTATTGCGCATAATGGCACCTATTATAGTCGAGTGTATGCTGCTTGCAGGAGTCTCTTTCTATTTCCAGAATGTAATAGGCCCAAAAGCCCAAGTAAAGCTATATACAATATTATATTCGATTAAACAGACATCACCCGAGGTGGAGATACCCGAGGGGGTATTCTACGACAGAATAAAAGGCTATAATCTGTTTGTCAAAAACAAGAACAAAGAGACAGGTATATTGTATGATGTAATGATATACGACATGTCAAACGGTTTCAACGATGCACGAATACTGGTTGCCGACTCGGGTAAGATTGAGACAACAGCCGACCAACAACATCTGTTGTTCAGTTTGTACAACGGTGAATTATTCGAAAATCTGTCGGGACAGACAAATAATAAAAACAATGTGCCCTATCGTCGCGAAACATACAGCAAAAAAGTCATAACCATTGAATTCGATGGCGGATTCAATATGAAAGACGGCTCGTTCCTCGTAACACAGGCGGCAAGTAAAAACATGAAACAATTGGAAGAGTCGATCGATTCGCTGACACATCATAACGACAGTATCGGCTTAAACAACTGGAAATCGGCTATGCGAAATGCATATCCGCTGACCAATGAATTTTCAAAAGAAGACAGCTCACTTATAAAACGAGACGGAATTACACGAATAAACATAGACAGTATATTCGAAACCGGTACCAAAAATTCTCGCTTAAAGTGGAAAAAAGAGGAGTTGAATAAAATAGAACAACTAAAGACCGATTTTGAAATAAAGAAAAACATAATGCGCTCGCTTGACAAAGATCTTAACAAACACCGCATTACCTGGTGGGATAAAATAACTTTGTCGGTAGGTTGCCTTATATTCTTCTTTATAGGTGCGCCTTTAGGTGCTATAGTGAGAAAAGGCGGGTTAGGATATCCGGTACTTATATCTGTTGCAACTTTTGTCTTATACTATATCTTCAATACTTCGGGATATAAAATGGCACGCGAGGGAGAATGGTATATATGGATTGGAAGTTGGTTGAGCACACTTGTTCTTACACCACTTGGAATAATATTCACATTCCAATCGAACCGCGACTCAACAATCTTAAATATTGATGCATTAAAAACATTCTTCAGAATGTTTTTGGGCTTGCGCGAAAATCGCAATATTCCACTTAAAGAGGTGATAATAGAAGACCCCGATTACACAAAAGACTACGGTATTCTATCACAATTTATCACCATTACCCATAAATTACGTAAAGAAAATAAACTAAAAAGAATGCCATCGATAAGGAAGGTATTCTTCGATAATAAAGAGAGTATCATAATAGAAGAGCTCGACAATAATTTGGAAAGCCTTGTGGAAGAGATGGGTAACAGCCGAAATAAAAAGATAATCAAGCTGCTTAACGACCTGCCAATAATGGCTCCAAAAGCTATACATTCGCCATTCAAACACACATGGATGAATATTTTATCGCTTATAATAATTCCAGTAGGTGCTATTATATATATTCGTGCATGGAGATATCGTTTCAGATTACTTAAAGACCTGATAACTATTGAAAAGACATCTAAGAAATTAATGGATATTTTGGTTAAAGAAAAATTAGTTTGATATAATATGAATAATTTCAGATTGAGTACAATAGAAGAAGCAATAGATGATTTTCGTGAAGGCAAATTCATTATTGTAGTTGACGATGAAGATAGAGAAAATGAAGGTGACTTCATTATTGCAGCCGAAATGATAACACCCGAAAAGGTAAATTTCATGCTTAAGAACGGGCGTGGAGTACTATGTGTACCCATAACATTATCACGATGCAAGGAGTTGCAATTAGATCCTCAGGTTAACACAAATACAAGCCTTTTAGGTACACCCTTCACTGTTACGGTGGATAAAATAGACGGATGCAGCACAGGTGTATCGGCCGAAGACAGAGCTGCCACAATTAAAGCACTTGCCGACCCTGAAAGCAAACCCGAAACATTTGCACGTCCCGGACATATAAATCCGCTGTATGCACAAGATAAAGGTGTTCTGCGTCGAGCAGGACACACCGAAGCAGGAATAGACATGGCTCGTTTGGCCGGATTGCATCCATGCGCCGCTCTCATTGAAATAATGAACGAAGATGGAACAATGGCACGTATGCCGCAGCTGATAGAAATAGCAAAGGAACATAACCTTAAAATAATATCAATCAGAGACCTTATAGAGTATCGTTTACGCCAGGAATCGCTCGTAGAACGCGGTGAAGAGGTTGATATGCCAACAGAACATGGCCACTTCCGTCTTATACCATTCATGCAAAAATCTACAGGTTTAGAACACATTGCACTTATAAAGGGTGAATGGAAAGAGGATGAACCTATACTCGTGCGCGTTCACTCTTCGTGTATGACCGGTGATATTTTCGGTTCCAAACGTTGCGACTGCGGTGCACAGCTACACCATGCAATGCAACTGATAGAAGAAAACGAAAAGGGTGTAATAGTATATTTAAACCAAGAAGGCCGTGGCATAGGTTTAATGAATAAAATGAAAGCCTATAAACTACAAGAGGAAGGGATGGACACTGTAGATGCCAACCTCTGTCTCGGATTCAAGGCAGACGAACGTGATTACGGTGTAGGTGCCGAAATTCTGCGACAAATAGGTGTACATAAAATGCGACTAATAACAAATAATCCTGTCAAAAGAATAGGATTGGAAAGTTATGGCCTTGAAATTGTGGAGATTGTAAGTTGTGAAATAGAACCAAATAACTTCAATTCAAAATACCTGCATACAAAAGCCGAAAGAATGGGCCATACATTGCATTTCGATAAATAAATCACATTGAAAAACAACAAATAAAAACATAACAACATGAACAAATTAGCAGACCGTCTTAACAGATTATCACCATCGGCTACATTAGCCATGTCACAAAAAAGCCAGGAGCTTAAGGCTCAAGGTATAGATGTTATCAATATGAGTGTCGGGGAACCAGATTTCAACACACCCGATAATATTAAAAGTGTAGCCAAAAAAGCTATTGACGACAATTGGTCGCGATATTCACCTGTACCCGGTTATCCTTCATTACGAAAAGCTATTGTAGAAAAACTTAAAAAGGAGAACGGGCTGGAATTCACCGAATCACAAATATCGGTATCAAACGGAGCGAAGCAGGCTGTTTGCAATGCTATTATGGCACTTGTAAACCCCGGCGAAGAGGTTATTGTTCCGGCACCATTCTGGGTTAGTTACCCCGAAATGGTTAAATTAGCCGATGGTATTCCTGTTATTGTAAGTGCAGGAATTGAGCAGAATTTTAAGATTACAGGCGCACAATTGGAATCTGTAATCACTCCTAAAACAAAGATGCTCATTCTTTGCTCTCCATCAAACCCTACAGGTTCGGTATACACTAAAGAAGAGTTGAAAGACCTCGCAGATGTACTTGCAAAATATCCCGATATATTCATTGTTGCCGATGAAATATACGAGCATATAAATTATGTAGGAAAACACGAAAGTATAGCACAATTCCCCGAAATACGCGACCGAGTAATTATTGTAAACGGTGTATCCAAAGCATACGCAATGACCGGTTGGCGTATAGGATACCTTGCTGCTGCAGATTGGATTGTAAAGGGTTGTAATAAATTACAAGGACAATATACAAGCGGCCCTTGCTCGGTATCACAGATGGCTTCGTTAGAGGCGTATGCAGGACCACAGGACGATGTTGAAACAATGAGACAAGCATTCCAACGCCGTCGCGATCTTATAGTGAAACTGACAAAAGAGATTCCCGGATTAGAGGTGAACGTTCCCGAAGGTGCATTCTATTTATTCCCTAAATGCAGTTCGTTCTACGGTAAAAGCTATGGAGATTACACAATAAACGACAGTGAAGACCTTGCCATGTATCTGCTAACAGAAGCACATGTTGCCACTGTTGGCGGTGCATCGTTCGGCTCACCAGAATGTTTCAGGATGAGTTACGCAACAAGTGACGAAAATATCATTGAAGCTATACGACGTATTAAAGAGGCGCTTTCTAAACTTAAATAAGTAAAATGTTAGTTCAATAAAAAATCCCATAGGTTGCCCTATGGGATTTTTTTATACTTTCCTTCCTGCTACAATGGAAAGAAATTTAGGTGTATATCGTGACATTAAATAAAACACAGATACTAATATTAAAGAGGTTAATACAACATTCATTATATATAAAAATAACCAAGACAAATCGGAATCAGGAGATAATAATTTAGTTAGTAAGGCTGAAACTCTATAAAAAACCAATGTATGACTTACATATATAAAGAAACTTGCTGATGATAAAAAATTATTAACCTTACAATACCCTTTTTGTAACAAATACACAGATGTATTATATGCAAAAAACAGGCCGAATATTATTAATAAGGCTTTCAATATTTTGAATATTTGTGGATAAGAATTATATAAACACATAGAAACAAGTCCTAATATGATGAATCCAAATACTGATATCTTTGAAAATTTTCTAAATTCGGCTATCATATCTTTAGCGTTTATACTCATATAAGCACCAAAAGAAAAGAAAAACATTGCTTCTGTAGGAATATAAAACTTAATTCCCGTAAAATATTTGAATAACCATAGTATTGCAAAAAGCGATAAAACTATTTTACCATTCTTTTTCAGTAACCTATATAAAAATGGTGTAAATAGTATAATCAACATTAAGTCACGTAAAAACCATAATGGATAGTTTATAGGCATACCTGTTGGCGAAATTCCTGTAATTTCACCATTATAAGCCCAATAGCAGGATAAAATACTTTTTATATCCAATTCACCTGTATTATTTATTATTAAAGGTAAAAGAGATAATGTATTCCATATTATATATGGTATTAAAAGACTTTTCTTGCGATTCTGTAATTTTTTTATCCATTTACCATTATCCCATTTTTGCAAACCTATAAAGAACACAAACCCTGATATAAAAAAATATATAGGTACACTTTGCCAATGGAGAAAAGATTCTATAAATGATTTAACCAAATTAAATATAGGCAGATCGGAATCACTAAATCCTGCAGGTTTTCTTCCAAAAACATGCACGGTAAGTATTACTACCGCCAAAGGAAATCTTAATAAGTTAAGTGCTTGAGAATGAGAATTTTGTAAATCGGGGGGGTAATTTTATTCATTTAATTTTAATTTTTATTATTTTTCATTGCAAACTTACAAAAAAGACACTTGATTACGCTTGTTTGAATAAAAAATTCAAACTTTCTTGAATAGTATTTTCACAATGAAGAGATAAAATATTATAAATGCGAATATAGCGGTATAATATAATTCAGAGGGCTGTCTAAAGAAAATTAGACAGCCCTCTGAATATAAATAAGATACTAATTACTTCTTCATAGCCTTTTCAATTGCTTTTTTAGCAGAAACTTTTGCTTTTGCAAGTTTTTTCTCTGCTTTAGCAATAGCTTTTGCATCACCTGATGCTTTTGCATTCTTCACTGCATCGTAAAGAGCCCAAAGGTTTTTCTTTGCTGTAACATCTTTCTGTGCAGCGCTGTATGCCTCGGCGTATGCCTCAGCCGCAGCTTCAGCCTCGGGAGCAGCATAAGCATGCTTATAACCCTTCTGGTCGTTCCAGTGACCACGTGTAAAGTCGGGGAATGTTACAGCTGCGCAGTTGTTGTCCATTGACAATGTACCAAGTTCTGCCAAACAGCACCATTCAGCCATGTCATATACATCCATATCGAGAGGCAGACCATTCTGTAAGCAGTAAACAAGACGTGAATCCATCACAAAGTCCATACCACCATGGCCAAGGTCGCGACCTTTCTCAACATATTTCTTCAAGATAGGATGATAGTACTTTGCCATCATAGCATCCTTCTGCTCGTCGCTCATAAAACCGTGAGCGTTGAGGTTGTCAACCTGAGGTGCACCTGTACCCTTGAGAGCCTCTCCTGAAAGAGCCAATTTAGGCTCGGGATATTTTGTTGCATAACCCTTAGTACCGGTGAGCTTGAACAAACGGTTATAAGGTTGGGGAGTCATAACATTATGCTGTATCTCAACAACCTTACCCTTTGCTGTACGCATAAGTGTTGTAGTGTGGTCACCATTGCGGAACTCCTTGCACTCCTTGCCGGTCTTCTCCTTAACAAGATCTTTACCGAAGAAAGGATCTGTATCCATAGCAACAAGTGTTGTGAAGCGATCACCACGGTGAATATCCAAGCACTGTGCAACGGGGCCAAGGCCGTGGGTAGCGTAAAGGTCGCCACGATTCTCTTTATTATATTTCAAACGCCAGTGGAGATTGTCAACATCATTGTCGGCAGGATCTTTCCAATATGCATCCCAGAACCACTCGAGGCTGTGGATATAAGCACCTTCAGCGCGGATAATCTCACCGAATACACCATCTTGAGCCATTGCAAGAGCGTTCATTTCATAATCGTCGTAACAGCAGTTCTCAAGGATGAAGCAGTGAAGACGTGTCTTCTCTGAAAGGTTGATAAGACTCCAACACTGCTCGAGATTCATTGCAGAAGGTACTTCAATAGCTGCGTGTTTGCCATTCTCCATAGCAAATTTTGCTATAGGATAGTGGTGGTTCCAATCGGCGGCAATATAAACGAGGTCGATATCGGGACGTTTACAAAGCTCCTCATAACCCTTCTCTCCACAGTAGATGTCGGCAGGCATAAGACCCTGCTCACGCAAGAATTTATTGCACTCTTCGGCACGCTCGTACTCATAATCACAAAGAGCAACAATTTCAACACCGGGGATACGGCAGAAACGAATAACAGCACCATCACCACGCATACCAAGACCAACAAAAGCAACACGTACTGTCTTTATTGGAGCAACTGCAAGGTTAAGAACATTTTCCTGACCGGCAGGACGTTCAGGGGTTTCAACAACGATAGTACCTTTGTCCCAATGCCACTTTGTAGAAGGAGAAAGTGACTGTGCTTGCGCAGAATTGGCAAACATAGCCATAACTGCAACCAAAGCTAAACTAAAAAACTTCTTAAAATTCATATTACAGTGTGTTTTAAATAAATATTGTTTATATTTTTAATATCTGTGCTCTCATTAAACGCAGGTATATGTTATATATTGTGCTCGGTATAATACAGTTGCAAATATAACCAAAATAATATTATAAGCTGTTTAAATTTAAATAATTTATTAATGTTAGATATAATTCTACAATAAAAAACGTATGTATTTTATTCGAGCGTAGAAAAATCAATATCAGGTGCCTCTGTTATATTACCTTCACGTTTAAATTTAGTACCTGATTTCATGTATTCATTAAAGAAACCTCCCATAGTAAGGAAGAATTTTTCACCTGCCACACCACCATTATAATCAAGACGTTGTTTTTGATTTCCGGTAGCATCGCAAGTAAATCGTGCCTGTGTCACCGGTATCCATTTCCCATCGACTGTACGCGCCCATTGGTTTACATAATATGCTTTTCTGTTGATATAACCCATGACAGGATTAAAGTTTTCCAAGAAAGAGTGTGCATTAGTGTACCAAGTAGATATTTTAGGACGGCGGAAAGAGGCTATAAGCGACCATTTTCCCTTTGTATTATCAAAGAAATATGCTGTATATACAGTGTTGCCATTACCATCGGGCCTAACTCCCATAAGGAAACGACAACGTTCACCGGCTTTCCATTCATAGTTCATAAAACTCTGCCCACCTGAACCTTCATTTCCAAAATCCTGAACTTTAACACCTTCACCTTTTTTAACAAGTGTTACACGTAAAGAATCGGGTATTTCGGCTGCATTATCAGTTTCATAAGGACTCCACACCGAGAAAAGAACTCTTCTTTTATGCGGACTGTTATTCTGCATCCCAAAGTATCCCTCACCAAAGCCACAAGCCATATAATAACTGCTGGGAATATCACCCTCCTCGGGTACGATAACCTCGTTATAGAACCATTCTATATTCTCGCGTGGAAGTTGGTAGCCTAAATGCGTAGAAGGACCACGACGGCCGAAGTGGCTGCTAAATTCAGGAGCTACACAAATAACCGGAGCAACGTCGCCACCAATAATAACAGCTTCTATATTACCAAATTCGGCTCCCTTTTTTATTTTCACACCACGAATATCCATTTTTACATATCCCGGCTCCTTCACCTTAAATGAACCAACCTTTACTTGTGTTAAAGTATCGCTGTTAAGTTTTATATTCTTCTTCTTACCTAAAAGAGAAATTTCAATTTGCGAGTGTCCTTTTGCTTGAAGCGCAATATTCATTTTACCGATATTTTCTACTTTGAAGTAGTAGCTGATAACAGTTTCAGCATCATTCCAATTACGTATTTCACAGTGTCGCTCATCGATGAACGTCATACGCATTCTATTGTTACCTTTATCTGTTTCTGATTTTTTTTGGGAAACCTCTGTTATGTATGCATTACCCGATAATGTAACAACACTCTCATTTTGTGCTACAGACTGCAATACCATAAATTGAGTTGCAACTAATGATATTAAATACAAAATTCTTTTTTTCATAATTGGAAACTTTTAAACAATATCAAAAAAAAAAAAAAGGTTACACATTTTATTTACGCAGCAACCTTTTGAAAAACAGTTGCAATTTACTTAAAATAACATATACTTCTATAAAAAAAAGATATTTTTTATAGAAAACCATGTAATTCATTTATATACCTTCTCAATATATTATTGCAGTAAATATTTCTAATTATATAATACAGAAATATTTTATCAACAATTTTATATTACAATATACTGATAACCTGTTGAAAAGAAGTTTAAAAAAATAATAAAAAAACAATCATTATTTTTTTGCTACTTCAAAACAATATATATAACAGACAGTGTAAATTAAAATCCAAATTTTTAATCTAATATTTTATATCTTTTTTTCTAACTCTTTTTAACCGTTTTTTCATGTTCAAATGTATATATTTTATTAATAAAAACATTTGTCAACATCTGTTTATAATATTATTATGATAATATTAATCAATCAATTATATTGTTAATAAATTGTGTAAAAAGTTCAATCGACTTATAATAACTTTAAAACCAACTTTTAATGTTTATTTTTATCAACACAATCAACAGGCTTTATTGTTATTTTTAATTTATTCTATTTTAAAATAAAGAAAAATATAATATAAACAATGTTGATACGGTTGATTGTAAATAGAAGTATACAGATAAAAAAATCTCCATAAACTTTATGTATGGAGATTCAGTAGTATATATAATGTTATCTGATGATAACTATTTTTGTAGCAACTCCCTCGTTACCCTCTTCATCATAAGCAAGAACATAATATATTCCGCTAGCCACTTTATCCCCGTTTTTATTTCTTCCGTTCCATGTGAAGCTTCCTCCGTTTGAAGTACCTTCGTAAATTAAATATCCGGCTGCGTCGACTATCTTTACATTACAGTCTAATGTCAGTCCGACAACTGTTATATTTCCGCTGTAATCGGCTTTTACGGGATTTGGATAAGCATATATTTTATTTTCGTTAAGTTGTGTTTCGGCTTTTGTTGCATCGCTTATGTAACTTATGATTCCATTATCGGTACCTATAAAAACTTCGCCCGATTGGTCGTTTATGGCGACGCTGACGATTCCATTCGAAGGTAGTGGGGAATTATCAGTTGTAAAATGTTTTATTGTCTCTAAACCGTCTTCACTAATTAAGTATATTCCGTTATCTTTTGTACCTATCCATTTTCTATTTGCACCATCTACAGCCATACACTGAATATATACTCCGTTTAAAAGATAATCGGCAAGTCCTGTACCGTCGTTTCGGGGTATTTTAATCTGTGTGAATATACCTTCATCAAGGAATTTACGGGGATTTTTAATTACAAACAATCCGGTGTTTGTTCCAACCCATATTTCACCGTTCATATCTTCTATAAGCGTATATATATTATAAATATCATAGCTTGTACCGTCCTGGTTGGTGAATTTAGAGAATACACCTTTTGTTACATCATCACTTGTATCAAGCGGTGTCTTATTTGGTACAATACAGAATACTCCCGCTTCGGCTTGTAACGATGTCAGCCATATCCATCCTCTTGAATCAAATAATATATCGGATACTGTAGGTAACTTATCTATGTCCTTGTAGTACAACGATTGCCATGTGTTATCTTTTTTACGTACCTTTATTATATTTTTTACTCCGGTATTTATAACCCACAGGTTACCGTTTTTATCGTATTTTACTTTTGGTATACGCACGTATCGTGTTACATATCCTGTGCTTATTACACTTTGTAATGGCGAGTTCTCGTTATTATAATGTGCTATAAATTCTCCATCTTTAAATTCATATAATCCATATCCGAAGGAGCTTGCGAAATAATGTCCGGGTTCATTCGGATTCTCTTCCACACAGCATATATTTTGATAATTAAGCCCTGTTTTTTCTTTTATAATCTCTTCGGGAAAGTTATACCAAACATCATCTGTGTAGTTATACTCCATTACTGTACCTTCGTAAAAGGTTACATCGAAATAGTTTAGGTTACCACCTGCAACAAGCAGTTTGTCACCAGAAAATTTCATGAATTCGCAGTGATTTCTTATAGGACTGTTTGGTTGTATCCCTTCTGAAACCTCCACTATTTTACCATTATTTATTTCACATTTCACAAGTCCCTCATACCCTTTGCAATTCCATACAGAGTTGGTTTCTTTTAATGCAAAATTACTTTTTCCGTCAAGTTCGTATGTTTTATAATTTTTATCTTTGTCTACAACAAATATTTTATCTCTATTACCGCTTATAAGTTCATTGGGACTCTTGTAAAGATATTCAATGCGTACATCGTTGCATTGTATTATAAGTGTTAATCTGTTTTTGTTGGTATCAAGAGTGTATAGTCCTAAAGGTTTTATTACACAGTACAGTTCATCCGAAAACTCCTCAAGATTATTTGTCGGGTATTTATTAAGTTGTATCCATTTACTGTCGTCGAGAAGGTTGTCGGTTATTTTCCCTCTAAATAATCCTGCATCTGTTCCGGCATATATATAATCTTCAAACAGATAACAACAGAGTACATTCTTATTTAATGTATATGTATTATTGAACTCTTTTTTGTCAATATCAAGCAATACTATTCCGAAACCTGTAGATATATACAGTGTATTGTCGATGATTCTTACACTGTTTATTGTTTTGTTATTTTGGGTGCTGTTTTTGAAATCTGGTATATTATATACCGATTCATCATCGTATAATAGGTCTATATTGGCATTTTTATATACAATAACCAATGCCTTTTCCTTTTTACTGTATGTTATGAATGATATATTGTTATCACTTAATACCGATATTTTATCGTATATGCGAATTTCATCATCCTCTTTATTGTATGAATAGAGTGCTCCGGCACTTAAAACATACACTTTATCTTCTACTATTTCGCAATATGTGGCTTTATGATAAGAGGTGTGAAGTCTCCACTCCCCTACTGATGCGTATAAATTTGTTACAGACAATAAAATCGCTAACGATATCAATACCCTTTTAATCATACTTTTTTCTTAGATAATCATTAAGTTTTTCTGTTGCCCGGTAACGATGACTTATACTGTTTTTTTGTTCCGATGTCATTTGGGCAAAGCTTTCGGAAAATCCTTCAGGAATAAATATAGGGTCGTAACCGAATCCTGAATCACCTTTTTTTATTTCAGATATACTTCCTTTTACAATTCCATCGAAGATATTTTCCTCTCCATTAATAATTAACGCAATAACTGTACGAAATTGTGCTTTTCTATTATTTTCTCCTGTTAAATTTTGTAACAACTTGTGCATATTGGCCTCGGAGTCGTTATTATTTCCTGCGTATCGTGCCGAGTATACTCCGGGTTCTCCATTTAAAGCATCAACCTCAAGTCCTGTATCATCGGCAAAGCAGTTGCAACCGTAATTTTCATATATGTAGCGTGCTTTAATAAGAGCGTTACCTTCGAGTGTTTCAGCTGTTTCAGGTATTTCGTCATGGCAATTTATATCATTCAGCGACAACACCTGTATGCTGTTGCCTAATATTGCACGTACCTCTTCTAATTTATGCCTGTTGTTTGTTGCAAATACAAGTTTCATGATTTAGGGTTATCTTTTTCAAGCTCTTCGTTTGTCTTAAGTTTAACCGATTTTGCTTTTATCTTGTCAAATCCGTTACCATATACATTAAGAACTTTTGTCTGCGAAATAAGTGCATTAGGGTCTATCTGTTTTATTATACTGAACATTTCATTTGCCTGGTTGGCACGTGTAAGTGTTGTTATTACTTTTCCGGGTTGTTTAGAATAGAAACCTACCGAGTCGAGCAGTGTAACACCACGTCGCATGGAACGTGTAATATAATATGCTATATCTTCATATTTATTAGAGAATATAAAGAACTGAACCATCTGCCTGTTGCTGTTCACTACATAATCGAGTGCTACATTAACAATTACAAGGTTAATATATCCATAGAATACTTTTGTGAGGCTCATTGAAATATCGTTCGACGGTATAATAAAGAAACTGCTTGTTATTATACAAGTATCGATATATAACATTGCGCGTCCGAAACTTACATCCTTGTATTTATTTACAATTGCTGCAATTATATCAACACCTCCTGTGCTTCCGTTATTCAAGAAACATAATGCAATACCTATTCCTATAAATATAGACCCTACAAGACATGCTTCAAGCTGTTTGTCGGGGCCTAAAATAGTAAGTGCATTCTGCTCTTTGAAAATATCCTGTGATATTTCAAGCATCATTGTCAATGTAAATATTGCAAATATGGTCTTTATACAGAATTTAAATCCTAAAATTCTGATGGCTAATGATACAAGTATCACATTTATAAAGAAATAGGTGTATTGCATAGGAATGGCACCGTTTGTTGAATATTGTACAATGGCACCAACACCTGTTACTCCACCAACAAGAAATCCGAAAGGACTCATGAAAAAGTTCCATGCAACAGCGTATATCGCAAGTCCCAAAGCAATCATTACATAGTTTTTAACTTCTGCAATAATATTAGTTTTCGGTATAAATAATTTAGCCATAATAAGAAGCTGTTAAAATTTCCAATAAAATAATTTCTTATAATAGAAGTTGCCTTTATATTCAAAAAGTCTATTTATTAAAAAACTATATTTACAATCTTTTTCGGAACAATAATAACTTTCTTTATAGGTTTATCCTCTATATATTTTTTACTGTTCTCGTCGTCGAGTACACTCTTTTCAATATATTCTCTATCGGCATCGGCTGCAAAATCCATTGTGAAACGTGCCTTTCCGTTAAAGGAAATAGTATATTTTATGGTATCTTCTTTCAGATACTCTTCGTTATACGCAGGCCATTGTGCATCGCACACCGATGTATTGTGTCCCAGTGCTTCCCATAACTCTTCGCAAATATGCGGTGCAAAAGGTGCCAGAACTATAACAAACTGCTCAAGTATACTTCGTTTATTGCATTTAAGTGTACTTAATTCGTTGGTACATATCATAAATGCGCTTACGGTTGTGTTATACGAGAATACCGGTATATCTTCCGATGTCTTTTTTATCAGTTTGTGAATAGATTTCAATTCCTCTTTTGTGGGTTCTTCGTCGGTAACAATAAAGTTATCATCTTTATCGTAGAACATATTCCACAATTTGCGAAGGAATCGGTGACAACCGTCTATACCGTTTGTATCCCAAGGTTTCGACTGTTCCAGCGGGCCAAGGAACATTTCATACAGACGCAATGTATCGGCACCGTATTTTTCAATAATTGTATCGGGGTTGACAACATTGAACATCGATTTACTCATTTTTTCCACAGCCCATCCGCAAATATATTTGTCGTTTTCAAGAATGAATTCGGCATCGGAATATTCGGGGCGCCAAGCTCTGAAAGCATCAATATCAAGAATGTCATTCGATACAATGTTTACATCTACGTGTAACGGTGTTACATCATAATTGTTTTTCAAATTAAGTGAAATAAATTTATTTGTATCTTTTATGCGGTATACAAAGTTACTTCGTCCCTGTATCATGCCTTGGTTAACCAATTTTTGGAAAGGTTCTTCTTTTACGCTTACACCTAAATCGAACAAGAACATATTCCAGAAGCGTGAATATATGAGGTGTCCTGTGGCATGTTCGGTACCTCCAACATACAAATCTACGTTCTGCCAATATTCATCGGCCTCTTTCGATACCAATGATTGATGGTTACGGGGGTCCATATAACGCAAATAGTAGGCGCTGGAACCTGCAAAGCCCGGCATTGTATTAAGTTCGAGTGGGAAGATTGTCGTGTTATCGATATTTCTCTTTTCTGTGACACAATTGTTTTTTGTATCCCAAGCCCATTTTTTCGCATGTCCCAATGGAGGTTCTCCACTCTCGGTAGGCAGGAATTTTTCTACTTCGGGTAATTCAAGTGGCAGGTACTCTTCGGGTATGGGGTATGGTATTCCGTTTTTATAGTAGATGGGGAAAGGTTCACCCCAATAACGTTGGCGGCTGAAAATAGCATCACGCAAGCGATAATTAACTTTTACGCGTCCTAAACCGTTCTCTGTTACATATTTTTTTGTTGCCGCTATAGCCTCTTTTACTGTAAGTCCGTTAAGATTCAGTTTGCACGATGCAAATGCTGTAGTAGGCGAATTGGTCATTATACCCTCTTTTGCATCGAAACTTTCATCTGTTACATCACAACCCTCTATAAGCGGGCGTATCTCTATGCCGAAATGTTTGGCAAATGCATAGTCGCGGCTGTCGTGTGCAGGTACGGCCATTATGGCACCTGTTCCGTACCCCGACAACACATAATCGCTCACCCAAACGGGTATCTCTTCACCTGTAATAGGGTTTATGGCATAAGAACCTGTGAAAACACCCGATACGTTGCGGTCTATTATACGTTCGCGTTCGGTTCTCTTTTTAGTGCGGTCGATATACTGTTCCACTGCACTTCTTTGCTCCTCGGTTGTAAGTGTTGCAACAAGTTCGCTTTCCGGTGCAAGCACCATGAATGTTACACCGAATATTGTATCGGCGCGTGTGGTAAATATTGTAAATGTTACATCGCTGTCTTTAACGTGGAACTGCATCTCGGTTCCTTCACTTCGTCCAATCCAGTTACGTTGTGTCTCTTTAAGTGAATCGGTCCAATTAATTTTATCCAGACCGTCGAGCAGGCGTTGTGCATAAGCCGATACACGCAAGCACCACTGTTTCATCTTTTTCTGTACAACAGGGAATCCGCCTCGTTCCGAAACACCGTCAACAACTTCGTCGTTGGCAAGTACAGTACCAAGTTGCGGGCACCAGTTAACCATTGTTTCATTAAGGAAAGCAATACGCCAATTCATTAACAATTCCTGTTGCTCATTCTCGCTCATTGTGTTCCACTCCTCGGCTGTAATATCAACCTCCTGTGTACATGCTGCATCTATGCCTGCACTACCCTCTTTACTCAATTTTTCAATAAGTTCTTCTATAGGCTTGCAACATTTTGTATTGTTGTCGTAATAGTGGTTGAACATCTTAATGAATGCCCACTGTGTCCAATGGTAATATTCAGGGTCGCATGTTCTTATTTCTCTGTCCCAATCGAAACAGAAACCAATCTTGTCGAGTTGTTCACGATATCTGTTAATGTTTTGTTCGGTGGTTATGGCCGGATGCTGTCCTGTCTGTATTGCATATTGCTCGGCTGGTAACCCGTATGCATCGTAACCCATGGGATTAAGTACATTAAATCCTTGCAAACGTTTGTAGCGTGCAAATATATCCGAAGCGATGTATCCCAACGGATGGCCCACATGTAATCCCGCTCCCGATGGATAGGGGAACATGTTAAGTACATAAAATTTCTTTTTATCTACATTTTCCACAACACGATAGGTTTTGTTCTCTTTCCATCGCTGTTGCCACTTTTGCTCGATTTCGTTAAAATTATATCCCATATTTTCTTTTGTTTATTTCACAATTTTATTCAAAACCCTTTTTAGGGGAGAGAAAATCTACAAAAGTATATAAAAAAAGTAAGAAACAGTTTCAGAAGTGGTTTAATTTTACTCATTATTGTTCTTGTATATAAAATATTTTTCATGTACCAGAAGCTGCGGTATATCTTTGTCGCTTTTGAAAAAAATCTGTATCTTCGCATATTAAACGAAAAAACACAAATATATATGGCCGATAAAGATGTGGCTGTCACGCCAATGATGAAGCAATTTTATGAACTGAAGGCTAAACATCCCGATGCTGTTATGTTGTTTCGTTGTGGCGATTTTTATGAAACATATTGTTCCGATGCTATTGTTGCATCGGAAATTTTGGGTATAACATTAACGAAACGTTCAAATGGAAAGGGTCCGGGGTCGGCACCGATAGAGATGGCAGGTTTTCCTTTTCATGCACTCGATACATATCTTCCAAAGTTGGTGCGTGCCGGTAAACGTGTGGCTATTTGCGACCAGCTTGAAGATCCAAAAATGACAAAAAAGCTTGTTAAGCGGGGAATTACAGAGCTTGTTACTCCTGGAGTTTCCATAAATGATAATGTTCTCGATTATAAAGAAAATAATTTCCTTGCAGCTGTACATTTTGGCAAGCCTATGTGTGGTGTTGCCTTTTTGGATATTTCCACCGGTGAGTTTCTTACGGCCGAGGGTACTTTTGATTATATTGAAAAATTGTTGATAAATTTCCGCCCTAAAGAGGTGCTTTTCGAGCGTGGGTTGAAGAGACGTTTCGAGGAGTGTTTCGGCAATAAATATCTTACTTTCGAACTCGAGGATTGGGTTTTTACCGAGGAGTTTGCAAAAGATAAATTGAATAAGCATTTCGAAACAAAGAACCTTAAGGGGTTTGGTATATCGCATCTTCGAAGCGGAGTGGTGGCAGCCGGTGCTGTTCTGCACTATTTGAGTGTTACTCTGCATACTCAAATATCGCACATACGCAATATATCACGAATAGAAGAGGAGCGTTACGTTCGTCTCGATAAGTTCACAATTCGCAGCTTGGAGTTGCTGGGAAGCATGCACGATGGTGGAAAGTCGTTACTCTCGGTGATGGATGAAACATCTACTGCAATGGGTGCAAGATTGCTTAAACGATGGATGGTATTTCCGCTTAAGGACAAGAAACCTATCGAGGAGCGTTTGGATATTGTGGAGTATTATTTTCGTGAGCCCTCGTTCCGCGATACTGTAGGTGAGCAGTTGCACATGATTGGCGATTTAGAACGAATAATAGCCAAGGTTGCGGCCGGTCGTGTTTCGCCTCGCGAGCTTGTGCAGCTGAAGTTGGCTTTGCAGGCTGTGGAACCCATTAAGATTGCTTGTGAATCGGCATCGAATCCTTTGATTAAGCAGATTGGTGCACAGCTCGATTGTTGTGCCGATATTCGCGATCGTATAGCGCGTGAAATAGTTCCCGAACCACCTGTGTTGTTAAACAAGGGAGGTGTTGTTGCCGATGGTGTAAACGACCGCCTTGACGAGTTGCGTGCAATATCATATAACGGAAAGGATTACCTTATGCAGATACAGCAGCGCGAGAGTGAGCGCACCGGTATCCCAAGCCTTAAGATTTCGTTCAATAATGTGTTCGGTTATTACATTGAGGTACGTAACACATACAAGGATAATGTTCCGTCCGAGTGGATTCGCAAGCAGACACTTGTGAATGCCGAACGATATATCACGCAGGAACTTAAGGAGTATGAAGAGAAAATTCTTGGTGCCGAGGAGAAGATAATGGCACTCGAGGTACAGATATACAGCGAATTGGTAACCGAGCTTGCTAAATATATTCCTTCTATCCAGATTGATGCGACACATTTGGCACGTCTCGATGTGCTGTTGTCGTTTGCAAATGTGTCGCGTGCATATAAATACATACGTCCTGTAATAAGTGAAGATGATGTGTTGGATATAAGACAGGGTCGTCATCCTGTTATAGAACGTCAGATGGGAGTAGATGAAGAGTATATACCTAACGACCTCTATCTCGATAGCGAGCAACAGCAGATTATTATTGTTACCGGTCCCAATATGGCCGGAAAATCGGCTTTGTTGCGTCAAACCGCACTTATAACTCTTATGGCACAGATGGGCTGTTTTGTACCGGCAGAAAGTGCTAAGATAGGCCTTGTGGATAAGATATTCACACGTGTTGGTGCAAGTGATAACATTTCGGCCGGCGAGTCTACTTTTATGGTTGAAATGACCGAGGCTGCAAACATCCTTAATAATCTTTCGGGGCACAGTCTTGTTTTGTTCGACGAACTTGGGCGCGGAACGTCTACTTATGATGGCATGTCTATCGCTTGGGCTATTGTGGAGCATATACACGAATCGCAGAAGGGTAGGGCACGTACTCTGTTTGCTACTCATTATCACGAACTTAATGAAATGGCGAAGAGTTTCGGGCGTATTAAGAACTTTAACGTCTCGGTGAAGGAGATAGACGGTCGTGTGATATTTTTACGTAAGTTGATGCCCGGTGGCAGCGAACACTCTTTCGGTATTCATGTTGCGAAGCTTGCAGGTATGCCCAAGAGTATAGTGAAACGTTCGGAACAGATACTTGCCAAACTTGAGGCATCGAGTAATCGTGGGGAGATGAAGAGTGCTCCCACCACCGAGATTGCTGAAACACGCGAAGGTTTTCAACTTAATTTTTTTCAGCTCGACGACCCTATTCTTGCCGCTGTACGTGATGAAATTCTTGGTCTGGATGTCAATAATCTTACACCGCTTGAGGCTTTGAACAAGCTTAATGATATTAAGAGAATTGTTACAAAGAAATAGAGAAAGTGAGTTTTAAACTCACTTTCTCTATTTCTTTGTAATCCCTTTTATCATGCATGTAATTCCTATGATAATAAATGGAATACTTAACCATTGTCCCATGTCGAGCATCATTCCTCTTTCGAAATCAACCTGTACCTCTTTTAAAAATTCCACAAAAAAACGGAATGTAAAAATTGTTGCAAGACAATAGCCGAAATAGAACAAGCTGCCAACCTTTTGCGGCATCTTTTTATATAGCAACAATCCGCAAATAAATATTACGAAGTAGGCAATGGCTTCGTACAACTGTGCAGGGTGACGAGGTATGTTGTCTACCTGCACAAAAATCATTCCCCAGGGAGCATCGGTTGCCCGTCCTATTATTTCGGAGTTCATAAAATTACCCAATCGAATCATACCTGCAACAATGGGTGTTGTAATGGCAATATTGTCGAGTACCCATGCAAAGGATAATTTGCTTTTTCGTGAGTAGAACCATAATGCAGTAAAAAGTCCTATGGTTCCTCCATGGCTTGCAAGTCCCTGATACCCGGTAAAATGCCAATCCCACGAGCCGGGTGCAAATTGCAGTGGCAGAAGCATTTCAATAAAACCTTTCACACTTGTAAGGTATTGTTGCGGTTCGTAGAAAATACAATGTCCCAAACGTGCACCTATAAGTATGCCTGCAAAGCAGTAGAGAAACAGTGGTTCAAACAACTGTTCACTAACTTTCTGACGTTTATACAACTGTTGCATTATCAAGTATCCGGCAACAAGTCCTATTATCCAACAAAGAGAATAGTAGCGTATTTCGAATCCGAATATAGAGAATGGACTCATTGAAGGGTCCCAAACGATTGAGCAGGGGAGTGTTTTCATTGCATTATGTATATGGTTACACATTGAAGCGGAAGTGCATTATGTCGCCATCTTGTACAACATATTCTTTGCCTTCGACACCCATTTTTCCTGCTTCGCGTACAGCTGCTTCCGAGCCATATTGCACGTAGTCGTCGTATTTGATTACCTCGGCACGAATAAATCCCTTTTCAAAGTCGCTGTGGATTACACCTGCACATTGTGGTGCTTTCCATCCTTTACGGAAGGTCCATGCTTTGACTTCCATCTCTCCGGCAGTGATGAAGGTTTGCAGTGTGAGCAGGTTGTAAATGGCTTTTATAAGACGGTCGCATCCCGATTCCTTTAATCCCATATCCTCAAGAAACATCTGTTTCTCTTCGTAGCTTTCGAGCTCGGCAATATCAGCTTCGGTTTGTGCCGAGATTATAAGCAGTTCGGCATTTTCGTCTTTTATGGCTTCACGTACAGCATCTACATATTTATTTCCTTTTGCAGCCGATGTGTCGTCAACGTTGCATACATACAGAACAGGTTTGGATGTAAGCAGGAAAAGGTTTTTGGCAACAGTCTGCTCATCCTCTGTTTCGAATGTCACTGTACGTGCCGATTTGCCGGCTTCCAATGCAGTCTTGTATTGCATAAGCACATCGTATTCCAATTTTGCCTGTTTGTCACCACCTACGCGTGCCTGCTTCTCAACACGTTTTATGCGGTTCTCGACAGTTTCAAGGTCTTTCAACTGTAGTTCTATGTCTATAATCTCCTTGTCGCGTACGGGGTTTACCGAACCGTCGACGTGTACAATATTGTCGTTGTCAAAACAACGAAGTACATGTATTATGGCATCTGTTTCGCGAATGTTCCCAAGGAATTGATTACCAAGTCCTTCACCTTTGCTTGCTCCTTTTACGAGGCCTGCAATGTCTACAATGTCGCATGTGGCCGGCACGATGCGTCCGGGATGTACAAGTTCGGCAAGTTTGTTAAGACGTTCGTCGGGAACGGTTATTTGCCCCATCTGTGCATCGATGGTGCAGAACGGGAAGTTTGCTGCTTGTGCTTTTGCACTCGACAGGCAATTGAACAGTGTGGATTTTCCTACGTTGGGCAAGCCAACTATACCTGCTTTTAAAGCCATATTATGAATTTGTTATATTAATACTGATTTATGTCGGCAAATTTACAAAAAACGTTGGAATATCAATTAACTGAAGTATATATATCTGTCATTTTGCACCGAAAAGGAAGCGCGCTGCGGTTGGTGAAAGTCGTATTATACTGCTTACTCCTATGCTTGCGGCAACAATTATAAGCGATATTATATAGGATAGGAAAAATTCCGCAATAGGGTTTATGCCCGATACGTCCGAAATAAAACCAAGTATGGGTGTTATCATGAAAAATCCATGTATCAGATAAATATCGAGTGTTCTTCGGCCTATAAATTGCATTATTTGTCCGAATCTGTTTTTGCCCGAAACGGTTTTTCTGTATCTGCGGAACGTGGCAAAAACGGTAATCACACCGCAAATTCCCACTGTGACGTAGAATAAAATCCTTGTCAAAGTATCCGAACGGTTATCGAACATATTCATAACAATGTATACAACTATGCACAGTGGGACAATTGCTGTTTTGTCCAATATTTTTTCCACTGTCCGGAAATATCTCCTTGCAAATACTCCTGCAATAAAAAATATGAAATGCCGCCATGTGGCTGTTCCCAATAGTTCGTTTACATTGCTGTTCCAAGGCAGCCTGTTGCATACGGCATCGGTGGACAGCAAGCATACAAACAGGGTAAAAAGAAGCAGTATGCCGTCGCTTGCAGGCGATTTCATTTTGAATATTCCAATAACCTGTTGGGCAATAAGGTAGAATATAAAATATTGGAACAGGGTGTAGGTGAACCAATAGCTGTATTTATATCTGCTGAACAGGGCATCTTCTATCGCTGCCTCTCTGTATATTACATACAGCAGCATGAACAGTGTGGGGGATATTATCTGTACAATGAATTTCTTTTTTATGAAACGGGTGGCGTTGCCGATGTTCCAATATTCGTCGTTCTTGAAAAACACGAAACCGCTTATGAAAAAGAACAGTGGCATGCGTATCTGCTGCAGATAGTGATGAACTGAAACCGATTCTACAGTTACATCAAAATAGAACGATGCAACGTGCTGTACCACAACCAAAATCATGGTAAAGCCTCGTAGTGCATCTATATATTCTATTCGTTTCGAGGTGCTGTTTGCTGCCTGTTCTGTCATATTTCCTAATGTGCTTCCAACCAATTGTTACCCCAGCCGGAATCGGCAATGAGCGGTACATTCATCTCAACAGCATTCTGCATCTCTTCTATTACCAATGTCTGTATGATATCTTTTTCCTCGGGTACAACATTGAAATTAAGCTCATCGTGCACCTGCAATATCATGGTCGAGCGTAATCCTTCAGCTTTCATACGGCGGTAGATGTTTACCATTGCAACCTTTATTATATCGGCTGCGCTACCCTGGATGGGTGCATTTACGGCATTTCGTTCAGCATATCCGCGTACTACGGCGTTGTGCGAATTTATATCGGGAAGGAATCGTTTGCGGTTGAATATTGTTTCTACATATCCCTTCTTCCTTGCCTCTTCCTTGCACTTCTCTATGTAATCGTGTACACCGTTATATGTTTCGAAATAGTTGTCGATAAGTAATTTTGCCTCGCGACGTTCTACATTCATTCGTTCGGCCAATCCAAAGACCGATATTCCGTATATTATTCCGAAATTGGCAACTTTTGCTTTGTTGCGTTCCTCTCTTGTAACCTCGTCAATAGGTTTCTTGTATATTTTGGCGGCTGTAGCAGCGTGAATATCATATCCGCTGCGGAAATCCTCAATCATATTCTTATCGCCGCTCAAATGAGCCATTATGCGCAATTCAATTTGAGAATAGTCGGCCGAGAAGAAAAGGCAACCAGGCTCGGGAACGAATGCTTTCCGAACCTCTTTACCGTCTTCGTCGCGTATGGGAATATTCTGCAGGTTGGGGTTGCTCGAACTTAATCGTCCGGTGGCAGTTACCGTTTGATTGTACGAGGTGTGTATTTTTCCGGTCGAGGGGTTTATCAGTCCGGGCAGTGCATCGATATATGTGCTTAACAGTTTTTTCAGTCCTCGATATTGCAGAATGCTTTTTACGATGGGGTGGCGGTTCTGTAATTGTGCAAGCACATCCTCGGATGTTACGAATTGTCCTGTCTTGGTTTTTTTAGGTTTGTCTACAATTTTCAGTTTTCCAAATAAAACATCTCCAACCTGTCGTGGCGATGCAATATTGAAGGTTTCTCCTGCAAGCCTGTATATTTCTTCCTCGATGTTGTGCATACGCTTGCTTAAAAGCTGTGATGTATCCTTAAGCGTTGCACTGTCGATGCGTGCTCCGTTACGTTCCATGTATGCAAGTACAGGAACAAGTGGCATCTCAATTTCGTAGAACAATTTCTCTATTCCCTCTTTTTGTAATTCTTTCTCTAAAATATTTTTCAGTTTCAGGGTGACATCGGCATCTTCGCATGCATAGTCGCAAATATCTTTCGGGTCGATATCGCGCATATTTTTTTGATGCTTTCCTTTTTCGCCTATCAAGGTTTCTATTTTTATTGTATCGTAACCGAGATATATTTCGGCCAGATAGTCCATGCCATGATAAAGTTCGGGCTGCAGTACATAATGTGCTATCATGGTATCGAACATTTTACCTTTCAGTTCCACTCCGTAGTTGGCAAGTACGGTGAGGTCGTATTTAATATTCTGTCCGACTTTTGTTGTGTGCTCGTCCTCGAATATATCTCGAAGCAGCTGCAATCTTTTCATAGCCTCTTCGCGGTTGACCGAAATTGGAATGTAAAAGGCTTCTCCCTCCTTAACTGCCATGCTTATTCCTACCAATTCGGCATTGATTGCATTGGTGCTTGTTGTCTCTGTATCTATGCATACAGTTTCACAATTTTTTATTACATAGGCTAATTTACCTATTTCTTCCTCATTATCAATTAGTTTATAGGTGTGAGGTGTGTCTTTTAAGCTAAAATGGCTCGATTTTTTTTCGTCGCCCGGGGATTGGTCGGGAAATAAATCAAACAGAGTGCCTTTAAAATCATTGTTGTCGGCTGTTTTTGTGCCGTCGGTTTTGTTATTGTTATTGTAATCGGTGTTATTGTCGGCATCGCTGAAGAGGGTGGTGGACTGTTGTGTTTTTTTTACTCTCTCCTTTAGTGCGCGAAGCTCATAATAATCGAACAGTTCATTAAGTTTGCTTTCGTTTGCCGGTTCCCGTTTAAGTGTTTCCATGTCAAGTTCGATGGGAACATCGGTTTTTATCGTTGCAAGGAATTTGCTGAAAATGATTTTTTCCCTGTTTTCTTCGATTCTTTTCTGCAGTGAACCGGTTATCTCTTCTGTGTTTGCAAGAATGTTCTCGATACTGCCGAAGCGGCTTATAAGTTTTTGGGCAGTTTTTTCGCCTACTCCCGGGCAACCGGGGATATTATCGCTCGAGTCGCCCATTAGTCCCAGTAAATCTATTATCTGCTCGGTGGTTTCTACGCCAAATTTCTCTTTTACACGCTCGGGCCCCATCACTTCGTACTCTTTATCGCCATATTTGGGGCGATATATCAGTACATTTTCCGAAACAAGTTGTCCGTAATCCTTGTCGGGGGTCATCATGTACGTCAGGATACCTCTTTTTTCGGCTTGTTTTGCCAATGTTCCCACAACATCGTCGGCTTCGAATCCGGCTACCTCAAGGATTGGAATGTTGTAGGCCTTTATAAACTCTTTTATCGCGGGTACCGATTCTCTTATCACCTCGGGCGTCTCTTCGCGTTGTGCTTTATATTGCTCGTAGGCTTCGTGTCTGAATGTTTTTCCTTTAGGGTCGAAGGCAATACCTATATGTGTGGGATTCTCCTTCTTTATGACATCTTCAAGCGTGTTTATAAAGCCCAATATTGCCGAGGTATTGAATCCTTTGGAGTTGATACGTGGGTTCCTTATCATGGCGTAATATGCACGATAGATAAGGGCGTATGCATCGAGTAAAAAGAGTTTTTCCATTTTATAATTTCTTAATCGAATGTAAAAATAGATAAAATTTACTACTAATCCTATTCTTTTTTATTACTTTCGCAACTACTTTTGTTTTCGGCAAAGGCAGTACATCTTTTTCATTAAACAGATAATGGATATAAAAGAGATAATTCAGGCACCTGTGAAAACGGAATTAGCTGCTTTCAAAAACTACTATTCCGGTGTGTTGAGCAGTGATATTCCGATATTGAACGAGGCATTGGTCTACGTCGGCGATACAGTAGGCAAAATGATGCGTCCCATCCTTGTATTGCTTGCAGCGAAGAGTTGTGGCAATGTTTGCGATGCGACGTTCTCGGCTGCTGCAGCTTTGGAGTTACTGCATACTGCAAGTTTGTTGCATGACGATGTTATAGACGAGAGTGATATGCGTCGTGGACAGCCTTCTCTTAATGCGGTTTATTCGAACAGGGTGGCAATACTCACAGGTGATTATCTTTTTTCTTCGTCGTTGAACTGTATTGCAAAAACAAAAAACATCGAAATTATCGAGACTTTGTCCGACGTTGGCAGGGCTTTGTCGAGTGGTGAGATGATGCAGTTGCAATTTCAAAAAAGTGGTGGTTTCTGCGAAGAAAATTATTTAGAGATGATACGTCGCAAGACTGCAGCATTGTTTGCCTGTTGTGGAAAATTGGGTGCCCTTTCGGCCGGTGTTGATTCGGCTGTGGCTGCCGGTTACGAACGTTTTGGCGAATTGCTTGGTATCTGTTTCCAAATTAGAGATGATATATTCGATTACTTCGATTCCAATATAGGCAAGCCTACAGGCAGCGATATGCGAGAGGGGAAAATAACACTTCCCGCTTTGTACGTATTGCGTACATTGCAAGAACCTGCGGTTGCGCGTTTGAATACAAAATTGCAGGGTGGTGATACGTTGCATGAAGAGGAGATTTCTGAACTTATAGAATTTTCGAAAAACTTCGGTGGAATCGATTATGCTTTGGAACGTATCGATACGTTCCGTTCCGAGGCGTTATCGGCGTTGCCACCCGGTATTCCCGATGATTGCCGAGTGGCATTGGAGAGTTATCTCGATTATTCTATAAATAGAAAAAAATAGCACCAATTGGTGCTATTTTTACGTTGTATACTATGCTCTCCTCCGAAGATTTATTTAGAAGAACTTTATCTCTTTTTCTATAATTTCGCCAAGTAGAAGGTTGGCAAGTCGGCTTGTTCCCAAACGGAATAATTTGTTTGTGAGCCACTCCTCGCCAAGAATCTCTTTCACTATTGTGTAGTACACGAGGGCATCGTGCACAGAGTTTATTCCTCCGGCCGGTTTAAAGCCGATTTTGTTGCCGGTCTTTGCATAATACTCTTTAATGGTGTTGCACATTACATAGGCTGCTTCGGGTGTAGCTGCCGGTGATTCTTTTCCTGTTGATGTTTTAATAAAGTCGGCACCGGAATATATCGAAAGAATCGATGCTTTTTTAATATTTTCGGCACTCTTAAGTGCCCCTGTTTCCAAGATTACTTTAAGGTGTTTTTCTCCGCACACACTCTTAAGTTCCTGTATCTCGTCGCATAGGCCTTCGTAATCGCCACTTAAGAACTTACCGACACTTAATACAATATCAATTTCACTTGCACCGTCATGCAAGGCCATTGCGGTTTCTGCTACCTTAATCTCTTGAAATGTTTGTGATGAAGGGAAGCCTCCCGAAACACATGCTATACCCACACTCTCTACTTCCAGCGATTCGCTTACAATTTTGGCAAAGTTTGGATACACGCAGATGGCAGCAACAGAAGGTAGGTCGGGGAATTTTTCTTCAAATTCGTTTACCTTCTCGGTAAATTTCAAGACGCTCTCTTCACTGTCTGTGCACTTGAGGGTAGTTAAGTCTATGCAGCTGAAAAGAAGTTTCTTAACCTCGATGGTATTGTTTTTTTCTACCTTTTCATCGATGAGTTGTTTCACTTTAGAGGCAACGTCTTCGTCGTTCATTGCCGGTGTGTACTCTGCAAGTACATAGTCGTATCTGCTCTCCTCTTCGGCATGGTGGTGATGCTCACCACAACCGCAATTGCAATGTTCTCCCATAATTATATAAGTTTAGTGTTGTTAATATGTCTTTTGTTATCACGTTTTGTTTTTTTATCGATGTTTTTCAAGAATGCTTCGGTAAGATCTGTACCTGTTTGGTTGGCAATACATATAAGCACCCAAAGTACATCGGCAAGCTCGTCGGATAGTTCGCATTTTTCATCTGCTTTAAACGATTGTTCGCCATATTTACGTGCCATTATACGTGCAACTTCACCTACTTCCTCGGCAAGTATTGCCATATTTGTCATTTCGTTGAAGTAGCGTACACCATATTGTTTAATCCAATTGTCTACGCTTTTCTGCGCCTCTTTTATTGTCATTTACTCTCGGTTTTTTGAATCTATGAATATTGTTACGGGGCCGTCATTTATCAATTCCACTTTCATATCGGCACCGAACACACCTGTTGCTATGGGTTTGTTTACTGCAGCAGATAGTTCTTTGCAAAATTGTTCGTACAGTGGAATGGATATTTCGGGCTTTGCAGCTTTTATATATGATGGGCGGTTGCCTTTTTTTGTTGCGGCCATAAGGGTGAATTGGCTGACGGCTAATATCTCTCCATCTATTTCTGTTACAGATTTGTTCATTACACCGTTTTCATCGTCAAAAAGACGGATGTTGGCAATTTTCTTTGTCAGCCATTCGATATCTTCGTCTTTGTCTTGTTCACATATACCGACAAAAACAAGTAATCCATTGTTAATAAATGAATTAACCTTGCCTTTGATGCTTACGGATGCTTTTTTTACTCTTTGTATTAATATTCTCATTTCTAATGCTTTACATTAACAAGTACTCGGTTTCTTCATGAGGTTTTGCGAAGATATTAAATTGTTATGGTTATTTCAAGGCATTAATAAGATTTTCTGCCTTTGCATTTCCAACGATTGCAGAAATCTCCTCTTTGCTTGCTGCTTTTATTCGTTTTACGCTTTTGAAGTGTTGCAACAACAACTGTTTGCTTTTTTCACCTATGCCTTTTATTGTATCCAGTTCCGATTTGGTCTGTCGTTTGCTGCGTTTGTCACGATGGAAACTTATTGCAAAGCGATGGACTTCGTCCTGTATATGAGTCATAAGCCGAAAAAGTGCTGTTTGTTGTTTTAATCCGATACTCTCTCCGTTTGCACCGATGATAAGTTCCGATGTGCGGTGCCTGCCATCTTTTACAAGTCCGGCAATAGGAATCTGCAAACCAAGCTCTCCTTCCACCACATCTCTTATTGCTTGCATTTGTCCTTTTCCACCATCGGCTAATATAAGGTTGGGTAGTGGGGTGCCTTCTTCCATGGCTCTTGTGTAGCGTCGTCTTGTCACTTCGCGCATAGATTCATAGTCGTCGGCTCCGATTACAGTTTTTATATTATATTTTCTGTAATCTTTCTTCGATGGTTTTAATTTCTTAAATACCACGCATGCTGCTACAGCATCGCAACCTTGTATGTTCGAGTTATCGAAACATTCGATTATTGCGGGTAGTTTTTCCATCTGCAACGCTTCTTGTATTTCATGCATCAGACGTGTGGTCTTTTGTTCGGGGTTCAACTTCTCCTCCTGTTTCATCCTGTCGGCCTTATACTGCTTGACATTCAGTTTCGATAATGACAGAAGGTTCATTTTTTCGCCTTTATGCGGAACGGTGATGGTTGTATTTTCGGGTGGCATGTTTATCATGAATGGCAATATAATCTCTTTCGCATTGCTGCCAAAGCGTTCGCGCATCTCGATTATACCCATTGTCAGCAGTTCTTCGTCGCTTTCATCGAGTCTTTTTTTATATTCTATGGTGAATGCCTGGTTTATACAACCATTTGTTATATGAAGGAAATTTATGAATGCACTTTTGTCGTCGCTTTCAATGTTGAATACATCAAGATTGTGGTATATTGAGCTTACAACCTCGCTTCGCGTACGGAAATTCTCAATCAACCGGTATTTAATCTTTAGTTTTTGTGCTTCCTCGAAGTTCATCTTCCCGGCCTCATAACGCATCTCGGAAACGAGCATTTCCTCTACTTTTCGTATATCTCCCTTTAGTATGCTTGTTACTGCATCGATGTATTTAAGATAGTCGTCCCGGCCGGCTTTTCCTATGCATGGTGCACAGCAGTTCTTTATTTGATATTCGAGACAGGGGCTGTATTTGCCTTCTCTCACTCCCTCGGGTGTTATATTCAGGTTGCAATTTCTTAACGGATATAGTTCCTTTATAAGCTTAAGTAAAGCGTTCAATGCACCGGTGTTGCTATAGGGCCCGAAATATCGGCCGGCTCCCCGTACTATTTTTCGAGTTTTGAATATTTTTGGAAAATAATCGTTGCTAATGCATATAGATGGATAAGTCTTGTCGTCCTTAAGCAAAACATTATAGCGAGGCTTATGCCTTTTTATGAGATTGTTCTCAAGCAAAAGGGCGTCGGTCTCGCTATTTACTACAATGTATTTTATGTCTGCTATTTTTGCTACAAGCAATCGGGTCTTCAGCGATTGCTGCTCTTTGTTGAAGTAGGAGGATACGCGACGTTTAAGGTTTTTTGCTTTTCCTACATATATTATAACGCCCTCTTCGTTCAAATATTGGTAACATCCGGGTGTTTCGGGCAGGTTGCTGATTATACCTTTTAGGTATCCTTCTTTTTTGTTGCGCTCCTCTTTGTTCATTATTCGTTTACTTCAACGGTTAGCAACGTTTGAATGTCGGCTTCGGCCGGGAAAATAGAACGCCCGTTCAATCCATCGAGCTCGATTATGAAATTTATCATAACCTTTTTGGGGTTTAGTTTCTTGATGAGATTGTAGGCTGCTAACATGGTGCCGCCTGTGGCAAGCAGGTCGTCGTGTATAAGTACTACATCGTTCTCTTCGATGGCGTCCTTATGTATCTCGATAGTGTCTGTTCCGTATTCTTTGTTGTAACTCTCGCTGATTGTTTCTGCAGGCAATTTACCGGGCTTGCGGATGGGTACGAATCCTGCATTTAATTTTACGGCAAGAGCCGATGCCATTACAAAGCCGCGCGATTCTATTCCTACGATTTTTGTGATGCCACAATCCTTGTAAAGTTCGTACAGAGATTTGTCGAGTTCTTTAAGGCATTCCGGGTTTTTAAACAGGGATGTTACGTCTTTAAACTGTATTCCCGGAATTGGAAAATCGGGAATGTTTCTTAAATTCGAAAGTAATAATTCTTTGTTCATATTGTTGAGTATTCTGTCATTGTTTCACGTGGAACATTTATCTTCTTATAAGTACAAGCAATACGTTTATATCGCTGGGCGAAACTCCGGGGATACGGCTTGCCTGTGCGAGGGTTTCGGGTTGTATGGCCGACAGTTTTTGGCGTGCCTCGGTCGATAATGATTCGAGTGTGTTGTAGTCGAATTTGTCTTTAATGCGAATATTTTCCAATCGTATCATTTTTTCGGCAAGTTCTCTTTCTCGCTCGATGTAACCTTTATATTTTATATCAATTTCGGTTGCCTCTATTATCTCCTCCTTCTGCTCTCCCAATTTGTCGATTTTCGCTTTCAATGGTGCAATATAATTTGCTATCGAATTTATCGTTATTTGCGGACGTTCTATAATGGACGATAATTTGCAACCGCGCGTCAATGGGGTGGTGCCTAATGCCGTCAATCCCGGGTTTATCAAGTCGGCTTTTACCGAGAACTCTTCGATGAATGTTTTTAATTCCGATATTTTTTTTCTCTTTTCGCACAAATGGTCGAAACGTTCTTTACTTGCCAATCCTATTTTGTATGAACGTTCGGTGAGGCGCATGTCGGCGTTGTCCGCTCTTAAAAGGATTCTGTATTCTGCGCGCGATGTAAACATTCTGTATGGCTCATCGACTCCTTTTGTGACAAGGTCGTCTATAAGTACGCCGATGTAGGCTTCGTCACGATGAAGCACAAACTCACTTTCTCCTTTAATCTTTAATGCGGCGTTGATGCCTGCAATCAATCCTTGTCCGGCGGCTTCCTCGTAGCCGGTTGTTCCGTTTACTTGTCCGGCAAAATACAGGTTGTTTATTATTTTCGATTCCAACGTATGCTTAAGCTGTGTGGGGTCGAAATAGTCATATTCTATCGCATAGCCGGGGCGATAGGCAACCGCGTCTTTAAGTGCCGGAATTTTTTTGAGAGCATTAAGTTGTATATCCATCGGCAGTGACGATGAAAATCCGTTGACGTAGATTTCTTGTGTTGTTTCACCTTCCGGTTCAAGGAACAACAAATGTCTGTCGCGTTCGGCAAAAGTTACAATTTTTGTCTCTATGCTTGGGCAGTAGCGTGGTCCGATACTTTGTATCTGTCCGTTGTAAAGCGGCGACTCGTCGAGCCCGTTGCGAAGAGTTTCGTGTACTTCCGGGTTAGTGTAGCATGCCCAGCATGGATTTTGCTTCAGATTGCGTTCCACAGGCATGTATGAAAAATGATGAAAATCGCGGTCACCTTCCTGAGTATCAGTCAGTTGTAGGTTTATGCTACGCTTGTCCAAACGCACAGGAGTACCTGTTTTCATTCGTCCCGCGATGATGCCATGTTTTGTGATACTCTCGGTGAGTCCTTTTGCTGCCGGTTCTGCTATGCGTCCGCCCTCAATGCGGACACGTCCTATGTGCATCAATCCGTTCAAGAATGTTCCTGCAGTCAGAATGATTTTCTTTGCACGAAACTCCGCACCCAATTGTGTCTTTACGCCTATTGCGCTTCCTTTGTCTACAATAAGTTCGTTTACGCTGTCCTGCCACATGTGCAGATTGGGTATATTCTCGAGTGTCTCGCGCCAGATATTTCCAAATTTAACCCTGTCGCATTGCGCTCTCGGGCTCCACATTGCCGGCCCTTTTGAGCGGTTAAGCATGCGGAACTGAATCGAAGCTCTGTCGGTAATTATTCCCATGTAGCCACCGAGTGCGTCTATCTCACGCACAATTTGCCCTTTGGCTATTCCGCCTATTGCCGGATTACAGCTCATTTGGGCAATCTTGTTCATGTCTATTGTAACAAGACATGTCTTCATTCCAAGGTTTGCTGCTGCCGCAGCGGCCTCACAACCTGCGTGGCCTGCACCAATAACCAATATGTCGTACTTGAATATCACTTTTTAATCTATTAAATGTGGCGTTATTGCCACAACCTGCAAAAATAATCTATTTTCTTTTAATGGCGAAATTTAGAGGTTGTTTTAAATTTCTCAAATAAATTTACCCTGTCTGCCGTAGTACGCAGCTTCGGTCTGTTAAATCTGTTCTTTATAAATTAGGCAACTTCTTAAAATATTTCGTTCGATATTTTGATGTTTTTAATAAAAAACTCTACATTTGCTAATTGTAAGATGTATAATAGGCCGATAATATAAATAATTTTTTAATTAAATAACTTAATATCAATTTATTATGTGGTTACTTAAATCTTCAGTGGGTAAAAAGGTAATTATGAGTGTATCGGGCATGGCTCTGATACTGTTCCTTCTTTTCCACATGTCTATGAACTTGGTCGCACTTTTCAGTGGCGACGCTTACAACATGATTTGTGAGTTCTTGGGAGCAAACTGGTATGCATTGGTTGCAACAGCGGGGCTTGCCGCTCTTGTGGTTGTGCATTTCGTTTATGCTTTCATTCTTACAATTCAGAACAAGAAGGCGCGTGGTGCTCAACCCTATGCCTACACTGCAAAGCCTAAAGAAGTGGAATGGGCATCACAGAACATGTTTGTTCTTGGTGTCATTGTTCTTTTGGGTCTGGTTCTTCACCTCTACAATTTCTGGGCTAAAATGCAGCTTGTCGAGGTTATGCACATGTTGGGTGCAGATGTGTGTACGCAGAATGCTACCAATGGTACATATCACATAGCACAGACGTTCGGCAGTCCGGTATATGTGGTTCTTTACATTGTGTGGTTGGTAGCTCTTTGGTTCCACCTTACACATGGTTTTTGGAGCGCGTTGCAGACTCTTGGTTGGAACAATCAGGTATGGTTCAACCGTTGGCGTTGCATTGGTAACGTTGTTGCCACTATAATTATCCTCGGCTTCATGTCGGTTGTGCTTTGTTACTTCGGACGTTCGTTGTGTGCAGGTGCATGCTGCTAAGCCTCATTCATTATTAAAATTATAAATACATAATATTATGGCTAAAATAAGTTCAGAAAAACTGAATTCAAAAATTCCTGAAGGTCCTTTGGCTGAAAAGTGGACCAACTACAAGGCGCATCAGAAATTGGTGAACCCAGCCAACAAACGTAACCTTGATATCATTGTTGTAGGTACAGGTCTTGCCGGTGCTTCGGCTGCTGCTTCGTTGGGTGCAATGGGTTTCAATGTACTTAACTTCTGTATTCAGGATTCGCCTCGTCGTGCTCACTCTATCGCTGCACAGGGAGGTATAAATGCTGCAAAGAACTATCAGAACGACGGTGACTCGGTTTATCGTTTGTTCTACGATACTATAAAGGGTGGTGACTATCGTGCTCGCGAGGCTAACGTTCACCGTCTTGCCGAGGTTTCGGGCGCTATCATCGACCAGTGTGTGGCGCAAGGTGTTCCTTTTGCTCGTGAATATGGTGGTTTGCTTGCTAACCGTTCGTTTGGTGGTGCACAGGTTTCCCGTACATTCTATGCTCGCGGACAGACCGGTCAGCAGCTCCTTCTGGGTGCATATTCGGCATTGAACTATCAGGCAAACTTGGGCAAGGTTAAATTGTATACACGATACGAGATGCTCGATGTTGTTGTCATCGACGGTCGTGCACGTGGTATCATTGCACGTAATCTTGTTACAGGTAAGATAGAGCGTTTTGCCGCTCATGCGGTTGTTATTGCTACCGGTGGCTACGGAAATGCATACTTCCTTTCTACAAATGCTATGGGAAGCAATGGTTCGGCTGCTTTGCAGTGCTATCGTAAAGGTGCTGTTTTTGCAAATCCCTGTTTTGCACAGATTCACCCCACATGTATTCCCGTTCATGGCGACAAGCAGTCGAAACTGACACTTATGTCCGAGTCGTTGCGTAACGATGGCCGCATTTGGGTACCCAAAAAGTTAGAGGATGCAAAAGCGCTTCAGGCAGGCAAGAAGCGTGCGAGCGATATTCCCGACGAAGACCGCGACTTTTATTTGGAGCGTCGCTATCCGGCATTCGGTAACCTTGTTCCTCGTGATGTTGCATCACGCGCTGCAAAAGAGCGTTGCGATAAAGGTTTTGGTGTAAACAATACAGGCTTGGCTGTGTTCCTCGATTTCAAATATGCTATTCAGCGTTTGGGTAAGGAGGTTGTTAAACAACGTTACGGAAACCTCTTCGATATGTACGAGGAGATTACCGATGTCAGTCCCTACGAGGAGCCTATGATGATATTCCCCGCTATCCACTATACAATGGGTGGTATTTGGGTCGACTATGAATTGCAGACGTCTATTCCCGGATTGTTCGCTATTGGTGAGGCGAACTTCAGTGATCATGGTGCCAACCGCCTTGGTGCATCTGCTCTTATGCAGGGATTGGCCGATGGTTATTTTGTTCTTCCTTATACAATGCAGAACTATTTGGCCGACCAAATTCAGGTTCCCCGTTTCAGCACCGATGCACCCGAGTTTGTTGCTGCCGAGAAGGCTGTTAACGACAAGATTGCAAAGTTGATGGCGATTAAAGGTAAACGCAGTGTCGATTCAATCCATAAGGAACTTGGCCACATTATGTGGGAATATGTAGGCATGGCGCGTACAAAAGAGTCATTGGAGACAGCCATTAAGAAACTTGCCGAGGTTGAAAAGACTTTCTGGAGCGAGTTGCGTATTCCCGGCGAGGCAAGCTCTTTGAACGTCGAGCTTGAGAAGGCTCTTCGTCTGCTCGATTTCATCGAGGTTGGCAAATTGATGGCTTACGATGCGCTTAATCGTGAGGAGTCTTGCGGCGGCCATTTCCGCGAGGAACATCAGACAGAAGAGGGTGAGGCTAAACGCGATGATGAAAACTTCTCTTACGTTGCTTGCTGGAAGTACACAGGTGAGGGCAATGAACCCGAACTCATTAAAGAGGACCTCAACTACCAGTATACAAAGGTACAGACACGTAACTACAAAAACTAATTGAAAAAAAATCGTAACAATGGATAAAAATATCAGTTTTAATTTGAAAGTATGGCGTCAGAGAGGTCCCAAAGAGCAAGGTAAGTTTGTGACCTATCCGATGAAAGATATCCCGGGCGATACCTCATTCCTTGAGATGCTCGATATCCTTAATGAAGATTTGATAAACAAAGGCGAGGAACCCATAGTATTCGATCACGACTGTCGCGAGGGTATCTGCGGTATGTGTTCGTTGTATGTAAACGGCCATCCTCATGGTCCTGCAACCGGTGCTACAACATGCCAGCTTTATATGCGTCGTTTCAACGATGGTGATACTATTACCGTTGAGCCTTGGCGTTCTGCTGCGTTCCCCGTTATCAGAGATTTGATGGTAGATCGTTCGGCTTTTGATAAGATTCAGCAGGCCGGTGGTTATGTATCTATCAATACAGGTGGAATCCCCGATGCAAATGCTATTCCAATTCCAAAAGATATTGCCGAAGAGGCTATGGATGCAGCGGCATGTATTGGTTGCGGAGCTTGTGTATCTGCATGTAAAAACGGTTCGGCAATGTTGTTCGTATCGGCAAAGGTGAGCCAGTTTGCGTTGCTTCCGCAAGGAAAGGCCGAGGCTGCCCGTCGTGCAAAATCTATGGTTGCAAAGATGGACGAATTAGGTTTTGGTAACTGCACCAATACACGTGCATGTGAGGCCGAGTGTCCCAAATGTATCTCAATCAGCAATATTGCGCGATTGAACCGCGAGTTCATTAAAGCAAAGTTGAAGGATTGATAGATTTTAATAGAACAATAGTTGCAGTTGAAAATTTTTCAACTGCAACTATTGTTTCTTAATATCAAGATAATACTCTTTGAACAATATATTTAACAATTTATACTATGTGTAACAATAGTAAAATCAATCAGTTATCCCCCATGCTTGCTTTCGGAAGAACGTAAGACTGTGTCTGTTTTTTGGACGGGAGGATATGACTCTACATATAGAGTAGTTCAGTTGTCGCGTTGCCCTATATATATACAACCAATATATTTGAAGGATAATCGTCCTTCGGAGAGGAATGAGTTGAATGCGATTAAAGAAATAAAAGAACTGTTAATCGCTAATCCTCAAACTAAAGCCGAATTCCTGCCATTGCAAATTATTGATAAATCGGAACGTCTGGTGAATGATGATGTTTCGGAAGCATATAAACGTGTCCTTGCAAAGGACTTTGTAGGAAGTCAATATGATTGGTTAGGCTGTTTTGCTGCAGAGAATCCCGGTATTGAGATGTCAATCCATAGGGATGATAAAGCTATAAATGTCATTCAGAAATACGGAAAATTAAAAAAGATTAGTGATAACATAATAGGTGATTATTATGTCGTAGATAAAGAAAACAGTCCGAAAGATATTGTTTGCATTTGGGGAAATCTTCATTTTCCTTTAGCCGAGGAGACCAAAATCGGAATGAAGGAGTATTATGTAAATAATGGGTATTCTGATGTTGCCAATAAAACATGGTTTTGTTATACCCCTATAAGCGGAAAACCTTGTGGAAAATGCAATCCTTGCAAATATACCATTCAAGAAGGTTTGAGAGAAAGATTTACTTTTATGGCTCTTTTAAGATATTATATCTGTACAACTCCTATTTTGCTATCTGCATATAAATCTATGGCATCTTTAAAACAGAAAATTTTAAAAATAATTCATTAATTTATATTGTTGTTTCTTTTCCGGTTATATTTCCGGTATATTATTCGCAAGATGCTGTTGTTGCATCGTAGAGAGTATTCTTGAGCATCATTCACCAATATCAATAAAATTTGGTGAATGATGGCTGTTTCGAAAACAGTTGAAGGTACGTATTCAGTAAAAAATTATTCTACACATTCTCGTTTAAGAGCCGAATTCATAGCTGTTTAATTTTCTAATTATCGTGTGAACATTGTTGTTATGTTATTTATATAATGATAATTTATGCAAGGAATAATAATTTGCATGAAAATATAGACTTTTTATGTTAATTATAGTGTTGTTTATTAAATTTTTGGCAAAAAAGTAGCTTCAATATAAATATATTCACTAATTTTGCCAAGATATATCCGTTGATGATGCATATTTTGCGTATTTATATACAAAACATGTTTAACCGATATGTGTGCAGCAGGATGTTATAAACTATAAATAATGTCTGATTGCATGCATATTTTTCGGGTATATATAGATACCTTGATATAAATTAGTTGAACTACATAAAAAGCAAGATGAAAAAAAGAGGAATTCTTTTATTTGTCTTTCTTGCTGTAATTTCATTGCAATCGTTGTTTGCTCAGAGCTTCTCTGTAAAGGGTACGATTATCGCCGTTGAGGACAATGAGCCGCTTATGGGTGTTGGAGTTATGCAGGAAGGCACGTATAACGGTGTAATTACCGATATTGATGGAAGTTACACTATCGAAATATATGGGAGCAAACAAGCGACCTTGGTTTTTTCATATATAGGAATGAAACCCCAGAAGCATGTTGTTACTTCAGAAACCCGTATACTGAATATCGAACTTGAATCGGACATGCAGGAGATGGACGAGTTGGTTGTTATAGGATACGGTGTGCGTAAGAAGGGTACGATAGCCGGTTCTGTGTCGACGGTGAATGCCGAAAAGATTGAGAATGTTCCAACGGCCGGTTTCGACCAGGCATTGCAAGGTCAGACTCCCGGTATGACGGTATTGTCCAATTCCGGTGAGCCAAGCAAGCCTGCAGTATTTCAAATACGTGGTATGAACTCTATTAATTCCGGAACATCACCTCTTTTCATTTTGGATGGTGTGCCTATTACGGCATCCGATTTCAACACAATCAGTCCTGCCGATATTGAATCGGTAACGGTGCTTAAGGATGCTTCCTCGACGTCTATCTATGGTGCGCGTGCGGCGAACGGTGTGGTTGTAATTACCACCAAACGAGGAACATCACTCGAAAAAGTCGATGTGGTTTTCCGCTCTCAAATAGGCTACTCCAATATAGCTTATGGCAATTGGAATCTTATGAATACCAAAGAGCGTATCTTGTTCGAGAAGGAACTTGGCCTTGATGCAGGACAGAACTATGATGTATTGGCAAAAACGAATATCAATTGGATGGAAGAGGTCTTTAACGATAATGCAATGCTGCAGAGCTACGATATATCGGTAAACCATGCTACAGATAAATTGAACTATTTCGTTTCGGGTAACTTCTTCGATCAGGATGGTATTGCTCAAGGTTCTAAGTTCCGTCGTTATAATATGCGTGCAAATATTGATTCACGTGTAGCCGATTATCTTAAGATAGGAACCAATTCGATGATTGCATACGAAGAGGTGCAGCAGGCTGATGATGGTGAATATGCACTCTATACACCAATCTCGGCGTGTCGTTTCATGTTGCCATATTGGAACCCTTATCGTGAGGATGGTTCCGTAGCTTCTTCTTCCGATGGCAGTTGGAAGGGAAGTGTAGCCAATCCTATCGAATGGATGAACAACAATCCGCTTGAAAACAAGAAATACAAGGCTTTGACAGTGTTGTATGGAGAACTGACCCCGTTTAAAGGGCTTACCATACGTTCGCAACTCGGTGTCGATTATACCCATACCACCGCCGACATGAAATCGCTCCCAAGTTTTCAGGAGAACAACGGTGTCGGTACTGCCGGGCGCAGTTCGTTCGATGCTCTATCTCTAACAATCACAAACACCGTAAACTATTTGTTCGATGTAAACAAAAAACACTCTTTTAACCTGATGCTTGGTCAGGAGGGTGTCGACTATCGTTCCGAAGGCTTTCAAGTGGTGACACGCGGGCAAAATAACGATAGCTTTACACAATTGTCATCGGGAACACGTGCTTCTTCATGGTCGAACAGTTCCTCGGGCCACAGTTTCCTGTCGTTCTTCGGTCGCGGTGAATATAATTATAAAGAACTTTATTATGCCGATTTTGCATTGCGTAGCGATGCTTCTTCTCGTTTCGGTAAGGATAACCGTTGGGCTACATTTTGGTCGCTCGGTTTTATGTGGAACCTGCGTAAAGAGAAGTTTATGCAACATTGTACTAATTGGCTTACCAACGCGCAGATTGCAATAAGTACAGGTACATCGGGTAACTCAACAATTCCCGATTACGATCATCTTGCGTTGGTTGGCAGTGGTGCAAATTATAATGGAGATGCAGGTATAGCTGCAATAAGCCAAGGTAATAAGGACTTGAGTTGGGAACAACTGTGGTCGTCAAATATTGCTTTGCATTTGGGATTCTTCAATCGTATTAATCTTGATGTAGAGTTATATAATAAGGTTACTACCAACATGCTTATGTATGTTCCGCAGTCGTATGCAAACGGAGGTTTCGGGCAACGTTGGGATAATGTCGGTGAAATGGTCAACAGGGGTGTAGAACTGTCGCTTGATGTAGATGTTATTCGCACAGAAGATTTCCGTTGGAATATAAATGCAAATGCTTCGTATAACAAGAACGAAATAACCGAACTTTATAGCGGGTTGGACGAATATGAAATTTCGGGAACAAATACAAAGTTGGTTGTCGGGCATTCGGTAGGCGAATTTTATATGGTGCGATATGCCGGTGTGAATCCTGCAAACGGTGATGCTTTGTGGTACACCAAGGACGGTGAAATAACCAATGAATACAGCGAGTCGAATAAGGTACTTATAGGAAAGGATTATATTGCTCCTTGGCAGGGTGGTTTCGGTACAACCATAACTTGGAAAGGATTGACGTTTAATGCACACTTCAGTTGGGTGGCCGATCGCTATATGTTTAATAACGACCGCTTCTTTGAAGAGAGTAACGGACTATACTCGGTTTACAACCAATCGAAGCGTATGTTGTACGATCGTTGGAAGAAGCCGGGTGATATTGCCGATATTCCAAGATACGGTATAACTCCGCAAATGGATTCACGTTTTATTGAGAACGCCTCATTCCTTCGTCTGAAGAATATCATGCTTGGTTATTCATTGCCCGAGTCGTTATTGAAAAAGACAAAAATCTTGAGCAGGGCAAAGATATATGTACAGGCACAGAACCTTTTTACGTTTACAAATTTCAGTGGTCTCGACCCCGAGGGTACAAGTAATATATATGCGGCACAGTATCCAATGTCGCGTCAGTATACCTTCGGTTTGGAGTTAGCCTTCTAAAATATTACGGATATGAAGAATATAAAGATATATACACTTTTACTAGCATTGATGTTTGCTGTGACATCTTGTTTGGATAAGTATCCCGAGGATGCAGTGCTCGAGGGCGAAGCTATTACAACTGTCGAGCAGGCCGACCAGGCAGTCATAGGAATCTATTCGGCATTCTTGAGCAGTGCACTTTATAGCGGATATCTTACCCTCCTTCCCGATTTGCAGGCCGATTTTGTATATGCTGTCGAGGGTTACTCCAATACGTATGGCGGATTTTGGCGTTGGGATATTATTCCTACAAGTTCCGAGGTTGAAGCTGTTTATGCTTCGTTATATGATATAATAGGCCGCTGTAATTTTCTGCTTGAGAACACAGCCAAGATGAAACCGCTTATAACAAACGACAGTGAACTCGATTTGATAGACCAATATGAAGGTGAGGCTTATTTTGCACGTGCATTGGCTTATTCCGAACTTATTAAACTCTATTGTAAAAGTTATGAGAGCAAGGAGGAGGCCGAGAATGAACTTGGTGTGGTTATTACTGAAACCTATTATCCAAAAGGCAAGATTAAACGTTCGAGTTTAGAGGAGTCGTATCGTTTTGTTATAAAGGATTTGGAGCGTGCTGCCGATTTGCTTGCTCTTGATGAAGATTATGAACCGTCGGTCGATGGCTATTTGTTTAATGTCTCGGAATATTTCAACGAATATACTGTTTATGCTTTGCGTGCGCGTATAGCTCTTTACATGAAGGATTGGGATGCTGCAATAGAGTATTCATCGAAGATTATCGATAGTGAATACTATGCATTGTCGAGTGCAACCGAATATTTTTCTTCTGAATATACTTATTTCGACTATATGTGGGCAACCGATTTGGCTTCAGAAATAATCTGGAAGGTTGGATTTACTTCTACCAATTATGGCGGTCGCTTGGGCCGGATATTCTTTAATTACGACTACGTATCGTATAAACCGGATTATGTACCGGCAAAATGGGTTCTCGACTTGTATTCATCGAACGATTTGCGCTATTCATCCTATTTCTATGAGATGGCTACCGGCTACAGTCATGGTCTTACGTGGCCGCTGTTAGTGAAGTATTGGGGTAATACCGACCTCTATTCGCAGAATGCGGTTCTTAATCTTTCTATGCCGAAAGTATTCCGTTTGGCCGAACAGTATCTTATTCGTGCCGAGGCTTACTGCTGCAAAGAGACTCCTGATTACAGCAGGGCCGGAAAAGATATTTCTACTTTGCGTGCGGCACGTTGTTCCTCTTATGGTGGTTCCACTCCGATGAATGCCGAGAATGCGATGGATATAATCGAGGAGGAGCGTGTGAAAGAGTTGTATATGGAGGGTTTCCGTCTTACCGACCTGAAGCGTTGGCATAAAGGTTTCGAGCGTGTTCCCCAAAGCCATTCGCTTACTCATGGCAGCAGCCTTAAGGTTGAGGCCGATGATCCGCTGTTTGTGTGGCCTATCCCACAGCACGAGCTTGAATCACCGGGAACAGATATAGAACCTAATGAGAGTAATAAATAAAAATGCACAGATATAAAGTTTCTGTGAACTTTCAATAAATAATGATATGAAAAAAAATATAACAGTTTTATGTGCGTCGATGGCGTTGTTGTTCATGCTTATCTCTTGTGAGGAGAAGTATGTGACGTATGACGGGCCAAACTACATAATGTTTTCCGATACAATGTATATATTCCCTGTGCAGAACAATGTTGATTATTATGAGATACCGGTGTCGGCAACACAGGTATGTGATTATGACCGTACACTTGCCGTTGAGATACTAGATGCAGGAAGTAATGCTGTGGAGGGGCGTGACTATGAGTTGGAGTCGAACACCGTCACAATTAAGGCCGGTGAATATGCCACAAACGTGCGTATTCGTGGATTCCACGATAAGATAGGAGTTTACGATTCGTTGGGTGTGCATCTGCGTCTTTTGGCTCCCGAAAAAACAAAGTGGTCCTTGTACGGAAATGAAGCAAAGGTGGTTTTGCAGAAAGCTTGTCCTTTCGATATCAATGTCTTTACTGGTTACTGTGTGGTAAACTCTACATATATATATAATTATATTACTACAACAGATGTTTTGCTTCGTAAATCTAAAGTCGACCCCGAGAATGAGAATACAATCATTATCGAGGACTACTTCTACAACGGATATGATGTAAGAATTAAATTTAACACAAAGGATATCTTGGAGCCGCTTATTGAGTTTGAAGCACAAGGTATGGGCCTCACATCAGATGCTTTCGGAACAATTTATGGTGATGGTGAGATATGGATGTCTCAACCATCGGCCTATACATCTTATTTCAGTAGTTGTGAGAAATTCATATTGCAGTATATGACTGTTTATGTTCCCGGTATGGCAGCCGGTACAAACACCGTTGGTGTGTTTGTTAATGCGGTCGAGTGGATAAGTGATGATGAGGCGGAAAAGATGAAGCGCGAAGGTTATTAAATAGATAAACAAATAAACAACAGATATGGGAAAATTCAATAAATGGCTTGTATCGGGTGCTATGTCACTTGTCGTGTGCATCGGTCTTTCCGGATGTTCCGATGATAATACGTCGCAAAAGCCTCTTGAACCGATATTCTTGGAGCCGTTGGCGTTGCACTGTGATGTCGATGCAACACAAACATTTGATTTTACAACCGATATTAATTGGAAACTTACTTCAGATGCAATTTGGTGTAAAATATCGTCCGATGGAGAGTTGTTCTCCTATGATATAATTGGCAATGCCGGGCAGCAGAATATAATGGTAAAGGTCGATGATGCCGGGCAACAGTTTGTATCGAATACTGCCAAATTAACACTTGTCCGTGATGGGCAAAGCGAGATACTTGCTGTTGTAACACGTTCGCCCAAAGAATACAAACTTAAGGTTCTTTCTGCCGACGGAGCCGAAATTACCGCCATTGATATAGCCTCGAACGGCAGCCTGACTTTCGATGTTGAGGCTAATTTCCCCTTTGGGGCAATAGAGCAACCCGAATGGTTGGAAAACATAAATGTTAAATACAACGAAAACTCTACTAAAGCAACATTTACGGCTGCTGTTATTGACGAGCAGGCACCATGTTCTGCTTCCGGTACCATTATTTTTGCAAATGAGGGCAAGGATGTAATCTATTCCTACGATGTTACATATTCCGGTATGAATCCCGAAAAAGCAGAAATAATAGGTGAAACACCTTGGGGTTGGAGTCTGTCGGCCGATGCAACAATTTTTTCGGCAAGCAATTCACAAAGCGGGGAGGCTTTAACTTATTCCGGTTCTATTCCTTATAAGGTAAATACACTCAACTATAATTGTCATTATCTATGTTATGAGGTGCTTGAAAATGGTGCATTGCAATTAATGAACAATGATTGGATAAAGGTTGAGGTTGATACAAACGACCCCTCACAGGTTAAAATCTCGGGTGAGGCTTATCCGGCCGAGACTGAAGGTGAGCGCAAAGCCTATGTTTATGCTATACCCGATGCCGCGTATGGCAAATTCATGGATATATATGACGCTGTTACCGATATTACTGCTTTTGTGGACAGTACTGTGAATTATGTGATGTTAGAGGTTACACAGGTAAGCGACTATGTGGATACAACACCGGCTTTTGTCATCAAAGGTTATGACATGGTCGAGAAGAACTGCTTTGAAGAAACTGATCCCGAAATTTTGGCACTCATAGAAGATAAGTATCCGGTAAAGAAGGGTGTTTACTCTGTTTCAACCGATGATGCCTCTGCTTTGACAATCGAAACATTCCTTACCGATAGCGAATGGGTCGGTTGGAGTATTGATAACACTATAATCATCGATACAAACGGCAATATAATTGATCACAAGGATGTTGGTTTTGAACCAATGTTAGATTCTAACGAACAGTATTATAGTATAATGTTAAAGGCCATCGCAAAACCATATATAATGATATTGAAAGGTGTAGATGGAGAATATATAAAAGCATTGGTTGTAAAATCGGGTATTACACTTGATCCCGGTACCGGGTTTAGTGTAAGATATAAGAAAAATACAGAAGAACTTGCTTGTACCCTTGAGACTGACATGGATATTGCATCTTCTATTATAGAGAGATACGGTATTTACGAAATTTATTCAATTACCGAAAATAAGGGTGAGTCTGTATTTATATATCCGCATCTTACCGAAGACGAATGGATGGCCGGCAGTTTGGATGCCTTTATACTTGCCGATGTTGACGGTAATGTTGTAAAATGGCAGGATGTAAAGTTTGAATGTGGGCAAAGTGCTTCTAATGCGAGTGAGTATTATGCATCGCTTACAATACAGGATTATACCATTATAATGGTATTTGTCGATGTGGATGGAAATAATAGAAAGGCTATGGTTATAAAGCCTAAAATAGATTAAAGAATGAATAGTACAATGAATAGGAAAAGTTTACACTTTTTAATTACACTTGTTGTTGCGACGTTGTCATTTGGTATGGTTGCCTGTTCCGATGATGATAATGTTTTTCAGGAGCAATATGGTTATGTGCAGTTCAAGGTGTGTAAAAGAACTTCGGCCGGTGCATCTTTGGTTTCTGCCACCCGTACCGAATTGTTGGATAGACTTTCAGATGCATATAAGATTATGATTGTATTGCAATCTGATGGTTCCACTATTTCGCAGACATTGCTGTTAAATGCATACAATAGCGAGAATGCCGAGTACGGTTTGCGTAGCGATAAATTGCAGCTGCTTGCAGGCGATTACACCATCATAGGTTATTATCTGTATGATAAGCTTGATAATCAATTGCTTTCAGGAACAGTAGAAGATAATGGTTTCACTATAGTAGCCGGTGGTTTGGTTGTAAAGGATGTTCCTGTTGATGCAGCTCCGCGTGGTATGGTATCTTTTAAACTTGTTAAAAAGTTTGTGAAAGATACAACTACACGTGCCGAGGCTGAAGATTCTTATCCGTTCTCGAATATACGTGTTGTGGATATAACAGTTAAGAATACATTTACACAGGAACTTACAACCTTTAAAAAGATACGGGTAGAATATACCGAAGATTTTAAAAACGGTTCGGCCGATGAAACACTTTATCCGGGACAGAATGCCGAGACCTCCTATTCTATTTGTGATACAGTTGTATGGTTGAAGGCCGGTACATACAAAATCAGTAGCTACACTACATATTCCGATAAGAAAGCAAAAACAATTCTTGAGACGGCTGTTGTAGATGGTGAGGATACGTTTGTTGTTGAAGATAATGTTGAAACCGAGGATGTCGAAGTTCCTATTGCTCTTAATGAAACAGCCGAATATATTAAGGATTATCTTGCTTTGAAGGAGATATGGGATGCGATGGGTGGTCCTGAATGGCGCTATGCCGGTGAGTCTGAGGTCCCCGGGTGTAATTGGAATTTCAATAAGGATTTGGATTTGTGGGGTGACCAACCCGGTGTTGATTTAGATAACAACGGTCGTGTTGTGACACTCTCACTTGCCGGAATGGGTGCCAAGGGTGATGTTCCCGATGCCATAGGGCAGTTGACCGAATTGGTTATTCTTTCGTTCGGTACACACTCCGATTTATTGGGTGGTCATCTGTTCGATAATGTAAGTGCAAATATGAGCGATGAGCAGAAGCTTGCCATGCGCTACGACTATGAAAAGAACTTCCTTGCACGAGATTTTCGCGAAGGATTATCGGAAATGTGGCAAAAGACCATAAATCTCGATAAAAATGAGAAACCGATACTAAACAGTCGTATATCATTGAAAAATATACAGTTCGGTGATTTAACCAACGGCATTACAGGTATTTCAAAAGCCATTATGCGTTTGACAAATTTGCAGCAGATGTATATTGCCAATGCACCTGTCACCTCCGAGGGTTTCTTGAAAGAGATAAAAGAGGATTCGCCTTTCTATGCCGAGAAGGATGAACTCAGTTGGGGTAATCTTGAAGCTTTGGTAGATTTGGAGATTTACAATTGTCCGAATCTTACATCTTTGCCAATGGAGATGATAGCTTCGCTACCCGAGTTGCAACAGCTTAATGTAGCTTGTTGTAAAGGAATATCGGGCAGCCAGTTGAAGGCCGATTGGGAAACCCTTATAGAAGGTGCTTGTGGTGAAAAGATACAGATTCTTTATATGGGATACAACAACCTTGTCGAGTTCCCCGAGCACGATAAGTTGAAAAAAATGAAAAACCTTGGAATGCTCGATTGCGCAAGCAATAAGATAGAGAAGGTTAATCCTTTCGGTAAGGATATAAGTTTGGCAAAGATATATCTCGACAATAATAAGATTACCGAGATAAAGCCTGCCGAGGATGGTTATTTCTGTGGTTTCTCGCAACTAGAGAGCTTCTCATGCAGTAATAACAAGATGAAAGTGTTCCCCGATATATTTAATGCAAAATCGGTTTACATTGCCCAATCGATAGATTTCTCGGAGAACGAGATAAGCAGTTTCGAGAATGGAGAAGATTTCCGAGGAGTAAATGTTAATCAGGTTGATCTTACAGGTAATCGTCTTGAGACATTCCCGTCAATCCTGTTTAAGAAAAACTCGCCTATCACTTACCTGATACTCGCTGGAAACGGTATGAAGGAGATTCCCGATGGCTCTATGAAGGGAGATAATGCCTACATGCTGATGGCACTTGACCTGACATACAACAAACTGACGAAACTTTCGGATGATTTTTATCCTACACGTCTGCCGTATATGACAGGTCTGGATCTGAGCTATAATATGTTTAGCGAGTTTCCTTATGCACCATTGAATATTACTTCTCTGCAGCGTTTTTTTATTCGTCATCAACGTGACGAGAAGGGTAACCGTTGTTTACGTGAGTGGCCCACAGGTATATATACCTGCCCGAGCCTTGCGTACTTCTGTATAGGTTCTAACGACCTTCGTAAGATTGAGGATACCATATCGCCATACATCTACTATCTGGAGGTAGCCGATAATCCTAATATTTCGTTGGATGTGTCCGGTGTATGTGCTTATATAAGTGCAGGATATTACATGCTTATATATGATAAGACTCAGGATATTCGCGGTTGCAGCTATTTGGATATTGAAAATTAACTCACGATTATATAATAAAGATGATTAGACATTTCTTTAAAATAACATTAGGTGTTGTTGCATTGATGAGTGTATTCGTCTCATGCGACGACAGCGAAGATGCCATTAAAGGTTTAATGGTCGATAAAGAGGAGATAACCGTAGGTGCCGAGGGTGCTACGGAGAAACTCTTTGTAGAGTCGGGCGAAAAGTGGGTTGCTACCACAACCGAACCTTGGTTGATGCTATCTCCGGCCAATGGCGAGGGTGTTTGCGAGTGCAGTGTTGTTATCGATTCCTCTTTGGTTAATGATCTTCGTACGGCTACAATTCGTTTCTGTTGCATGAGTGGTGCAACAAAGAACGTAACGGTAAGGCAGACGGGCTATGGCAAGATGATACGTTTTGAAGAACCGGAGATCGAAATTGAAGCTTCGGCTAAAACAGATGAACGCTATTTTGAAACAGAGGTTACCACGAATGTTCCTTTTGAGGTGAAAATTGAGTATGATGAAAATGATGAAAATGATGAAGAGTGGCTTACTCCCGGTAAAATAAACGTAGAGTTGGACCGTGGTGCACGTCCTCGTACCACAAAGTTACGCTTCGATTGGAAGATGAACACTCTTCCCGAGCCACGTGTTGCCAAAATATATCTTCAACCGACAGGTGGAAATGAAATTGAAACACCGGCAGTACTTACTTTGACGCAGAAAGCCGCAATAAAGATAGAAGATAATCGTGAGGGTGACTCGCTTGCCCTGCTTACGATATTTGAACGTTTGAACTCTATGGCTGATCCTTGGGATACAAGCGAGAATATGCGTAACTGGAACAACGTTACATTATGGGAGGCTAATGACTCGGGCTTACCGGCACCCGAAGCGGTTGGTCGTGTACGTTCGGCTTCGTTCCTTATGTTCCGCACTGAAGAGAGTATTCCACAGGAGGTCCGCTATCTTAAATATGCCGAGTCGTTGGATTTTTCGTCGAACACAAATACCATGTTGTTAAGTATCGAGCTTGGTCCCGAAATATGCGAACTCGATTATTTGAAAGAACTTACACTATTCTCTTATGGTCTGATAACTCTGCCCGAGGAGTTTGTTAAGTTGGGGAACAGCCTTGAATATCTCGATATAAGTGCGAACAATTTCAACGACATACCCCAAATGCTTACTCCTGAAGATTTTCCGAAACTAAAGAAACTACGTATGGTTGCATCACGTCGCTGGACAACGAGCGATTTACGTAAGGCCGATCAATATGAAGATGGTTTGGGTTTGCACATAAACACCTTGTCAAACAATTCTTTGCGACGCCTGTTCTTGTGGGAGAATCTCGAGGAGTTGAGTCTGTCCAACTGTTATATTGAGGGTGAGGTACCCGATTTCAAAGTAGGTGAAGAGGGTGTTGTGGCATATACACAGGCCGACGTGGATGCATTCGGTGGTGATACGATTCAGTATCTTGCCGATAATAACTGTCCCAAAATACTTCCGAATATGAAACATTTGGCAATAAATCTTAATTTCTTTACCGGAAATCTGCCCGATTGGCTGCTTTATCATCCTTATCTGCTTATGTGGTATCCCGATTTGTTGGTGTTTAATCAACAAGAGAGCGGTCGCAACACCGATGGCGAACTAGTTCGTTTCGATAATGTGCCCTCCAGTTTCGATTACTACTATTCGGTATTCCCGGGAACAAGAGAGAAGTATGAGTTTAAAGAAGAAATAACCGAGTAAATATGAAGAGAATATATATATACATCGTAGCTTTGTGTACAATTGTGGCTGTTTCATGTAGCGATGAAGCGATAACCACACAAACATTGGCACCTGATTATACAACAAATGTATCCGATGACGTTGTACCCGGTGAGTTGCTTATAAAGTTTGTTCCCGGAATGAGTGATATTTTGGATGAAACATTCGGTTCGTCTGACAACGTGTCTACACGCTCGGGGCTTCCATCGACCGATGAAATTTTATCGACGTTAGGTGCGTATGAGTTTGAACGTTTATTCCCTGTGAATCCGGCAACAGAGGAACGTACAAGAGAGGCGGGAATGCACCTGTGGTATTTGGTACGTTTCGACGAGAGTAATGATTTGAATGATGCATGTAAACGTCTTTCGCGGTTGGGCGAGATTTCCAAGGTGCAATGTAACCGCAGAATATATCGTACTAATACCGGTAAGCGTGCTGTTGCATTGCACGCTGCATCACAAGAAGTCGACACAGAGCAAATTTTCAACGACCCGTTGCTGGCAAAACAGTGGGGATATATAAATCGTGGCAGTTACGATTTTGAACAAAAATGGGCTCCAACCGTTGCAGGTTGCGACGTCGGTTGCGAGGAGGCTTGGAAGATGTGTACAGGTGACCCCTCTATAATTGTTGCTGTGATGGACGAGGGTGTGATGCACTATCATCCCGATCTTGCAGCCAATATGTGGGTGAATGAGAGTGAAACGTTTGGTTCGGATGTCGACGCCGACGGAAACGGTTATAAAGGTGACCGATACGGCTATAACTTTGCAAGTGACCGCGGATATATTTCTACGACAGGTTCGAATGACAGCGGTCATGGAACACACGTTGCAGGAACAATTGCCGCTGTGAATGGCAATAATTTGGGTGTGTGCGGTATTGCCGGTGGCGATTATTCGAAAGGTGTATCCGGTGTACGTATTATGTCGTGTCAGTTGTTTGATGATGCTCGTACTGCAACTCTTGCACAAGAGGCTAAAGCTGTTAAGTATGCTGCAGATAATGGTGCAACCATTCTGCAATGCAGTTGGGGATATATGTCGCCTAATGCCAATCCTATTTTAGGCTTTACCCCTGGTCCTGCTACAGAAAAAGAGTGGGCCGAAACGTATCCGCTGGAGAAAGAGGCTTTCGATTATTTTATAGAGAATGCAGGTTCGCCCAACGGTGTTGTGGATGGTGGTATAGTTATATTTGCTTCGGGCAATGAATTTGCTTCGGAGTCGTCATTCCCCGGTGCCTACTCGAAGTTCGTTTGTGTGTCGGCTTTGGCTGCCGATTATACACCTGCTACATACACCGACTACGGTTATACGGTCGATTTATCGGCACCGGGCGGTGATGGAGATTATTATGGTGCAGTTGGTTCAGAGGAGGATAGCGAAGGTATGATTCTTTCGACACTTGTGGTAGAAGGTAAGCCCGATTATGGTTTCTACGAAGGTACATCAATGGCGTGTCCTCATGTTTCGGGAGTGGCCGCTCTCGGTCTTTCATATGCAAAACAGATGCGACGCCATTTTAAAGCCGAGGAGTTTATAGAATTAATGTATTCTACAGCAAGGGATATCGATGGTTATTTCAAAGGTGATAAATTCTCACACTATCTGCACTCTTCACCGGGGGCTTCACCTACAAAAACCGACCTTTCGAAGTATGTGGGTAAGATGGGAAAACTTGTTGATGCAGCAGCATTGCTAAAAGCTATAGAGAGCGCAGGCAGTGAAATGAGAATACCTAATATCTATTTGGCCCCCGATGCCTCTGTAAGTGTTAATCTTGCCGATTACTTTGTAGGTGGCGAGAAACTCTCTTATGCATACAGTATAAGTGACAATGCTGTTGCCGGTATTGAGCTTACAGGCACCACACTCACAATTACAGGAGTAAAAGAGGGCGTGGCAACACTTACAATCACTGTAGGCGAGGATGCTGTACATTCGGTTGCTGTGACAGTACGCAAGAGTGCAAGCAACAACGGTTGGCTTTAAAAAAGGTTAATATGAAGGTGTTATATGTTTTTTTGCTTGCCATGCCATTGATTACAGTCGATGCATATTCGCAAGTCATAAGGCTATCTCGTGCAGCCATTGATTCTATCATGAATCCGCCGTTGTATGAGTCCGAAGGTGAAATTCTTCTTTTCGAACAGAAAAGCGAGGATATTGGAGCCGTATATGATACCGATTCATTGCAGATTGTGCACTTTAATTTTAAGAATAACACCGACCGTTCTGTTACCATCAGTAGAGTAGCAACATCTTGCGGCTGTGTTACCGCAGTTTTTCCGGTGCATCCTGTTGCTGCCGGATGTACCGGTGAGATTTCTGCCACATTCAATCCGCGAGGAAAAGACGGAACATTCGAATCGAATCTGTTTGTGTATACCGATCTCTCCGATAAACAACCTGTTTCGAAATTATCGGTATATGCAAATGTGCTTGCCGGCGATGAATGGGATTATCTGCCGCAGAAGATGGGACATCTTCGGCTGAAGCATAAGGAGGTTTGTTTTTCAGATGTTGAAGCAGGCAATATTTATACCGAACGTATATTGTGTGCAAATAGCGGTGTGCGTCCTTTGCGTCTGGTTGCAACCATTCTGCCTTCATACGTAGAGTTTGATGTTGAACCCGAGATTATAGGTCCGGGAGAAGAGGGAGATATAAAAATAACTGTTGATACCTCGAAATTACCCCGGGAGGTTGGTGATACTCTTCGTTTCGGCGTGTTGGTCGGTGGCATAGAGGGTATTCCCTCGAAACGCACCATAAAAGGAATTATTGATTTGAAAAACAGTAAAAAGTAAAATTATATGAAAACAGTTTTCAGAATGATGGCTCTGCTGCTTTCTTTCGGTATATTGCAGAGCTGTTCCGATGATGATAAGAAAATGAATGTTCCATCGCTAGAAGTAACACCGGCAAACATAGCAGGAGTGTGGAAATTGAGCGAATGGAACAACGGAACTGAGGTTCACGAAGATGTATATTGTTATATCGTCTTCGAGCGTCGCGACATGGTGTTTAAGATGTATCAGAATGTAAACAGCATGTATGCACGTTGCATAACAGGTGATTTCTCTATCGAAAAGGATGAGTATGAAGGTTACATTATAAGCGGAACATACGATTTTCAGCTCTTCGATGATGCCTGGAGCCATTCGTATATAGTAACCGAGCTTACAGCCGATGGCAGCATGGTTTGGGTTGCACAAGACGATGAAAATAATGTATGCAAATATGTACGTTGCGATGCTGTTCCCGAAGATATTGTGAATGAGTCTGAGCCTATAAAATAAACTGTTTACATTTTTTTAAGAACAATTCCCCTGCCGGTTGTGTTTATCTGCCGGCAGGGGAATTCTCGTAATATATGCGTGCTATTCTTTTTGCCGGAATTTGGCGGGCAAAAGTATAATTATACGAATAAAAATTAAAGTATATCTATTGAAATGTCCCTCCAACAGTGTATAATTGCAAAAAAACAGTTGAAATTACTGTATTTTTAAAACTATTTATTTAAATTTGCATCGACAAACTACTATAATATACCCTTGAGGTTGTTATCGTCAACCAAATATCAAATATCATATTCGATTTTATTGTGCACCGTCTTTACGGATGAGTGTCATACCTGTAAATTATGTATCATATTGAACATTTAAGAAGCAAAGAATTGTCTGAATTGCAATCTATTGCACAAAATTTAGGTGTAAAAGGAACTAAAACGTTGGAACGTGACGAACTGATATACCGTATACTCGATGGTCAGGCACTGCAGAACAGTCAGGCCGGAGCTCCCGCTGTTGCAAAGGAGGAGTCGCGTATGAACAGACGCAATCATCGACGTAACCGTATTCAGCCCGAGGTTTCGGCAAAAGTATATACAGCCACAGGTGACAAGGCTGTTAAACTGGATAAGAGTGAACCTAAAAAGCAATCGGAGGCGGTTATTACATCAGTTCCCGAGAAACCGCTTGAGGAACTTAAACCTGTAGAACAGCCGCAACCAACGGTGGTAGAGCCTGTGGAAAAACCGGCACCAAAGAAGCGTGGCCGTAAACCTAAAGCAAAGGTTGAGGAACAATCTGTGGCAGAGACGGCAAGCAATGAGCAGGCACTTGAACCACAGGATACAGAACTGCAATCGGAGGAAAAAGTTGTTCCAAAGAAGCGCGGTCGTAAACCTAAGGCAAAGATAGAGGAACTGCCGGTTTTGGATAATACAACCGAGAATACAGAACCTGAAATAGCAGTGACAGGTGAGGGAGAGGCTTTTGTTGCCATAGAAGATCTGCCGTCGGATAAAAAAGAACTGCCAACCGAACTTATTGGTAAATTCGACAAGCAACAGCCTGAATCGAATCAGCAATCACAGCAGAATACAAACCGAAATGAGCGTATGCAGCGCAGAGTACGTTTCGACAGGGAACGACAAGAGGTTGTCGAACAAACGACACAGTACGATTTTGCCGATGTCTTGCGTGTTGAGGGTGTTTTGGAGATAATGCCCGATAATTATGGTTTTCTTCGCTCCTCGGACTACAACTATCTTGCATCCCCCGATGATGTATATGTGTCACAATCGCAGATAAGGCTGTATGGCTTAAAGACAGGTGATGTAGTCGAAGGTATTATACGCCCGGCAAATGCAGGTGAAAAGTATTTCCCTCTTGTTAAGGTAAACAAGATAAACGGTCTTGACCCGGAACTTGTGCGCGACAGGGTATCGTTCGATAATCTTACTCCTCTTTTCCCCGAGGAAAAATTTACACTGTGTACAGGAAGTTACGATAATATGTCGGCCCGCGTGGTAGATATGTTCTCACCTATAGGAAAGGGGCAACGCGGACTTATTGTGGCACAGCCCAAGACCGGTAAGACAATGTTGCTTAAGGATATAGCAAATGCAATTGCTGCTAATCACCCCGAGGCCTACATGATTATGTTGCTCATAGACGAGCGTCCCGAGGAGGTTACTGATATGGCACGCAGCGTGAATGCCGAGGTTATTGCCTCTACATTTGACGAGCCTGCCGAGCGTCACGTGAAGATTGCCGGTATTGTTCTGGAACGTGCAAAGCGTATGGTAGAGTGTGGGCACGACGTTGTTATTTTCCTGGATTCAATTACGCGTCTTGCACGTGCATATAATACAGTTTCTCCTGCATCGGGCAAAGTTCTATCGGGAGGTGTCGATGCAAATGCTCTGCATAAACCTAAACGATTCTTCGGTGCCGCACGCAACATCGAGAACGGCGGCTCACTGACAATCATAGCAACAGCCCTCATCGACACAGGCTCCAAAATGGACGAGGTAATCTTCGAGGAGTTTAAAGGAACCGGTAACATGGAGCTGCAACTCGACCGCTCGCTCAGCAACAAACGTATATTCCCGGCTGTAAATATCGTTGCTTCGAGTACGCGTCGTGATGATCTTTTGCACGACAAGCAGACTCTCGACCGTATGTGGATTCTGCGTAAGTATCTTGCCGACATGACATCGATAGAGGCTATGGATTTTGTAAAAGACCGCCTCGAAAAGACAAAGGACAACGACGAGTTCCTGCTAAGCATGAATTCATAAAAAGAAGACCCACATACAATAATTTCCCTCGAACAGAATGAAATGACACAAAAATTTGTTCGAGGGAAATTTATATTCATAAAATAGTGTTTACGATTCTCCTACATTTGCTTAAATGTTTCTATTTTTGCCCTATAGTTTAGAAACTGCTTAATTTATGCCATTGAAATTCTATTTACTATGAAAAAACCGACATTCTTATTACTGCTTGTATTATCCCTTCTGTTTGTCTCCTGTTCAAACGACGACGAGAATATCCCCTTTGATATAGTATCGGAATTTAATAAGATTCCAAAGGACGAGTTGCAAGGTTGGGATGACGGATTATATTCTGCTGACATGTATATGCTTGCATCGTACGATGAAATAAACAACCATATACGATATTATATATCCGATAAAAGAAATATCGGTCTCTACATCCTTTTGAATGAAGAAAGAAAAATAATAGAGATAGGTAATCAAAATTATTCTGCCAATGTCATACACTCCCCAGAAGGTTATTTAATAAGTTATGTGGATGCCGAAGGGCAACTTACCGGTTTATTTGTAAAACACGATGCAGTTCAAATACCACAAAACTTTACACGTACCGGTAGTTCCGACCTCTTCAACCTCGGCAATTTAGGCGATATGTCGGATTTTTTGGGGAATATAAGAGATGCAGGGACTTTGGGTGCCGATTTATTTAACGCAGAAACCTATAAATTCCTTAATGATTTAGCCGGTATAGGCGCAGACGGAATAATAGGATTGCTACCCCTCCCCTTGAAAATCCCCGTTCTATCCCTAAAAGAGATGCTCGAGGGAATGACCAATTCTCTATATGAACGTCAGAAGAAAGCCCTATATGGCGATTGTAATATAAAAATAGAAGAAATATCAAATGACGGCAAAGGAAATATAAACGTTTTTGTAACCATAGAAAATGCCAATACAATACCTTCACATTTATACCATTTATATTATAATGAACCAGAAAGTGTAACCCGCAACACAGTATATTGGGGTGTTGTTGGAAAAAAAGGTTCAGTACCATATTTAAATTGGTACACAAAACCTTACAGCTATGAGGCTTTGTTAGATTGCAGTGTCTCATCCTCACAGTATAAAATGCTGACGTTTGAGATGCCACACGATGGCGATAAGTGGTACTTTAGAGCCTACCTGAAATCTTTACGCTTAAAAGACTCAAATAATAAAGTAAACGATAATCACATAAAGTATAGCGAAAAATATGAATATAATGCATTAGATGCATATATAACAGATTTTGAACAAACATCCCAATATAAAAAAGAAGATGATATAACCTTTAAATGTACAGTAGAAGGTTATATAAATTCACTGGCAGACGTTATGGAATGGGGTATATATTACTTGGATGATAAAGCAAACTACACCTATTTCCCATCAAAATATACAATAGGATATACCCCACCTGAAGGTATGTCATCGCAACCTAATACCGACAAAATAGATATCGAAATAAAAATAAAAGCAAATAGTTTAGTTAATGGTTATAAGGATATAAAATTGGGAGTTTATACAAAGGGTGGCTATTATTTGAGCTATAACGGTTGGAGTGAACCACAAATATATTCTTTGAAATACAGCGAGGCCCTATGCAACGACGAACATCACGTCCATGCCGTCGATTTAGGGCTTAGCGTCAAATGGGCCTGCTGCAACGTCGGTGCCTCTTCTCCCGAAGAATAGGCGGTTACTACGCTTGGGGCGAAACGGAAGAAAAGAGCGATTACTCTTGGGATACCTATAAATATTGGACTGATAAGGACGGTGATGGATATGATGATTCTAATGAATACATAAATATAGGTAGCGATATTAGTGGAACACAGTACGATGTTGCTCACGTTAAGTGGGGCGGCAGTTGGCGCATGCCCAGCTTAGAAGAAATCCAAGAACTCAACAATAGATGTACTTGGCAATGGACTACTGTAAACGGCGTAAACGGTTACAAGGTTACCGGCCCCAACGGTAACAGCATCTTCCTGCCGGCGGCGGGCTACCGCTACGGTACGGAACTCTACCACGAGGGTTCCGTCGGTTACTACTGGTCGAGTTCACTGAATGAGGATTCTTGCGACTACGCATGCTACCTCTACTTCAATAGCTACAGTCACGACTGGTACTATTGGCGCAGTCGCTTCTACGGCCACGCGGTGCGTCCCGTGTGCAACTAAATCTATCCCGTAAATTGTATTGCACCCATGCTGTTTATACAGCATGGGTGCAATATGTTGTAAACAAAAAGTAACATAGCTGCTCCTCTGTTCGCTTTACTCTGTACTCTTTCCGTTTTCAGATTTCCGTTTTCAGTTTTTTTCAACCTCTCAGTCCTTCGGACAGCTCCCCTATTGCTAACGCAACAGAGGCGAAGCTAAATACATCTGCAAAAAGTAATTTTAAAAAATTAGGCACCGTAAGTGAGACAGCGTAAATCCCTGTCGGATGCAGGAAAAGAGTGCGAGCATGTTTGAGCACAGCGAGTTGCGCAGCACCCTGCATGCGACAGAAAGGATTGCAGCGGCAAGCGCGCTCCGCACGAGTTATATTGCCTTAGGCAATTCACGAGCATAAGGAGCAAGCGACTCGAACGCCCGTGTGCCTGTTTTTGTGTTCCTTTTTTCAAAAAGGAACATAGTAAAATCAACAGCAAATAGAATGGATTGCTCTTGGGGCACCGAGAAGATAATTAAAAGTTTACCCATCTAAATTCTCTCTTTTATCTTTCCTCTGTTCTCTGTACTCTTTTTTTACCCCTCAGAATTTAACATAACGAATCCCCAAAGCACCCTTTGGGGATTCGTTTGTGATTCTCTCTTTGCGCTACTTAGAACGGCAGGTCATCGGCGTCGTTCTGTGCACTGAAGTCGGGTGCACTCACTTTGGGAGCATCAACCGGCGACGTGTTGGTTACAGGTGCCGGCGCCGCGCCTCTTTCAACACGCCAAGCACGAATATCGTTGTACCAACGGCCGTTATACTCACGTGCATTGATATCGAAAGATACAGTCATTTCCTCGCCTGCCTGAATGTTGAATTGAGATATCTTATCGGCACCAAATACGTTGAAACATATCTTTCTGGGGAACTGTTCATGTGTTTCAAGTACATATTCCTGCGTTTTCCACTCATTTCCTGTTTTTGAGATACCGCCTCTCTCGGGCAGTACTGCAATAATTTTTCCTGTGATTTCCATAATTCATTTCAAATACACTGCGAAAGTAGTTTATTTCTTTGAAAAAAACGATTTTTTTTACCATTTTTATGGTCGATATAATATTTTCGTTTTATCTTTGATAAATTTTCTCTTCGATGGAAAGAGAGTGTAGAACCGATTAAAATAATTAAAATTTAATATTATGAACTTTACAGTATCAAGTTCCCAATTGTCTTCGCGTTTGCAGACTATCAGTCGAGTTATAAATTCCAAAAATACAATTCCCATTTTGGATCACTTCCTCTTCGAACTGCAGGGTACAAGGCTTACACTTACAGCCTCGGACCCCGATAACACCTTAAGCACATCTTTCGATGTAATAGACAGTTCCGAAGACATCAGGTTTGCAATCTCCTCGAAGATTCTTATCGATTCTTTGAAAGAAATATCTGAACAGCCTTTACGTTTCGAGGTCAATAAAGATACATTGGAGATGACCATATACTACCTTAATGGTAAATACAGTATGGTTGGAAGCAATGCCGATGAATATCCTTCGGCTCCGGTACTGGGTGGTGATATTGTGAAAGTTTCGCTTCCCACACAGGTGCTCGCAAGCGGTATCTCTTGTTCGCTCTTTGCTGCATCGGACGATCGTCCTGTAATGTGTGGCGTGAATTTCGATTTTACTCCCGAGTGTGTTACCATGGTGGCTACAGACGCCTATAAACTTGTGCGTTTCCGTGATTACTCTGTGGAGGGTACGGAAAAATCTTCTTTCATTCTTCCAAAAAAACCGGCAATACTTTTGAAGAGCCTGCTTGGCAAGGATGAACAAGAGGTTGTGGCTGTGGAATTCGATGGTAGATTTGCAACATTCTCAATGGCCGAATACGAACTTGTGTGTCGTTTGCTCGATGGTCGTTACCCCAACTACAATGCTGTTATTCCGCAGAATAATCCACATAAACTCACTGTCGATCGCACAGCTCTTATCGGAACTTTGCGCCGTGTTGCAATATTCTCTTCACAGGTAAGTCTTATCAAGTTGCACATAGAGGAGGGTAAGATTGTTATTTCGGCACAGAATCCCGATTTCTCTACTTCGGCCGAGGAGAGTATCACATGCAGCTACGATGGCACCCCTATGAATATCGGTTTCCGCGCTTCGTTCCTCATCGATATACTTAACAACACCCCCGGTCAGGAGGTTATAGTCGAATTAGCCGATCCTTCTCGTGCCGGAGTGATTGTTCCCGCCGAGCAGGTTGAGAAACAGGAGCTTCTGATGCTGCTTTTGCCTGTAATGATTAACGATTGATACGGCATCTTGTAAACGGCAGCACCATGGTGCTGCCGTCGGGTGTCTTTAAGTAAGCTTATATGAAACTGAATCTTAAAAATTCCATAATATTTTTCGACCTCGAAACCACCGGTGTGGATATTTCAAAGGATCGTATAGTGGAGATTTGTTATATAAAAGTGTTTCCTAACGGAAATGAGATTTCTCGAACAATGCGTATCAATCCGGGAATGCATATCCCCGAGACTGCATCGGCTGTTCATGGAATATATGATGATGACGTTAAGGATTGCCCTCTGTTCAAAGAGGTTGCCAAAGATATTGCAAATGACTTTGTTGGTTGCGATATTGCAGGTTTTAACTCGAACCGTTTCGATTTGCCTTTGCTGGCCGAGGAATTTTTACGTGCTCAAGTAGATATAGATCTCAGTCGTCATCATGCAATCGATGTACAGGTGATTTATCATAAACTCGAGCAGCGTACCTTGTCGGCTGCCTATAAATTCTATTGTGGTGCCGAGTTGGAGAATGCTCACAGCGCATTGGCCGATACACGTGCAACGTACGAGATTCTGCAGGCACAGCTCGATCGTTATCCCGATGTATTGAAGAATGATATGGAATTTTTGTCGCAGTATTCTTCATTTAATCGCAATGTTGATTTTGCCGGTCGTATAGTGTACGATGAAAAAGGCGTCGAGGTTTTTAATTTCGGGCGTTATAAAGGAGAGTCGGTTGTTGCGGTGCTACAGCGCGATCCCGGTTATTATGCTTGGATGATGAATGGCGATTTTCCGCTTAATACCAAACAGGTGTTGACACGAATAAAAGTTCGTGGTTTTAATAAATAGACTATGTTGCAAGGGAAAAAAATAGTGTTGGGTGTAACAGGCAGTATTGCTGCATATAAGGCAGCAATACTCGTTCGTTTGTTGGTGAAGGAGGGTGCAGAGGTGCAGGTTGTAATGACACCGTCAAGCAAGGAGTTCATCACGCCACTGACACTCTCAACCCTCTCGGGGCGTCCGGTACTTTGCGATTTCTTCCACTCTGCCGACGGTGCATGGAACAGCCATGTGGAACTGGGTTTATGGGCCGATGCAATGATTGTGGCTCCTGCTACAGCTTCTACAATTGGCAAGATGGTTTCCGGGGTTGCCGATAATCTTTTGGTTACAACCTATTTGTCGATGAAGGCCCCGGTGTTTATTGCACCGGCAATGGATCTTGATATGTTTGCCCATCCATCGACACAAAAAAATCTGCAGGTGTTACGCGGTTACGGAAATAATATAATAGAACCGGCATCGGGCGAACTGGCCAGTCATTTAAACGGTAAAGGTCGTATGGAAGAACCCGGGAATATAGTAACAGTGCTTAAGGATTTTTTTTTGCATAAAGCATCCTTGTCGGGCAAGAAGGTGTTGATAACAGCAGGGCCCACGTATGAAAAAATAGATCCTGTACGTTTCATAGGAAACTATTCATCGGGTAAGATGGGTTTTGCTCTTGCCAACGAATGTGCGTTACGTGGTGCCGATGTTACTCTTGTTGCAGGTCCTGTATCATTGCCAACCCCACATCCCGGGATACATCGTATAGATGTGGAATCGGCATCACAGATGTACGAGGCATCTATGGAGGTTTTCCCCTCGTGCGATGTTGCTATTCTGTGTGCGGCCGTAGCCGATTATCGTCCGGCTGTAACAGCCGATAGGAAGATTAAGCGTGCGGTTCAGAGTATGACAATCGAGCTCGAGGCAAACAAAGATATTGCAGCAGCCTTGGGTGGAATAAAACGCAAAAATCAACATCTGATAGGATTTGCATTGGAGACAAACAATGGTGAGATAAATGCACGTGAAAAACTGCAAAAGAAGAATCTCGATTTCATTGTGCTGAATTCGTTGGAGGATGAAGGTGCCGGCTTTGCTGTAGACACCAATAAAGTGACTATCATCGATAAAAACAGTTCATCCTCTTTCCCATTGAAAAGCAAACGCGAGGTAGCACATGATATTATATCGTATCTTTCCAAACTGTTGATTTTGGCAGTTGTGTTGCTGTTGCCTATGCATATTTCGGCGCAAGAACTGAATGCCAATGTAACATTGAACACGTCGAAGGTGCAGGGTACCAATACTGAAGCCTTTGATGTATTGCGTAACTCGCTTACCGAATTTATAAACAATCGTAAATGGACCGATTACAGCTATGAGGAATACGAGCGTATAAATTGTAATTTTACATTTGTCGTGGATGGCTACTCCGATGACGGTACATTCACCGTAACACTGATGGTGCAATCCAACCGTCCTGTATATGGCTCATCTTACAATTCTACGCTTTTTAAATACGAAGATAAAGGTATTAAGTTTACATACCAGCCTTACGATCGCTTGGAGTTTAACGAAGATAATCTCGATAATAATCTCACGGCTGTGATTGCATTCTATGTTTACATTATTTTGGGTTTAGACATGGATTCCATGGGTGAATTGGGTGGTAGCGATTTTTTGAATAAAGCTTTGAATATTGCAAACAATGCACAAAATTTAGGTGATGCCGGTTGGCGTGCGGGAAGCAATACCAATAACCGTTATGCTGTGATAGATGATTATATGAACGGGGCTTTGGAGCCTTTGCGGCGTTTGATGTACCGCTATCATCGTTTGGGTCTTGATACAATGTATAAAGATGCCAATAGCGGACGTAAGATTATAGCCGATAATATGCAGTTGCTTAATCAAGTGTACGAAGATCGTCCTCTTGCCTATTTTACAAAGTTGTTTACCGAGTATAAGCAGGATGAGCTTGTTAATATCTTTTCCAAAGGTTTGCCCGAAGAACGCAAATCTGTCGTGAGTATTCTTTCCAATATCAATCCTTCGCTTTCCGATGCTTGGGATAAAATTTTAGAAAATTGAAAAACTGATGCTTAAATCATTAAGTATTCGAAATTTTGTGTTGATAGACAGGCTTGATGTGGAATTTGATTCAGGCTTTTCTGTTATAACCGGTGAAACAGGAACCGGAAAATCGGTATTGTTAGGGGCTGTCTCGATGTTATTGGGGCAACGTTCCGATACAAAATCGGTGCGCGAGGGTTCTGATAAATGTATTATAGAGGGTACTTTCGATTTATCTTCTTTTTCTTTACATACTTTTTTTGATGATAACGAACTGGAATATGACGAGAAGGATTGCATTATACGTCGCGAGTTGTCGGCAACAGGTCGCAGTCGGGCATTCATAAATGATACACCGGTGTCAATTTCGTTGTTGAAGGAACTTGGCGCACGTCTTATCGATATACATTCACAGCATCAGAATCTATTGCTTGGCGACAAAAATTATCAGTTGAATGTGCTTGACATCCTTGCCGGCAGTGCCGATGCTCTGTTCGATTATAGGAGTCTGTACAATACATATATAGCCGAACAGCGCAGGCTTATCGAATTGGAAGCTGAACTTGAAAAGAGCAGGCACGATGAAGAGTGGTTACGCTTTCAATTGAACGAAATAGAGCAGGGTGCTTTTAAGCATGGTGAACAGGAGGAACTCGAGGAGGAGTTGCAGGAACTTACGCATGCCGAGGAGATACAGGCTGCATTGTTTGGTGCTTCTACTGCAATCGATGGCGATGATGAACGCAATATGTTGCAAGCATTGCGCGAGGCTGTAAATTCACTCGCACGGATATCCAAACATTATGCATCGGCCGGTGATTTATCTGAACGTATCGAGAGCAATTATATCGAACTTAAGGATATATGCAACGAATTACGTACAAGGATGGAACGTGTGACATTCTCTCCCGACAGGTTACAATATGTCGATGCTCGTCTTACGCTTATATACGATTTACAAAAGAAGCATAGGCTTGCTTCGTTGGATGAGTTGCTGGCTCTTGCCGATGATTACAAAAAACGTCTCGAACATATTACCAATGGCGATGAAGAGATTATTCGGGCCAAGCAACGTTGTACTGTATTAAGGGATAATTTGGCAAAAAAGGCATCCTCTTTGACTTTGTTGCGTAAGAAGGCAGCAGAAGAATTGCAAAAGAGGATTGTGGATATTCTTGTTACATTAGGTATGCCGCTTATACGTTTTGAGGTTGCTTTTGCTGCGGCATCGGATTTTACTCTTACCGGTGTCGACATTGTTACTTTCCTCTTCTCGTCCAATAGTATAAGTCCCATGCAACCACTTGCCGACGTTGCATCGGGTGGTGAAATGGCGCGTGTTATGCTTGCTCTTAAATCTCTTGTGGCAGATTGTACCGACCAGCCTACATTGATATTTGATGAGATAGACACCGGAATATCGGGTGTTCTTGCCGAGCGTATGGGATGTCTGATGCAGCAAATGGGTTCGGCTAACCGACAGGTTATAAGTATAACACATCTTCCGCAGGTTGCTGCACTTGGAAATGAACATTATAAGGTGTATAAGGAGGAGACTTCTTTGGGTACACGGACAAATATTGTGAAACTCGAAGGTGAGGCGCGTGTTCGTGAGATAGCGCAGATGGTGAGTGGTGAGCTGCTTTCCGATGCTGCTATCGATAATGCGCGTACATTGCTTTCAAAATCGAAAAACTGATGGTTAATACAAATGAGATGATATTCGGTGTACGTGCCGTATTGGAGGCGTTAGATGCCGGTAAAGAGGTTGATAAGATTCTTGTGAAACGTGATATACAGAGCGAATTGTCACGCGAGTTGTTTGCGGCTTTAAAAGGGCGTACAATACCGGTATTGCGTGTTCCGGTTGAGAAACTGAATCGTATAACACGTAAGAACCACCAAGGTGTAATAGCCTTTATTTCGGCAGTGGAGTATGCAAATGTTGATACTCTTGTACCTACATTGTACGAGGAGGGTAAAAGTCCCTTGTTGGTACTTCTTGATGGGATAACCGATGTGCGTAATTTCGGCTCCATAGCCCGTACGTGCGATTGTGCCGGTGTCGACTCCATAATAATACCTTCGCACAACAGTGTTACGGTAAATGCCGATGCTGTAAAAACCTCGGCCGGAGCATTGCATACGTTGCCTGTCTGTCGTGAGAAAAACATCACCGAGACACTTAAGTATCTTAAAGCCTCGGGCATTCGTGTTGTATGCGCGACTGAGAAAGGCACAAAGAATTATACACAGGCCGATTATCGTGAACCTGTATGTATTGTAATGGGTGCCGAAGATACAGGAATTCCGAACGAGCATTTGCGCCTATGCGACGATTGGGTTTCTATTCCACAGTTTGGTAATATCGAATCGTTGAATGTTTCGGTTGCTACAGGCGTTATTTTGTATGAGGTTGTACGCCAACGTCACTTGTCGGAGTAGAAGAAGATTTTAAATTCTTTCTGAACGGTTTTAAACAGATTCTGAATATGAGAGTATTACTTCTTGTATTGTCATTGTTGCCATGCCTTTCGGTGATGGCCGATAAATACCCGAAGGCTGTTGCCAACAGTCGTAAAGCTGTCGTGAGTATAATCACATTTAAAGATGGCGAATTGCAGCGCAGCGGGCTTGGTGTTTTTGCAGGTGAAGCCGGTGAGCTATTTTCTTCCTATTCACTTTTTTTGAATATCGACAGTGCGGTGGCCATAGACCCGGCCGGGAAGGTGCGTAATATCACTCATGTGGTTGGTGCAAACGAACTCTACGACTGTATTAAGTTGCGTGTGGATTGGGACAAGAAAATTTTATCAATGCCTCTTGCCGATGGTTCTTGTATTGCAGGTACACAGCTTTTTATGGTTTCTTACGGTGCAAAGAAGAGCGGGCAGATAGAGCCCCAGACTATTATTGGTGTCGATACTATTTCGGGGCACTTCTATTATTCTTTTGATGTGCGGCCAAGGTCCGACAGGTTGTCGGCACCGCTTGTGAACAGTCGCGGTGAGCTTGTAGCACTTGTACAGCCTTCTGCCGGCGATACAACAAAAAATTATGCCATATCGGCTTCTTTTTTTGCCGACATGAAAATCTCTTCGGTAAATTACAACAGTGAGATATATCGTAATTTGGGTATAAGGCGTGCTTTGCCCTCCTCTCAAAGTGAAGCTTTTACTTGTTTGCATTTGAGTAAGATGGCAAATTCCGATGATTATGATGCTACGCTTGATGATTATATAGCTGCTTTCCCCGATAGCTACGAAGGGTATCTTTTGCTTGCCGAAAGATTGTATCTTTCTGAGAAAGAAACTGAAAAGGCCGATGCTGCTTGGGAACAGGCTTTAAAACTTTCCGAAAAACCCGATAATGTCTACTATAGCAGGGCATCGACACTGTTGGCTGCGACAAACATCGACAGCAGCGATTCGTTACAGGTACTTGCGAATATGAAGGCTGCTCTGGAGTATTATGACAAAGCAATATCTGTTTCGGCCGAGCCGCTGTATGTGTTGCAGAAAGGTGACTTGTTGTTCCGCCTTGGTGACTATTCGGCTGCGTTCGATTGCTATACATCTGTTTACAATACCAATATGTGCGATGCCGATTTGGTACTTAAAGCAGCAAAATGTAAGGAAAATCTTGGTGAACACGATGCTGCATTGGCACAGATAGATAGCCTGGTTCCATTGTTAGGCAATGATTATATTGCTCCGTCGTATCTTATTAAGGCACAAATGGAATATCGTATAGGGCGCTATCGTGACGCTGTAGTCGATTACAATCGTTTTGAGGAGAATAGCAAGACAGCATTATCGGCCCGGTTCTATTTTATGCGCGAACAGGCCGAATACAAAGCAAAGATGTTTCAGCCTGCACTTAACGATATAGAAACAGCCATATATCTTCAGCCCGAGAATATCGTTTATTTGATAGAGAAGGCTCGGTTGTGCTATCGGGTAAACCTTATCGATGAAGCTATGCGTGTACTTTCCGATGCTCAATCACTTTCACCCGAAAATCCGGATGTATTCTATTTGAAAGGACGTTGCCATATAATAAAGGGTGATAATGCTTCTGCATCTGAATGTTTGTCTAAAGCCAAGGAGTATGGGCATCCCGATGCAGATAATATACTCGAATCGTTGAAGTAGCTATTGTTTTTTATCGTTAAGCCACTTATCGAAAATCCATGATGTTACAACATATAACAGTATGCCCGAAAGCAATCCGCAAACGGCATCGATAAGATAATGTGCCTTTATGTAAACCGTTGCACAGCACAGCAGTACGTATAACGGGAACATAATCGAAGCAAGTTCCTTTTTGGCTCTGAATGCAAGCAGTATAAGTATTGTGGATATACCGATGTGCGAGCTTGGAAATGCGGCGGTGGGTCGTTCTCCCGATGCTTGCGCCATATTTACAAGCATAGTGAACAGACCGCCCTTGTCGGCTTGTGGAATGGAAATCTCGGGGTGCAGATTAAAATAGCAATCTATGGAAGGGTAAGGACCGCATTTGGCAATCTCCTCGCCTATGACAGGGAAATAGAACTGTGGCCCGGCTACGGGAAGGAATATATAGATAAAGTAGAATATGAAGAAACTGCACATGATAATGAATGTGCAACGTTCCATCTCAAAAGGCTTCTTAAAGAAATACCATAAGCAGACGGTTATAATCATGGGGTAGTATGCCCAATAACCCAAATTAAAGAATTCACGCCACCAATAGTTGCTGCACACTTGCTCGAACAACAGCGCCGGTTGGCAACCGAAAAGAGCGAGTTCGGTTTGGGCAAAAAGATGGTCGAGATTGGGAAATATTCTGTTGAATTCGAATGTATCGGGGTACCAATAGGATAATAATGCCACTTGTGTCACCAATCGCAGCAGACGTGTTGCTGCGGATGGGTATTTGGTATATATATATATAATGGCAAAGGTTCCTGCCAATATAAGGAAACGCCCAATGAGCATCTCTTGCGGTTGTTGCAATCTGTTGTAGAATATTATTATAAGGATTGTTGTCAGCAGGTTGTAGAGCAGATTGAGCTTCTCTACAGCAAGGAATTTCCTCTCTTCCTCTTCGCGTTTTAATAGTGTTATAGCCATTTGTTTTCTTTATACCATTTTATTGTTTCACATGTTCCACGTTTCAGATCGTAATCAATGGAAAAACCAAGTTCCTCCTGTAGCCTTGTCGTATCGCACAGCCAATTTCTTTGCTTCATTATTCTGAATTTGTCGTTGTTGAGCGTACTCGGTTTTTTTGTTATGCACGATAGCCATTCGGCACATGTTGAGATTACTTTAAGGAACCATATTGGTGCTTTAATGTGCAGTACATGTTTGATTCCCATTTCGCGTTGTATGTAATCACTGAAGCAGCGGCTGTCGTATCCTTTCGGTTCGCTCACAAAATAGCAACGTTTGCTTACCCCTTTTTCTATAGCCAGATAGATGGCCTTCACAAGATCTTTTACGTAGATGAATGTAATGAGCTGTGGCTTGTAGCCTACCGAGAAATCTATATGTTGCTTTATGCTTTGTGCCATCTTGAAGTAGTCGCGTTCACGTGGACCGTATACACCGGTAGGGCGAAGTATAACATACGGTAACTCTTTAATGCTCTTGATATATTCTTCGGCTGCCAATTTGCTTTTTCCGTACTCGGTATCGGGCATGGGGCGGTCGCTGTCGGTTATTGGTGTATATGGTTCCTTTTCGTGTATCGGGCCAAAGACGCTCAATGAACTTAAGTAGATGAATTGCGCAGGTTGCATGTTTAGCTTCAGCAAACATTCTACAAGGTTCTTTGTACCCATGAAATTTATACGCATGAAATCATTCTTGTCAATACATTTTGTAACTCCTGCCGCGTGTATTATGCAATCCCATTTACCTTCGGTTGCCGCAAAATCGCTCAATTGTTTTTCGAGTATCGCAGGGTCCGAAAGATTTAGTTCGAAAAACTGCACACGTTTGTCTTGTAGAAATGCACGACTGCTGTTCTTGCGAACAGCTGCCCAAACTCTGTGTCCATCGGTTAGCCCCTTTTCAACAATGAAACTCCCAATGAAACCGCTTGCTCCTGTTACTAATATCTTCATCTTGTTGTTTGTCATGTGTAATTACGCTTGCGAAGATACATATTTTCGGTGACTGTTTTTTTTATTATGTTTACATTTAAATTATTATTTTGAAAAAATATTTATTTTTTGTAAGAATTTTCATTAGATTTGCTCTATATAATACAGATATCTGAAATTTACTGTAGTATCAATTAAAAATTGTGGAATATGGTAACAGAAATTAATAAAAAAATATTTAAGATTGAGAGTGTGTCGGGGTGTTGGTACGAGTTTGAGATGTATTCGTTCGGTGGCTCTCTTGAAGAACTTGCCGAGTATTTCAGTGGTACTCCCGGTGTATATGTCATAACACGTCGTTCCGATGTTGAGGCAGAAGAGAACGGAAGAGAGCATAAACTTATTTATGCCGGTTCTGCTCCCGACTTAGGGCAGCATATGAGAAATCATCCGATGGTTGCAGAGATTGAGGCCGAGCAACCTAACTGTTTCTGTCTCTATCCCGAGCCATCCGAGCAGATACGCTACGATGCCGAAGCCGATATAATCGGGAACAATGATTTTGTTTGCAGTATATATAAGTAACATTTTCACATAGTTTAAATGTTGCAAGGTTCACCTTTTTCTTGTCATTGCTTGTATTTTCTTTTTTTATTACTACTTTAGCAACATTCAAGAATATCATGCTTGCAGTAGTTTGCTGTAATGTTTGTATTGTGAAACAAAAAATATAAAATCATGGCAAAAGGTGGAAAATCGAAGGGACGCATCAACAAAAGACAGTTGGTGGAGATGATTGTTGAGCTGTTCAACCGTCATGTAGGTGAACAGCTTGGTACAAAGGAAATCTTTAAGGAGTTGGGGCTGACATCAATGTCGGCAAAGACCTTATGTGTTACGATACTCGATGATTTGGTGTTCGAGGGTTATCTTGCCGAGGTTTCTTTCCGCCACTATCTTCTTGCCGATACAAGTTCTACAATGTGTGGAAGGTTTACTCGCAGCAAAGAGGGCATGAATCTGTTTTACCCCGAGGATGGCAGTGAGGCCGTGATTGTTTCGGAGCGCAACTCGATGCATGCACTCACCGACGACTATGTTCGTGTTACTCTTTTTGCTAAACGACGTGGCAGAGGGCGTGAAGGAGAGGTCGTAGAGATAATAAAACGCGAACACGACACGTTTGTGGGAGTGCTTAAAGTTGAAAAGCATTATGCTCTATTGCTTACGGAAAGTCGCATTATTCCTACAGACATATTTATCCCACGTGAACACCTTAAGGGTGGAAAAACCGGTGATAAGGCTGTTGTGAGGTTGTTGGATTGGCCGGCAGATACGCGTAACCCCATTGGCAAGGTAGTGGATATACTTGGTCGTGAGGGTGACAACGATGCTGAAATGAATGCGATTCTTGCCGAATTCGGCTTGCCGTATGTGTATCCGGCGGCGGTGGAACGTGCTGCCGACAATTTGCCGGCAGAGATAACCGATGAAGAGATCGCCCGACGTGAGGATTTTCGAAATATCACAACATTTACCATCGACCCGAGCGATGCAAAAGATTTTGATGATGCCTTGTCTATCCGTCCCATTGCCGATACTCTGTGGGAGGTAGGTGTGCATATAGCCGATGTCTCGTTCTATGTAACCGAAGGGGGCATTGTCGATAAGGAAGCGTTTAAACGTGCCACATCGATATATCTTGTGGATCGCACAATTCCGATGTTACCCGAGAGGCTTTGTAACAATCTTTGCTCTCTGCGTCCCGATGAAGATAAACTCTCCTATTCGGTAGTTTTTAACATAAATGAAAAGGCCGAAGTTAAAAACTATCGCATTGTTCGTTCTGTTATACGCAGCAAGCGACGTTTCAACTACGATGAAGTGCAGGATATTCTTGTATCGCAAGAGGGAGAGTTCCTTAATGAACTAAACGTACTTAACAAAATGGCGCAGACCATGCGCGAGAAGCGTTTTGCTGCCGGTGCCATTGACTTCCAACAGGCCGAGGTACACTTTCGTCTCGATGAAGATGGCAAGCCGCTATCGGTGTATTTTTCCGAGAGTAACGAGTCGCATCAGTTGATAGAGGAGTTTATGTTGCTTGCCAATCGCACCGTAGCCGAGGCAATAGGCCGTAAAGCACCACATTCGGCAGCAAAAACCTTTGTCTACCGTATTCACGATAAACCCGACCCTGATAAACTGACAATGTTGTCGCGCTTTGTTAATAAATTGGGCTATCGTATGCGTTCGGCCTCGGGGCGTACAACCTCGCCGGCGGCACTTAACAATCTGCTGAACGAGATAAAAGGAACAAAGGAACAGAATGTGATTGAGCAGATTTCGTTGCGTACCATGCAAAAGGCAAAATACTCTACCGAAAATATCGGCCACTTTGGTTTGGCATTTAAATATTATACGCATTTTACATCGCCTATTCGTCGCTATCCCGATTTGATGGTTCATCGTCTGTTAAATAGATATCTTGTGCAGAACTCCCGTTCGGTAAGTGTTGCAAAATACGAGGATTATTGTGAACATTGTTCGGCGCAGGAACAGGTTGCAGCAAACGCCGAGCGTGCGAGCATTAAATACAAGCAGGTGGAATTTATGAGTGAGCATATAGGCGAAGAGTATGATGCAGTAATAAGCGGAGTGAAGGAGTGGGGTATTTATGCCGAGATTAATGAGAACAAGTGTGAAGGGTTGATACCTTTGCGTACGTTGCAAGACGATTATTACGAGTTTGACGATGCAAACTATTGTCTTGTAGGGCGTCGCACACACCGCAAGTATACCATTGGAGATCCGTTGCGTATAAGGATTGTTCGTGCCAATCTTGATAGAAAACAGTTGGACTACGAACTTGTGGAAGAATATTGAGATTATTTCAGTTTTATTACAGAATCACCTGTTAGGTTTGCAAGAAAATAGATAACGATGAAACTGCTTATAATAGAAGATGATGAATCGCTTCGCGAAATAATGTGCAGGGCATTGCGTAGCGAGGGTTATATTGTAGAGACGGCGTCTAACTGTTTCGAAGCCGAGGATAAGATTGCCGGTTACGATTACGAATGCATTATGCTGGATATAATGTTGCCGGATGGCAACGGCCTTACGTTGCTTAAGCATATAAAAGAGTTGGGCAAGAGTGACAGGGTAATAATAATTTCGGCTCGCGATTCAATTGATGACAAGGTCGAGGGGCTCGAGTTAGGTGCCGATGATTATCTTGCAAAACCCTTTTATATGGCCGAGCTGTCGGCCCGCATAAGGAGTGTATTGCGGCGTGGAAACAACAGCGTGAAACAGACAATGACGGCAGGCAATATATCAATTGATATGTCGAGTCGTCGGGTTACGGTCGGTGGCAACGATGTCCCTTTGCTTAAAAAAGAGTTTGATATATTGCTATATTTTATGCAGCGTCCCAATCATATTGTCGATAAAGCTGTACTTGCCGAGGCTGTATGGGGTGACCACATAGATTTAGCCGATAATTTCAGTTTTGTCTATGCCCAGGTTAAAAATCTGCGTAAGAAATTGTCCGAGGCTGCTTCTACTGTAAATATTAAGGCTGTATACGGCTTTGGTTACAAATTGTCTGAATCTGAATAACAATGAAACTGATATATCACGTAACGCTTCGTTTGGCACTTGTTCTGCTACCCATAATGGCATTGTGGGCTGTTGTTTTTTATTATACCATGGTTGGTGAGATAAATGATGAATCGGACGACAGTCTTGCCGAATATGCCGAAACTATTATACGCCGTCAGTTGGCCGGGCGTCCTCTCCCTCCGCTTAATAGCGGTTCCAATAACAGTTATACCATAATACCTTTGAGTGTCGATACTGTTATTGAGCCGTATATGACTTATCATGATGAGATGGTGTGGATTCCCGAAGAAGAGGATACTGAACCTGCACGTGTTCTTACAGCGGTTTTCCCCGATGATGGCGGCCGTATGTACAAACTTACGGTTGCAATGCCCACTTTTGAACGTGACGATTTGTTGAGTGCCCTGTTCTGGCATATAGTGGTATTGTATCTCCTTCTGGTATTTACAATTCTTTTGGCAACCACTCTTATATTTTATCGCAGCATGCAACCTTTGTATCGGTTGCTTTCGTGGCTCGATGAGTATATACCGGGGGCTTACCGAACCAAAATGCCCAAGCCAAGCGATATACAGGAGTTCAACAGATTAAGTGTTGCGATAGAGCATGCCGTTTCTCGCGCCGAAGAGTATTTCGAGCAGCAGAAGCAGTTTATAGGGAATGCTTCTCATGAACTACAGACGCCTTTGGCTGTCATCGGCAATCGCATAGAATGGATTATAGATAATACTGATATAACCGAGGAACAGTATGCCGAGTTATCGAAAGTGCAACATTCATTAAGTCGTCTTGTGCGGCTTAACAGAACACTGTTGCTGTTGTCGAAGATTGATAACAGACAGTTTCCCGAGGTTTCCGATGTGGATGTTGTGGCTGTTGTGCGTGGCGAGATTGAGGTATATAAGGAGATATATGCCAACAGAAATATTAGTTGTACGTTACAGTTGCCAGTTGCTTTTGTTGTGAGGATGAATGAGTCGTTGGCAAATATTCTTGTATCGAACCTGCTGAAAAATGCCTTTCTGCATTCTCCTTCTAATGCTGCGGTTACGGTTGCGATTGTCGATGGGACTCTTGTGGTGATGAACGATGGTACCGGCCCGCTTGATGAAAAACGTGTCTATGACCGTTTCTATCACGGGGGTAATAGTGGCTCAACAGGTCTGGGGCTGGCATTGGTAAGCTCCATCGGGCGATATTATGGCTTGGGCATAGGTTATCGTTTCGAGAATGGGCGACATTGTTTCAGCGTAAGGTGGAAGTAATTATAAAAGAGGTCGGGGCAGAATAAAAAATGCTCCGATCTTTTTCTAAGTAAGAATATACCGAGAAGAGAAAATCAACTCTTATCTTCTTCGATGCTTATAGCTCGAGGAGACAAACTGATATTGGGGCTGTGGATAGCTCCCAATATCACTTCGTATTGCTTAATTCATTCCAAATATCTTGAATGTTTTCTTCTCCATCAAAATAGTTGTGCTGCTCATCGCGCTTGAATGTCTCTCCATTGGGAACTATGATAATTTTATTTGAGTCTGGATATTCACAAATATCGTGACCTATGTAAGTGCGTATATCAAGAAAAATACAGGGGGCGTCTGTATGGTTATAAAGCTGATGAGCACCTGTTTCTCCAGATTCAAAAAATATCATATCTCCCGATTTTACTATTTCCAGACCTTTGGGAGTGCGTAATGTGGCTTCTCCTTGTTGTATGATAAATAGTTCTTCTGCATAACGATGAAAATGATAGGCTGCATTACATTCACGAGGATTGAGCTTTCGCACATCAAAATTGAGCCATTTGGGAATGATTCCCATATTCTCTCTCGTGTTATCAGTCAATAGTCTAAAACCGTCTATCTTGTTCGGATTTGGCTGAAAATTCCATTGTCCCTTCTTTATGATTGTTGCCATATATTCATGTGGTTAAAATTATTCTGGTATTACGGCATCGTCTTCAATACCTGATTGAATAGCGATTGTAAGGACTTTTTGTCGTAATGTTTTGGGCGAAACATTCTTTCGGATAACAGTAAAATAGGAATGACGAATCTCTCGTTTCACAACCTCTTCGGGTAAAGCAGTTACCAACAAGTCGTTCCAATATTTCTTATTGTAATGCCAAGCAGGCGTTATGGGCGAATACTCATCACGCAAAAGCACAGCACGGTCAGGGTGACACTTGACAGCGATATAATTACCTCGTGAAAAAATTATGGTGGCAAACCATTTACCACATATTTTGTACACGACTATATCATCGTCAAACGGCTGACACTCTTCTGCCATTGGCAATGACATAATATACTCCCGACAATCCATCAAATCCATAGTGGTCTTCCTTTCGTCTTGTAACGCAAAATTAATTTGATTATCCGAAATGGGCAATAATCTTTTGAAAAATCAATTTCTGAATAACATTTTTTGATACCTTTGCAAGGTCAAGAGTTATCACATTGAAGCATAACAATGAAGAACTCTGAAATACGAACGGTTGCTATCTCGTTACCCAATTTTCAAGCAATCCGACCAACCGTTTAATTACAAGATAATTGCAATTTCTGCGATTTTTTGAGAAAAAAAACAAAGATTTTTTTTCATTTCAGTTTCTTTTCATAATCACTTATAATATTTGCAATGTAAACGTAGTCAAACAGGCTTTGTTAATTGTGTAATAAAAGATATAATAATTGATAACTACTAAAAAAACTAATTGAATTATGAAAAGAAATTTTTTGTTTGCAGCTTTACTTTCAGTTTTTACAGTTTCAGTCGCTAATGCTGATATTCTTGAGCGTAACCGTATAATTACAAAAGAACAACTTCCTACAGAAGCAAAACAATTTATCGACAAACATTTTGCCGGCAGTAAAATATCATATATAAAAGAGGAACACGATTTCCTTGAGAAAACGTTCGAGGTTGTCTTCTCCGATGCCTCAAAGGTGGAATTTTCGCGGGACGGTGTTTGGAAGGAGATTGATTGTCGCAATGCTCAGGTTCCGTCGGCAGTAGTTCCGGATGAGATAGAGAGATATATTGCCGAACACTATGGTGATAAAAAGATTCTGCAGATAGAACGTGACCGTTATGATTATGAGGTGCGTACTTCTAACCGTTTAGAGCTTACATTCGATAAAAACTTAAATATAATAGATATTGATGATTAAATAGAATTTTTCCCACCTATTTCAGTTTTATTTCAGAATCATATATAATATTTGCAATGTAAATAACAAAAAGGCCGATGATTCAATAGATGAATTTGTAGAGTGTATCTGAACAAATCTTCTTGTATCGGTTGTTATAGAATTAAAGTTTAACCACATTAAAAAAAGAGATTATGAGAAAGATTTTATTAGTAGCATTTGTGTTCCTTTCGTTTGGAGTGATAGCGGCAAAAGCGGATAATGACAGAGTTATTACAAAGGAAAAATTACCGCTTGCTTCGCAGCAGTTTATCAACGAAAACTTCGGAGATCTTAAAATTTCGTATGTTAAGGAGGAGCGCGATTTTCTTGAAAGAAGTTATGAAGTGGTTTTTACCAATGGTACAAAAATTGAATTTATGCGTAACGGTGATTGGAAAGAGGTTGATTGCAGATATTCGAATGTGCCGGCAGAGATTATTCCCGAATGTATTGCCAAATATGTCAGTGAACACTACTCTGATGCTCGGATTTTGCAAATAGAACGCAGCAGAAGCGATTACGAGGTTCGTCTTTCCAATAAATTGGAACTCACTTTTGATAAAAAGTTCAATATAATAGATATAGATGATTGATATCTGCCCTGCAATAACTAAACAACTGTTAATAAATATTTACTAAACAAAAAACTGACAATTATGAAAAAATTACTTTCACTTTTTGCTTTGGCTGCCATCTTTTCATTTGCAGCTTGCAGCGACGATGATGACGATAAGAGAGTTCCTACACCCGATACTGTTAAACAGTTTGTACAGTTGAACTATTCCGGTGCAAAAATACGCCATTCCGAGTATGAGAACAATGGTTTGCTCGAGGTTGAGATTCTGCACGATTCTCGTATCAAGGACCTCTATTTCAACAGTTCAAATGAATGGGTTTATACCACTTGGGATGTGTCGTTGGCCGAACTGCCCGAGGTTGTCAAAAGTGCTGTGGCAACGGCCTATCCCGATTATCGTATCGATGATATAGATTATGAGCAATGGCCTACCGTAGAGTATTATGAAATAGAAATAGACAAAGGCAATTTCGAGAAGTATGTATATGTTACACCTGCCGGTGAACTTTTCGAACAGCGTCCGTAAAGATAACAGAAACAACTTCTAAAGTTTTCATAGTAATAGATTGATAATATTGCTGCCCGCCACGTTGTGACAACGTGGCGGGTATTATTATTACAAGATTCTTTCTATAAAGGAAAGTTTTTCGATTTTTCTTATTAACTTTGTTGATTAATCGGCTGTGGCAGGCTGTGTCTATAATGACAAAATGATTTTATATAGAAAATGAGAGTAATAGATTGTATAAATAAATCGGATAAAACGGCTTTCTCGTTTGAGGTATTGCCTCCGATAAAGGGAACCGGTACGGCAAAACTTTTTGCCTCTATAGATAAATTGATGGATTACAACCCTAAATATATAAATATTACTACGCATCATAGCGAAAATATATATGTTGACATGGGTGGAGGGACGTTTGTGCGTTCCAATATACGTCGTCGTCCCGGAACTGTGGCTGTGGCAACAGCGATACATCACCGTTACGGCGTACCCGTTGTCCCGCATATTTTGTGCAACGGTTTTACAAAAGAGGAGACCGAGTATGTACTTATTGATTTGCAATTGTCGGGTATAACCGATATATTGGTATTGCGTGGCGATAAGGTAAAGGAAGACAAGAATTTTGTACCCATAGAAGGTGGGCATGCCCATGCAATCGACCTGCAAAGGCAGATAAACCGCTATAATGAGGGTTTCTTTATCGATGGTTCACAGATGCGTGAGAAGGGCGAGCGTTTTTCGTATGGTGTGGCGTGTTATCCGGAGAAACATGAAGAGGCCCCCAATCTCGATACCGACCTCTTTTTCCTTAAACAAAAGGTCGATGAAGGCGCCGAATATGCCGTTACACAGATGTTTTTTGACAATGACAAATATTTCGAATTTGTCAAGCGTGCACGTGAGACGGGTATTACAATCCCTATAATTCCGGGTATAAAACCCATATACCGAAAATCGCAAATGAATGTATTGCCAAAAACTTTCCGAGTGGATTTACCCGAGCCGTTAGTTGCCGAATTACTTAAATGCAAGGATGATGCAGCTGTTGAGCAGGTTGGTCGTGAGTGGGCAATCAGCCAGTGTCGCGAATTGATTGCTTACGGTGTACCAAGTATACATTTTTATACGATGAATGCAGTGGATAGTGTTTGTGAAATAGCTAAAACAATATACTGATATGTTGTTTGCCGACGTCATAGGACAAGATATTATAAAAGAGCAGTTGTGTCGCTGTGTGGACGAGGACCGTTTGGCACATGCTCTGCTGTTTACCGGCCCTCGCGGTAACGGTAAGTTGCCGATGGCTGTGGCGCTTGCGCACTACCTGCTGTGTGCTAATCACAGTGACGGCCATGCATGCAACTCTTGCCCGACATGCGTCAAGATAAATAAGTTGATACACTCCGATTTACATTTTGTATTTCCGGTAAGGAAAAAGAAAGGTGCTTCGTCGGATAGTGCACCTGTCAGTGATGAATATATCTCGGAGTGGCGCAGCCTGTTCATTAAGAATCCATATTTTTCCTATAATGATTGGTTGGAGAAACTCGATGTGGAGAATCAGCAACCGATGATTTATGAACGTGAGAGTGGCGAGATTTTACAGAAACTCTCGATGCAATCGCGTGAAGGGGGTTGGAAGATTGTCATTATCTGGTTGCCCGAGAAGATGAAAGAGGCGTGCTCGAACAAATTGCTTAAGATTATCGAGGAGCCTCCGAAGGATACACTGTTTATACTTGTATCGGAGCAACCGGATATGATTATTCCTACTATTCTGAGTCGTACACAGCGTATTGATATTCCCAAAATATTGCCTGTGGATATTGAAGCAGCTCTTATGGAACGTTACGGTCTCACTCCCGAGGATGCCCGCCGTGTAGCACAACAATGCGGAGGTGATTGGGAGAAGGCCGAAGAGATGCTTCGTGTAGATACAGATAAGGGTTTGTTCCTTGACCTCTTCTCGCAACTTATGCGTATAGCCTATGCTCGTAACATTCGCGAGATGAAACGTTGGAGCGAGCAGGTTGCTGCATTGGGGCGCGAACGTCAGAAGGGGCTTCTCGATTATTGTCAGCGTATGATACGGGAGAATTTTATTATGAATTTCAAGCGTGGCGAGATGGTTTATCTTTCGAACGATGAGCGTAATTTTTCGCAACGTTTCTCTCCATTTGTGAACGAGAACAATATTATTGGAATAATGGAAGAACTTGCCGATGCGCAAAAACATATAGAACAGAATGTAAATGCAAAAATGATTTTTTTCGACATGGCGTTGAGATTGATTGTTTGGATAAAAAACAGATAAATGGAAGATTACAGATACAAAGAGCAGGATGCCTTTACAGGAAAGTGTTGTAAGGTGTGTGATAGGATGGATGCTCCCTTGCATACCTTTGATTGGCTTGCCGATGTTCCCGGTAATTACGAAGATACCGATATAGTAGAAGTGCAGTTTAAAAACACACGTAAAGGTTATTATCGCAACAGTAACAATATACCTCTGAAGAAAGGTGATGTAGTTGCCGTTGAGGCTACGCCCGGGCACGATATTGGTCGAGTAACACTTACAGGACGTTTGGTGTTGCTGCAACTGAAAAAGACACGTCTTACACCCGAGTCGGAATTCAAGCGTGTGTATCGAAAAGCCAAGCCTGTGGATATGGAGAAATATGAAGAGGCAAAGGCGCGTGAGCACGATACAATGATTCGCTCGCGTCAGATTGCAAAGGACCTGGAACTCGATATGAAAATTGGGGATGTGGAGTATCAGGGTGATGGGCAGAAAGCAATATTCTACTATATTGCTGATAATCGTGTCGATTTCAGGCAGTTGATAAAGGTTCTTGCCGATGTGTTTAAGATAAAGATTGAGATGAAACAGATTGGGGCGCGTCAGGAGGCCGGGCGAATAGGTGGTATCGGTCCATGTGGTCGCGAACTGTGCTGTGCAACATTTACAACAAATTTTGTTTCGGTATCGACTGCTGCTGCACGTTTTCAGGATATTTCGCTGAATCCACAGAAACTTGCAGGGCAGTGCGCAAAACTCAAATGTTGCCTTAATTACGAGGTGGACGCATACGTTGAGGCTTCGCGTGGCTTGCCTTCACGAGATATCGAGTTGGAAACAAAAGACGGTACGTATTATCTCTTTAAAACGGATATACTGAAGAACGAACTTACATATTCGACCGATAAACGTTTGGCTGCCAATTTGGTGACGATAAGTGCACGACGTGCAAATGCCGTAATAGAGATGAATAGACGTGGAGAACGTCCCGACACCCTCTCGAGTACAGTAGGCGAGGATAGGCGTAGTGTAGATTTGCTTGAACAGGATAATATTGCACGTTTTGATAATGCCGGTAAGAATAAGAAACGTAAAAAGAACAGCGGTAAACGTCCCGATAACAGACCGTCCGGTAAAAAAGAAAAATCGAATACAAAGAATAATGCTTCGGTCGAGTAATATATTTCTTGTTACTTTTCTGCTTGTATTATGTGCATGCGACGACGTACGTTTCCACTGCCATCATACTTTGGGCGGTGAATGGTCTTATTCCGATACTTTGTTGTTTGCTTGTTATGGAGCCGGTAGGGGCGATAAAGAATTATCGGCTAATGTCGAGTTGCGATGTAATTCCGATTATCCTTATCGCGAATTATGGATTGCCTTGGAAAATGTTTCCGAAGAGTATTCGGAGATCCCTGCGGATACTTTTTCTCTTCCTATATACAGTGTACAAGGGGTGCCCAACGGTGCTACCGCAGGTTTGTTAAGGCAGTTGAGCATTCCTGTCGGTAATTTAGATGTGCCGTCAAACGATACTTTGTTGCTTCGTATTTATCCCATCATGAACGATGATGTACTGCCGGGAATCTACAATGTCGGAATTAAACTCGTAGGTTGCGGTCGGCATCAATACGAAGAAAACTGAATAACAATATAGAGAAACCAAGAAATGAAGAGCCGCCATAGCTGAAGAATGGCAAAGGAATGCCGATAACCGGCATTATACCCAGCACCATTCCAATGTTTATAGCAAAGTGCAGAAAGAAAATCGATGCGACAGAATAGCCATAGACTCTTCCGAAACGGTCGTTCTGTCTTTCGGCGAGTGATATGAGGCGTAATATGAATGCCACGAATAAAATCAGTATGGCCGATGCTCCCACAAAGCCTTGCTCTTCACCTATTGTACAGAATATGAAATCGGTATCCTGTTCGGGTACATATTTCAATTTTGTTTGGGTACCGTTAAGAAATCCCTTTCCTAATACACCCCCCGAACCAATTGCAATTTTAGATTGGTGTACATTATATCCTGCATTGGCAAGGTCCTCTTTGAGTCCCAGAAGAACCTCTATACGTAACCTCTGATGCGGTTTCAGAACTTCGTGCATTACATAATCGCATGAGTTGTAGAAAACCAACGAGCCAATGATGAAGATACATACCCAGATATTTCTTTTCTCTTTGCGAAGTTTTATTTGTATAAGAAGGTATACGATGTTAAATGCGATAAGAAGATATTGTACATATACGATATCGAATGCTATAAGGTATATTCCAATCCAGTAGGTAATAAGTGTTACAACAATATTTACAGCAAGCATTATAACGAATGTCTTGTCGTTGCGGCACCAATATTTGACCATAAAGATGGAAAATATCTGCATTATAATTATAACGGCATACTCTCCTACAGATGTTGGAAGGGTTTCAAATGTCACTTCGTCAAAGCGTGTACCAACAACGAAGTACACTACTGCACTTATGGTTGCAAGCAATACAAGCCCGGTCATTCCTTCCCGGTAGAGTACAAAGAAGAATGCCGAGTATACAAGTGCGCTGCCGGTTTCATTTTGTCCTATTATTATCATCATAGGCAACATGAATAGCGCTATACATTTAAAGATATTTCCATCGTTATTTAATGAAAAACCATGTTTGCTCATGAAACTTGCCAATGCAAGCGTTGTTGCAAATTTCATGAATTCTGCCGGTTGCAGTCCGAACGAGCCGATTGTTATCCAAGAGTGCGAACCTTTGACATCTTTTGCAATGAAAATGGTGACTATTCCCAATATCATGAAGCAGATGTATATGATGTAGGCCCAATCTTTGTATATACGTTTGTCGAAGCATAACAGTATTATTCCTACGAACATTGATACACCCATCCACATAGCTTGCTTGCCGGTTCTCTCCGACAAACTGAAAAAATCGAACAAATCGGTTTTCAGAAAACTGTTTCCGGCACTGCAGATGGCAAGCCACCCCATTATGGCAAGAGACAGATATAGGCCGATTGTCCACCAATCTATTCGTTCCAAAATGTTACCTCTCTCCCTCTCCATAGTGTATAACCTTGTTTTGTATGTATTCAGCCTTCTTTACACTCTCCTCCGATAACTTTCCGTTGATATATTGTTCCATAAGAAGTGCACCTATTGGCACTCCGTATACAGCTCCAAAGCCTCCGTTCTCGACATATACAGCAACGGCAATCTGTGGTTCGTTCATTGGTGCGAATCCTATGAATGCCGAATGGTCATGTCCTTTATTCTGTGCTGTACCCGTTTTACCGCACACCTCTATCCCCGGAATGTTTGCGGCTCGACATGTTCCGTTAAGCACTGCATGGCGCATACCTTTAATTACATCTTCGTATGCAGCCTCTTCTGCCATGGTGTATTTTGGCGTGAGATATATGCTTGGCAGTGTATCGTTCTCAATATTACTTACAAGGTGGGGTGTTATGTATTTTCCTCTGTTGGCTATTGTTGCTGCAAGATTGGCAATTTGCAGCGGGGTAAGTGTCACTTCACCCTGTCCTATGGCGATACTTATCACTGTTACGGCATTCCATCGTCCATAGTGACGGTTATAGTATTTTGCATTGGGAATCATTCCTCGGGCTTCTCCCGGCAGGTCTACGCCCAAACGGTAGCCGAATCCCATGGATACCATGTAATCGCGCCATATATCCATGGCCTCTTGTGCATTTTTATATTTATCCGATGAGAACATGCGTGCCAACCCATAGCTGAAGTATGCATTACACGATGTAGCAATTGCCGGAGCAAGTGGTAGCGGAGCTGCATGAGCATGGCACTTTTGCAGGAATTTTTTTGCCCTGAAGCCGCCTCCGCATGGAAAATTTGTTTCGGCTGTTATAATGCCTTCTTGAAGAAATGTTAGTGCTTGAGATGTTTTAAAGGTAGATCCCGGCGGGTAAGTACCCATTACCGCACGATTCATAAGTGGCTTGTGCTTGTTCTGCGATAATATTTTGTGATTATCGCCACGTTGTCTTCCAACCAGCAGGCGGGGGTCGTATGATGGTGACGATACCATGCATAGAATCTCCCCTGTCGATGGTTCGATGGCTACAATGCTTCCTATTTTATTTTGCATCAGTCGCTCGCCAAGTTGCTGCAGTTCAATATCCAGTCCCAATGTAAGGTCCTTCCCGCGTATGGCCATCGTATCGAGTGCGCCGTTTCTGTATTTACCTTGAATACGCCCGTATGCATCGCGTAATAGTAGTTCTACGCCCTTTTCTCCACGTAGATGTGTCTCGTATGTAGCTTCCAAGCCTTGTGTTCCTATGTAGTCGCCGCGTGAATAGTAGGGGTCTTTATCTATTTTCTTTTGTGAAACCTCTCCAATGTCGCCAAACAGCACACCAGCTGCTCCATAGGCGTATTGCCGTATAGAACGCTTGCTTACATAAAAACCCGGGAACAGAAACATTTTTTCCTGGAATCTGGCAAACTCTTCGGCCGACAGGCGACTCATGAAGGTCTGTTCGGTGTATGATGAAAACCCCGCCTGTTTGCGTATTCTTTTCATACGTTCAACAAAATCGTCACGTGTTATACCAAGAGTGTTGCATAACTCAAGCGTGTCAAGGTTCTTTATTTCTCGTGGAACAAATGTGATATCATAGGCCGGTTGGTTGTATACCAACAACTTTCCGTTGCGGTCGTACACCAATCCACGTGCAGGATATATGGTCTTCTTGTAGAATGCGTTACTGTCGGCTTTTGTCTTGTATTGGTCGTTCAAGATTTGAAGATTGAACAGTTGTATGATATATGTAAACAACACCGCTATTATGGCCCCGCAAAGTATGTATTTCCGTTTTTCCAGTTTGAAATCGTTCATGGCGGCTACTTACGGTTAAAGCATTCGATAACAAGAATGAAGAGTTCGGTTAGAAGGCTGCTTGCTGTTACGCTTATAAGCAGTGTGACAGGATAGTTTATAGTGAACAACTCAAGCAGATAAAGTGCAACGTAGAAAATTATTATGCATGTAAGCGAGTAACCTATATATCCGCTTGAGCCTATTGTGCTTGCGGCGGGGATATAATCGTCGGCTTCGTCTTTTTTTGTAAATGATGCCAATATGTAGTTTCGAGCAAATGCCACAAAGGTTGCTGCAGCCGTGTTTATTCCCGGTGTATTGCCGAATATGTCTACGATAAATCCTGTCAGAAATCCCCATAAAAGCAACTCGTTGCGCGTGGTGTGGCGCGGTAACTTTAGAAGAAATAGCAGGTAAAGATAGGCTGTTGCATATCCATAAAGATGTATATTGCTGAATATCAGTATCTGTAACAGTACCAATATTACAAAGTTGCGTATTCTTATCAGGTATGCTCGTGTCATTTTCTCGGTATCATTTTTTCAAGTTCCTCTTGCTCGTTGTGTCCTTTATTGCCTACAACAAATACAGAACCGATACTTGCAAAATCGTTGAACAGGCGTACTTTTGCCTGATAAAACATGCCGTCATCAGAATCCTCGATATTCTCTATAGTTCCTACCGGAATCTCTGCCGGGAAAATTGAAGAAAAACCACTTGTCCTTACAGTGTCACCCGGCTCGAACTTTGCGTATCGTGGAAGGTCGATAAGATGCGAGAAGCGTATATCACAACCGTCCCATTGCAGTGTGCACGAACTGTTTCCGGCACCTACGCGGCAACTTATTCTGCTTTTGCTGTTAAGCAAGGGTATTACAAGCGAGTAGCGTTCCGATGCAAGATATACTACACCTACAACACCGTAATTGTTGTAGACACCCATTTCCGGTAACACTCCATCGTCTGTACCTTTATCGAGTACTATATAGTTGTTAAGTGCATTAAACGAATTGTTTACTACATTTGCTGTATTGAAGATATATTCATTATTGCTGCTGTTAAATGTAGGGTCGTTGTTTAATGCTTCTTTGTTGCTGTGTCGTGCAAGTTGCATGCGCAATGATATAATCTCTTTCTCTTGTTCCAGATTCTGTTTCAGAAGTTCTTCGTTTGCACTTTTCAATCCAAAATAGGTGTTTATGTCCATGAACATGCTGCTTACATCACCCGCCATGCCGTTTGCTGCGGTGAAAAAGGCTGCTCCTTGGTGGTTGTTGAACCTGACAAGAAGCATAAAACTGATTCCCTCCAATATAATGAAGAGGAACCAGTGATTATACTTTACAATGAAGTTCAACAGTGTCTGCACGGTTTGTCTTCTTTTATCTCATTAAGAATGGGTAAGACAAATCCTTTAATGCCAATGCAGTACCTTTTGCCACACAATAGAGTGGGTTGTCGGCAATGTGGAAAGGTATGTTTATCTTGTCGGATAAACGCTTGTCCAATCCACGAAGCAGTGCGCCGCCGCCTGCCAAATATATTCCGTTGTGTACGATGTCGGCATATAGTTCGGGCGGTGTTTTTTCCAATGCGTCGATGATGGCATTCTCTATCTTTGTGATGGATTTATCTATACAGTGTGCAATCTCCTGATAGCAGACGGGAACCTCTATGGGCATTGCTGTTATCTTGTTTGGGCCATGCACAATGTAGTCCTGCGGAGCCTCTTCTTTGCTCAATTCGGTCAACGCCGAACCTACATGTATTTTGATACGTTCGGCCATACGCTCGCTGACACGTACATTATGCTGACGCACCATGTAGTCCTGTATGTCTGCTGTGAAGTCATCACCTGCGCAACGCAAGGAACCGTTTGAAACGATACCTCCCAACGAGATAACTGCAATCTCGGTAGAGCCACCACCTATATCTACAACCATGTTGCCTTCGGGTGCCAATACGTCAAGCCCTATACCCAAAGCCGACGCCATGGGCTCGTAAATAAGATATACATCGCGTCCGCCGGCATGTTCGGCCGAGTCGCGTACAGCACGTAACTCCACCTCGGTAGAACCGTATGGTACGCCTATCACCATGCGTAGCGAAGGTGTAAAAAGTTTGTTACCCATATTCACCTTGCCAATAAGGCCGCGCATCATCTGTTCGCATGCATAGAAATCTGCAATAACACCATTCTGCAACGGACGTATGGTTTGTATGTTGGGGTTAACCTTTTCGTGCATCTGCTTTGCACGTTCACCCACAGCAATCATCTTCTTTGAGCTGCTGTTTATTGCAACCACCGATGGCTCATCTACCACAATCTTTCCATTGTAGGTGATGATGGTGTTGGCTGTACCAAGGTCGATGGCTACATCTCTTGTAAATGAAAAAAGTCCCATTTTTACTGTTTCTTAATGTTTGAAATGGCGGAAACCGGTTGTTACCATTGCAACACCGTTGGCATCGCAATATTCAACCGATTCTTTATCTCTGATAGAACCACCCGGATGTATTACGGCTGTTATACCGGCCTCATGTGCAATCTGTACACAGTCGGGGAAGGGGAAGAATGCGTCACTTGCCATTACAGCACCCTGTAATGAGAAACCGAATGTGCCGGCCTTTTCTATGGCATGTTTAAGTGAATCTACACGCGAAGTCTGGCCTACACCGCTTGCTATAAGTTGTTTCCCTTTTGCCAATACGATTGCATTGCTCTTGCTGTGTTTTACTATTTTGTTTGCAAACAGCATATCTTCTACTTCTGCTTTGGTTGGTTCTTGCTTTGATACTGTTTTCAAGTCATCTGCAACCTCCACTTTTGCATCACGTTCCTGCACTAAAACGCCGTTGAGAACACTGCGGAAAGTCTGCTTGGGCATATCGGTGGTCTTGTGTACAAGAATTATTCGGTTCTTCTTTTGTGTAAGAACTTCCAATGCATCCATATCATAATCGGGTGCAATGATAACCTCGAAGAATATTTCGTTGATAGCCTCGGCTGTAGCTTTGTCTATAACGCTGTTTGTGATTAGAACGCCGCCAAATGCCGATACGGGGTCGCCGGCCAATGCTGCCTGCCATGCTTCAAGAACTGTCGGGCGTGATGCCAAACCACATGCATTGTTGTGTTTAAGTATGGCAAATGTGGTTTCACCGGAGAAATCGTTTATAAGCTCAACGGCTGCATGTATGTCCAAAAGGTTATTATAGGAGATTTCTTTGCCATGTATTTGGCTGAATATTTTGTTGAAATCGCCGAAGAATGCACCGGCCTGATGGGGGTTCTCGCCATAACGCAGGCTCATGCGACAATCCTTTGCATAGCGGAATGCACTGTTCTCTTCACCATTGAAGTAGTTGAATATTGCCGAATCGTACGACGATGATACAGCAAATGCTTCGCGAGCAAAGAAGCGACGCTCTTCGAGAGTTGTCTGTGCTCCGTTGTTCTTCAGTATATCAAGCAATGGCTGATATTGTGCTTTGCCGGCAACAATAACCACGTCGTTGAAGTTCTTTGCAGCGCCACGGATAAGCGATATTCCGCCAATGTCAATCTTTTCAATGATGTCGGCTTCTGGAGCTCCCGATGCAACTGTCTGCTCAAATGGATATAAATCCACAATGACCAAGTCTATAGAAGGAATTTCGTATTCGCTCATTTGCTGTTGGTCTTTTTCGTTCTCTCTGCGACCAAGTATACCGCCAAAAACTTTGGGGTGCAATGTTTTTACGCGACCTCCTAATATAGATGGGTAGCCGGTGATGCTTTCAACCGATGTACAAGGAATGTTTAGCGACTCGATAAAATCCTTTGTACCACCTGTTGAGATAAGGCTTACGCCCTCACTATGCAACAAGTTTATAATTTCGTCCAATCCATCCTTGTGGAACACCGAAATTAATGCTGATTTGATTCTCTTTGTAGACATGTGTATTGTTTTAAATTGTTATTTCAGGGTAATAAGTTGTATAACAAACGATTGTATCGGAAAGGCTTACGCCCTCCCGATTTTGACGCGAAGTTAGCCTTTTTAGCTCTATTTTCCAAATATTGCAGGCTGCTTATTTTCTGAAATTTACAGCTGTTTTTGTTTTTTTAAATGGTCGATGTTATAGTGCAGTCCGCGGCTCTCTTTTCGCTCTATGGCTTGTCGCATTATAAGGTAGCCGACGTTTATTATATTGCGCAGTTCACACAATTCTTTGCTTATGACACTGCGTTTGAACAGCTCTTCGGTCTCCTCATACAGCAGGTCGAGACGTTGCCATGCGCGTCGCAGACGCAGGTCGGTACGTACAATTCCAACGTATGTATTCATGATTTGTCCCACCTCTTTTACGTCTTGTGAAATAAGCACCATCTCTTCGTTCATTTCGGTACCTTCATCGTTCCATTGTGGAATAGATTCGTTAAATGTGTAATTATTAAAGTTATGCAACGAATGTTTTGCGGCGGCATCGGCATATACCACAGCCTCTATCAATGAATTGCTTGCCAAACGGTTGCCACCATGCAATCCTGTACAGGAACATTCGCCAACAGCATACAGGCGGTGTATACTTGAAGCGGCATTCAAATCCACCTTTATTCCGCCACACAAATAGTGTGCGGCAGGTGCCACAGGGATGTAATCTTTTGTGATGTCTATTCCAAGTGACAGGCACTTTTCGTAGATGTTCGGGAAATGTCGTTTGGTCTCTTCGGGGTCTTTATGCGTAACATCAAGGTAAACATGTTCCTCGCCTCTGTTTTTCATCTCGTTGTCGATGGCCCGGGCTACAATGTCGCGCGGTGCAAGCGATAATCGCTTGTCGTATTTGTGCATAAACTCCTTGCCGTCCATTGTGCGTAGAATCCCGCCGTAGCCACGCATCGCTTCGGTGATAAGAAAAGATGGGCGGTCGCCGGGGTGGTATAGTGCTGTGGGATGAAACTGTACGAATTCCATGTCTTTTACCGTTCCTTTTGCACGGTATACCATTGCAATTCCGTCACCTGTAGCAACAAGTGGATTAGTGGTTGTTTGATATACGGCACCACAGCCACCGGTTGCCATCAGTGTTACTTTGCTAAGGAAAGTATCCACTCTGTTTGTGGAAATATCCAGCACGTATGCGCCATAGCATTCTATATCGGGTGTTTGTCTTGTAACTGTTACTCCAAGATGATGTTGTGTAAGTATCTCTATGGCAAAGTGATTTTCAAAGATAGTGATGTTGGGATGATTGCGTATGGCATGTATAAGTGATTTCTGAATTTCGGCACCTGTGTTGTCGGCGTGGTGCAGGATGCGAAACTCCGAGTGTCCGCCTTCACGATGCAGGTCGAATTCGCCATTTTCTTTTTTATCGAAATCTACCCCCCAGCTTATCAACTGTCTTATCTGTTCCGGAGCCTCACATACCACTTTCTCTACGGCTGCTCTGTCGCTTATGTAGTCACCGGCAATCATGGTATCTTCGATGTGCTTCTCGAAGTTGTCTACCAAAGTATTTGTTACTGATGCAACACCGCCTTGTGCAAAAAATGTGTTGGCGTCTTCAAGGGTTGTTTTGCATATCAGTGCTACATTGCCTTTGTGTGCCACCTTCAGTGCAAAACTCATTCCGGCAATACCGGAACCTATAACTAAAAAATCGAATTTTTTAATCATATCGGCAAGGATTATATTGTTGCAAAATTACAAAAAAGGTGAATAAAAAAATATCTTCCGATGATATTTAGATAAATATTGAGTAGTTTTGGCCGAATTTTGGTCTTTATACGTAGGTAAATATGATTTTAAGGTTTTTTTTATTGCTGCTTGTTGTCTTTTCTGTCGGTTCTAGCACGAGTGCACAGCATCTATCGTCCGAGCTTGATTGTTTGCTCGATGATGAACTGTTCCGCGACAGTGATGTGTCGTTGCTTGTTTATGATATCGATGCAAAGGAGAATTTGTATTCTTATCGTCAGCATAAATTGTGTCGCCCGGCGTCGGTGCTTAAGATGGTTACGGCTACAGTGGCCTTGATTCGTTTGGGTTGTGATTATACGATGGATACGCGTCTTATGCAAAAAGGTGGGAATCTATATGTTCAGGGTGCGCTCGACCCGCTTTTCGACGAGGAGGATTTGATGAATATGATATCGGCAGTGCCACAGGGAAGCATAATTGATACTCTTTTTGCCGATTGTACATTGATGGACTCTGTTTATTGGGGGCCGGGTTGGTCGTGGGATGACACCCCTTGGAAGTTTCAGCCTTATATATCTCCGCTAATGTTGTGTGGGGGATGTGTAACCGTCGATGCGTTACCATCTTCAAAAGGAGTGGCGCCTGTTGTGAGGTGTACCCCCGAGTCTTCGTTCTATAAAGTTGTCAATGAGGCGGTGAGCCGAAGCGGCTCGGGTGAAAAGTTTACAATTCTGCGCGATTGGCTCGACAATAGCAATGTTATCCGATTGCGTGGCGATTGTACCGGTGCCAAACAAGAGAAAATGAATCTTTTTCCTTCACAAGAATTCTTTATGGCGGTGATGGCCGAACGTCTTCATGAACGAGGTATCAGTGTGGGAACGGTGGCTTATGCTGCCGTTCCGGATGATGCGGTTCTGCTGTACAGGACTTGTCGTCCTATAACAGAGGTTGTTTCCGAGGCTCTGTTGGAGAGCGATAATCTTTGTGCCGAGGCTCTCTCTTATCATCTTGGTGCGCTCTTCGGTAAGAGACCTGTAAGGCAAAGGATGGGTCCCGAACTAATGGCCGGTTTCCTCGATTATAAGTTGTCTATGCCTGAAAATTATAATATTGCCGATGGTTCGGGGTTGTCGCTGTATAGTTATCTTTCTGCCGATATTTTATTGCAGACACTTTTGCTTGCGTATAGCGAGCCACAGGTTCGTGATGTAATTATCGCTTCTCTGCCGCAGGCCGGAGTCAGTGGAACCATGAAGAATCGTTTGAAGAAAAGCGCGGCCTATAAAAAGATTCATGCAAAAACAGGAACGGTGAAAGGTGTGTGTACGCTTGCCGGTTATGCCGAGGCGGCAAACGGTCATACGCTTGCATTTGTGATTATGAATAATGGCTCACTCGATTTGAAGGCTGTACGCTGTTGGCAGGATAAGGTTTGTGATGTTTTGTGTCGTTAGATACTTGTTGCGCATGTTCTTGCCATTGTTCTTTATTTCTTTATGATTGCCTTGATGTTGCGTTTTAGTTGTTCGTAACCGCAATAATCCACTGCGCTATTGGCAAAGATATTGTCATACTGTTCACGTGTAAGTATGGTCCAATCCTTGTCGTTCATTGCAAGAAGTGTTTGCTTTGGTGTAAATTGTATTGTCTCTGTAGGTTTCGCAAAGCGATTGTGAGGGCAAGCGGTTTGGCAACGGTCGCAGCCATAGAAACATTTTCCCATCTTCTCTCCTATGCCTTCGGGCAGTTCCTCACGGTGTTCTATTGTGAGGTACGCCAGACAACGTCGTGCATCGAATCCGTTGCGCCCGAGTGCAAGTGTAGGGCAGTTGTCGATACACGCTTCACAATGTCCGCAATGATTTTCAATATATGGGTTGTCGTACTCTGTTACAGCGTCTATAAGCAGTTCTCCCAAAAAGAAATATGTCCCGGCGTTAGGTATTATCAGCTGATGGTTTTTCCCAATCCAGCCAAGTCCGGCTTTCTGTGCCCAATATCGTTCGAGCAGTGGTGCCGAATCGCAGAAAGCCCGTCCTTTTACAGGTTTTATTTCGTTGATTTTTCGCATCAGCATGTACAACTTGTCTTTTACAACTTTGTGATAGTCTTCTCCCTGTGCATAGCGTGAAAGGTGCAATTTGTTTTCGTCGTATGCCTTCGGATTGTAATTAAGAGCAACGCAAACGATGCTGTTGCATCCCGGAACAAGCAGTTTCGGGTTGTTTCTCTTCTCTGTGTTACGCTCTAGGTATGACATTTGCCCGTTTTTCCCTTCAGCAACCCACGATTCGGTGAAGCTGCTATCTTCTGGTGCAACGGCTTCGGCTTTGGCTATGCCGCAAACAGCAAATCCGAGACGTAGTGCCTCGGATTTTATATATGATGACAGTTCTTTGGGAGTCATTACTCGAATGTTTTAAATTCGTACCCCTGTTCAAGCAGCCAATCGAGGGAGCGAGGCAGGGCATAGCGCAGGTTTGTTTCGCTGCGCATAGAATCGTGGAATGTTATGATAGAACCATTACGGGTGTACCGTTTTACGTTTGCAAGCACATCTTCGCCATAAAGCCGGAAACTATAGTCACGTGTCACGAGGTCCCACATTATAAAACGGTATCTTTTGCTCAACTCGTTGTATTGTCGTCGACGCAAAATGCCGTGCGGTGGTCTGAACAGGTTACTATGTATGAAAGCGTCGGCCTGGTCTACATTCTCAATATACTCCTCTGTTCGTGTGAACAGTCCTTTCAAGTGATTGAATGTATGGTTGCCTATGCGATGTCCGCTCTCCACAACCTGCAGAAATTCTTGTGAATTCTTATGTACATTGTCGCCTACCATGAAGAAGGTTGCTTTTATCCCGTATCTGTCCAACATCTCTACCACCCATGGGGTTATGACGGGGATAGGCCCGTCATCGAAGGTCAGATATACAGCCTTCTCTTCGGGGTTCATTCGCCATAAAGCATCGGGGTAGAGGTTGCGAAAAAATTCCGGAACTTGCTCAATAAACATATTATTACCTTATTTGTGAACTGTGTGCGTTGTAAATGTTAAGCTGTTCTATAAATTCTTGTTTATATCTGTTGGCAAGTTCTTCGTATTCTTTATCGCCGCCGTTTAAATTCTCGATAACTTCTTTCATTATCTGGAAGTACATTTCGGCATTGTCACCTACAGCTCTGAAACGTCGTTTATCGAGACTGTTGTACCATTTGAGGTATTCGAAACTCTCTTTGGCTGTCTGTTCAGATATTTCTATGGCTTTTTCCTTATCTCCCAAAGCTTTGTACAATGCAGCCATCTCTATGGAGCCACCCATGAAACTATGTGGAAGAATCGACGACGGCAACTCCTGTTCGGTATGGTTCAACACTTCTAATGCCTTGCTTTCTTTTCCTTCTATAAGCAGTTGTGTGGCAAGTGTTACAGCCAAGCGACGATGGGTATATATCATACGCATTATAGTTTCATCGACATAATAATCGGGGTTTTCTTTCATTCCACCGAATTTGAAGCGGTTTATATAATTGTCGTATAAACGTTCTGTGTCGGCAACTATATTGTTTTTGTTGCTATAACCCAACAATCTCCAGTTGAAAGGTGTTATTCGATAGGCCAATCCCTCTTGTACAAAGAAATCCTTAAGTGTACTCAAATAGTTCCTGTCTCCGACGGTCATCGACATATAGAGGGGACGCTCCCAATTGGTTTGTGCAATCATCTCGAGAAGCATAAGATCGCTGCGCAGTAGACGCTCCTTCCCGCTAAGCGGAATTGCCATATACTCGGGTATAGAATCTTTGTATTCCTCGGGGATAATCATTCCCGAGCGCTCTACGGCCTCTTTGTCTATTTTTATGTACAAGGTATCGGTTGGAATAAAGTGATATTCCCTGTTTTCTGTAAGTACCCAATTCTTCATTATGTTTTTTATCTCGAACGGGTTGTCGCCATACAACTCTTTTGCTCTATGGGGATATTTACGGTACACCTCCAAGATATTTTTCTTCATCTCGGGTACTATGTATATATCTCCATTGTTGTTTCCTGCATAATCGATGCGTCTCCAACTGATAGGAATTGAAGGTGAGTCATAGGCCGGTCGTCGCATTTGGTCTATATACCAATCTGTTTGCAGGTATGATAGGTTACATACGCGTGCATCGGTACGTACGCCCTCAACCTCTTGATTGTACCATAATGGGAATGTGTCGTTGTCGCCGCAAGTAAAGATTACGGGATTGCCATCTTCGGGCATCGAATTTAGATAGTTTTGCCCAAAGTCGCGACATGCATATCGTCCGCTGCGGTCGTGGTCGTCCCATGTTTGTGACACCATCTGTATCGGAACCAAAAGGCAGGTGGCGGAAACGATGCTGTTTATTGCTACATTTTTCTTCTTAAACCATTCGGTAATTCCTGCTACACCCATTCCAATCCAAATAGCGAATGCATAGAACGAGCCGGCGTATGCGTAGTCGCGTTCTCGGGGTTGCATCGGTGTTTGGTTAAGGTAGAGTACAATAGCAATTCCTGTCATAAAGAAAAGGAAGAATACAACCCAGAATTGGTGAACTCCTTTTCGTCCTTTGGATGCCTGCCATAGCAGTCCTATTATTCCTAAAATAAGTGGCAGAGCATAGAAGACGTTACGGCCTTTGTTCTCTTTGATAACGTTAGGCAGGGTGTCTTGATTGCCTAACAGCAGGTTGTCTATAAATGAGATTCCTGTTATCCAATTGCCTTTGTCTAATTCGCCATGGCTTTGCAGGTCGTTCTGTCGGCCCACAAAGTTCCACATGAAATATCTCCAGTACATGTGGTTTAGCTGGTAGTTGAAAAAGAAGCGAATGTTCTCAATCTGTGTAGGCATGTTCACAACCCTATTCTGTACGTGACGGTTGGGGTCGTTTGATTTGTATCGTGTGGGAGTTCCTTTTATTCTTTCGCCCACCCATTTCTCGTAAAGATTAACTTTGTATGGCCCGTATGCGGCATATTGAGGGTCGTACATGCGTGGGAAGAACATGTTGTGGGCATATACTATATCTCCTCCTTCGTCGACAATTTCATAGCGGTCCTTCTCGTTGGCTGTAGCTTTCTCCTTGGGTGCATATTTAGGGGCACCTTCGGTTTGCATGGCTGTCCAGGCTTCCATTCCCAATTCATTTGTGTATGGGGTGTATATCGGTTCCGAATTATATGCCTGCCCGTAGAACAATGGACGTGTCCCGTATTGCTCGCGGCCGAGATATTCGCCAAGAGTGAATATATCCTCGGGTGAGTTCTGGTCCATTGGTGTATTTGCCGATGAACGAACCACTATAAGGGCGTATGATGAATAGCCGATGACAATCATAAGCATACTCAACAACATAGTGTTCATCATACGCAGGTTTATAAGATAGCCCTGTTTTTTCTTAATCAGTATGGCTGCGCATAATGCGACAAGTACCAGTAATCCCATTAGTATGCTTGCAAAGCCATAGCCATAGAATGGGATACCGAGCAATCCGATTGACATTACTGATGCAATGGCAAGGTATAGGCGGTTTTTCCCTTTTTCGCTTTCGTAAATACCCCAAATTAACGCACCTAACAATAAAATCATATATGTGATAAGTCCGCTGTTGAATGGCAGGCCAAGCGTGTTGACAAAAAGCAGTTCGAACCATCCGCCGACTTTTACTACGCCGGGAACAATTCCGTAAAGTACAATTGCAACCAATATTGCCGATATTATAAGTGCAATCAAAGAGCCTTTGACTGTGGCTTTCGGGCGCTTTTTGAAATAAATAACCAATACGATTGCCGGAATACACAGCAGGTTAAGAAGGTGTACTCCTATACTTAATCCCACAAGATAGGCAATAAGGATAAGCCAACGGTCGCTGCCGGGGGATTTTACGTTCTCCTCCCATTTTAGGATGAGCCAAAATACTACAGCCGTAAATAGTGAGGAGTAGCCATAAACCTCGCCTTCCACTGCGCTGAACCAATATGTGTCGCTCCATGTGTAGGCAAGGGCTCCTACGAGTCCCGAACCTATGATGGTTATTATTTGCGATGTGGTTATCCGGTCTGTGTTTGTGACAACAAGTTTGCGTACCAAATGTGTGATGCTCCAAAAAAGGAACATTATGCCGGCTGCACTTAATATTGCCGACATGATATTTACCATGAGTGCAACTTTATCGGGTGACACAAACGATGAGAATACGTTTGCTGTAAGCATAAAGAATGGAGCACCGGGGGGGTGTCCCACCTCTAATTTGTTTCCTGAAAGAATAAATTCGGGGCAGTCCCAAAAGCTTGCGGTTGGCTCCACTGTCAGGCAGTAGGTTACTGCTGCAATGAGAAATGTTAGCCAGCCGAAAATGTTGTTTACAATCTGGTATTTTTTCATTATCTCGAATAATTTGTTTACTCTTTGTATTTGGAAATAATATGTGTGTACATATAATTCCCAAAATCGTGCAAATTTACCTATTCGTCGGCAAATGAACAAAATATTATTCGGCAATTTGTTGAAAAGTGTGTTAAAGCGGGTCTACATCGTAGTATAGCGATATTGAGCGATAGCGTTTGTCCGATACAAATTCGTGTTGCAGGGCTGTGAGTGTTTCGTTTATTTTGTATTGTGAAATTCCGCTTTCAATTTTCAGTACTATTTTGCGAATGTATAATTGTTGTACACGTGCTACAGGTGGCAGTTCGGGGCCTAATACGCGATATTCAAACAGTTCACGCATACGTTGTCCGAACTGTTCGGAGAATTCCTCGAGCAGATGTATGTCGCGATGCTTTATATATACGTAAACAAGCCGATGAAATGGAGGATAATGAAACATCATTCGTTCGGCAAGTTGTGCATTGTAGAACTGTAGAAAGTCGTTGGCTGCTATTTGTGATATTATGGGTGAGTCGGGTTGCCGGGTTTGCAAGAATACTTTACCACGCCCGTTCTTTCGTCCGGCTCGTCCGGCGACTTGTGCCATCAGCTGAAAGGCTCGTTCGGCTGCACGAAAATCGGGGTAGTTGAGCAGAATGTCGGCATTCAATATTCCCACAACGCCTACATTGTCGAAGTCGAGCCCTTTCGACACCATTTGTGTACCTATCAAGATGTCCGTTTTTCCTTGCTGAAAGTCGTTTATAATCTTTTCGTAGGCCGAGCGCGTGCGTGTGGTATCGAGGTCCATTCGTGCTATCCTTGACTCGGGTAACATGTTCTGTAGTTCATCCTCAACCTTTTCGGTTCCATAACCGGGATTCACAAAATTATTTTCTTCGCAGTTGGGGCATATTTTTGGTGCGGGAATAGTGTATCCGCAATAGTGGCATGTTAGTTTGTTCGCGCTTTTGTGAAGTGTAAGGCTTACATCGCAGTGCTTGCAGCGGGGTACCCAGCCGCAGTTCCTGCACTCGAGCATGGGGGAATAGCCACGCCGATTCTGGAACAATATTATCTGCTTCCCTTCGGCAATTGTCTCCTTCATGGCCTCGGTAAGAGGGTCGCCGAAAGGGCCTGTCATCTGTTTGCGATGTAAAAGGTCTTTAAGGTCTGATACCACAATTTCGGGCATCTGTATCGAGCGATAGCGTTGTGAAAGATTCACCAACCCGTATTTTCCTGTAGTGGCATTATAGTAACTCTCTATTGATGGTGTGGCAGTTCCCAATAATGTTTTTGCTCCAAAAAAGGATGCCAACACTATTGCGGCATTGCGTGCGTTGTAGCGTGGCGCAGGTTCTTGTTGTTTATAGCTGTTTTCGTGTTCCTCGTCTACAATCACTAAACTTAAATTTCTAAACGGAAGAAACAACGACGAACGGACACCCAATATTACATCGTAAGGGGTATCGCTTAACTGTTTTTTCCATATTTCGACACGCTCGGCATCCGAAAACTTCGAATGATATAATCCTATACGGTTGCCGAATACTCTTTGTAAACGCTCTACAATTTGTTTCGTAAGGGCAATTTCGGGCAACATGTAAAGAACCTGTTTGCCATGCTGCAGTGCTTGCGAAATAAGATGGATATATACCTCGGTTTTTCCGGCAGATGTAACTCCATGCAGCAATGTCACATTTTTTTGCTCAAACTGCCTGTTAATTTCGTCAAAAGCCTTTTGTTGCGCTTCATTCAGTTTGTTTTGCGGAGCTATATCTTCTGTGATGTGTGCAAGTCGTCCTATTTCAACCTCGTAACACTCGAATATACACTTATCGATAAGTTCTTTGCATATTGCGGGCGAGACTTCGGCTGTTTCAATCAAACGATGGCGTGAAACCTCTTTGCAGTTCTCTGTCATCTTCAGGAAAGTGTTCAACAGACGTTTCTGTCTCGGTGCTCTCGACAGTGATTGAAGCGTCAGGTTAAGGACTGTTTTGTTGCGGCAACGTTCTGTCAACCGTATACGTTGCTCGATCTTTGGCTTGAATTCGCCTTTAAGCCCCTTTGGTATTGCTGCATTGTATATTTCGCCAAGTGTACACAGGTAGTATTTCGAAATCCACTCCCATAATTTCATTTGCGTGGGCAGTATGATTGGTGAATCATCCAACAGCTCGGTTAATGGCCGTACTTCGTAATCTTGTGGCTTTTCGTCGTGCAGTTTTGCTATCAAGGCTGTGTAATGTTTGCTTTTTCCAAGTGGCACTGTCACGCGACACCCGGTCGAGACCCTCTCTTCGTACTCCTTGGGTACAGAATATGTATAGAACGCTGCGAGGGGCAATGGCAATATTACATCTGCATACTTTGGCATATTATCATCTCTTGCTGTGGCCGGAGGGGCTCGATGACGTAATGTTATGTGGTTTGTTGTATCTTTACTGTGCAGTCGCCAAGGTCGCGTCCGCTTGGTGATTGGAATGCCCTTAATCCAAATTCGGGCAGTATGGCTATCAGGTGCTCGAATACTTCGGCCTGTAGCTTTTCGTATATAACCCAACGTGTATCGGCCGAGAAGAAATACAACTCAAGAGGCAAACCTTGTGGTGTTGGTTGCAACTGTCTTATCATCAATATCATCTCTTGGTTTACGCCGGGGTGGTTGTGAAGGTATGTATCCATATAGTTACGGAATACATACAGGTTGACAGGCTTTTCTTCGGTGGTTGCAATGTTTTTCAGCCAGCCTTTTTCGGCAAACATCTCCATTTGCTTTTTGTTGCAGAATGTAATAGAGTTCATGTCGATGTATATCGAACGTTTGATACGTCGGCCGCCGCTGTCGAACATACCTCGCCAATTCTGGAACGAATCGCTTACCAAAAGGTATGGTGGGATAGTGGTTATGGTTTTATCCCAATTCTGTATTTTTACGGTAGTAAGTGTTACCTCAACAACCATACCGTCGGCACCATGCTTGGGTAATGTTACCCAGTCGCCGGGACGCAGCATGTCGTTTGCCGATAGCTGAACACCTGCAACAAGGCCCATTATACTATCTTTGAATACCAGCATCAGTACAGCAGCCGATGCACCGAGTCCTGCAAGAATATTAACAGGGTCCTTATCTATAAGTATGCTTATGATAATTATACAGCCTATGCATATTGCAATCAGTTTCAGCATCTGAAAAACACCTTGCAATGTGTGGTTACGTAATTTCTCGTGCTCGTTTGTCAGTGTGTATAGCGATGAAAATATCGAGCATGCCAGTCTTATTACTATGGCAATAATGTATATTTGGCATATTTTTATTCCCCAATGATACTCGGTACTGTCTTCTATGAATATCATGGGTACAAGAATGGTAAGGATTACAGGAGGTATAAGACTGCAAAAATCCTTAAGAACTCTATTGTTGAGTAATATATCATCCCATTTTGTAGATGTCTTTTTTGTCAGCATCTTCACGATGGGGATAAACAGTTTGTTGCAGAACAGTTTGGTAATATACAATATAAGTATTATTCCTATTATTGCTATTATCCATTTTGTTGTATGCAGGTTGAGTGAGTTTAATCCCCAATCCTGCAACATAGATGTAACATAATCCTTCATGTGTGGAGTATTATACAGGTTTTAATGTTGTAAAGGTAATACTTTTTAAGAATATAAAAGGTGTAATGTTGTGAAGCTTTCTTTAAATTATTAAAATCGGTGGTTGCATGAACTGTAAAATAGATGCTTGTTTATATTCAGCGGGGGTAAATCAAATGTTTGATTTACCCCCGCTGAATATATTATGTTTGGTTTAGAACAAATATGCAACAGATATTTGCCATGTATTGGTTTTATCTTTTGTAATTACGTTCCATGCTCCATCTTCGAATGTCGAAAATTCACTCGTTTTGCCAAGTGCAATGTTATAGTTGATGTGTGCCTGCAGATGGCTGAAGAGTACTGCACCTGCACCGAGGTTGAGACTTAATTGGCTCTTTTTATATTCGAATTTAGCAACATCGCTGGCGATGTCATCATCGCTCAATGTGAAACCGAACTGGGGGCCTACTGCAATAAATGGTACTGCAACTTTGCTTATTACCGGCAATGCCAAATCGTAACGGAGGAAGATAGGAATTTCGATACTTTTCTTCTTAACTGTTTTACCACCTATTTCGGCACCCGACTGTGAATAAAGAATATCTCCTTCAACACCAAGGCCCAACAATGGAATTGTTGCTTTTGCCATTACACCGGCAAAGAAACCTGTGTATCCGTCAGTCTTTATCCCTTTGATGTCATCGGGGCTGCCACCGAGGTTTGTTCCGGCTTTGACACCGAATTTAAGAATCTGTGCACTTGCAGGTGCCGATGCAATTAAGCATAATGCAAAAACTAAACCGAGAATTTTTTTCATGTTTCTGTACTTTTTAATTAATAATAAAATAATCTTTTTATTAAAAGTCAACGCAAGACTGCCATTTTTAGACAGTTTTGCGCAAATGTAACAGTTTTAATTAAAATTACCGCTTATTTTAGGTAAAAATTGTCATTTGTTTAGAAACGGCTGCCAAATTAAAGCACTTCTTATATCTGCGATTTTTCGTTGCTATTCTGTGTAGAACCTGTTCAGTTCAAGGATTGCTTTGTTCAGGCGCGTTGCATCGATCTTGTAGTCGTCTATCGGGTTCATAAGACTGTCGTAAACCTCTATTCCACCCGAATATTTCTTTTCCAGAATTGTCATATCATCTTCAAGGATGAAGGCATAATTTTTTTTGTACCCTGCATGATAATCTTGCTTCCCTCCCCCGACAATGTGATAATCGCGGCTGCATTTGTCATCGAGCATGTGCCCGCATCCTAAATCGGTAACCGGGTTCTTCACTCCCAAATATCTTTTCAGCAGTGTAGTGGAAAAATCGTAGTGTGTTGTGCGGTGTCGGTATGTTTTTG
>JAFUKC010000028.1 GCA_017467885.1 Bacteroidaceae bacterium | reverse complement strand
TGATAGATGCTTTTTTATCGAAAAGCTATATCTCTTTTTAAGAGATACAAGCATACTTGTGTAATAATCAATGTTTTATTAACCTTAAATAATTAAATCGATGAGAAAATTTACTTTTATTCTCTCGCTGTTGGTGGCATTCGTCGCAACGGCGATGGCGCAGACCACCTATTACAAACCGGGTGAGCGCAAATCATCATTCAATGTTGGTGATAAAGTCTTTATCTACTGTACAACATTGGTGCCGAGTTATGGACAAGACAGAACCGGTTTCTTAATGGATAACGGTTCGTCTGTAGACCTGAACAAAGCTAAGCCTTCCAATTTATATGTAACAGATGGTGATGCACGTATATGGAATATTACAGCTTGTGAGGAAATGACCGATGAATCCGGTAATGCTTACCATGTATTGAATATCACAAACGGGTCGAATAGTTATTTGGGCACAAATGGTACAACAGATAATACCGAAGCTGTAAATCTTTATGTTCAAAGTTTCTCTCTTACTTATGGCGGACATGCTTTGGGAGACGATTGTTCATCTGAAAATGCAGATGAGACAACAAGTACAGTTGCATCAAGTATAACAGCCGATAACAAGGTTTGGACCGTACGCGCAAACATAGGTTCCGGAGATTTTTGGTATGCAAATACCAACAGTTTCGCAACATGGGTCAGCGGTTATCCTTATGCATTCTATTCTGTAGATGTTGCAGATGTAACTCCTGTTTCACTCAACCACATATACAACGGAACAACGTTCAAAACAGAAACTTTATATGCTGCAGCCGGTAGCAACACTGCAGATGTTACAGTTGAAGCATTAAGCATTTTGGGACTTACAGCCGGTACACCTTCTTATTCAGCCGAAACTGTTGCAGAGGGCACAACAATCAGCATTACATATACCCTTAACAGCGAACTGCCTTTTGAGATTTCTAATATCGATGGTACATTCGGCGACGATGTCAAATGGTATTACATGGATATTCAGCGTGATCCTACAAAGAACGTTACATACGACATTACTACCGACAAAGTGCTCACCGGCAACGTAACAACAAAGGCTGCACGCAACCTCTTTGCTTTTGCAGGTGACCCGGTTAATGGTTTCGAAATATACAATTATGTAGCCGGTGCAAACAAAGTTTTCTGGAGAGCTGATGCAACAGACCAGGGTCGTGTATTCTTTACCGAGAAATCGGCAACTAATGGCAACAGATGGATGCTCACTGCAAACGGAACAAGCGGCTATGTATTCCGTCTTAACGGATTTGAAACCGGTTATCTTAACGACCATCAACCCGATATGGCTATATGGAACAGCAGTTGGGGTGCAACAGACGTTGGTTCAACAATTCAATTTACCGAGGTTACCGATATAGCCACACTTATTGAAAATGAGAAACCGTTGCTTGCACAAGATATTACCACAGTTGTAAATGCCGCAAAAGCAAAGATAGGAACCGGATGCGGGAAATATTCCGCAGACGAAGAGTTTGACGGCATTGTAACCGAGTTGGAGTCGTTTGTTGAAGGTGTGTCAAGCACAACAACAATTGAAGAACTTATTGAAAAATATAACACTGCAACCACTTTGACAAGTCACCTCATTATGAATGTACCCACAAACGGTAAATTCTATCGTCTTAAAGGAAACACCTCGGGTAAATATATCAAAACAACTGCAGCTTCGGGCAAAAACCCCATGACATCCGACCAAGAGATATACGAAACAACAATATACTTGGATGAGAATGGTAAACTGATGTCATTTGCCACCGGCCTTTATCTGTTGATAGCACAAAACAGCAGTGGCACATGGAACTTCTCGCATGCAAGCAGCAGTGTAGGTGCTGCTGTCTTCGAGGCAGGTTCAGCTGAGGGTACATTCAGAATTGCAATCAGCGGTCGCCAGTTGTATGACAACGGAAATGATAACGGAGGTACAATTGATGCTGCCGGTGCCGGTGCTACAGGTGAAAGATACGATTGGATTGTCGAGGAGATGTCTTACTTGCCCGTTAAGACGAACAGCAGCAGTATTAATGTCGCAACATTCTACTCTCCCGTAGCTATCTCAACCAACACATGGAGCCAGCGTGTGAAAGCATATACCGGTGAAATAAAGGATGGTTATGTAACTCTCACACAGATTACAACAGAGTCAGATATTAAAAATGAATGGGGCACCGATATTACAGCAATTGTTATTCCTGCAAATACTCCCGTTTATTTGGAGCGTGTGACATCTGATACAGAACTTACCTCTGACGGTTGCACCAATTTGCAGATTGTTTACGATTTCGAGGGAACACTCGAAGAGGGTGTTGTTAACGACTTCCGCGGTACAATCGAGAGCAAAAATGTAGAGGAGAGCGATATTTATGTACTTGGTATCGGTAACGATGCAGCCAATCCTGTTATTGGTCTTTACAAGGCTGCCGAGAACTACAGCAATGGTTTCAAAGCATATCTTCCCGCTCCCGAAACAGGTGCACAGGGTATTGCTGCCTACGGTGTACGCTATGCCGAGGGTACAACAGCCATCGATGAGGTTGAGGCTGCCGAGGCCGGCGAGCAGGTTATCTACGACCTCACAGGCCGTCGCGTAGAGAGCATCAGTGCTCCCGGTATCTACATTGTTAACGGTAACAAAGTTGTGATTAAGTGAGAGCAATGATTTAATAAGCTTGCTTAATTAAATATTGCCGAACGACAACAAGTTAGACGAAGTCAAAGTTGTGATTAAGTGAGAGCAATGATTTAATAAGCTTGCTTAATTAAACATTGCCGAACGACAACAACTTCGACGAAGTCAGTGGTTGTGATTAAGTAATTGAGAGTTTGAAATTTCCTAATCCCTGCCCTGTGTGCAGGGATTAGGAAAACAAATAACGGTTAACATTTTAACATAAAGAAAAAAAATGAAAAAGACATATATAGCACCTGCAATTGCAGAAATGAACATTGAGGCTGAGAGCATGATTGCAGCGAGTCTTAACATGCTCAACGAAACAGTAGACACAAAGAACGGTGGTCAGTATGTAAATGATCGTCGCGGTGAGTGGGGTAATCTTTGGAATAAATAAATTTACTCCGAACCCCGGTTGCACTCGTTGTTGACCCAACAAGTTTGGTTTAACTCGTCAACAAGGGCTTTGGTCGAAACAAGATACTTTTAACGAGTTTTTGACTACACTTTAATGGGTCATATTCTCATGTGACCCATTAATTAAATTAATAAATAAGGTTTTCAGAGCAGACATCCGGGAGGATCTCTGCTCTATTCTTATTATTAAAAGGATAAGATGTGAATATTAGGGTTATTACAGGATTTCATGCCACACAGGCATAAAAAAGCAAGAGGGAGTGAAGCGATAAAATAATTTTTGTATTAAGAATCCATTCTATTATAAGAAATCGAGCGCCGATTTAATACCTAAAAGCTCTTCGCGTATGGCCTTAAGACGCTCTATCACCTCGCTATTAGTCTCGGCCGCCTCGCGGTTACCATTACCGCGAAGATAGCGTTTTGCGCCGGCTAACGTCATTCCACGCTCTTTAACAAGATGATATACCATACGCACTGTTTTTATATCGTCCTTGGTGTAGTGACGCACGCCGTTACCACCCTTTTTAGGAGAGACTTGCGGAAATACACTTTCCCAATAGCGCAGAGTGGGTTCACTGACACCTATCTCTGCAGCCACCTCTTTAATCGAGTAGTACATTTTTAAATCTTTCTCCTTATTCAGTGCCATATTAATATACGTTAATCGTAAACCTTGCCATGATTCTCGGCCATACGCAACATCTCGTCGTAGCCGTCGGCATCCAAATCCATAAAATAGTAGTTGATGGGGTTCACCTTTTTACCCTTGACAACAACCTCGTAGTGCAGATGCGGGCCTGTACTCTTGCCCGAATTACCACTTAAGGCTATCTGCTCGCCACGCACAACCTCCCGGCCCTTTTTGCATGTAAAACTATGCAGGTGAGCATATCTTGTCCTGTATCCGTAGCCATGATCTATCTCTACAGTATACCCGTAGCCCGATTCCCATTTAGCCGAAACAACCTTTCCGTCGGCTGTCGCATAAACCGGAGAGCGCATGTCGCACGAGAAATCCATGCCATAATGGAACTTTGGAACTTTATATACAGGGTCGATACGACGGCCATATCCCGAGGCTGTTTTTTTAAGGTCTTTGTTCGAGATAGGCTGTATTGCAGGAAGATGACGCAACATATCCTCTTGCTCGTTGCTTAACTTAACAAGCTCGTCGAACGATTTTATCTGCAAATAGAGTTGCTTTGCAAGCATATCCATCTTTTGCGTGGTCTCTATCACCAACCCCGAATTATCCATGTGCATGAGTTCGTCGTAACGATTTGTTCCACCGTAGCCGGCATTACGCACATCGGCCGAAACAGGTTCACTGTTGAAGAGCACACGATACATATTATCATCGCGTTGCTGTAACTCGCCTAACACCTCCATAGCTTCATCGAGCCTATGCGAAAGAATTTTATATTGTGCCAGCAATTTTGAATTCTCCTCTTGCACCTCGCTCACCGTAGGCGTATCGACAAACAGATAGAACAGCAGAAACGACAATCCACCGAATATTATGAACATCAAAAGACGGCGCAGATTCGTAAAGAAACGCTGTGCAAAGTTAGGATACACCCTATCGTATGTTCGGGTAGCGGGGTTGAATATGTAATATACTTTTCGCATTCTTCTTGAATTGCGTGCCGGCATATACCAGGCCGGCACAAAACTTTGATGATGCGAAATTAATAAAACAATGTATTTTATGCAACAAATTTTCGATATATCGAATATTGTATTAATTGTTAAAGCTATAATTAATTTACTCAAAATGTCAAAAAAGAACCTCAAATAAGCCTAAACTATATTTTGCAGCAACGGACAAACCCTTTTTATAAAATTCAAAACAGCTTATTATCTTTATATAAATTTTTATTCATTTTTTCGCTCAATTGTTGTACCTTTGCCACCTACAAACGGAAAAAAATAAAAAAAATATATCTATGCTCACATCAAAAGAGATTAGAGAATCATTCAAAAGATTCTTTGAGGAGAAAGGACACCTTATTGTTCCTTCTGCTCCAATGGTGGTCAAGGATGACCCTACACTAATGTTTACCAATGCCGGAATGAACCAATTCAAGGATATAATATTGGGTAACAGCCCGGCGAAAAGCAAGCGTGTTGCTGACTCGCAAAAGTGTCTGCGTGTAAGCGGGAAACACAACGACCTTGAGGAAGTGGGACACGATACATACCACCACACAATGTTCGAAATGCTTGGCAACTGGTCATTTGGAGATTACTTCAAAGAAGATGCTATTAATTGGGCGTGGGAATATCTTACAGAGGTTGTAAAATTGGACAAAGATCGCCTGTATGCAACAGTGTTCGAGGGAGCTGAAAGCGAAGGATTGCAACGCGACAACGAGGCTGCAAACATTTGGGCAAAACACCTTCCCGAAGACAGAATTCTGAACGGAAATCTTAAAGATAACTTTTGGGAGATGGGCGATACAGGACCTTGCGGACCTTGTTCGGAGATTCACATCGACCTGCGTAGCGATGAAGAGCGTGCAGCAATTCCGGGACGCAACCTTGTAAACGGCTCACACCCACAGGTAATTGAAATATGGAATCTCGTATTCATGCAATATAACCGCATGGCCGACGGACATCTGGAGGAACTACCGGCCAAGGTTATCGACACAGGAATGGGATTCGAGCGTCTTTGCATGGCTTTACAAGGAAAGAAATCGAACTATGACACAGATGTATTCCAGCCTATAATTAAGGCCATAGGCGAAATATCGGGCAGAAAATATGGCGAGAACGAGCAGGTAGACATTGCTATGCGTGTTATTGCCGACCACATACGCACCATCTCATTCTCTATAACCGACGGGCAGCTGCCCTCGAACGCAAAGGCCGGATATGTAATCCGTCGTATCCTGCGTCGTGCAGTACGCTACGGTTACACATTCCTCGACTGCAAACAAGCTTTCATGTACAAATTGGTACCCACACTTATAGAGAACATGGGTGACGCATATCCCGAATTGCAGCTGCAACAGGAGCTTATAACAAAAGTCATTAAGGAAGAAGAAGATTCGTTCTTGCGAACACTTGCAACCGGAATGAACATGCTCGATAAGATTATTGCAAGTACAAAAAGCGAAGGCAAGAACGAAATCAGCGGTGTGGAGGCATTCACATTGTACGACACATTCGGCTTCCCCATTGACCTGACACAGCTTATTCTTCGCGAGAACAACCTCACCGTAAACATGGTGCAGTTTGACGAAGAGATGCAGAAACAAAAAACACGTGCACGCAACGCCGCAACCGTAGAGAATGGCGATTGGGTGACAGTAAGTGAAGGCGACAGCACATTTGTCGGATACGATAACACCGAGTATGACACCGTAATACTTCGTTATCGCCAAACAAAGCAGAAAAACCAAACACTTTACCAAATTGTATTGAAAGAGACACCCTTCTACGCCGAGAGCGGTGGACAGGTAGGTGATACCGGAGTCATCATCTGTGGTGGTGAACGAATAGAGGTTATCGACACAAAGAAGGAGAACAACCTGCCGATACATATAACAAAAGCTCTGCCTGCAGCACCCGACGCAGCAGTACGCGCCGAAGTTGATGTAAAAAAACGCATGGCTTGTGCTGCAAACCACTCATGCACCCACCTTTTAGACCAGGCCTTACGCGAGGTATTGGGAACACACGTCGAGCAAAAGGGTTCACTTGTAACACCCGAAGGAATACGTTTCGACTTCTCGCACTTCCAGAAAATGACAGCCGAGGAGATTAAGCAGGTGGAACGAATAGTAAATGCACGCATACGACAAAACATTCCACTTACCGATTACCGTAACATCCCTATCGAAGAAGCAAAGAAATTGGGAGCCATCGCCCTATTTGGCGAGAAATATGGCGACCATGTACGCGTGGTGAAGTTCGGTAGTTCAATAGAATTCTGCGGTGGAACACATGTCCAGGCCACAGGACAGATAGGAATGGTGAAAATTGCAACAGAGACATCTGTGGCTGCAGGTGTAAGACGTATCGAGGCTGTTACAGGCGAAATTCTTGAAGACTATTTATACAAAGCCGAAGAGTTGCTTAACGAGATACGTGCACTATTTAATAATGTACCCAATCTTAAGGCTACCATAATGAAGTCGGTAGCCGAGAATGCCGAATTGAAGAAAGAGATTGAGGAGTATGCACGAGAGAAGGCAATACAGACAAAAGATTTTCTGTTGAAGGAGATAAAAGAGAAGAACGGCCTACGATACATCAGTGCCATACTTCCCTTGCCGGTTGCGACCGTAAAAGATATTGCTTTCATGATTCGCGCCGAACAGACCGAGAACCTTTTAGTTGTAATAGGCAGTGTACACAACGATAAACCGCAACTTACAATATCGGCTACAGCCGACCTTGTAGAGCAAGGATTCAATGCCGGAAAGGTTGTAGGACAGGCCGCAAAACTTATGCAAGGCGGCGGCGGTGGCCAACCTCACTTCGCAACAGCCGGTGGTAAAGATATAAACGGATTGCGCAGTGCAATCGACAAAGTACTCGAATTGGCCGAAATCTGATACAGAAAGCCATTATAAGACATTAAAGGGAGCGCAATTGCGCTCCCTTTAATGTCTTATAATGGAGTCAGGGAATATTTTCCTATCATCTATAACGAATAACCTGTCCGGGACGTATAACCGAACGGGAATTCAATTTATTCAATCGATATAGTGTATTTACAGAAACACCACATTTTCGTGCAATAACCGAAAGGCTCTCACCCTTGCGTACCTTATGATACTGTTGCAACTCGCTATCGACAACCTTACCCGTCTTTTTATCTACAGATTGATATTTATTTTTCCTATAAACATAAAAATCGCCTGTAACATCCTGATTCTCGAAATCGAACATCAATGCGGGATTTATGGAATTACCGCAAAGCAACGTCTCAAAGTGAAGATGTGAACCGGTACTGCGCCCTGTATTACCACCCAAGCCTATTGGTTCGCCGGCCTTAACGTATTGATTCTCGGCAACGAGTTTCTTTGACAAATGGGCATAAAGCGTCTCTATTCCATTATCGTGACGTATCACCACATAATGTCCGTAGCCCCGGCGCTGATAGGCTGTAATACGAATCTTACCATCGAATGCGGCATATATTGTATCACCCTTCTGTACTTTTACATCGATACCCTTATGCATACGACGGCGACGGGGACCGAATTTCGATGTTATCTTTGTATTTTTGGTAGGCATTACAAAACCCCGCAAATCGACTCTGAAAGAATCGGGCAACTGGGCTCCAAAATGCACCTTCTCGTTCTCCCAGGTGGGATAAAGCTCGCTTGCAGGAAAGATGTATGCTTCGTTCAACAGCATATCTCTTAAAGCTATGGAATCGACAAGCATCATCTGTTTGTCGAGCGGCGCCTGCTCGGCCAGCAAATCCTGTGCCTTTGCACCAAGAGTTGTCGACAACAGACCCGCTATAAGAAAAGATTTAAATAGTGCTTTCAATGGATTTATTTAAATTTTATGCTCTCTTCACCTCCATACTCGAAGTGTGTGACAGCCGATTCATAATCAAATAATTCATCATCGCGGAAGAAACGTTTAATCTCTACCAATGCATTCTCTATCGAATCGGAAGCATGAACAACATTCTGTTCGCCACTCATTGAAAAATCGCCACGGATTGTTCCGGGAAGAGCCTTACGTGAGTTTGTGACACCCACCATAAGACGTACTGTTTCAACGGCCTCGGCACCCTCGAGGCAACATGCCACAACAGGGGCAACCTGCATCGAAGCTTTCAGATAGGGATAGAAAGGACGTTCAACCAAATGAGCGTAGTGCTCCTTCAGCAAATCATCGGTAAGATACATCATCTTAAGGCCCACAATACGCAAACCTTTACGTTCGAAACGGGTAACGATATCACCCATCAATCCACGCTGTATTGCATTAGGTTTTATAAGAATAAGTGTTTTTTCCATAATAGTGTTTTCGTCAAGATGAAACCGTTATGGTTAAAAGGCAAATTATTTCCGATGGCGAAGGTAATAAAAAAGCCATTCAACTACAAATAAATCAAGATGTTTTATGTTAAAAACAACTAACGAAATAGTATTCGTATATTACGAAATTGCCCCCCAATAGCGGTTGTTGTTGCGTTTAATTATGCGCAAACGCTCCCAAACAATGTTGTAAGCCGGATTTGTACACGAAGGGTCGGCTTCTACAATCTCCCCGGCAACTTCGCGCACATATTGCAGTAACTGTTCGTCTTTTGCAAGGTTGGCCACCTTCAGGTCGAAAGCCATGCCACTCTGCTGAACACCCTCGATATCGCCGGGGCCACGTAATTTAAGATCGGCCTCGGCAATCTCGAAGCCATCGTTTGTAGCCGTCATTATCTCCATTCGTTTACGGGTATCCTCGGACAATTTGTCGCCGGTCACAAGCACGCAATAGGATTGATTTCCTCCACGACCGACACGCCCACGCAACTGATGCAACTGCGACAAACCGAACCGTTCGGCATTCTCAACAACCATCACCGTTGCATTGGGAACATCAACACCAACCTCAATAACCGTTGTAGAAACAAGCAGTTGTGTTTCACCCGAAGCAAAGCGTCGCATCTCCTCGTCTTTCTCCTTCGGTTTCATTTTTCCATGCAGTTTGCTTATTCGATAATCGCAAAATATGTTGCACAGCTGCTTATATCCATCCTCAAGGTTCTTTAGGTCGAGTTTCTCACTTTCGCTTATAAGCGGATAGACAACATATACCTGACGCCCCTCATGCAACTGTTGCCGCAGAAAACCATACATTGCATCTATTTTGTTGCGAAATATGTGCATAGTGGATATGGGTTTACGTCCGGGCGGCAATTCATCGATAACCGAAACGTCCAAATCACCATACAACGTCATTGCCAAAGTACGGGGGATGGGTGTAGCCGTCATCACCAAAATATGTGGCGGAATCCTGTTCTTGGCCCACATCTTGGCACGCTGAACAACCCCGAAACGATGCTGTTCGTCGATAACCACCAACCCAAGATTGGAGAACAGGACATTATCTTCAAGTACAGCATGAGTACTAACCAATATATCCGACGTTCCATCGGCAAGACCCTCCAATATTGGAATGCGATCCTTTGGTTTTGTGCTGCCGGTGAGCAGTTCCACCCTTACCGGCAAACCTTTCAGCATCCTACATAATGTTGCATAATGTTGCTCGGCGAGAATCTCGGTAGGTGCCATCATACACGCTTGAAAGCCATTATCCTTGGCAAGAAGCATCGAGAGCAAAGCTACCAATGTTTTTCCGCTACCCACATCGCCCTGTACAAGACGATTCATCTGGTGATTACTGTTCACATCCCGACGTATCTCCTTCACCACCCTCTTTTGAGCATTTGTAAGCTCGAACGGAAGTTTTTCATTATAAAAGCGGGTAAATATCTCGCCCACCTTGGCAAAACGGTGGCCCACATACTTAAGCATTCTATCCTTGGCATAATGCAGAATACTTAACTGAACATAAAACAGTTCTTCGAACTTAAGACGATATTCGGCAGCAGCAAGCTCCTGCATATTCTTTGGAAAATGAATAATGCCAAGCGCCTCGGAGAGAGGCATAAGATTGTGTTTGCGTATAATTTCGGGAGTAAGCGTCTCCTCGACAAAATCCTTTCCGAGCACCTTAAACAAGCTCGCCATGAGTTTTGCCATTGCATGCGAGTTCAAACCCGCACGCTTCATTTTTTCGGTTGTATTGTAATATGGTTGTAACCCCATTGTACTCAACTGCACCGACTCGGAAGCATCCACATCGGGGTGAGCAATGTTTATTCTCCCGTTGAACAACGACGGTTTACCGAATACAATATATTTAGTACCTATCTTCAAACGATTGCGTACAAACTTCAATGCACGAAACCACACCAAATCGACAAAACCTGTACCATCGGTAAAATGGGCCACAAGACGGCGAGATGCCCCCTCGCCCATCTCTTCGAAACTGCGAATCTCGCCACACAACTGCACATAAGGCATATTGCCGCTTAATTCATTGACACGAAACAGACGGCTGCGATCTACATAGCGATAGGGAAGATAATACAATAAATCGTACAGGGAGTGTATATTCAACTCTCTGTTAAGAAGCGTGGCACGTTGCTCGCCTACGCCGGGCAGATACTTTATGCTTCGGGTTGTTGGGTCCAGCATTCCATAAGAGTCTTTGCAACCATAAGGTCGAAAGGTGTTGTCAGTTTTATATTTTCACGGTTACCTTCTACAGCGTACACCTGTTCGCCCAACGCCTCTACAACAGATGCATCATCGGTAAACGCTTCTACGTATCGTTGCATATAAGCCCGACGCAACAGCGACAATTTAAAAACCTGCGGTGTCTGAACAAGACGATAACGGTCGCGCGGAACAATCTCACTTGCACCGTTACAGCCAACAATGTGGCGCAAACTATCCTGTACGTCTATCATTGGAATAGCTGCACCATGCGACAAGGCTTCGCGGTACACCGTATCGAACACCTCCTGCGATACAAAAGGACGCACACCGTCATGTACACCCACTAACGCATCCTCTATATCATCTATCATCTCAAGGCCGTTCTGCACCGAATGGAAACGTGTATTTCCACCTTCGGCAAGTTGCAAAGGTACCTCGAAAGAATATTGTTTACACAAATCGTGCCATAGAGACATGTGTTCGTTTGGCAACACCAGAACAATCTGCAACGATGAATCCATTGCATACAAACGTTCAATGGTTACCATAAGAACAGGACGACCGCAAACCAGACGGAATTGTTTAGGTATTTCGCCTCCCATGCGCAATCCTTTGCCACCGGCAACTATTATCAAATATCTCTTCATTACTTATTCGGATATTAAAGATTATAGGAATTATGTATAAGAGTTGCAAAGGTTATCCGGTGTCTACAGGTTCAACTACCGAACACCCCAAACAACTTTAGAATTGCATCTGCGAACGCAGTGTTGCCACTATCTCTTCGCCACAGAAGTATTCGATTATTGCAAAGCCGAAATCGAATGATGCACCGGGACCGCAACCGGTTATAATATTACCGTCTTGCTGAACCTTGGCAGCAGTATACTCGGCACCGGTAAGTGCGGCCTCGCAACCTGGATAACATGTTGCTTTGCGTCCCGCGAGCAATCCCATACGACCAAACAAAGTGGGTGCAGCACATATTGCTGCAATAAGTTTATTCTCGTTGTTCATGCGGGCAAGTTCTTTACATAAAGGCTCGCATGCCGATAGGTTATCCGTTCCCACGAGTCCACCGGGCAACACAAGAGCATCGGCATCGGTAAAATCACAATCGGCAAGAAGAGCATCTGCCTCGACCGTAACATTGTGCGACGAAACCACACCTTTACGCCCCATTACCGAGACTGTTATTACATTTAGGCCGGCACGACGCATAACATCTACCGGAGCCAGCGCCTCGACAGTTTCGAATCCATCGGCCAAAAACAGATAAATCTTATTCATAATTACATAATTTTAATCGTTTATAATAACGGGATAGGCCATATCACTTTAACTTAAAGTAGTAGGTAATTGTTCCCATCTGATTATTTACCGCATCGATACGATTGAATACAGCACGTTTGGCTGCCTTTAGTGCAGCCTGACGCAACGAACTGTTCTGGGTATTTGTACGGGAATTTATTGATGTGTCGATAACCCGGCCGGCGGGATTCACCGTAATATTTACAACCACACGACCTTCGTCCTGTACATTATAGGCCGGACGGGGCAGACCCTGCTCGCCCAAAGAGCGACCGTTCAAATCGAATGTACCATAGCCACCCACGCCTGTCTTTACCCCTGTGGTCTCGTTACCCTGCGGCGACCCTTCATTCCCTTTTCCTGAATCGGAAGAGCCACTATCCTTCATTTTACTGCCTTTACCGAATGCGCCGGCAATCAACGCATTGGCACGTCGCTCTATCTCTTCAGCCTCCTTGCGTTTGCGTTCAGCCTCAAGAGCTTCACGTTCGCGTTGCTCCTGCAATGGGTCCTTTACAGGTTTTTCGTTCTCTTTGCGGTTGCTCTCACCACTCTCAATATCCACCGACGGTTCATCATCCTGGGTTATCAACTGTTCATTCCTGCCCGGCAACGGCTGCGGTGCATCGGCCTTTATCTTGGCCGGAGGTGCCACCTCTACCTCGGTATATGCATAGTTGTCGCCTGTCGCCGCATCAACATTACCCATTACAACAGAGACACCGGCCTCTTCCTGCTGCATCGGTTTCTCTATCACCACAAACAGCAAGATAAGCAATGCTATAATGTGCACAACAAGTGTGCACAATGCACTATATATCTGTTCCTTGTTAGGTTTATTCATTATTTCTTATCGGGACGGCGCGTTGCGAGCACCATCTTGTAGTTGTTTTCATTTGCGATATTCAACACTTTCACAATTTCGCGATACGGCACACTCTCATCGGCATACAGAGCAACATACATGTCGGGGCTTTTTGATGCGCAATCTACAAGGAACGATGCTATATTCTCGGGATCAATAGGCATTTCATCACCTTCAAAAGCCGAGTAAAAATTAAGTTCCTTGTCTATGATTATACGAGCCAAAGGCTTTGCCGATGTTTGCTGACTGCCCTGCGGCAACAACACCTTAATGGCATTCGGAGTTACCATCGTAGATGTTATCATGAAAAAAATCAACAACAGAAAGATGATGTCTGTCATCGACGACATTGAAAAACTGTCTATTGTCTTGGTCTTTCTCTTCAACATAGCATAAACGTCGAGATTGTTTAACCTAATTCTTTCTTCTCGTGAACAACCTCCATAAAGGTTATTATCTGTGCCTCCATATCATTCTGTACCTTGTCGACCAATGTAACCAGATAGTTATAGGAGAAAAGAGCAATGATACCCACGATAAGACCGCCAACAGTGGTAATCATGGCCTCGTATATACCGCCCGAAAGCAACGACACATCGATATTGTTGCCGGCATTGGCCATTTCCCAGAATGCACGTACCATACCGGTAACAGTACCCAGGAAGCCAATCATAGGACCTACCGCAGCAATAGTTGAAAGAATAGGCATACCTTTCTCCAATGTGGCAATCTCCAGGTTTGCACTGTTATCGACACTTTCACGTATGGCAGTCGCCGACAACTTAAAGTTTTTTACACCTTTCTCTATTACACGCGACAAAGGAGTATTCTCGTTACGGCAATAGTTTGCTGCCGACTTAAAATCATTATCCTTTATATTATCGTGAATACGTTCCATGAATAACGGATTGCGTTGCATAGCCTTTCGCAACGTCAAAAAACGCTCGAAGAATATAAAAACACCGACAACCGACAATATTGCCAGCACAATCATAATCCATCCGCCCTTAACGGCCAATTCCCAAACATTCATTGTCTCGGCTGTAGCAACGGTATCGGCTACCAATGCCGTTGTATCCTGAACTGCAACTCCGGCAACCTGTAAAGTTTCTGTAAGTAATATCATATCAATATTGTTATTATAATTTAATCAAACATTTCTTATATGCAGCAATGGTATCTTTCAATCCCATATACAGTGCGTCACAGATAAGCGCATGACCAATGGACACTTCATCGACCCAGGGGATGGTTTCAACAAAATAACGCAGATTCTCAAGGCTTAAATCGTGCCCGGCATTAAGCCCTATGCCCAAACTGCGCACACGCCTGGCTGTTTCGTAGAAAGGAGCTATGGCAGCCTCACGATTCTTGCCATATCCCGATGCATAAGGTTCGGTGTACAGCTCCACCCTGTCGGCCCCGGCCTTTGCTGCATATTCGGCCATTTTTATGTCGGCTGCAATAAAAATCGAACTGCGTATGCCTGCCGCACGAATATCGTTCAACACATCACGAAGAAAATCGAACTCCTTCTCGGTATCCCAACCCGAGTTGGAAGTAAGTTGCTCCGGTTTATCGGGTACAAGTGTCACCTGTGTTGGTTTCACACGCAAAACCATATCGACAAACTCACGCGACGGATAGCCTTCGATATTAAATTCGGTTTTTACAACAGCACGCAAAGCTGTCACATCGGCACGACGTATGTGACGTTCGTCGGGACGCGGATGCACGGTAATACCGTCGGCTCCGAAAACTTCGCAATCCCTTGCAACCTGCAAGATATCGGGATTATTTCCACCACGCGCATTGCGTATCGTTGCAACTTTATTGATATTTACACTTAATTTAGTCATTTCTATTCTTTTTATGTTTATATTCTGAAGGGGTGTATAACTCTCCTTAGAAAAACATTTTATTCATTTAAAAGGCAAAAGTAGTATATTTTTAAATAATAAGATGATAATTTATCTTAAATTTGCAAACGCATTACACAAAACAACGAAAACGACTTCAAAAAAAAGAAGCATATAACTGAAAATTATTATAATTATGAAGTTTGCGATATTCGGGAATTGCCATCAAGCTAAGAAATGCGAAAAGATAAATGAACTTTTCGCAGCATTAAGAGAATGGAACGATACTTACGCCATCGAACAGAATTATTACCGTTTCCTGCTCGATAACGGAATTGCGACCGGCGAAAAAATCGAAATAATCGATAGTTCCGATTTTAATGCCGATATTGCCATCAGCTACGGCGGTGATGGTACATTGTTGCGTACAGCAAGCAAAGTCGGCAATAAAGGAATCCCCATATTAGGCATAAACGGCGGACGATTGGGTTTCCTGACTACAATATCGAATGAAGACATATCACAAACCATACGTAACATACATCTTGACGAATACGAAATAGAGGAGCGCAATCTTATAGAGCTCAAAGCCGAAGGAACAACACTTTCGAACTACCCTTTTGCCCTTAACGAAATTGCCATAATGAAGCACGACAGTTCGGCCATGATGACACTTGAAGCGACACTGAACGGCAGTGATTGCATAACTTATCAGGCCGATGGGCTTATAGTATCGGCACCTTCCGGCTCCACAGGTTATTCGTTAAGCGTTGGAGGGCCCATCATAGCTCCCGATGCAAGCGTCATGGTGCTCACCCCCATTGCATCGCACAGCTTGAATGCCCGCCCCATTGTGGTAAACGACAGTACCACTGTAAGAATAAAGGCCAACAGCCGCAGCCACAACTTCCTTATTGCAATAGACGGACGCAACGAGAGTTGCAACGAAGATGTGATTCTTACAATAAAAAAAGCACCGTACAAACAACGTATCATACGCAGCAAGGGCACATCATTCATTAAAAGCCTACGCGAAAAGCTAATGCTTGGAGCCGACACCAGGAGATAGACGCTGAAGGGTGAACACAAGTTCCAAGCCACCCTCGTGCGAACGACGGGCCGATATTGTACCTCCATGCAGCACTACTGCATTTTTCACAATGGCAAGCCCCAGGCCTGTACCGCCAAGTTTGCGACTACGTCCCTTGTCTACCCTGTAGAATCGTTCAAAAATACGTGTCAGATGCTCCTCGGGAACACCTGTGCCATTATCCGAGAAACTGAAATAATAGAAACGTTCATCGTTACGATAACAGGAAAGCCTTATAGTTGAACCGTCGCCGGCATACGCAATGGCATTGTCGAAAAGATTACGGAACACCGAATAAAGCAACGAAGCATCACCCACAAGAAGCAATTTATCGGGCAGGCCATTGTTCACTTTTATACCATGGGCAACCAAACGGTTGTTTATCTCCTGCAGCATACTGTCCACCATTGCCGATAAATCCACAACCTCTTTCTTTACAGTCTGTGGTGATTCGCTCATTTCATTCAGTTGCGATATATCGGCAACAAGACTGTTCAACCTATTGCTTTGACTGTAACAGCGTTGTAAAAAATGCTTCAGTTGTTCCTCTTTAAGATTATGCGGATAGTTTTGTATTATGGTCTCCAAGTACCCCTGTATACTGCTCACCGGAGTCTTGAACTCATGAGCCACATTCTGCGTCAGCTGTTGTTTAAGACGCGACTGCTCTTCGCTTTGCGTAATATCATTAATCGAAATCTCGAAACCGCCATCGACAAAACGCACACACCGTCGCGAATAAGTTCGCCCGTCCTTCTCTATTTTATCGGAGAAACATGGTTCTTTACCCGTAACTGCTGTTTTCTCACTCTCGAGAAATTTCTCTATCGCACGAAATTCGGGTTGCTCGAGTAACATTGAAATATCGGAAAGATGATGAGCCGAAATCAGGTCGCAATATCTGCTGAAGAGATTATTTGCAATCACAAGATTACCGTTCGTATCGAACACAGCAAGCCCCTCCTGTGCAATTCGCAAATGCGTAAGCAATTTTTGGGTGGCAAACTGCGAGCTACCCATGTGGCGCACCACGCGATAGAAAATCACCACCAAAAAAACAATTACGATAATCGCCACACAAAAAAACAGATATTCGGCAGGGACATCTTCGCCAACCGGTAAAGAGGCAACAGGTATCGCACTACGCACTAAATAGCTATAGGATTTATCATAGGTTGCCACATAGAAGAATTCCTCGCCAAACGTAGAGGAGAAACGCCTTATATCCTCCCCCACACCACCAAGCAGGGCAGCCACCACCTCGGGGCGTTGCAGGTGATTGTCGAGTACCACTGTACTATCGGCCGAGGAATCGAAAAGAACCTTGCCGTCTTTTGCCGAAATAATGGTAAGACGCAATGCGCTGTATCTGTCACCATTCACATACTCGGCCAAGGCGTCAACACAATCTCGGTCGAAAATGCCGTCGTAACGGGCGTCCAAAAGATTATACACATACTCGTTAATGTTGTAGAGATGGTTTTTCATGTGCAACTCACGCATACTCTTCTCCTTGTTATAGTTGTAGAAAAGAAAGAGAGCCGTAAAAAGCAACAGCATGGTGAGTGCCGAGATAAAATATTTGACAAAATTTGGCATTATTCTTTCAAGGTTAAAGTAAATTACTCCTCACCCGAGGGTTGCTTTTTGACAAAGCAATAACCGTAACCGCTGCGCGATACCAAATAGGCGGCATACGTTCCAAGCTTCTTTCGCAAGCGTGCAATGCTTACATCTATGCTACGCTCAAGAACATTTACATCATCGGGCCACACATTAAGCAGAATCTCTTCGCGGGAAAACACTTTCCCGGGCTTTGACAACAAAAGATACAACACCTCGAACTCTTTTTTCGTAAGCGAGATATCACTTCCGGCCAAGGAGGCTCGTTTGGTATCGGGGCTTAAGGAGAGTTCACCAAACACAAGCTCTGCCGACACGGCATCGGACGATTGCATGCGTTTAAGTACAGCCCTCACACGTGCAATAACTTCACTTATCCTAAACGGCTTATGGATATAATCATCAGCGCCCACATTAAAGCCTGTAAGCACATCATTTTCACCACATTTGGCGGTGATAAAAATTATTGGTGTACGTTCGGTTGCAGGCTGTTTACGTATATGTGCAGCAAGCATAAAGCCACTCATCTTGTCCATCATGACATCGAGCAGAAAAAGATCGTAAACCGATAAATCCATCATGACAGCCTCTTCACCCGAAGTTGCCGTATCAACGTCGAATCCGCTGTTCTCAAGATTGAATTTTAATATCTCGCAAAGGTCGGCCTCATCGTCAACAACCAAAATACGTGCCATACAAAAATAAGGATTTAAAACCAAACAATCATTATTCCAAACTGCGCAGAAGAGCAATCTCCTCGGCCCAGCGAGTATCATCCGGAGTTTCCAATACAATGGGTATATCATCAAAACGGGAATCTTTCATAAATCGGGAGAAGAATCCCATTCCCAGCAGACCAAGACCGATACTCTCGTGCCTGTCGACACGCGAACCCAAGGGTTTCTTTGTATCATTGAGATGAATTGCCTTCAGGTATTCCAAGCCAATAACACGCTCTACCTCACCAAAAGCACCGTCATAATCGTTTACGATATCATAACCGGCCGAATAGAAGTGACACGTATCGATACATACACCAACGCGGCTTTTATCATCTATACGCTCAATTATATACCGTATCTCCTCGAGTTTGTTGCCAACGTTACTTCCCTGGCCTGCTGTATTCTCTATAACGGCTGTCACCCCTTTTGTCATCGAAAGAGCAAGATTAATATTCGCTGCAATCCTATCCAAACACTCTTCAACAGAAATCTTGTTCAAATGGCTTCCCGGATGAAAGTTAAGCAACTTAAGACCAAGCTGCTCGCAACGTTGCATTTCGTCGATGAAAGCTACACGAGACTTCATTATACCCTCTTCATCGGGGCTTCCAAGATTTATAAGATAACTATCGTGGGGCAAGATAAAAGCAGTATCGAAACCACCTGCATCACAATTCCTCTTAAAACACGATATACTTTTGTCGGTAAGTGCTGCAGAGACCCACTGACGCTGATTCTTTGTAAACAGTGCAAATGCATTTGCACCAATAGCAGCAGCATTCAAAGGTGCATTCTCCACACCGCCGCCGGCCGAAACATGAGCTCCTATGTATTTCATACAATTACAAGAATAGTTATATATATATATTTAAACGGTTTCTAAACCGCTTATATTTTAAACGAAGTATCGGCACGACACAAGATTCCGATATAATTCATCTTGCACCATCCCGATACCCTATATCCGTTTTACCACAAGGTAAATCTTTATTATCAGCCTTCGGCAATCACCGAAGCCACATCAGCTGTAGCAAACAGTTTATTGCTACCACGCAACAGGTTACGCACCTCGCTAAGTAACTCATGCGACTCCTGTATAAGATTCAGATAGACAAAATCCATACGCAGACTGCCCGAACTTTGGTGCAAACGCATTGTTTGTGTCTTTCTCAAACCGGCAAGAGCATGTTTCAGGTCTTTGGCACGCTCCGAAACCTCGTTTGCAGAAGAATAATCACCCGACGATATTATATTGTTAATATCAACCAACACATTGTATATATCGCGGCAATAGGGCGAGAACTCCTCGATGTATCCTTTCGACAACGGGCTGAAGCTGTTCTCCACATGCTCCTTAATGGGTTCTCCGATACGTGTCAGCGTGTTCAGCATCTGCTGGCAACTGTTTGTACACAAGTGATACCATGTGCTGCGTTCGAATGCAAGTGATTGATCGATACGTTGCAAACCACGTGTCTCGAAACGACGCATCTTCTTTATGAAGTTTTTCTCTTCTATAATTTTGATGAGAGAAAGCTTCAGAGGACGCAATTCGTCCTTTGTAAATGCCTCTAAAATGTTTTTGTATGTTTCGGCCGAGAACACGAGAGAATGGGTAAGCGTTTCGGCACTATGCACCTTAAGCAAATCCCAAACCTCGGCAGGACTCTCCGATGTCATAATCAACTGCATCTTTGTATCCTCCTGCTGCTTCTGCTGCTTTTTATTATAACTCATGTGGCTGTGTACAAGCAGATATATCACCAATGCAATCATAATGAACATTGCAGGCAGACCACCATAATACATGATAGTTGCAACCAACGCAGCCAATGTAAATGCGGCAACAGCAGTAACAATCCAACCACCGACAACCGAAACTACACCTGTCACACGATAGACAGCACTCTCGCGACCCCATGCTCTGTCGGCAAGCGAAGAACCCATACCAACCATGAAGGTAACGTATGTTGTAGAGAGGGGCAATTTAAACGATGTACCCAATGCGATAAGCAACCCGGCAAGCACAAGGTTCACCGATGCACGCACAAGGTCGAAAGCTACATCCTCACGCTCCTCCAACGGACGGAAACGAGAATTCACCCAATTCTTTACACCCTGCGGTGTCTTGCGCGAAACATTATCGACAAACTTGGTGGTTGTGCGAACTATATTTCGGGCAATAGACGAAGAACCGAACATATCGTTCTCTTCGTTCTGCTGACTCGAGAGATTTATAGATGTCTGCAACACCTTGCGAGCCTTCTTGCTTGTACAAAGAGCAAAAACCATAACGGCGCCGGCTCCCACAAGGAAGTACACAGGAGTAACGGCCGAACCGGTTAACGAAGTCATGACGAATTGGTCGGGCGACAAGCCACCGGCATTTGCCGAGAAATCCTGAAACGATGATAATCCGGCCAAAGTCACACCGATAAAGTTGACCAAATCGTTTCCTGCAAAAGCAAGAGCGAGCGAGAAAGTTCCTATAAGCACTATTATCTTGAAAACATTTACCTTACACCAATGCAACAACTGCATAAGGACTGTGAAGAACACAAATGCGCCAAGCATCAGCATCGTTGTATTCTCATCTATAAATGTCTTAATGTCAGAAGATATAAGGTTGCTACCCTTTAATCCTTTAATCAGCATAAAGTATATGATAGAGGTAACGGCAATACCACCGAATATACCTATTTTGGCACTAAGATTGCGACGGAAGTGAAAAGTAAAAATAACACGAGAAATCCACTGTACCACAAGACCGAAGGCAAAAGCAATGGCTACAGAAAGGAAAATAGATATAATCATTGTAAAGGCCTTCTCGGTATTGAGCAAATCCATGACATTTTCGACGTTTGCAGCTGCCGGGAATGTACCGCTAATGAGTTTTATCAGCGCTATGACACACGCCGCACCCAACAGCTCGAACACCATAGAAACGGTTGTAGATGTGGGAAGGCCCAACGAATTGAACAAGTCGAGCAGAAACACATCACTGATTACAACTGCAAGGAATATGCACATAACCTCGCTAAAATAGAAATACTGCGACTGAAATATTCCATGACGAGCAATATCCATCATACCGCTACTGAAGGCCGCACCAATGAAAACACCCAACGATGCCACCAACAAAACATGCTTCAGTTTTGCGGCCTTACTACCTACAGCCGCACTGAGAAAATTCACAGCGTCGTTACTGACACCAACCGTAAGATCGATTACGGCCAGCAGAAACATAAACGCCATAATTATAAGATAAGCAATCTCCATAATGTAATTAATTTGTTATATTTTGTGTTATATCTCAACGTATTATGGCATATTGGTTTATCAGACAGGCAACACCCGCCGCCAACAAACAATATACCGTTGCAAAAATAAAGCAAAACAATTACTTAATAATTGCAAAATTGTTACAAAAATATTACATACATTTTCACAAACAGCAAACAACACAACAAGCGGGCAGAACAGACGAAATTTAAAATAAATTTCGTCTTACAACCACCGTTACGATATTCGCAACCCTGCAAATATATACAAATTAATTACAAATACAAACAGAAGCAACCTTTTTCAAAAAAAATCGGCAAAATGCAGAATGAGGGCTGCATTTGCCGATTTATAACAGTTGTTTAGAAATTATAACGTGCCGAGAAGTTTATACGGTTTGCATTATAAGTATCACGATTGAAATCTACTCGCCACCCATGCAGATACTCAAGACCAAGTTGCAGATTGTTACTCACATTGCAAAACATGTTTGCCACCAGATATTGCCCACGTTTATACATCTCGGGGTTGGCACCGGCAAAACCGCGACGCGAACGAATGTTGCTTTGACTGTATGTAGCCGAGGCGAACAGGCGTGGAGTTATATTATAGAGAACACTTGCAAACCAACCATCGGTAAGCAACATCATCATATTACCTTCGCTGCGCGGGTTGGGCACAATATCCATTCCAACATTCGAAACATCGTTCATAAGCGAGCCGATACCCTCACCTATCGTATATTGACCACTCAGCTGCAATTTCCCGAATGTGAGTAGCGTACTTGCCTGCGCACCCCAACCTATACGTTCGTGCTGACGCCCCGTAAGCAGATTCCTATAAGAAATATCACGCATTATACCCGCGAGGCGAACATGTGTGTTAGGAGCAAAATTATATTTCACATATACAGGAATATCGGGAAAACGCTGTGCGCCAACACTCACATACTCATTCTCGGTTGCATCGATATCAGGTGTTTCCAATGCCATCCCCATCGACAAGCCCCAATCGGAATTATAATTGAATGCAAACTGCGTGGAACGATAGAATGTCATTCCGCAAGGACCTGCATAATCCACGGTGGGAGGTGCTGCTGCCAAATCCATAAAAGCACCTGTTGTATAACCGAAAGTCAGATGCTTTGTTTTAATGTATGCATCGAGCATTTGAAAGGTATCGTCCGAACCGCGCCAATTTCCGGCCGAATATATTATAAAATCGCCAAAAAGAGAACTGCGCCCGACCAATTTAAGGAATAAGGTCGAGGTGGTGGCATCCATCCGGTATTGTGTCGAAGGGCCATTACCGCGTTCGATGGACGAAGGATTAAAATCGATATCATCCACAATACCATCGAAATCGTAACCTATTTTAGCCTGCACGAATCCACCTACACCAAGCGCCCAACGCTCCTGTTGATCTACAAGTACAAAGCGGGGAGCACCCGGAGAGTGAAAATATTCACTGCGCGAGTTATGAAAAATCTCAACGATATTAGGTGCTTCATTAATGGTTTCGTTAATATATACAACAGAAACCGGAGTTCGTGGCCAGCGCGAAGCACTTTGAGCACCGACCTGAATTGCAGGAAGCAACACAAGAGCAATTGCAAAAATTGCATTTAAAAGTTTTTTCATCATTTTATGTTTTTTGAAGTTTACAGCAAAAGAAACAACAAAACAGCTGTAAATGTTCCCGAAGATTCTGCAAACACAGACAGCAGAAACCGAATCGCGGCAACAAAGCACAATAAACAAACCATGCTTTTATGTAAATTTGTAACATTTTTTGATTTTTTAAATCATTTATACATATATCTTGTATACCTTTGCAACAATTAAGATACGGCAATCACAAGTCATAATAAATTTAAAAGTGTTATATTGCCGAAACACATCTTAATCGACACAAGTAAAGTTGTTTTACCAAATACAGCACAAAACAGAAACAAATGAGCAAACAGCATGCCGAAAACAGCAATATAGAGAAAATAAAATATCTGCAACCTACACAACACGACTATTCTTGGGGAGTAGCAATAACCACAGTCGGCTGCCAATATATACCTGCAAAAGAAAAATATCCTCTTTCGTTACACCCGCAAGGATACAATTTTGCAAAAGACGGCAAACGCACACTCAACGAGTATCAGTTGGTATACATAACAAGAGGTGCAGGATATTTCGAAAGCAGTTCCTGTTCGAAAAGACGCATCGAGGCAGGCTGTGTATTTATTTTATACCCCGGCGAATGGCACTCCTACTACCCCGATCCGTCAACAGGATGGGACGAATATTGGATAGGATTCAACGGCAACAATATCGACAATCTTATTCGAAACGGGAACATAACATTCAAGCAGTGTGTTTTCAACATCGGCATCGACAACCACATAACCGATGCATACAACGAAATATACGATACTGTGTGCGAAGCACAAAAAGGATATCAGCAATTGGCCTCGGGAATATTACAGAATATTCTGGGACGTGTCTACTACAAAGCCGAAAACCACGTTCACAATGACAGCTACATATCTCGAATAATCAACCAAGCAAAAACAATAATAAAAGAGGATTTAGGCGGACAAAAATCGTTGGAGGATATTGCCCGAGAGTTAAATGTAAGCTATTCGTTGTTTCGTCGCGAATTCAGGCTGCAATGCGGAATATCACCCGGACAATATTGTCAGGAACTTAAAGTTGCAAAAGCAAAAGAACTGTTACGCTCGACCAACTTGAGTATAGCCGAAATTGCAAAAAAGCTCCATTTTGAATGCCTGGGACAGTTCTCGACATTTTTCAGGAAACGTATGGGCGTACCACCGTTGGAATATCGCAAACGAATATCGCACGAAACATCGGCCGAATATGCATAGTAAAAACAAACGGGCTGCAAAAACGTTCTTTCTATAACAACAAAACAGAAATATAATGAAACGTATATCAACATTAATCTGTATTGCTGCAGTAACAGTCATAATGGCATTAATGCCGACGGATGTTGCCGCACAAACCACCCAACAGCCATACATCGACATGCAGGCAAATGTGGAACGAGAAGTCACCCCCGATGAATTGTATATATCAATAACAATAAAAGAGAGCGATTATAAAGGCAAAAAAAGCCTCGCCGACATGCAGGAAGCCATGCTTGGTGTACTTAAAAGGAATCGTATAGATGTACCCGAGTGCCTCACACTCGATTTTATGGGAAGCAACGTCAGCTACAAAATTTTCTCGAGCAGAATGATACCTAAAAGCCAGGCAAGATATATACTAAAGTTAAACGATGCAGCCATAATGCAAAAAATAATATACGACCTTGAGGATGCAAACATCTCCAACATCGAATTGGAAGAGACCAAATACACCAAGGAGGACGAGCTTAAAACCGAATTAGGCATAGAAGCCATGAAAAAGGCACAATCACAGGCCATTGCACTTGCCGGAGCAATAGGGCAAGAGATAGGCAAGGCCATAAGCATCAACTCGTGGATGTCGCACAATAATCCTCAACCAAGGCTGTACAAGGCTGCACGCGCCATGACAACAGAAGAGGCGGCTGTTGATGCAGCAGGCGTAACGCCACAAGCTATATCAATAAGCAAGCTCACCTATTCGGTGAATGTCAATGTGCGTTTTGAATTGAAATAAGGCAAAAAACAATTTATAATGATATGAGCGATGTGCATGCACATCGCTCATATCATTATAAAAAAAAGCGAAGATTAAATCTCCGCTTTAAGTGTTTTCACAACGGAAAAATCCTTATTGTGAAGATGATTGCCAATCCGGCAAGTTGTTTTCGATATGTCAAAGTATGTTCTAGTTTTGCAAGAAATATTATATTTTGTGTCGGTAAATCAAAAAACAATGCAGTTACCGATAAAGAATCGAAAAACTTTTCTTACTTTTGTGACAAGATAAAACAATTTCAATATGGCAGATACTATAATAGGAAGAAGTGTTGAGCAAGAAATATTACGTCAGCGTATCGAGTCAAAGTCACCGGAATTGATTGCGATTTATGGAAGACGCCGTATCGGTAAGACTTTCCTTGTTCGTCAATATTTTAATGACACATTCCATTTTTATTCGACAGGAATTTACCAAGGCACAAAGAAAGAACAACTTGGTGAGTTTAATCGTCAGTTAGAGTACTATTCGGGACGCAAATGGAAACTTGCTAAAGACTGGTTTGATGCATTTGCTCAATTGCGTGAATATCTTGAATCCATAAATGGAGATAACCCAATTGTAGTTTTCCTCGATGAATTACCATGGATGGACACCCAAAAAAGCCGATTCATTAAAGCTTTTGAGTTCTTTTGGAACTCATGGGGTGCAACGAATAACCGTTTGAAACTTATTGTATGTGGAAGCGCAACCACTTGGATGCGTGAGAATGTACTTTCTGATAAAGGTGGTTTGTATAATAGAACTACACGAAGTATCTACCTTGCTCCTTTCACATTGTATGAAACAGAACAATACCTCTTATCTAGAGGTATTAAATGGAATCGTTATCAAATAGCCGAATGTTACATGATACTTGGTGGTACACCTCTTTACTTGCAAATGCTTGAACGAGACAAGAGCTTAACACAAAATGTGGATAATCTATTCTTTGTACAAAATGCACCACTATCGCGAGAATATAACTTTTTGTTTCGATCGCTGTTTAACGAAGCAACACTCCACAAGCAAATTATTGAAGCATTGGCAAATAAAGCCACAGGGTTGACTCGTGCTGAAATTATGGCAACTACAAAGATAGATGATGGAGGAGCTTTAACAAAGGCTCTACGAAATTTGTGCGACTGCGACTTCATTCGTCAATATACGGCGTTTGGTAAAACAGAGCGAGGAACTATATATCAACTAACAGACTTGTTTACATTATTTCATTTGCGTTATGTCAAAGGCTATCGAGGGCAGGATGAAAATCATTGGCAAAATATGATTGACTCCCCATCTCGTAGAGCGTGGAGCGGCTACTCTTTTGAGCAGTTAGCCCTACACCATATTCGACAGATAAAACAAAAACTTGGTATAAGTGGAGTACAAAGTGATATTTGCGGGTGGAAAGGTGATGGGGCGCAAATAGATCTATTGATTGACCGTAGAGACCAAACAATCAATCTCTGTGAAATGAAATTCTCACAAAGCGAATTTGAAATTACAAAACAATATGATGAGCGTCTGCGTGAACGAGCAGAAATGTTCCGTATTGTAACCAAAACTCGTAAAGCGCTGCATCAAACCTTTGTTACCACATACGGTTTGAAGAAGAATATGTATAGCGGAAATATACAGAGTGAAGTGGTGCTTGACGATTTGTTTACAGAATAAGGCATTCAGCACTATTAGATTGTTAAATTATTAGTAAAAAACTCGAGACTCACAGTGAAGTAACCCCAAGAAGTTGAAAATTTGAATTAAATTATGATGAGAAAGTTTTTATCCACCCTTAAATTCATCCTCTTATACAAAGATGTCGGAGATTTAAAGGTTTATTTAGTACATTGATTGCACATCGTAGTCGCAAGCCATTACATATCAACAGCCGGTTTACAGGTGGAAACACCCCGGTCATGTTTACCCTTCTTCGCTGTGATGTCAAAGATACAATTTTGAAAGCAAACTATTACAATTTCTAAAGTTCAAAAACCTGCTTACCTTTTAATATTCTATACTTTTTATTGTTGAGTATGAGAATATACTCTTTGTTCGATTCCACTGATACGCGGTTGCCACTGCGTACAAGCGAAGTAACAACATCGCCAAACCTCAGCCCCTCAACACCATGGCGTTTCTCACTTCTGCTGTGCCATACTACTTTATTCGTTACAGCATCGGCATTTATTCCGATAATATTTTCTATGAACATCGATATTGGAATGAGGCCGCTCCAGCCTACAAAATCAGGTTTCACCGTTTGCACGCCGGTTGCATCGGTGGCAGGAATCGGCATTTCGGGTGAATAAAGTTCCCATATTGTCCCTGTGGTTTCATAGACCTTGTACATAACCGCCATGTTCTTTTTAGCAATATCGGTTGCAAGTTCTTCGTAGCCATTGCGTTGCAGTCCTTTCACCGTCATATACGTAGTGGGAGCCCATACCCCGCCTCTCCAATAACGGCCACGCCTGTCGTAGCAGGGTTGGTTGGCTGCAAGTGAGGGCAAAGGTAAAGGACGCCAAAAAAGATTATCATCCTTTATTGCTGCAACAAGGCGTGCAGTCTGCTTTGATGATGAAACACCGGCAAGCATAGGCCAGAAGGTTGCTATTGTAACCCATTGTGTACGCACCGAGGCTGTGTCAACATCGTAGTACAACCCACTTTTCTTGTCCCACATGTAACGATTTATACGCTTTGCAAGTGAAGCGGCCCTCTTTTTATACTCTTTTGCATCCTTTTTCTTTCCAAGAATATCACATATTTCGGCAAGGTTGTCGTAACACATCTTAATCTGCGACGACATATCTACCCAACCCATTGCATCTGTCGATGAGTGAATGTCACCATCGGGGGCATAGCGTCCGATGTCACGCGGAGTGTTATCCATCCCACTCGCCTGCCCGTTCGACCAATATAGTTTGTGTTCGCTGTTTGTTGCTTTACGGTTCTTTTCAACCCAATCTACATACTTTTCAATAGGCGTTATTATTTGAGCAAGACGTGCAGTATCTTTCGTAAATCTGAAATACTCCATCTCGGCCCAGCTGAAAAGGGGTGGATTTATTGTTCTTGCATGGTTGGCACCCAACCCCCAATGATGATCGGCACCGTCGGCTTCGTTTAAAATACGGCAAATCATTCCGTTTTCGTGTTGTCGTGCGTAGAAATTGTCATGAGAATCGATAAAAGGGAATATGTGTGCGGCATATCGCCCGAACATTACCATAAAATGAGTATCCCATTGAAATATCTGTGGCGAAAGCCCTTCGTCTATCCAATTGGCAACAAGCGGCGAGCCTTTTGGTGGCTGTTTCAGGTTGGAAAATGCTATTTCCCAAGCTTTCCAATAAAGTTCCACCCACTGTGGATTCTCGTCATATATCGGACGTGGCAACAGAGTACGACTCTTTTGAAAGAGAGGCAATTCTGCAGGTATATACCTCTTCTTGTGAAAATAAGAGCCACGTGTTTTATTCTCTTGCGCTGATATTGCGGAAGCAATAAGAAGCAATGCTGCTGCAGTTGCAAATATCTTTTTTACGGAAAACATAATCTCTATAATTCGGTGTTATTTTAAGCCTAAACTTTACAATGGAAAAGCCAGCATCCAAAGTTTAGAAACAGTTTGCATTTTTACGATGCCGTAAAGATACGAATCAGAAAGCAAATAATAACTTATCCTAAAGAATAATTTTGTTTCACAGTGGCAACAGACACTGCCACATTATAGAAATTCACAAATTACCATACAGCACAACTCTATACTTGCATTTATCGTACAAAAAGAGTAACTTCGCGGGCGAAAAAAACAGAAGAATTTGATTTCGATAGACAATATACGTGTAGATTTTGGTGGAACAAATCTTTTTCACGATGTAAGTTTCATCATCAACAAAAAGGACCGCATAGCTCTGATTGGCAAGAACGGAGCCGGAAAGACTACGTTGCTACGTATTCTGTCCGGCGAGCAATCGCCAACCGAAGGTGCCGTTTCAAGACAACGCAACATCACCGTCGGGTATCTGCCGCAGGTGATGACACACAAAGATGGTAGAAGTGTATTCGAGGAGGCCGAGCAGGCTTTCGAGCATATACACGAGATGGAAGTGCAGTTGCAGAAGATGAACGACGAACTTTCGTCACGCACCGACTATGAAAGTGAGAGCTATCATCAGTTGATTGAAGATTATACCCACCTGAACGAGCAATACACGATGATGGGCGGCAGCCACTACGAAGCCGAGATAGAGCGCACACTTACCGGCCTCGGGTTCCGTCGCAGCGATTTTGACAGGCCTACAGGAGAGTTCAGTGGAGGATGGCGCATGAGAATCGAACTTGCAAAATTGTTGTTGCGTCACCCCGATGTTCTTTTGCTCGACGAGCCCACCAACCACTTGGATATAGAGAGTATCCAATGGCTCGAGCAGTTTCTTGCACGCAGCAGCAATGCGGTATTGCTCGTAAGCCACGACCGCGCATTCTTGAATGCCGTCACCAACAGAACCGTTGAAATTTCCTGCGGACGCATATACGATTATAAATTGTCGTACGACAAATTCATGCAGACACGTAAAGAGCGACGCGAACAGCAGATACGTGCCTACGAGAACCAGCAGAAAGAGATAGCCGATATAAAGGAGTTTATAGAGCGTTTCAGATACAAACCCACGAAGGCTGTACAGGTACAAAGCCGCATAAAGCAACTCGAGAAGATGATTCCGATAGAGATTGACGAGGAGGAGACAAGCCGTCTTCGCCTGCGTTTTGCTCCGGCCACACGCAGCGGCAACTACCCCGTCATTTGCGAGGATGTATCGAAGTCGTTTGGCGAACACACCGTATTCAAAGGTGTGAATTTCACAATAAACCGAGGCGACAAGGTTGCATTTGTGGGACGCAACGGCGAGGGAAAGACAACCCTTGTGCGTTGCATATTACAAGAGTTAAGCCACGAAGGGACAATAACAATAGGACATAATGTACAGATTGCCTATTTTGCACAGCATCAGGCACAACTTCTCGACGAAAACCTTACAGTATTCCAGACCATCGACAACGTGGCAACAGGAGATATTCGCCTGCGTATACGCGATATTTTGGGTGCATTCATGTTCGGTGGAGAGGCCTCGGAAAAGAAAGTACGTGTCTTGTCGGGTGGCGAGCGAAGCCGCCTTGCCATGATACGCCTGCTGTTGCAACAGATGAACCTTCTTATATTGGACGAGCCGACCAACCACCTCGACATGCAATCGAAGGATGTGCTGAAAGAGGCCATACGCGACTTCGACGGTACAGTTATAATAGTGAGTCACGACCGTCACTTCCTCGACGGATTGGTTACAAAGGTGTATGAATTCGGCAATGGCAAGGTACACGAGCATCTTGGCGGCATATACGATTACCTATCGAAGAAGAATGCCGAAAATATAAACGAGGCATTGGCAACAGGCAACACTATCAAGAACACGCAGCAAAGCAAGCCGGCTGTAAGCGAGAGCCGCCTCAATTATGAAGCCGAAAAGCAATTGCAGAAACAACGCCGCAAATTGGAACGTCTTGTAGAACAGAGCGAGGAGGCCGTAAACGAACTATTATCGGCCATAGCAGCACTGGAGGCGTTGATGAGCACACCCGAGGGCAACAATAACGATAATTACGAACGATACGCTTCGCTAAAGAAACAGCTTGCCGCAGCCGAAGAGGATTGGGAGCACAATATGGAGCAACTCGAAGCCTTCATGTAGAAAAAGAAAAACAATTATACGCGAAATTTATTTTATAATGAAAAGAATTTTTATCTGCACCGCCATCACATTAGGATTGGTCGGTTGCACAACAGGAAACAAACCTATGGAATCAAGAATCGATTTGGCAAATTTGAATACCGAGGCTGCCCCCGGTAGCGATTTCTATGAGTATGCAACAGGCGGATGGAATAAAAGCCACCCGCTAACCGATGAATATGCCCGATACGGACAGTTTGACGACCTTGCCGAGCGTAACCGCGAACAGTTGAAAGAGCTTGTATTGGAGCAGGCTGCAATAAAAAGCGAATTCGGCAGCAATGCACAGAAGATTGGCGACCTTTACAACCTTGTGATGGACAGTACACGCCGCAACGAGCTTGGCTATACACCTATAAAACCTATGCTTGAGCAGGTTGCAGACCTTAAGGAGAAGAGCGAGGTACTGCCCCTTTCGGCAACACTCGTTCGTGAAGGTATAGGCGGATTCTTCCACACCGGTGTGGGCGCCGATATAATGAACAGCGACAACAACCTGTTGGGATTGTACCAAGGAGGGTTGTCACTACCCGAGAAGGAATACTACTTCGACACCGATGAGGCCACAACCAACATACGCAACAAGTTCATGGAGCATGTTGTCAAGATGTTCGAATTATGCGGCTACACACACGAACAGGCTGTAAAGAAGATGCAGGCAGTGATGAAAATAGAGACACGTATTGCCGATAAATCGAAGAACAGTGTAGAACTGCGCGACCCCGCAGCCAACTATAACAAAATATCGTATGCCGAACTTAAGGAGCAATACTCCGCAATCGATTGGGACTGTTACTTCGGTAAATTGGGTATCACCGGTGTAGGCGAGGTTAATGTATCACAGCCCGACGCCATTACAGAGGTGGGCAAAATAGTTAACGATACACCCATTGAAGATATTATTGCATATATGCAATGGAATGTTATCAACAGTACGGCAAACGAACTTAGTGACGAGATTGGTGAACAGAATTTCGATTTCTATGGCCGCACGCTAACCGGCAAGCAGGCACAACAGCCGCGTTGGAAACGTGCTTTAGGTGCAGTAAACGGAACACTTGGCGAGGTTATCGGCCAACTCTATGTCGAGAAGCATTTCCCCCCTGCTGCAAAAGAACGTATGGTGCAACTCGTAAAGAACTTGCAAATAGCACTTGGCGAGCGAATAGATGCACAAGAATGGATGAGCGACAGCACCAAAAAGGCAGCACACGAAAAACTGAATGCCTTCAGTGTGAAAATAGGCTACCCCGACAAATGGAAAGACTACAGCAAACTTGTTATAGACGGCAAGGAAAGTTATGCCGAGAATTGCCGACGTATTTCGCGCTTCATGTGGGACGACCATATTGCACGCAAGCTGAACAAGCCCGTCGACAAAGAGGAGTGGTTCATGACACCGCAAACCGTTAATGCCTACTACAACCCCACAACAAACGAAATATGCTTCCCTGCCGGAATTCTGCAATATCCATTCTTCGACATGAATGCCGACGATGCATTCAACTACGGAGCAATAGGCGTTGTCATAGGACATGAGATGACACATGGTTTCGATGACAAAGGCCGCTTATTCGACAAAGAGGGTAACTTCCGCGATTGGTGGACAGCCGATGATGCAACAAGTTTCAACGCACGCACAAAAGTAATAATAGACCATTTTAACAATATCGAAGTATTGCCCGGTCTGAAGGCAAACGGCGAGCTTACGGTTGGAGAGAATATTGCCGACCATGGCGGCCTTATGATTTCGATGCAGGCATTCCGCAACGCCACGAAAGAGAGCCCGCTGACGGTGATAGACGGATTCACTCCCGAACAGCGTTTCTACCTTGCTTACTCGAATGTGTGGGCAGGCAACATTCGCGACGAAGAGATTCGCAACCGCACAAAAAGCGACCCGCACTCGTTGAGCCGTTGGCGTGTAAACGGTACACTGCCCCACATCGACGATTGGTACACAGCATTCGGAATAACCGAGAACGACCCGTTGTATATACCGGCCGACAAACGACTGAATATCTGGTAATATGCCCCTAAAAGTACCTGCGGGACTGCCCGCATTGCAAACAGTAAAAAACGAGGGAGTATCGCTGACGGAATTAAAAACCGTTGGCGATGCCACCTTGCGCATTGCACTGCTTAACATAATGCCCATGAAGGAGACCACCGAGATGGACTTCATACGCTTGCTTGCTTCGTCGGACGAAGAGATTGAGCTTACATTGATGAAACTCGACACACACACTCCCAAACACGCATCGGCCGAACACATGCAACGCTATTACAAGGGGTTCGGCGAGGTGTGCAACAACCGCTTCGACGGACTAATCATCACCGGCGCGCCCATAGAAAAAATAGAGTACGAGGAGGTTACCTATTGGGACGAACTATGCGAAATTTTCGAATGGGCAAAGAGCAACGTAACATCCACACTTTTCATCTGCTGGGCTGCACAAGCCGGTTTGTACCAAAAATTCGGAATACAGAAATACCTGTTGCCGAAGAAGATGTTCGGAATTTTTCCGCATCGGCTGCTGAAACCCTCTACACCGCTGTTCGACGGAATAAGCGAAGTGCTGTACGTGCCGCACAGCCGCCACACCGAATTGCACCGCGAAGATATTATTGCCGAAGAGCGCATAGAGTTGCTTTCCGAATCGGACGAATCGGGAGTATATATCATGCACGAACGAGGCACACGCAACTTCTTTATAACAGGACATTCCGAATATGCTCTTTACACCCTCGATGGCGAGTATAAACGCGATGTTTCCAAGGGATTGCCGATAGAATTGCCGATAAACTACTACACCGACAACAACCCGGCACTGCCACCTGTGAACCGATGGCAAAAAGATGCCCGAAAGCTTTTCGGTAATTGGCTGAAGTACTATTGCAAGACAAAAAACGAACCACGATAGCGGTTCGTTTTTTATCTTTTATCCTTCACTCTTTGCCAAGTACCTCCACCGGATTACGGTTCACCACCCGCCATGCACTCAACGTCACAACAAGAATAGTAACCACCGATACCAATAGAAAAGATAACAGGTAAGGCGTCGGCGAGAAGGGCACCTTGCTTTTAAATTCCAACAGCCACAGATTCATGGCATACACCGACAGCGGCAACGATACGGCGAAGCACAGAGTAAGAATACGGATAAAACTGCAGTTGAACAGCGAAAGGATTTCTCCCACCGTTGCTCCGTTCACACGTCTGATGGCAATCTCGCGACTTCTGTATTCTGTTTCGTAGGCAATCAACCCGAATACGCCAAGCAACGAAACCATAATGGATATTAACGAAGCAAGAAACATTACACGCATCCATGCAAGTTCGCTGCTATACCAGTTATGTTCATTCCACGTCTTAAAATCGTTCAAGAAAACCGCCTCGGGAGTCATAGGTTGAATAGCCTTGAGTTCGTTCTTGAAATGTTCATACAACGAAGAAAAATTGCAATCGTCGGTGGTTCTTATGTAACAACCGCTGAAAAAATCGGCTTCAGCCTGCAACGGGCCGCAGAAATATCCCGAGGGAATTATCTCTTGCTGCACCGACTCCTGATGAAAATCGCGACAGAAGCCTACCGTAAGGAAGCCATTCACAACGTCGCCCACCTTAATGCCGAACATATCCCGGGCGGTTTCGTTAAACACCACACATCGACCGATACTCTCTTCCGTCTCGTTAAGATTCCGTCCCTCAACAATATCCACCTTCAAGAAATCGAGAAAATTCCTGCTTACTCTATACGCATTAATGGTTATGTCGCGTTTCTCTTCATTTTGGAGATCGAGGAAACGCATCTTGCCGACCCTTTCTGAAGAGAAGAGCGATTGCGAGAATGTCACATCCACTATTTGCGGATGGCTCATCAGCGCATCGCGCAGTTCGGGCAGCATCGATTGCGTGACAGGGTGGTCCAAGTGATACGAAACACTTCCGAAATATGTATTCTTAAAATCCACCCCAAGGTCTTGGTCACACATGAAATCGTACTGCCTGTTTATAAGCAGTGTCACTGTGACAAAAACAAACGAAACCACAAATTGCAGGCCTATCAATGTATTTCGCAGCATTTTGCCGACGGGCGACGAGCCGAAATGCCCTTTAAGCACAAAGGCCGGTTGAAACGAAGTTATGTACCACAAGGGGTAGGCGGTAACAAGCAGCGTCCCGACCAAGGCCACCGACAAAAGCAGAAGAGCGGCATCGCTATTGACAAAAGGAGAGTATGTGCCAAAATCGTTAATAACCAACTCGTAATCTTCCAAAAGTGTAATTATGCCCCCCGACAGCAACATGGCACCGGCAACAAGCAGCAAGGCCTCTATGGCAAGTTCCAGACGCAATGCAGCCGTGCTTGCACCAAACACTTTCTGTGTGTTTATGCTGCGTATGCGACGCGGAACAAGTGCCACAAACATATTAAAGAAGTTTATGAAGGCAATGGCCAGAATAAGCAGCGAAATAGAGAGATATATGTAGGACTTTGCAATGTCGGTTCTATGAAAAAACACCTCGGGAAGCCTTGTCGAGTCGGTCAGAGGAACCAAGTCGAATTTTTCTGCCACATTATCGGGTGTCATCCCCTCTATTATTGGTTCATCGGGCCTGTTTTCGGCCAACCGACGGGAAAAGACCGATAGAAAATCATCCTTGTCGGCATCGTCATTCAGTTTCACCATTAAGAACATAAGCAACATCTGCCAATCGGAGGAGTCGTAATATTCCGGATCGTAGGACTTCCTCACAATAGAATTTATATTGCGAAAATCACTGTTCTTTGGAAAATCATCGAATATTGCACCCACCATGATATTCTTTCTTCCATCATCTACCTTCAACACAATATCATCGCCAACCTTAACCCCTAATTCATCGGCTGTAGTAGTATTCAGCGCAATTGCCCCATGTTCGTATACAAAATTCCAATCACCATCGAGCAACTGCACACCCAGCATATCCACTGTTTTACGTGTGTATTCACCCGAAAAAAGATACTCTTCCTCTCCGTTGGAATCATAATACTGTTGTACAACCATACTTGGCCCATAATGATAGTTCTCTACATAGGGATTGTCATCGACCAACATACGTACCATGGCAGATGGTAATCTCCCCGGGCTTATATCAGCATGCTTATATGTTACTACAAATATTTCATCGCTGTCTTTTATACCATCGTTAAAAGTCAGGTCGAAGATTGCCGCCGTAAAGAATACATAAGCAACCGTAAAGGCTACCGTAAGGCCCAGAATATTCAACAATGTAAACTTTCTGTAGCGCAGGAGTTGTTTTATCGCGTTCTTAATCATAGAGATGTTTCTTTTTTAATACCCGTTTTTGCAAACTTTACATGCAAATTTAAACGCGACAAAAACAAAGCACAAGAAAAAATTATATAATCGCACCTTTTTTGCAAAAAGTGTGCAATTTTTGCACACTCCGATACTGCACAATAAAAAACGAGACTGTGTTAAAATCGTTTTTTAACACAGTCTCGTGAGACCTGTAAGAAGCTGTTTAAAATTAGTTTGTATTATTCCAACAGGATAAATGTAGCACTCGCGTTATCCATACCTGTCATGGTACTGCCCACAGGAGCACCGATATATGTAGGGTCGGTGACGGTGAATCTCTTGTTCGCGTAGTAGAAGTAATCGCCCGGAACTGCCGATGTAAAATGTACGGCAGCGGCCAAATGCCCCGGATAGTAAATCAAAACACACTCCAACCCCAACAAATCGCGGACAAGGCGTGTAAAGAGTATACTTCTATCCTCGCAATCGCAATAAGGATAATAGAGAGACTCCTCGGCAAAGAAGGCCCTGTCGTCGCCCCATACTTTATCGTCATATTCATACACAAAACCGGTCTGAACCATATTCAACAAGCGGTTCACAGCTTCAAGCTCGGACAAGCCGGCAAGTTTCTGTTTCAACGTAGGATATATCTGCTCCTTTATGTGGCTGTCCAAAGGAGTATTTGCATACATGGCCCAACGCGTGATAAAGTTGTTATCTATGCACGACGAAGGATATGTATTATAGAAATCCATAAGGTTCTTGTTCACAGAAACGTTTATACTCATCTCGGGGTAACGAGCCGATTTTATCTCACGATTTTTAACATCGGGTTTATACCCAAGTTTCTGCTCGTTGTGAATATACAACGACAAGCTCTCTTCCTTCGGAAAACTTGCAGAGCACAAGAACATTCTTTCGGGCGTGTTATCCCCGAATACATAAAAGTCGTATCCGTCACGTTTATAATACGATTTTTCATATATAGTGTGTCGGCTGGCATACAACATATATAATCTGTAGCCATCGTGCCCGTAACACATTCTATATCCCGACTGCATATACAGATAACCAACCAACAACGTGGCCTCGTTCGAGTCTTTGCCGTATAACGACGCTGCAACCTTATCGAGCATTAAAAGATAGGCCCAATCGCTCAAAGCAAGCTCTTTACGTATTTTAAGGCAATCGTACAACAGATTATCGTATTCAGATGATGAAGATATTTCATTCAACGCATCGGCAAAAGCATCTTCCGAGATAGAAGCAATTCTGAAACGCATATCATTGGACCAGCGAACCTCGGCGTCGGTGCCGAAAAATTCGAACGACACCGTCGGTATATGAGGTGCCGGGGTATCCTCGATAGGTGCAACCGGTTGAGGCTGAGGTTGCGGAGGTACAACGGGAACCACATCCTTTATAGGCTGCGGATTTGTTTCTATAGGCTTGTCATCCTCTATTGGTGCCACAACAGGAGGTACGTCCTCCTCTATAGGCTTTGGACGAGGTTTCTCCTTCTCGAACTCTTTCCAGGGATTGCGAAGAAACTCGTTATATTCATCGATACACTGTTGGCGAAAATCTTCGAAATCCTTTTCTATCGACTTCACAAAATCTTCGAACCCCTTATCGAAATCATCAAAATCATCTTGAGCCGTACCGGGAAGAGTTATTCCCAGCAACAGGCTCAAGATAATAAAACTGCGTTTCATTACGGAATTATTCTATGCTGTTCAATGCTTCATCGACAATTTCGCCCAATGCCTCGTCACCCTCTTTCTCCAACTCCTCTTGCATTTTGCGTTTCAACTGTGCAGCCAACTCTTTCTTATCGAAAGCAATATCTACACGAACATTGATATTCTTATTGGGCAACTCTTTGAAGATAACCAAAGTGGTGATGCTTCGTGTCAAAACACCACGTACAATAGCCTTGCTGCGCTCGTTATATTTATCTACGGTTGTTGCCATTTCACTGTTCGACTGTGCATTATCAGCCTTGCTTTGCATTGCCGAAGCCAATTTGGTCTCGATGCTTGCAGCAATATCGGCCATTGCACTTTCGCGTGCAGCAGCACGTGCAGCTTTGAATGTTCCGGCTGTTGCATTACCCGAAGAAGTTATATAACGTTTAACAGGCGAACCTGCTTCGTCCAACATCAACTCCTGCTTGAGAAGCATTGAGTAGGTTATCTGCTTCTCCATCTCAAGGTCGCCGGCAGCTACCTGATACTTATCTTTACGCAACCTTTTAGCCTGTTTTTTTGCATCCTTCAGAGGTTTCTGATTAATCAAATCTGCATGAACCTTATTCAGTTCCTTCTGCTGCTTTGCCAATTCACGTGCATCCTGTGCTAAAGCTACGACAGACGACATTACGACTGCCATACACAACATAATAATCTTTTTCATAGCGGTAATTTTAATATTAAACATCAGTTTTAATAATTTACTTTATTTATGAATATCGGAATAAATTAAAAATCGTAAAAGTGCCCCGGACCATACAAACCGAAATTCGGGTCCTTATCGGGTTGCCATGTTCTCACCTTTATCAACGGCTCGTCGTGGTTTGTAACATCAACCATAAGGAAAAGATATCCCTTATCGGCATACCTCGAAGAGTTGTAGTCCTGTGCTATCTGTATCGAGAACACTTCGCCCTCCTCGCCTTCGAGCCACATAACATCACTCTCGGTAAAACGTATATTAATGAATTCATTATTACAGAATACCCTGCGAAGATTCTTTATATACTCGGCTTTTGTCTGTTTGTTATATGTAATGACCGACTTACCAAGATCGGTTACACGCGAATCGCTCATAAGCGACCTATTTGTAACTCGTGCAACATTACCTGTTATAATGGTGGCATTATCGTGGAAAATACTCTCGATGTAATCGATACGTTTCAAGCAATAGGCTGTTTTATAGTTCTCCATAAACTCGAGTATCAACTCGCGGGTATCTTCGCGCCAGCCTGTAGGTTTCACCAATATTGCATTTTGGGCAATATCTCCGAGGCCGAAAGCCACATTCGATATACGCGCATCGTTGTCGAAGGTAAAAACCACATCCTCGACAAATGTTTTCTTTGTTCCATGAGAGAACGAGAACGACATTTGCAAGCCACGTACGACAACCTTGTTGGCTGCACCCTTGTAGAAAACCGGTTGAGGAACACCCACTACACGTCCCGAGCCGTAAGATATAAGTTTATTATACATATCAAGGCCATCGATGGTGAAGCAACTCTGCGCATTCTTATACTCGCGTGCAGAGACAGCCTTCACCACTTTATTGAAGGTTTCAAGATATTTTGTATTGTCCTCGACCAATTGAGTGGAAGATACACCCTCGTCGGCTCCACTGCTTGCCGTAACCACCATCTCATTCTTGGCAGCAGCCTTTTCTTGTTTTACTTTATTGGCAGCCGATACATCTTTGGCCGATATTACCTTTTCGGCCTTTGGGAAAGAACGTTTTTGTACAACATCAAGCACACTGTTCATCTCGGAGTCGCCACGTGCCAGGCCCTTGTATTCATATTCCAACGTAATATGATAGTATTCCGCTGTATGCCCGGGAGCCATCTCAATCATACCCCTGCCGTCGCGTGCCGTACCTGTACAATCGGAACGCCCGTCGGAGTAGAGAAAATCGATGCTCGACACCTGCTTGCCTTTATATGTAAAAAGCAAATCGACAAAATTATCCTCGCACCCCTCGAAACGTACATCAACATTGGAGAGAATATTCTCCATCTGCATAGGTATCCAATTCATAAGTACCTTGTCGTTCATCTTCACCCTGTCGGGGTTTTGTGTGGAACGAATCAGCGAGTAGGCCCAATAATAGTACTGAAGTGCCATATCAAGCTTGCCGTTCTGCTCAGCTTCAATCGCATAAGGAATCATATCCTTTGCCTTGGCAATTCTATCTTCATATATTGCGGATATTTCACTGCATTTTATCCATCGACGAACGGTTATACGCGGTTCCTTGCCCACAACCTGCTTTTGGGTATTGCGCAAGGAGGTTTGCGAATATGTGTTTATGCAACTTCTTGCATAGCTTTTTGTATCTACATCGCCGTTTTTATTGGTAACCTCGTCTATCGAGGTGAACTCACTTGAAACACTCGTGGAAATCGACGAAATCAAATCCTCCAAGGCCGCCTTATCGGCCTCTTCCATTGTTTCACCGACACCTATGCCATAGTAATATTCGCCCGAGCCGGTTACATAGTCCCAATTTTGGGCAACCGCACCAAACGACAATAACAGACCGACTGCAACAAAAATAATCTGTTTCATAGGCAACATCATTATTATTTATCCTTTACAGGGCGGATAGGCATTGCATATTTTTTATAAACGTAACTAAGTTTGTCACTATTAGCAGAGTAAAAACAATAGGCATAGTTACTACTACTATAATAATAATCACCGGTCCAAAAATATGCAGACGAACCACGTTTGGAATAAGAAGTAAGAGCCGTTTGATACCCACTGTATGGAAAGAATATTGCGGTAATATCGCTGACTCCTATACACGCGAGACCGTCAACACCATTGTACGTACACTCTCTGAAGATGCATTTATTCGCGAGTTCTTCAACCTCGCTTGTTGTAGGCATACGCCAACCATTGCCCCAATTGTAGGCTGCAGCATCATAATTGGTGAGTCCCGAGATATAGGAATACGAACTATAACCTGAAGCATAATTTCCGGGTGATACTGTTCCGTAAGGATCGGCCCACACATAATATGTTCCATATTCGGATGTGGTGGTTGCACCGACATTTGTCAATCCCCATTTTACACTAAGGCCCAAATAATCAACCTCGGAATAATCATCCGCACTACCACTGATGCCGCCATCGGTGATAAGATCTTCATAAGTAACATTCAACATTGCCACTGTGGAATAAACCGACCATCCCTTGTTTACCGCAGTGGATGGAGTTGTAAGATAAGCACTTACCCCCGGCTCGAGCAGCATATCTTCGCTACTCTTCTGATATACTACTCCATCGTCTACCGAAGACAATATGGAAAGGTTGTCATAATCGATGAAACCATATATATAGTCTGTGGAATAGCTAAAGCCATCGGTTGCTGTAGAAGAATAACTATAAGTTAAGTCCATTCTTTCCGATGAATATGTAAACTCGTCACTCTCAAGATCGAATGAGTTATAGTATCCCAAACCAAAAACATGATGTTTGGTTGTGTTGGCCGAGATAAATCTCAAGCGTGCAGTTTTCGGCTCCAATTTGGCCGAGAGGTTTATTGTACCGCCCGAAACACTGTAACTGCCTATGGAATCGACATATATGGCACTGTTGGCTGTAAGCTGCACACCATAGTAACCATCGGCTGTATAATTGGTAAAGAAGTAAACCTCGCAAGGCAATGTCTTATCCTTCTCGAGCGAACCGGCATAGCTTACAGTCCAATCCTTGGTTGATGTGGAATAGGTTGCAAAGCCACATACGTCGTACTTCTCTTCGTTGTTGAAACGGATAAAAAGTTTATCACCATTGGCCCATGCGTAACCGGTGGTTGCACGTGTTTGGCCGTCGTAATCATCTATTATGCCGTTAAAATGCATTTTGCATGTATTGAACTGCTCGGTTGAAGCCGACGTATCACCATCCAACACAGGTTCGTTTCTGTCCGAGTCACATGCACAGAATAGTGCAACAATAATAAGCAGTGAGAAAAATTCTTTAAATCTATTCATAATGTTCTATTTTTATCCGTTTATTAATAATCCAAACTAACATCATCCTTAAAACCTCCAATGGTTATCACTACGTTGCCATCGGATATATCATCAAGGCTTATCTCTTCGTCATACTCCTCCAGAACAATATAAACAGGCTTCGCATATTGCTCTATCGAGAGGGTTACGGGAGTGGCAACCTCGCCGGCCTTAAGACCTTTCAATACAAACTGCAGAGAACCGCTTCGCGGAGTATCGCCTGTATGTTCCTCGGCTGTAATTGTCACAACTTTTTCGTTGACAGTATAGTTGTACCACGAATCGGTGGTAGATACTTCAAATTCGCCATCGGTGAGCACCTGCACATTCAGTGTGCCACCTTTCTTTGCAAATGTCAAACGGTTTGTGTTAAGTTTCAGATAACGGCCCGCCTGTGTAAATAAGAAGTTATAGATTCTGAACCCCGATGATAACTGCACCTCTACCTCGCGCGCAGACAACGAGGGATTATCGGCTGCTGTAACATCGATATTGCAATCGCCCTTGCCCGAAGTTTCGGAAAGAGTTATCCAATCGGTTCCGTAACCGGCATCACTCACTTTCACACTCCACTCGGCGTCGCTGCTTATAGATATGGCATGTACACCGCCTTTGGATGTAAACTGCAGTTCGGGGTCGGCAATGTTAAAATATTTCCCTTGTTGTTGTATATACAACTTGACATTGCCATCGCCCATATTAAGATATACGGTGTCGTTGCGTTCCGTTCCCGAGAAATTCTCTTTTACCGAAACAGTGAGTGAATCGCTGCCTGTGGCCGATAAGGGGCTGACCTCTACCCAATCCTGATTGTCGGATACGGTCCATGCGGCATCGGCATTGACAAAGACTTTGCGAGAGCCTGCACTGCTGCCAAATTGCAGAATCGTTTCATCGGGCTTCAATGTACGTGCCGCTTGCGACAGGCGCACGTATTTACTTGCGCTTCCGCTTGTTGTACTTACATAAATCCTTAACGACCTGTTCTCGAGTGAAGTGGTGTTTTTATCAACCGTAACAGTAAACGAACCGTTGCCACTGCCAACAGTGTCGCTTAAATGAACCGACTCTACAGGTAAATCATGTATTACTATTGGCTTTATTATCTTTACTCTTGTAGCAGGAATATAATCATTTCCACCAATTAACATATAATCATCTTTACCTAAACTAACCTTCCAATCGGTGTTACTGGTGACATTTACGGTAGCCTTGCCACCATCGGCATCTATAGAAATATAAGTCGGTGAAACAGCCACCACTTCACCATCCTGCTCTACCACAATCGATGTAACCTTTTCACCGATAGCAATATCCACATAACCTGTTCGAGAGGCTGTAGATGTATTGGGGGTTGTAGAAATTTTCAGTGTAGATTCACCGGCCTTTCCGCTCGAAGGCTCCAACTCTATCCAAGCCTGCCGGGTTGTTGCACTCCAAGGAGCATCGGAGGTAATTGTCAGGTTTTTTACACCGCCGGCACGCTCATAAGACAAAGTGTCGGTAGATATTGTCATATTAGGTGCACTTTGCGACACATCTAAATATAGAACAGGTTCATTATCATAAATGTAGAACACCACATTACCATAGCGCCAATTACCGGTGGTATTAGCATCAACCGATATGCGAATTTTATCTTCGGCCGTCTTGCTTAATTTTATCCAATCGCAAGACTGAAGGAATTTTTCATCATTATACGCTACTGCAGTCCATGAAAAGTTTGCATTTACCGTATATTCATCATTGGCAGCTGCACCGGTAAATGTTACATTCAGATAGTGCTCATCATTTTTGGTAATATAAATGTAGGGAGAAGCCTGCGATTGTGTAACGCTGATGGGGATGGAATAATCCCACTCACTATCGGCCGAAGCCAAATCAAACACTGCTGTTCGGCCCGAAGTGGTCGATTTATTCTCTTGTACATTCATTGACACATCTGCACTTTCGCTGCCCGCTGAAGGAGTAAGAGAAATCCACTCCGGAGTACTGTTAAACACCCAAGGAGTTTCTATCGATGTTATATACATGTAGTATGTACCGGCAGACGATTCCGCATAATATTCCTTTTGACTTGTGGTGAGGTATCGTGCAACAACAGAGGGGAAATACTCCCAATCGGTATTGGATTCATCCTCAAAAAACGGGTTTTCTTCTTTGCACGATACACAAAACAGAGTGCAGCATGAAAGCAATATGTAAAGAAACTTTTTCATACGTATAATATCGTTTATTCTTTTGTTAGAAACCTATGTATAATCCGCAACGGCAATTAAAACCGCTTGCCCAACCTTTAATATCCTTCGAAACTTCGGACAGCGCATCGAAGGTATCGGACTTTTTAAGCGGAACCCACAACTCGGGAGTTACCGTCAGGCCTATCCACGATGCAAATGCAAAATCCATACGCATTCCAAATGTCATAACAGCTGCATAGCCATCCATCTCCATTGAGAACGATGTCTGTTCATCGGCGTAATCATATTTGCCTGCGATGGAAACAACACCGCCACCGGCCTGCGGTGTAAACCTGAAGCGAGAGCCCAAAATGAAGCCATAACCAACACGACCGCCTATGAATGTAGGCTCGTAGGAGAACTCCAAAGGTTCACTCATCTGGCCTGTCGTGGGGTTGACTTCGTTCCAATATGCATTGGACTCTTTTGTACCAATCATGTAATCGGCCTGCATATTGAAGTTACCGGCAAAGAAACCTATACCGCCGCCGAATGCCGGCAACGAACCGAACTGCATTGCACCTTGCACATAGAAATAGTTGCGATACTGATACATGCGTTTCATTTTGAAATTATAAGTACCTTTAGAGGTATCGATATATACTCTCTTTTTTATGTTCTTATATTTACGGCTATAATTTCGAAGTTCTATATTGTAATATCCGCTTGCCACAGATATTGTTTGTGGGGTATAACCTACATGCTTTCCATCTACGTATAATGTTCCGTAAGGGTCGCACTCTATTTTAACATTGCCTATATTGCTTAATGTTACATGAGCATTTGTTATCTCGCCCTCTTTTATCTCCACAACTTTTGTTGCCGGTGCATATTGCGGCTTTGACACGGTTATTGTGTGGCGACCGATGAGCAGGTCCTTAATATTGCAGGGTGTCCGGTCATTGTAAGGCTTTCCGTCGATTGCTATTGATGCTCCCGCAGGATTTGATATCAGCGAGAGGTTTCCGGTGATAGGAATAGGCTGCTGCAACTCTATGGTTTCGTTATTGTTGGCGTGTACAAGTATTCGCCGGCTTGTGCTGCGATGATTCTCTTGGCGGCACTCCACCACATACTCGCCGGCCTTAAGTGCACCTGTCCAGATACGACGGCCTTTATATTCGTTGTTTATGTATATGTTGGCATCGGAACCTGCATTCAAAGTTATTTGTGAGAAGTTCGATTTTAGAGTGACATTCTCGATGTATGTCGAATCGGAAGAGATTAGGTTTACACGACCTTCGGTTGTGTTGTAATTGGTGGCAAGAACCTGATAATCATACTCGCCGAATGGCATGTTTTTCGAAACACAGCCGGTGACATCTATGCTTCCGAATATTTCATAGTCGGTGGCATCGGCATTCTTAATCATGACCATGGCTCCATTTACCACAGGAGAAAGACGGAACTCCAACATCTGCATATTAAGTTCGGCCTTAACAATTGTGGTTATTTGGTCGGATGTCAGTTCCATGATATATGTCTTGCCGGCCTCGATAGTCATGCCAAGGTCGTAATTCTTTATTGTCTTGTAGCCGTCACGTTTTATTGTAACGGTTTTAGCATGTTTCTGAACATAGATCCACGTTTCGTCATCGTGGTCGACAGGGTCTACAATACACTTGAGAGCTCCGAAATTAAAATCGAATTCACTTGCACCCGGACGAACTTTGATTATTGCATAGAGGTTGCCGCTGGCATCGCTCAACCTGTAATCGGGGTTTGAAGCTGTGCCGTCAAAAGGATCCAGCGTAAAACTTTTGACACTGACATTCAACTTACGCTGGGCCGATACCGAAGATGGTAACTGCAATAAAAAGAATGTAAACAGTAATAACAGACTGATAGGGTAATTACGCAACATTTTCATAGTAATATACGGCATTTCCCCTAACCGCCATTATTTCCAATGGTAACTATAAAACAACCATATACGAAAGACGTGGGAAATCGTACCTGTTACCCGTCCCACGTCCAGAGGCTCTCGCATTGCCCGATATTGTTGAACGAGCAACGCAGAGTCCCCACGCCGATATGAAAAAAAAACACAAGCCCTACTTATATAACCAATCGGCAATATAAAGCAAGGGAAAATGTATAAAATCATACCCGGGACATCTACTGTTGCTTAATTCAAGACAATACCTAAAATTTGCGAGATTTCCGGACGTCAAGAACAAAGCGTCAAGTAAACGCCTATCATATAATGGTATCCCCACTACCGGATGTTCCAATATTAAATGTAAAAATCGAACATCAAAATTTAACCCTCGGCGTGAAGATGGCGCAAATTTATATAATTTATTTTAAAATCGGAAACAATAATGTTAAAAGTTGACAACGGCGAACAAAAGAAGCACGAAAAACAGGCTGCTTGAAATTTATTCACATACAGCAAGGTTATCCACTGTTTTTTGCGTATGTTTGCATAAAGAGTTTCCAAGAACATGAAAAATACACTTTTCACCATTATCATGATGCTTGCTTTTGCAGGCTGCACAAACAAAGAACAAACTGCAACCAATATCACCCCGGTTCCACAGAAAGTTGAAACAGGTAACGGAGTCTTTACGGCAGACCGCTCTACCGTAATTGTCGTAAATGCCGGCAATGAAGACTACGACAGATTGCATAAAGCATTGCAACCGCTTGGTTTACAGACCGCCGACAAAGTAACAGACAACTGTATTCTTGCGCAAATAAGCAAAGAGGTGACACATCCCGAGGGATACAGAATTACAACCGACAGAAACGGAATTAAAATATCGGCTGCAACAGGAGCCGGGCTTTTCTATGGAGTGCAGACTGTTCTGCAACAGTGTGCAGGCGGAAGCGGCATGCCATACGGAACCATAACCGACGAGCCACGATTTGCCTATCGCGGAATAATGCTCGATGTAAGCCGTCACTTCTTTGGGAAAGAGTTTATAAAAAAGCAGATAGACGCAATGGCAGCTTACAAACTTAACCGTTTGCACCTTCATCTTACCGATGCTGCCGGCTGGCGTGTTGAGATAAAACAATATCCGCGCCTTACACAATTTGCCGCATGGCGCAAACAACCTGTATGGAAAGATTGGTGGAACGACAAACGGGAGTATGCCGAGGAAGGCAGCAGCGATGCGCATGGAGGATATTTAACACAGGACGAAATACGCGAGCTGGCAGCCTATGCTGCAGAACGATACATCACAATTATTCCCGAGATTGAGATGCCGGCTCACTCCGAGGAGGTGCTTACCGCATACCCCGAGCTGTCGTGCACACACGAGCCGTACAAACAGGCCGATTTTTGCGTGGGCAATGAAAAAACCTTCGAGTTTTTACAAAATGTACTCGATGAAATAACAGAACTGTTCCCTTCGGAATACATACACATTGGTGGCGACGAAGCCGGAAAAGCATCGTGGCCCTCGTGCCCGTTGTGCCGGAAACGTATGCACGACGAGGGGATGCAGGATGTAAATGAACTGCAGAGCTATCTTATACATCGTATAGAAAAGTATCTGAACGGGAAAGGACGTCAAATAATAGGTTGGGACGAAATTTTGGATGGCGGGCTTGCTCCAAACGCCACTGTAATGTCGTGGCGAGGTACCGAGGGAGGCATTAAGGCCGTAGAAGCCGGACACAAAGCAATAATGTCGCCCGGCACACACTGCTACCTCGACCAATATCAGGATGCACCACACACCCAGCCCGAAGCCATAGGCGGATATCTGCCATTGAAAAAGGTATATTCCTACGACCCGATACCGGACAGCATTGCTGCCGACAAACGCCACCTCATCTATGGTGTACAAGGCAATTTGTGGGCCGAATATATCCCTACCGCCAAACATGCCGAATATATGCTCTACCCGCGACTGCTTGCAATAGCCGAAGTAGCATGGAGCAACCCCGAGGTGAAAAATTACAAAGACTTCAGACGTCGTGCACTGCAAGAAAACATGCGATTGCGCAACAGAGGATACAACTCTTTCGATCTTTCCGGCGAGGTTGGCAACCGCCCCGAGGCAGAACACACCTCCAACCACATCGCACGTGGTAAGCAGGTTGTATATGCAAAAGGTTCGCCCTATTATCCGGGGTACGCAGCAAGCGGCAAAGGTGCGCTTACCGATGGAGAGCATGGCTCTTGGAACAACAACGATGGAGTGTGGCAGGGATTCATAGGCCGAGGCGGAATAGATGTAACAATAGACCTGGAACAACAGAAGCAGATAAAAAGCATCTCGGCCACATTTATGCAACTGTGCAACCCCGGGATATTCCACCCTGCCGAGGTGACAATATCTGCATCTTGCGACAGCATCACATTCGAAGAACTTGCACATATTGAACATACAGTGGTGCGCGACGACACCCTCTCGTTCAAGAAATATGGCTGGCAAGGCAACACCAAGGCACGTTACATCCGCTACAAAGCACAACGTAGTAATTTCGGAGGCTTTATGTTTACCGACGAAATTGAGGTGTACTAAGAAGCGGTTTAAATTTCTTAGAAGTTGTTTAAATTTATATCCTTGAAATTTTTATAGGTCTTTTTTAGTATGTTTTTTCATTTTTCAAAGGCGCATAGCGGGCTATGTAACTGCAAAAAAGGGAAAAACAGACAAAAAAGAACATAAAAAGGCAAGCATA
>JAFUKC010000005.1 GCA_017467885.1 Bacteroidaceae bacterium | reverse complement strand
GAATCGATAATGCAGCTGTAAATATATCATATCGTTTTGACCTTAAAAAACGCAAAAGATGAAAAAGATATTACGCTACATATTGTTTTGTGTGATGTCGCTGCTTGCGTTTTCAGGGTGCGATGTTCACGAATTTCCGGAAGAGCGTTACGACAAAGTGCCGTTCCTGCTTCACCTTGACTTTAATACTGATTTGCCACTTCATAAGGAGATAGCTTATACCCGTGGTGGCGATTCTGATACGAAGGTGGTGTCAGAACCTCACGACATACGCTATATCATCAACGCATACCGTACAGATAATATGCGAGGTGATAATCGCGAGGCCGACACTACATTCATATTTACCAAAGCGGACATACAGGAACTGAACTATACAGCAACTCTCTATCTCCCCGAGGGTACATACGACTTTAAGGTATGGGCGGACTATGTCGATGCCGGAAGTAAGAGCGATAAGTACTACAATACTCATAACTTCTCAGGGATTATTCTTGCAGATAAGGAAAACCACGCTGGTAGCAATGACTATCGTGATGCGTTCCGAGGTTACGCTACCGCCACTATAACCAATCCGGCGTACTACACCGGCTCCATTGTCGGTTCTATTGACAATCAAACAACGGTCGAGATGAAACGTCCGATGGGTAAATTCAAGTTCATATCTACCGATGTGGATATATTCCTCAGCCGTGTTGCACAGATGATGAAAGAACGCGGAACGCCAATGAGTGTCGATGCAGGGTCGGACACCAAGACTGCCTATGAGCAGTTGCTGCAAAGCATTGACTTAGGGGAATTCTATGTCGTATTCCAATACGATCATTTCATGCCCTGCGAATACAACATATTTACTGATAAGCCCGGAGGCTCATGGACTGGAATGTCTTTCATCAGCAGTATGCAGCCCATGAGCGAGACTGAGATGTATCTCGGCCATGACTACATATTTGTAAATGGCTCAGAAACGACGCTCGCTATATCTGTGAAGGTATATAACAGAGACGGTGAGTTAATGTCTTCGTCCAATCCCATAGATGTTCCTATAGTGCGCAGTAAGATGACGGTGGTCAAGGGTGAGTTCTTGACATCAAAAGCGACAGGAGGCGTCACGATCAACCCAGGCTATGACGGGAAAGACTATAACATAAAAATATATTAACAGTTCACATTATTAATTAACAATTAAAAAATCACTTTATGAAAAAGAAACTTTTCCTTGGAATGATGGCGGCAACAATGATGTTTGCCACATCGTGTGAGAATGAGCTCGATCTCGGCACAAATGCTGGTGAGACTGCTCAAGTTACATTCAGCGTGGGCACTCCTGAAATCGCTACCCGTGCTTTCAGCGATGGCTTAACAGCTACCGTATTGCAGTATGCAGTGTATGATGCAGAGGGCAACGAGTTGACAGATCTTACGAAGACAGATGCCGAGATTCACGGCTCTACGACTGTAAATCTTCAGCTCACTACGGGTAACACCTATTCAGTTATCTTCTGGGCAGCAGCCGAGGACGCTCCCTACACTGTTGATTTTGGCACGAAGACAATGACAGTCGACTATAGCGAGGCTGTTAGCAATGAAGAGACTCGTGATGCTTTCTACAAGTATCACACATTCACCGTAACAGGTGCTCAGACAGAGACTATTGAGTTGAAGCGACCTTTCGCACAGCTCAACATCGGTACAAACGACTATGCAGCATCTGAAAGCGCAGGCTACACTCCTGCTTATTCGTATGTTAAGGTTCCGGTGTATAACACTCTCGATCTTGTAGAGGGTAAGGTTTCTACCGTTAACGGCACTGGCACATCAGAGGATGCTGTAGCTACCGAATTCAAGTTGGCGACTATCCCCGAGGGAGAGACCTTCCCTGTAAGCGGTTATGAGTACCTATCGATGAACTACTTGCTCGTTGCTGCAGACAAGGAGGTTGTTGATGTAGTATTCGGTTACAGCGAGAACAACACAACCGTTGAAAAGACTCGCACGGTAGGTTCTGTTCCTGTACAGCGCAACTACCGCACAAACATCTATGGTCAACTGTTCACAAGTAATGTAGATGTTAATGTTGTTATCGAGCCCGATTATGATGAGCCTGCACACGAGGCTGATGCTCTTCATAAGGCTGCTTTGAATGGTGGTGAGGTAACATTGACCGAAGATGTTGTATTGACTGCTCCACTCGATGTACTTGGTAACCTGGTTATCAATTTGAATGGCAAAACTATTACTGGCGCTTACTCTAAGAGCGAGGGTGCTATCATCAAGAACAATGGCACTTTGAAGTTGGTAGGCGGTGTTGTTTCTTCAACCGGAGCTAACGGAGGTTCTGCAATTGCTAACTATGGCAAATTGGTTGTTGAAGGTACAGAGATCGTTGGTGCGTCAATAAGGGAAAATGACGGTTGGCCATCATATCCTATCAATAACTATGGTAGTATGACCTTGAAGAATGCAACTATTACTGGTTATCAAGGAGCAATTGCTTGCGGTGATGCAGGTACAACAATTCTTGAAAATTGTACCATCAATAAGGAATACTTGAATACTTCAAGTCATGTGTTCTATATTTATCATGCTGATGCACATGTTATCGTAAATGGCGGTACATATACACACAACGGCATGGATGGATCGTTGGCTTATGTGATTAGTGGCTCGATTACAGTAAACGATGGTGAGTTTAGCACATCTGGAGGTGGCTACGGAATGGCTCCATCTAAAGGCGGTAGTGTAGTGATAAAGGGTGGCTCATTTGCTTCAAATCCTCTTTCTTGGGGTGGCGAGATCTCAATTTCAGGAGGAGTATTTGCGCAAGAGCCCAATACAGCTTGGTTAGCTGCCGGCTACAAGGCTATCAAGAATGGTGATAACTATGTAGTTGTAGCAAATGAAATTGATGCTGTTGCTGACACAGAGGACGATTTAACACAGGCATTTACAAACGGTGAAAATGTTATTTTGTCAAGTGATGTCGATGCAACTGCTTCCATTAAAGTTAACGGAAACACATTGGATGGTAATGGTCATACACTTAGTGTACCTTATGAAGCAACATCAGGATGGGGCCAGTATGCTTTGGTAATGACGAATGGAGGTGCTATCAAGAATTTGGCTGTAGAGGACGCATTCCGTGGCATCGGAGCTTCTCCACTTTCTGGAAATATTACTATTGACAACGTTACCATTGACAATGTAACTTATGCAATCAATGGCGACGGAGACGGAACCAATCTCGTTGAAGTAAACAATTCAACAATTAATGGTTGGATAAGTTTTAGCAATATCAAGCAGTTATCTTTTAAGAATTGTACTTTAGGAAAGGGTAATTCTTATCTTGCTTACTTGGTAGTTTATGGTGCAACCACTTTCTCTTCATGTGTTTTCAAAGATGATTTTGCGATGTGCGCTGATTTAAGAGGAAAAACAGGTGAGAATGTTACCTTTAACAACTGTATTCATGGCACAACAAAGGTAACTGCCGACAATTTTAAGACACTGTTTATGGCAGAAGGTGACGAAACAGACTTCAATAAACTGAAAGAGTTTAATGTGGTTGTTGATGGTGTTAAAGTTGTTTGGGATTAACCGAATTACAACCAAGAACGTTGCTACTTTGGCATCCGGAGTAACAACATCTTTCTATAATGGTTTTTTCCCATAATAAACGTAATGAGAAACTCTATCATTCCCTTTGATAGATATTTACATATAAGACATTAGTTCGAGACCTGCCGTTCGTGAGAATAGCAGGTCTTATTTTTAAAGGAATACAGTTTTCTCTGCGATATGCTTCCGTTTCAGATAATAGCAGTATCATTGCACTATGAAACAAGATATTGATATACTAAAGGCCGGCAATACCGGTGATATTTTCAAAGATGCACCGAATATCATCAAACAAACACGCAATTATGCATACCAAGCTGTTAATGTAGCTATGATGCAACGTAATTGGCTGTTGGGTAAGCGTATTGCCGATGAAGAATTGCAGGACGAGAATAGAGCCGGGTATGGCAAGGAAATTATTAAGGCACAGCCAACTTTTTGCTTAGCCCCCCAACTTTTTGCCGGTGAACCCGAATTCGTGACACCTCCGCTTTAAAAAACTAAGGTGTTTGTCTAAAAAAAAGAGCAGAAACCTGCTCTTTTGTCTCATCGTGCGCCTGATAGGACTCGAACCTACACGTCTCTCAACACCAGATCCTAAGTCTGGCGCGTCTACCAATTTCGCCACAGGCGCGTATATTGCGGACGCGGTGCTTGCAAAAGCTTTGCAAAGATAGTGCAATTTTTTGTAAATGCAATTTCTTACAGGCTTTTTTTGTCGTAGAGGGAGTATATAAGTGTGCAGGCGGCTTCTATCATTGTGTCGCGTCCGCTGTTCCAGTCGTTGGATGTTATATCGATTTTTAAATCGGGGGCAATGCCAAACTCGGTGTGGTTGCCTTTCTTGTCGAGCATGGGGCATGCCGAAAACCTCACTGTCCAACCGTTGGGCAGTGTGCTGTTGAGTGGCAATCCCGAACCGCCTCCTGTGGTGTCGCCTATCACAAGTACATGTGGCAGGCCTTTCATTAACATTATAAAATAGTTGGCGGCACTATACACTCCTCGGTTGGTAAGTATCACAACAGGCTTAAGCCATATAGCTCCTTTTGCCGGTTCAAGAAGCAATTCTTTGGGCGAGGAGAATGCATTGTGTCCGCTGCCGGTTTTATGTTGTATGTAGCCTGCTGTTGTTGTTTCGGCAATGAAGTGCGATGCCAGGCCTTCGGCCGCAGTTACCATGCCGCCGCCATTGTTGCGAATGTCTAAAATGAGTCCTTTGCAATGGGCAAGGTTCATAAGCATTACACTTAAATTGTCGCTACCGAATCCGCTTTCGAAACTGCCTATATAGGAATAAGCTATACTGTCTTTTATTATATTGTATTTTATTCCGTTTGTCAGTTTGAAGTTGCTGCCTAAATAGTTTCGCTGCAACGAGTCGCTGAAGTTTGCGGGATAGTTGCTCTTCCAGTCCCAATAGTACGATGTGCCGTAGATGGAGCTGAGGTTTACGTGCCCGTCGCGCAGTTCATCGAGCATGTCGCCCAACACGTCGAAAAGCTGGCTGTTGTTTTCGCATGCGAGTGCTCGGGGTCGGTATTCGTTGTATATCTGTTGCCAATCGAGTCCGAAGTTTTGTTCGGCCTGTTCAAAAAAGCAATATTTCCTGTCGACAATATCCCATAGTGCTTCGAAGTTTCCGACGGGTGAGTTCGAAAATTCATCTTCTTCAATGCAACCGGACATAATGAACGGCATTATTGCAACTATTATATATATGTATACTCTTTTTATCATCAGTAGGGGCTGTATGCTTTAATGTTATCGCCTTGCTTCACTTTGTAGATTGTTTTTACGAATCCGAATGTGAATGCGTGGCTGTATATGTGTGTGCGCAGTCCGTTTATTTTAGATTGGTAGATGTCGGCGGTGTATGACAGACGCACTGTGACATTATGTCGCTTGTTGCCAATAGGCAGGTCGATGGATAGTGTGTGTTTCCACGATGGGCTGTTGAACGGGTGTGCAAAATGCCAGATATTGCCTGTGTGTCCCAACCCGAATATTTCGTAGTAGGATTGCCCGAACTCGGGCGAAAACATTACACCTGCAATAGGTATATCCAATTGATAGCGCATCACATAGTCGTGTCCGTTAATGGGCAGATGGTATATTGCCATGCCCGAGGCGGCAAGAGCCAGGCGCATTTTTGCCGATACGGGATTGTTTCCGTTGGTTGGAATGTAAAGTGCGCCGGCTGCTGCTTGTATCTGTGCACCGGCCAGCAGTTGCAACCTTTGGTTTATTTCGAAAGGATGATAGCCGCCCCATGTGTATTTGGCAAGCAGGGTGAATTGGTTGTTCGAGTGTTGCTTGGTGTAGCCGGCAATGGTGCTGAACAGTGTTTGGTATCTCCATTGGTATTTGCCTGTATGTGCCCGACGAAAGTTTTCGTGATTGAAGTTATAGCCTATCCCTGTGTGGTTGTAGCCCGATAGGTATGTGTCGAGGTTGTTAAGCAGTGTTATACCATGCGACGAACAGCGCGTGACAACACGATAGGGGTTTATCTCACTGCTGTTTGTCGTCTGTGCCTTCATCGTTGCCTGAAACAGCAACGATAGAAAGAGGATGGCTATGCCGTATTTTACGTTCATTCTTCGCCTTCGAATTTAAGTGTCAACTGTTCGGGGTCTTCTCCTTCGTCGTTGTTCTCATCGGGCTCTTCGGCCGGCATAGGCGGCAACGGCTGTCTTGTAGGCTCAAGCTCCAATATCTCGTCAATCTCGAAGGTGGTGAGGCGTTTTCCGCGTGCTTTGTAGCTTTTAACTCCGATAAATTCGTCTACTTCAACAACAAGCGGCTCACGGAATTGGTCGTTGCCACCGAACATTACCTGTATGCGCGGATATGCTGTATCGGAGAACCATATAAGTTTGTTGTCTTTGTTGTCGCCGAAGCAGTTCTGCTTGCGTGCCGATGCTTCAAGTGTGAAGCGTTTCACGTATGGGTAGCCTTGTTGCGATGCATCGAACAGAGCCGCCGACCACACTTTTGCCGGGTCGTACTTCTCTATCACCAGCAGGTCGTCCTCGTAGTGGTTGTTGAGGTCGATGGGCGACAGATAGAACTCGCCGTTACGGCGTATTACGAGTATCTTGTCGTCGTTGTGGAATTCGCCAAGGTATTCGCCATGATTGTCGAAGTTGATGCGCAGGATGTCGCGATCGAACCACACTTGGCGGCCGCCGAGCGTGGAACTTCCATGCTTTTTAAGGGTGATACGCAGTACTTCGTTCTTTGTAAGGATATTTCCCATCGATTGACGCCCTTTTATGGCTATGGTACTGAAATCTTTCTCTATTATGGTGTTGCGAAGGCGTGGGTTGGGGCGTAACAAAACTTTTACCACTTCGGCCTCGCCGTTGGGGTTGGCCGAGAAATATACCACGCGTGAGCCGGCTGTGCCTTGAGTAAGGTCGTATTCGCGGTCGCGTGTCATTCCTGTTGCTGCAAAGCGTTTTATGTAGTATATGCCTTTGCTGCCATCGCGATATGCCACGTTGTAGATGGTGCGTTTGTCGTTCTTCTTGAATACGTCGATGTGTATGATATTCTTTCCTACAAACAACTTTTCGCTCACTTTCACAATCTTGTACTTTCCGTCTTTGTAGAAAAGTATTATATCGTCGATGTCGGAGCAGTTTGTCACATATTCGTCTTTCTTGAGTGACGTTCCTATGAATCCTTCGTTGCGGTTGATGTATAGCTTTTGGTTCGCTTCCACCACTTTGGCTGCCACAATGGTATCGAGGTTGCGTATCTCGGTTTGTCGCGGATAGTTGTCGCCGTATTTCTCTTTCAGTTTTGTGAACCACTTTATTGTTACGGCTGTCATATCGCTCAACTGCTTGTCTATTTCGGCAACTTCGTTCTGCAGGCGCAGGATAAGTTCTTCGGCTTTCTCTTTGTTGAAACGCAGAATGCGGGCCATCTTTATCTCCATTAAGCGCAAAAGATCGTCGCGTGTCACTTCACGAATGAAATCCTTCTTGAACGGTTCCAAACGTTTGTCGATGTGTGCGAGTGCACTGTCCATGTCGGGTGCCTGCTCGAACTGTTTGTCTTTGTAGATGCGTTCTTCGATGAAGATGCTCTCGAGTGATGCAAAATGCAGTTGCTCGAGCAACTCTCCTTTGCGTATGAGCAGTTCCTGGCGCAATAGCTCTTTTGTGTTGTCGACCGAACGGCGCAAAATGTCGCTGACGGTGAGAAAGACCGGTGTGTGGTTGTCGATGACACAGCAGCAGGGTGTGATGCTTATCTCGCAATCGGTGAATGCATAGAGTGCATCAATTGTTTTGTCTGATGAAACTCCGGGTGCAAGATGTACCAATATTTCAACCTTGTCCGATGTGTTGTCGTCTACTTTGCGCACTTTCATCTTGCCGTTGTCTACGGCTTTCAGAATTGATTCGATGACGGTTGGTGTTGTTTTACCAAATGGTATCTCGGTGATGGCAAGCATTTTGCCATCCTCTGATTTTGAGATTTTTGCACGTATGCGTACTCGCCCTGTGCGGTCGCCGTCGTGATAGCGTGAAACGTCGATGCTGCCGCCTGTCTGAAAGTCGGGGTAGAGGGTGAATGGTTCGTTGTTAAGGTAGGACACTGCGGCATCGCACACTTCGTTGAAATTGTGTGGCAGAATGCGCGAAGATAAGCCTACGGCAATACCTTCTACTCCTTGTACCAGCAGCAAGGGGAATTTTACGGGCAGTGTTATGGGCTCTTTGTTTCGTCCGTCGTAGGATAGTTTCCACTCTGTTGTCTTGGGGTTGAAAACTACGTCGTGGGCAAAGTGTGATAATCGTGCCTCTATGTATCGGGGGGCGGCGGCCGAATCGCCGGTGAGTATGTTTCCCCAGTTTCCTTGGCAGTCTATAAGCAGGTCTTTTTGTCCCATCTGCACCAATGCTCCGGCAATCGAGGCGTCGCCATGAGGGTGGTATTGCATTGTGTGGCCTACGACATTGGCTACTTTGTTGTAGCGGCCATCGTCAAGTTCACGCATTGCATGCAGGATACGGCGTTGGACGGGCTTAAGCCCGTCGTTAAGATGGGGAACGGCACGTTCCAAGATTACATACGAGGCATAGTCGAGGAACCAATTTTGATACATTCCGGTCAGTTTGTGGGTGCCGTTTGTATCGTGTGGTTGTGTGTAGTTGCTATGTTCTTCGGTGGCCTCTGCCGAAACCGCTTCGGGTTCTCTGTTCTCGTCTAATTCGTTATCGCTCATAAATGTTTCCGAAATTCGCAGTATATTACATAATAATTGCAAATTTAAAGTTTTTCTCAAAAAAAATGCTTTACTTTGCACAAAAATTAATAATTTATATAGAAATGGCTCAGGATGATGTTTTTAAGAAAGTAGTAGCTCATTGCAAGGAGTATGGTTTTGTATTTCCTTCGAGTGATATATATGATGGTTTGGGTGCTGTCTACGATTATGGTCAGATGGGTGTCGAACTGAAAAACAATATTAAAAACTATTGGTGGCAGAGTATGGTACTTTTGCACGATAATATCGTTGGTATCGATTCTGCTATTTTTATGCATCCGACAATATGGAAGGCTTCGGGTCACGTAGATGCGTTCAATGATCCTCTTATTGATAATCGTGATTCGAAAAAGCGTTACAGGGCCGATGTACTTATTGAGGAGCAGATTGCAAAATACGAGGATAAGATTGAGAAGGAGGTGACAAAAGCCGCAAAGCGTTTCGGCGACTCTTTCAATCGTGAACTTTTCTGTGAAACAAATCCCAAAGTGCTTGCCGAAAAGCAGAAACGTGATGCTTTAAACGAACGTTATGCTACGGCGATGAATGCAATGGATTTGAACGAATTGCGACAGATAATTGTAGACGAGGAGATTGTTTGTCCTATTTCGGGTACACGTAATTGGACCGAGGTGCGTCAGTTCAATCTTATGTTCTCTACCGAGATGGGTTCTACTTCCGACGGTGCAATGAAGGTCTATCTTCGTCCCGAAACGGCACAGGGTATATTTGTGAACTACTTGAATGTTCAGAAGACAGGGCGTATGCGTGTTCCCTTCGGTATCGCGCAGATTGGTAAAGCCTTCCGTAACGAGATTGTGGCACGTCAGTTTATTTTCCGTATGCGCGAGTTCGAGCAGATGGAGATGCAGTTCTTTGTTCGTCCGGGCAGCGAGTTGGAGTGGTTCAACAAGTGGAAAGAGACTCGTTTGGCTTGGCACAAGGCTCTTGGCTTTGGTGATGAGTCGTATCGTTTCCACGACCACGAGAAGCTTGCTCATTATGCTAATGCCGCAACTGATATCGAGTTCCGTATGCCTTTCGGTTTTAAGGAGGTGGAGGGTATTCACTCGCGTACTGATTTCGATTTAAGTCAGCACGAGAAGTTCTCGGGCAAGAATATTAAATATTTCGATCCTGATACAAACGAAAGTTACACTCCGTATGTAATAGAAACATCTATCGGTGTGGATCGTATGTTCTTGAGTGTGATGTGTGCATCGTACTGCGAGGAGAAACTTGAGAATGGCGAGACCCGTGTGGTACTTCGTTTGCCGGCGGCTCTTGCCCCTGTGAAGTTGGCTGTGTTGCCTTTGGTTAAGAAGGATGGCCTGCCCGAAAAGGCACGCGAAATTATGAATGAACTGAAATTCAATTTCAACTGTTATTACGAGGAGAAGGATTCTATCGGTAAACGTTATCGTCGTATGGACGCAATAGGCACTCCTTATTGTGTTACTGTGGATCATCAGTCTCTCGAGGATGGCATGGTTACTTTGCGCGAGCGTGATACAATGGAGCAGCGTCGTGTAGCTATATCCGAGCTATGCTCAATTATTCAGGATAAGGTTACAATTACTTCACTGTTGAAAAAACTCTCTTAATAGGTTTATCGTATGAAGAAGTTTGTTTTTAAATACATCGTACCGGCACTTTTGCTCTTCGGGTTTGTTGCATGTGATGAGACCGAGGAAGTTCAGGAGTTTGGCAATTGGAAGTCTCGAAATATTGCTTATATCGACTCCATTGCAAAGGTGGCTCGTACAAATGCCGATGGCGATTGGAAAGTTTTTCTTGCATACGGTTTGAATAGCGAAGCTGAATATGGTAACGAGTATTATGTATATTGCAATGTGTTGAGCGAAGGAAACGGCACAGTGAACCCTGTATACAGCGATACCGTTGAGTGTAATTATCGCGGTCGTCTTATACCTACGCACAGTTATAAAGATGGTTATATCTTTGATGAAACCTTTACCGGGGAGCTCGATCCCGAAGTGGATGTTCCTTTGAAGTTGACATTGGCCGGTTGTGTTCGCGGTTGGATTACTGCAATGATGGAGATGGTGGAGGGTGATGTATGGCGTATTTATGTGCCGTCGGAGCTTGGATATAATACCGAGGTAGTGAACAGTATACCTGCATATTCGACACTTGTTTTTGATATTAATCTTGTGGATATCTATTCGATAGGTGACAGATAAATTGTAATTATGGAGATGAAGAAAGATAATCAATTGCAGATTGAACTTAAAGAAGAGGTTGCCGAAGGTATATATGCCAATTTGGCTGTGATTGCACACTCTACATCGGAATTTGTAGTGGATTTTATACGCATAATGCCCGGTGTGGCAAAAGCGCAGGTGAAATCGCGTGTGGTGATGACTCCCGAGCATGCGAAACGTTTGATGTTTGCTCTTCAGGATAACGTGAAGAAGTACGAGGCTCAATTTGGTGAGATACGTATGCCCGAGCAGCGTATGGGATACATTCCGGGATTGACCGATTTTAAAGGGGAAGCGTAGAGTATTTCTCTTTAAATGTATACAACACAAAAAGCATCGGATTAATCCGATGCTTTTTGTGTTGTATGTGTTGTTTACTGTGGAAGAGTAATCTGGAACATACTGCTGTTGGTGTGTTCCTGTTTTACAATTTCTTTCATTTTGGTGACAATCTCGGGATACTGTGATGCAACGTCGGTGTCTTCGTGCATGTCGGTGGCAAGGTCGTATAGACGGCAGTTTCCGTTCTGAACCACAAGTTTCCAGTTGCCCATTCTTACTGCAAGCATGTTTGTTTCGTGGAATTCCCAATAGAGGAACTCGTGTTTCTCTTGCCCCTCTTCGTTGAGCAGTGTGGGTGCAAAAGAGATTCCATCGAAGTAGTCATTGGCAAGGCGGGGATTACGGTATTTTTCTACGTAATTCTCTACGCCTATAATGTCGCATAAGGTTGGCATAACATCGTAGAATGCAAGCTGATGGTCGTTTACCACGCCGGCCTCTATCTTGCCGGGCCAACGCACAATGTAAGGTACTCTTATTCCGCCTTCATGCGTTGAACGCTTTGTGCCGCGCAAACGTGCCTCTACGTTGAAGAAGTCGGGGTCGGCACCACCTTCGGTGTGAGGACCGTTGTCGCTTGTGAAGAATACTATGGTGTTCTCGTCGATGCCTTTCTCCTTTAACAATGCGAATATTTCGCCTACATAGGCATCGAGACGGGTAACCATTGCTGCAAATTGTGCATGTCCGCAGTCGGTGGGGTTGTAGCGTGAGGATGCGTCGCCTCCGTAGGTCTTTTCAGTGCAGAAGCTGCCATGATATGCTTGGAATATTGAATCTTCGGGCTGTGCAAGCTCGGCATGTGGTAATGTGTAGGTGAATATTCCAAAGAAGGGCTGCTCGCCATTCTGTTCTTCTATCCACTTCATTGCTCTGCGATGTATAAGGTCGGCTGTGTAGTCTTTACGGTTTTTGTAGTCGTCGCCATGCATCGCATAATTTATGTTGTTCTGCAGTATCTCTCTTCTTACTTCTGTGTCACCTGCTGCGCGGCTGTAGGCGTTTAGGAAGTTGGGATAGTAGAGGTGTGCCTGGAATTGACACATATAGCCGTAGTATTCGTCTATCCCCATTTTGTCGGGTGTGGATACAGAACCTTCGTAACCGCCGGCCCATTTTCCGAACATTCCTGTTGTGTAGCCGTTATCCTTCATTATTTGAGGAAGTATTACATGCGCGGTGTCGTATGGTTCCTGTCCGGTTTGTGTGGGGTCGGTTGTTTTACCGTATGTTACAGAGCCGAAACGATACTCTTTGTTTCCGCGTACTTTGGTGTGTCCGGTGTGTTGGCCTGTCATGAATGATGCACGTGAGGGAGCGCTGACAGGGCTGCCTGCATAGGCTTGTGTGAACAACATGCCTTCGCTTGCCATACGGTCGAGGTTGGGGGTGCTTATGTACTGTTGCCCGTAGCAGCCTACGTCGGCCCAACCAAGGTCGTCACACATTATATATATAATATTGGGCTTTTTCTCTTCTTGGGCGTGTATCGCCAACGGTGCCAAAAGACCGCAACCGTATAATAAAATCTTATTGTTCTTCATGGTTTATATTGTTTATTTTTATTTGTTGAGGTGAAATTTAAGGTTTTTGTATCCCTTTTCGGTTTCTACTCTAATGATGTAAATGCCTTCTGCCAAATGTGAGATGTTTATTGCGTTGCTGTTGCTTCGGGCTGCAACAGATGCGTTGGGTGTGTAGATGGTTACATCGCAAACTTTATATGGAGAGATAATCTCTATTCTGTTTCCCGACTGTTGAATGGCGATGCTCGCCTCGTCGTTGATTTCGATTACATCGGTTAGTGAATCGTTTCCGTCGGGGTCGGGTGAGAAATATGCAGTCAGAGTAACATTGTGGTCTACTGTGAATGTGTAATTCGCCGTGGTAGAAACTATCAGGTCGCCTTCACGCCAGCAGATAAATCGGCTGTTGCCGTTTGCTGTGGCTGTCGCTGTGAGTGTAGTCCCGTAGGTGTAGCTGTCGGCTGTTTCCGAGAGTTCTACGCTTCCACGACCTTCGGCGTTGGTGCAGAGTGTGACGGTGCGTCCCTCTTGTGCCGAAGATGCTTTTATGGTGTAGTCGTAGACGAAACCTATAACATCATCCTCGGGCAGATTCAGTCCGCTGCTGTTTACGCGTATGCGCATACGTGCCTGCTTCTCGATAGCCCATTCGGGAACAGATATCTCTGCCGAGTATTTGTTGCCGGAGAGTGTCAGTTGTTGTGTTGTTTCGAATATTCCGTCGCAATTCCAATCGAAGTAGGCGTGTACTTCAAGGTCGTTTGCCGGTGTGGTTGAAAGTGTTGCATCGATATTGAATTTTCCGCCTTTGGTTACTTCACTCTTCTGAGCTGTGTGTATTATATGCCATTTGGATGGTTTCTGTGTCGATGTGAACAGGAGTGTATTAAGAACGTCTTCTCCGGTTATTGTCAGTCGGCTGATGTAGTTGTTGCCGATTATGCCACATGGATTGTTGTAAATTTGGTTGTTACGTGCATAAGAACTGCGCTGTTTCTTGAAACGGAACAGGCTGTCGTTGTCTATAATCAAAGTGTTCCCACCGTCTACAGCTGTAAAATAATAATAGTCTTTTTCTGTTTTACTTTCATGTACTTTCCATGTAGCGGATAATGCTTCACCTGTGGTGATGGTGTCGTTGGAGATTCCTATCACCGTCGATGGCAATGCAACAGAAGCTATCTGCCAGCCGTCTTTGTTGTTGGTACCTACAAAGTACCATAATTGATTGTTGTTGAATTGGTCGGCTTCGGATGTGGTTAAGTCGGTGCCTGAGAGCGTGATGTTTTTGCCACTGTGATTCTCGAGCATATAGATTGTTGAGAATTTGCCAATGGCAGTGCTTGCGTTGAACGGGCGTATTTCGTATAGGTCTTCGGTCTCTATCAGTTTCCAATAAGAGCCTACGCGGCTTGTGCCGGCTTGCCATGTTATTATGTAATCAGATGCTCCGTCTTTGTTGAGTGCCCGGGGGCCGTCACTCTCGCTGCTGTAGTTGCTGCAATCGGTGGAGCTGAAATAGTGGCATCCGGAAATCTCACCACTTGTTGCGGCTGTCGGTGCTATGTAGTATTCAACAGGCGTGTCGGTGGTGGATATGCGCGATGCCGATGATGGTGTTTTGTTGCAACTGCCGATGTAGTTGCCTGTGGCAGTGTTCTTGATGTAATAGCAATTCTCTTTCCCTGTAGGTATCAGTTGCCAGAACATGCGTTTGGTGACGTCGTAACTGTCGATGAAGATTGAATTGTCCTCACCTTCGGTCATGAAGTTGCCGCCTGTGTTTTTCCATGATATTTTATATACTTTTCCTTCAGTCGTATCCGGTTCGGGAGTGGGGGTAGGCTCCGGTTCGGGTTCTACCGCTACGTTGCTCAATATAACCTCGGACAGACCAAAGAAACAACCGCTGTTTTCGCTTCCTTTGGTTATTGTGAGCTTGATAACAAGATTGCTTTCGCTGTCAATGGTATCTCTGTCTGTTATCTGCCAAATTTTATGTACAGCGCCACTGCTTCCCACGCCGGCTGCGATGTCAATGTCGTTTAATTGTCCAAGTTCGGAGAGTGCGTCGGCATTGCTTCCTTGCTCGGCCTTGATGTTGAAATGGCGCGTCTTGCCGTCGTTGTTTGTTTGGTAATTACCTGTGGAATTTAATGCGTGTATGTCCATACCGATAGTGTTGAACGAGAAACCTTCGGGAATTCCGTTTACTGTAAACGTTAGTTCGATGGTGGGCGAGGTGTTGGCATTGATTTCGGGGCAAACGATTTGCTCGGTTATGCTGTTTCCTGTACCTTTTAAATTGTGTGATGCAGTGATTACAGCTGAGGCTCCATCTATTATGTTGCCTTCTTCGTCGGTGACACTTACAGCAACGCTTTGTGCGTCGGTACCGTTTCTTGTGAATTTAAGTGCGATGTTTGATGCTGCCGATATCGATTGTATGCCTAACATGGCCGATATCAATAGGATTAGATAAATTTTTTTCATGTGAATTAATTTTAAGGCCTATAAAGTTATGATATTTTTTTAATACCCGGTTATTTTATTGATAAATTTATTTTAATCGTTTTATTAGTATATATAAATAAGGTGTATTAAATATGTTGTTTTTATTGGTGGAACGGCCGTTATGCTTTTTGTGAAAACAAGATATTTACATCTTGGCAAGAAAAAAAAAGAAAATCGTTTTTTCATTAGAAAAATAATTTCTATCTTTGCAAGCCAAAATGGGCGAAAGTGCAAACTTGTTTAGAAAATATTTAAAATTAATATAATAACTAAAAATTAATCAACATGCCTACAATTCAGCAATTAGTAAGAAAAGGCAGAGAGGTATTGGTTGAGAAAAGTAAATCGCCTGCACTCGACAACTGTCCGCAGCGTCGCGGTGTTTGTGTGCGTGTTTACACAACCACTCCTAAAAAACCTAACTCTGCAATGAGAAAAGTTGCTCGTGTTCGCTTAACGAACCAGAAGGAGGTTAACTCTTACATTCCCGGTGAGGGTCACAACCTGCAGGAGCACTCAATCGTATTGGTACGTGGCGGTCGTGTAAAAGACCTCCCCGGTGTACGTTATCACATCATCCGTGGTACTTTGGATACCGCCGGTGTTGCCAATCGTACACAGCGTCGTTCTAAATACGGTGCAAAGCGTCCTAAAGCAAAGAAGTAATTCGAGCTTTCAAGCTGTAGTGAACTGACCCGGCTTGTTAAAACAGGGTATGATTTAAAAAAAAAAGACATATAAATAACCGTTTTGGTTTGTTGGATAGGTTATAAAGGTTGAGTAAATATCTCGGTGGAGATGTTGAAGAATTGCAATAACGCAGCCCCAAACAAAACATTAAATTTTCAAAATGAGAAAAGCAAAACCAAAAAAACGTGTGGTCCTTCCGGATCCCGTTTACAATGATCAGATGGTGTCTAAATTCGTTAACCATCTGATGTATGACGGAAAGAAAAACGTTTCGTACACAATCTTCTATGGTGCGCTCGAGTTGGTTGGCGCTAAAATGAAGAACGAAGAGAAAACTCCTCTTGAAATATGGAAACAGGCTTTGGAGAATGTTACTCCCAAAGTAGAGGTAAAATCTCGTCGTATCGGAGGTGCAACCTTCCAGGTTCCTACTGAAATTCGTCCCGACCGTAAAGAGTCTATCTCGATGAAAAACATGATTCTGTTCGCTCGTAAACGCGGTGGCAAATCTATGTCGGAGAAACTCTGCAACGAGATTATGGATGCTTATAACAACCAGGGTGGTGCATTCAAACGTAAAGAGGATATGCATCGTATGGCTGAGGCTAACCGTGCTTTTGCACATTTCCGTTTCTAATCTGTAACAGTATAAGAAGATGGCACACGAACTTCAATTTACCCGTAATATCGGTATTAGTGCTCACATCGATGCCGGTAAGACTACCACATCGGAGCGTATTTTGTATTACACCGGCTTGTCTCACAAAATTGGTGAGGTTCATGACGGTGCTGCCACTATGGACTGGATGGAGCAGGAGCAGGAGCGTGGTATTACAATTACTTCTGCTGCTACAACAACATTCTGGAATTGGAAAGGTACCCAGTATAAGTTTAACTTGATTGACACTCCGGGACACGTAGACTTTACAGCCGAAGTAGAGCGTTCTTTGCGCGTTCTCGACGGTGCTATCGCTGCTTTCTGTGCTGTAGGTGGTGTTGAGCCTCAGTCTGAGACAGTTTGGCGTCAGGCTGACAAGTATAACGTTCCTCGTATTGCATATGTAAACAAAATGGACCGTTCCGGTGCGGACTTCTTCTCTGTAATGCGTCAGATGAAGGAGATTCTTGGAGCAAATCCCTGTCCCGTAACAATTCCTATCGGTGCAGAAGAGAAATTCCTTGGTGTGGTTGACCTCATCAGAATGAAGGCTCTTGTTTACAGAGATGGCAGTCTCGATTATACAGTTGAGGATATTCCCGAAGAGATGGTTGCTGAAGCTAATCAGTGGCGTGAGCACCTTCTTGAGAAGGCTGCAGATTACGACGAAGAGTTGATGATGAAGGTTCTCGATGATCCCGATTCAATCACCGAAGAAGAGCTTATTGCTGCTATCCGTAAGGGTACTTTGGCAATGGAGATTACTCCTATGACTTGCGGTTCTTCGTTCAAGAATAAAGGTGTTCAGCCTTTGCTCGACTTTGTCTGTGCGTTCTTGCCTTCACCGCTCGACACTGCTGCAGTTGAGGGTATGAATCCCAAAACAGATGAGATGGAAGTCCGTAAGCCCAGTGAGGATGACAAGACATCGGCTCTCGTCTTCAAGATTGCTACAAACCCCTTTGTTGGTCGTCTGATATATGTTCGTGTATATTCAGGTAAACTCGAGTCCGGTTCTTACATCTTCGATACACGTTCGGGTCGCAAGGAGCGTATTTCACGTATGTTCCAGATGCACTCTAACAAACAGAACCCTGTAGAGGTGCTTGGTGCCGGTGATATCGGTGCAGTAATCGGTCTTAAGGATGTTCGTACCGGAGATACACTTTGCGACGAGGATGCACCCATCATACTTGAGTCTATGGACTTCCCCGATCCCGTTATCTCTATTGCGGTAGAGCCTAAAACTCAAAAGGACCTTGACAAATTGGCTAACGGTTTGGCTAAACTTGCCGAGGAGGATCCTACATTTACCGTTAAGACAGACGAACAGTCGGGTCAGACAATCATCTCGGGTATGGGTGAGCTTCACTTGGAGATTATCATCGACCGTCTTAAACGTGAGTTTAATGTTGAGTGTAATCAGGGACGTCCCCAGGTTAGCTATAAGGAGGCTATCACAGGTACGGTTCAGGTTAACGAGACATACAAGAAACAGACCGGTGGTAAGGGTAAATATGCAAACATCGTTGTTTCTGTCGGCCCTGCAGATGAGGATTTCAAAGAGGGTAACTTGCAGTTCCTTAACGAGGTTAAGGGTGGTAATGTTCCCAAGGAGTTTATCCCCTCTGTTCAGAAAGGTTTCCAGACAGCTCTTAAAGCCGGTGTACTTGCAGGATATCCTATGGAGTCGTTGAAGGTTACTTTGTTGGATGGTGGTTTCCACCCTGTAGACTCTGACCAGCTTTCGTTCGAGGTTTGTGCTATCCAGGCATACAAGAATGCTTGTCAGAAGGCAAATCCCGTACTCTTGGAGCCTGTGATGAAGCTTGAGGTTGTTACTCCCGAGGAGAGCATGGGTGATGTTATCGCCGACTTGAACAAGCGTCGCGGTTTGGTACAAGGTTTCGAGACAAGCCGTACCGGTGCACGTATCGTTAAGGCGATGGTTCCCCTTGCAGAAATGTTCGGTTATGTGACATCTTTGCGTACCATTACATCGGGTCGTGCTACATCTTCGATGGTTTATGACCACCACGAGCAGGTTAGTGCGTCACTCACCAAAACAATTTTGGAAGAGCTTAAAAAGTAAAAACAATCAGCCTGTCGGTTAGCGAATGACTCTTAACCGACAGGCAATTATAAACTATTAATCAATAAATAAAATGAGTCAGAAAATCAGAATCAAACTGAAATCTTACGATCACAATTTGGTAGACAAATCTGCCGAGAAAATCGTAAAAACCGTGAAGGCTACAGGTGCAATCGTTAGCGGTCCTATCCCTTTGCCTACACACAAACGTATCTTTACAGTAAACCGCTCTACTTTCGTTAACAAGAAGTCGCGCGAGCAGTTTCAGCTCTCTTCTTTCAAGAGACTGATAGATATCTATAGCTCTACAGCTAAAACTGTTGACGCTTTGATGAAGCTTGAGTTGCCAAGCGGTGTAGAGGTGGAAATTAAAGTGTAATAAACCAATTTTATTAATCAATTAAATCAATCTGAAATGCCAGGATTATTAGGAAAAAAAATCGGAATGACATCCGTTTTCGGTGCCGATGGTAAGAATATACCATGCACTGTTATCGAAGCAGGTCCTTGCGCAGTTACACAGGTGAAAACTATCGAGAAGGATGGCTACGCAGCTGTTCAGGTAGGTTTTCAGGATCAGAAAGAGAGCCGCGTTGCGCAGCCCCTTCTCGGTCACTTCAAGAAAGCCGGTGTAACTCCCAAGAGACACTTGGCCGAGTTCAAGGATTTTGATACAGAGCTCAAATTGGGCGATGTGGTAACAGTAGATCTCTTTGCAGATACTGCTTATGTTACAGTAGTTGGAACTTCTAAAGGTAGAGGTTTCCAGGGTGTTGTAAAAAGACACAATTTTGGTGGTGTAGGCCAGGCTACTCACGGTCAGCACAACAGAGCTCGTAAGCCGGGTTCTATCGGTGCATGTTCTTATCCCGCAAAAGTATTCAAAGGCTTGCGCATGGGCGGACAAATGGGTAACGCACGTGTTACTACACACAACCTTCAGGTTTTAAAAGTGATTCCTGAACACAATCTTTTGGTTATCAAAGGTTCTGTTCCGGGTTACAATGGTTCAATCGTAATTATCGAGAAATAATGGAAGTCAGCGTATTAAATATTAATGGTGAAAACACCGGAAGAAAGGTTACGTTAGACGAATCTATCTTCGGCATTCAGCCTAACGAGCATGTAGTTTACATGGATGTTAGACAGTACCTTGCCAACCAGCGTCAGGGAACACACAAATCGAAGGAGAGAAGCGAAATGTCGGGTTCAACACGTAAGCTCGGTCGTCAGAAAGGTGGCGGTGGTGCTCGACGTGGTGATATCAACTCACCCTTGTTGGTAGGTGGTGCTCGCGTATTCGGTCCTAAACCTCGTGATTACCGTTTCAAACTTAACAAGAAAGTTAAGCAACTTGCTCGCAAATCTGCGCTTTCACAAAAGGCTATCGAGAATGCGATTATTGTTCTTGAGGATTTCAACTATGAGGCTCCCAGCACAAAATCTTTTGTTGAGATGTTAAATAAACTTAATATTTCTGAAAGAAAACAGCTGTTTGTTTTGCCCTCTAACAATAAAGCAGTATATTTGTCAGCTCGTAATCTGAAGAGAACAGAAGTTGCAACAGCCACGGACATACATACTTATGGTATTATGAACGCGGATGTTTTGGTTGTGACCGAAGGTTCCCTTGAAATTATTAATAATACTTTAACCAATAGCAAGGAGGCGTAAACAATGGGAGTATTGATTAAACCATTAGTCACAGAGAAGATGACTAAAATTACCGACAAGTTTAATCGTTTCGGATTTATTGTTCGTCCCGATGCTAACAAGTTGGTTATAAAGAAAGAGATTGAGGCGATGTACAATGTAACAGTAGTAGATGTGAATACTGCAAACTACTCGGGCAAGAATAAGAGCCGTTACACTAAAGCAGGCTTTGTGAAAGGCCGTACAAACGCTGTGAAAAAAGCTATCGTCACACTTAAAGAGGGCGATACAATTGATTTTTATAGTAACATTTAATAAAGAAGATGGCAGTACGTAAATTTAAGCCTACAACACCGGGCCAAAGACATAAGATTATTGGTACCTTCGATGAAATCACTGCTGTGGTACCAGAGAAATCGCTTGTAACCGGAAAACGTTCAACCGGTGGTCGTAACAACACCGGTAAAATGACAATGCGCTATCGTGGCGGTGGTCATAAACGTAAATTCAGATTTATCGATTTCAAGCGTAACAAAGATGGTGTTCCCGCTACAGTAAAAAGTATCGAGTACGATCCGAACCGTTCGGCTCGTATCGCCCTGCTTTATTATGCTGATGGCGAAAAGAGTTATATAATTGCTCCTAATGGTTTGCAGGTTGGCACAGTTCTGATGTCAGGTGCAGACGCAGCACCCGAGGTTGGTAACGCTCTTCCTTTGAAGGCAATTCCTATAGGTACTGTAGTACACAATATAGAGCTTCGTCCCGGACAAGGTGCCGCTTTGGTTCGTTCGGCCGGTAACTTTGCTCAGATTGTATCTCGCGAGGATAACTACTGTGTAATAAAATTGCCTTCGGGCGAGGTTCGTCGTATCCTCAGCACTTGTCGTGCAACAATCGGTACTGTAGGTAACTCAGATCATGCTCTCGAGAGTTCGGGTAAAGCCGGTCGTTCTCGTTGGTTGGGTCGTCGTCCTCACAACCGCGGTGTTGTTATGAACCCTGTTGATCACCCGATGGGTGGTGGTGAAGGTCGTGCTTCCGGAGGTCATCCTAGATCTCGTAAGGGCTTGTACTCTAAAGGTCTTAAGACTCGTGCACCCAAGAAGCAGTCGTCTAAGTACATTATTGAGAGAAGAAAGAAGTAATAATAAGGAAATTTTTGAAATAATATGAGTCGTTCATTAAAAAAAGGTCCGTATATCAATGTAAAATTGGAGAGCAAAGTGCTTGCCATGAACGAGAGCGGTAAGAAATCGGTCATCAAGTCTTGGGCTCGTGCTTCTATGATTTCTCCCGATTTTGTGGGACACACTATAGCTGTTCATAACGGTAATAAATTTATCCCTGTTTACATTACAGAGAACATGGTAGGTCATAAGTTGGGCGAGTTTGCCCCCACACGTACTTTCCGTGGTCACTCGGGTAACCGTAAAAAGTAATCAGGTATTTAACAAATGAAATTAAATAAATAATTATAATGGGAGCAAGAAAAAAATTAGCTGCTGACAAGAAAAAAGAGGCTCGCAAAAGTCTGTATTTTGCCAGTGCGAAAGATATCCCTTCTTCGCCTCGCAAAATGCGCCTTGTTGCCGACATGGTTCGCGGAATGGAAGTGGGCCGTGCACTTGGCGTCCTGAAATTTTCGACAAAGGCTGCATCTGTCAACGTTGAGAAACTGTTGCGTTCGGCTATCGCGAATTGGGAGCAGAAAAACGAGCGTAAAGCTGAGAATGGCGAGCTTTATATCTCGCAGATATTTGTAGATGAGGCACGTACACTCTATCGCATGCGTCCTGCACCCCAGGGTCGTGGATATAGAATTCGTAAGCGTTCCAACCACTTGACAATTTATGTGGATACAAAAGTAAGTAATGACAATCTAAACGTAGAAAGCAATGGGACAGAAGGTTAATCCAATTAGTAATCGATTAGGTATCATCAGAGGATGGGATTCCAACTGGTACGGTGGTAAGAACTACGGTGACGAATTGGTTGAAGATTCAAAAATCAGAAAATACCTTAATGTACGTTTGGCAAAAGCCAGCGTATCTCGAATTGTAATCGAGCGCACATTGAAACTTGTCACAATCACAGTATGCACAGCAAAACCCGGTATCATCATCGGTAAGGGCGGTCAAGAGGTTGATAAGTTGAAAGAGGAATTGAAGAAGATTACCGACAAGGAAATTCAAATCAATATCTTTGAGGTTAAGAAACTCGAGTTGGATGCAAATATCGTAGCAAACAATATTGCACGCCAAGTAGAGGGTAAGATTGCATATCGTCGTGCTATCAAGACTGCTATTGCAAATGCAATGCGTATGGGTGCCGAGGGTATCAAAGTACAGATTTCAGGACGTTTGAACGGAGCCGAAATGGCTCGTTCGGAGATGTACAAAGAGGGTCGTACTCCTTTGCATACTTTCCGTGCCGATATCGACTATTGCCAAACAGAGGCTTTGACAAAAGTAGGTTTGCTTGGTATTAAGGTTTGGATTTGCCGTGGTGAGATATATGACAAGAGAGACCTCGCTCCTAACTTTACACAAAGCAAAGAGAGTGGTTTCAACAACAACTCGGCTGGCGGAAGAAACTTCAAACGTAAGAAGAATAACAATCGTTAAACTAATTGAATTTGAAGAATTATGTTACAGCCTAAAAAGACAAAATATAGAAGAGTGCAGCATGGTGTAACCAAAGGTTTCGCTCAAAGAGGAAATCAGCTTGCATTCGGTTCTTTCGGAATCAAGTGTTTGCAGTATAAATGGTTGAACGGTCGTCAGATTGAGGCTGCTCGTATTGCGGTAACCCGTTACATGCAGCGTCAAGGTCAGATATGGATTCGTATTTTCCCCGATAAACCTATCACTCGCAAGCCTGCCGACGTACGTATGGGTAAAGGTAAGGGAGATCCCGAAGGATTTGTATTCCCCGTTACTCCGGGACGTATCTTAATTGAGGTAGAGGGAGTATCATACGAGATTGCAAAAGAGGCTTTGCGTCTTGCAGCTCAAAAACTTCCTGTTACAACTAAATTTATTGTTAGACGCGATTACGACGCTCAAAATTAAGCATAATTATGAAGATAGCAGAAATTAGAGAGCTCTCTACAGCCGAGCTCAAAGAAAGAGTGGAGACTGAAGTTGCACGTTATGCTCAAATGAGACTGAATCACGCGATTTCACCTATGGAGAACCCCGGACAGTTGAAAGTGGCACGTCGCGATATTGCACGTATGAAGAGTGAATTGCGTTCTCGCGAATTAAATCAAAAATAAGAGCAACCTATGGAAGTAAGAAATTTAAGAAAAGAGCGTACAGGTATAGTTTTGAGCAATAAAATGGATAAAACTATCACTGTTGCCGCTAAATTTAAAGAGAAACACCCCATCTATGGTAAATTCGTGAGCAGAACCAAGAAGTATCATGTACACGATGAGAAAAACGAGTGCTCGATAGGTGATACAGTTCGTATTATGGAGACTCGTCCTTTGAGCAAGACAAAGAGATGGAGATTAGTAGAAATCATCGAAAAAGTTAAGTAATTATGATACAGGTTGAATCAAGACTTACAGTATGTGATAATAGCGGTGCAAAGGAGGCTTTGTGTATCCGTGTACTCGGTGGTACACGTCGCCGCTATGCTTCTGTGGGGGATATCATCGTTGTAGCTGTAAAAAGCGTAATCCCCTCGAGCGATATGAAGAAAGGAGCTGTTTCTAAAGCTCTTATTGTTCGTACTAAAAAAGAGGTTCGCCGTCAGGACGGTTCATATATCCGTTTTGATGACAATGCCTGCATTCTACTTAATAACGCCGGCGAAATGCGCGGTAGCCGTATCTTTGGTCCGGTAGCTCGCGAACTTCGTGCAACCGACTTCACAAAGGTTGTATCTTTGGCGCCGGAGGTACTTTAATATTTAAAAATTTGAAGTAATGAAGAAATTACATATCAAAAAAGGTGACATGGTTATTGTGAACTCCGGCGAGGATAAAGGCAAGACCGGTAAGGTTTTGAAGGTTATCGTTGAGAAAGATCGTGCCATCGTTGAAGGCGTTAACATGGTTTCGAAGAGTACGAAACCCAACGCAAAGAATCCCCACGGAGGTATTGTAAAACAAGAGGCTTCAATTCATGTTTCTAACCTCAACCACATCGATCCCAAATCGGGTAAGGCAACCCGTATCGGACGTAAGGTTAATGAGGAAGGCGTGAAAGTCCGTTATGCTAAAAAATCAGGAGAGGAGATTAAATAATGAGTAATACAGCCAGCCTTAAAAAAGAATATGCCGAGCGTATTGCTCCGGCTTTGATGAAGCAGTTCAACTACTCTTCGCCCATGCAGGTACCTGTACTTAAGAAAATCGTTATCAACGAGGGTCTTGGTGCAGCGACTCAGGACAAGAAGATTATTGACGTTGCAATTAACGAGGTATCAGCAATTACAGGTCAGAAGGCCGTAGCTACTGTATCTCGCAAGGATATTTCAAACTTCAAGTTGCGTAAAAAGATGCCTATCGGTGTTATGGTAACATTGCGTCGTGAGCGTATGTACGAGTTCCTCGAGCGTTTGGTACGTGTTGCATTGCCCCGTATCCGCGACTTCAAAGGTATCGAGAGTAAGTTCGATGGTAACGGAAACTACTCATTGGGTATCAAGGAGCAGATTATCTTCCCCGAGATAAACATCGATAACATCCTTCGTCTTACGGGTATGAACATTACTTTTGTTACTACCGCAAAGACCGACGAAGAGGGTTATGCACTGCTCAAAGAGTTTGGATTGCCTTTTAAAAATGCTAAAAATTCGTAAACTATGGCAAAAGAATCAATGAAAGCTCGTGAGGTTAAACGAGCAAAATTGGCCAAGAAATATGCAGCAAAACGTGCCGCTTTGAAGAATATCGTTAATACGGGTACACCCGAAGAGGCATACGAAGCTGCACGTAAGTTGCAGGATCTTCCCTTGAACTCTAACCCTATCCGCATGCATAACCGTTGCAAGTTGACAGGTCGTCCCAAGGGTTATATCCGTCTTTTCGGAATTTCGCGTATTCAGTTCCGCGAGATGGCATCTAAGGGTCTTATCCCCGGTGTAAGAAAAGCAAGTTGGTAAATTATAGAGTGTTTTATTAATATTGTCAGGGTAGTCCTGATTAATTTAAAATTAATTTTTATGACAGATCCTATTGCAGATTATTTGACGAGGTTGAGAAATGCCATTCAAGCAAAGCACAGAGTGGTTGAAATTCCTGCCTCTAACCTCAAGAAGGAGATTACAAAGATCCTCTTTGAGAAGGGTTACATCTTGAATTACAAGTTTGTAGAAGATGGCCCTCAAGGCACTATCAAAGTTGCCTTGAAGTACGATGCAGTAAACAAGGTGAACGCAATCAAGAACTTGGTTCGTGTTTCTTCACCCGGTTTGCGTCGTTATACGGGATACAAGAATATGCCCAGAGTGATTAATGGATTGGGTATCGCTATTTTGTCGACATCCAAAGGTGTAATGACGGACAAGGAGGCAGCTGCTGCTAAAATCGGTGGCGAGGTTCTCTGCTATGTCTACTAATAGAGGAGGAATTGAGCAATGTCTAGAATTGGTAAATTACCTATTAGTATCCCCGAGAAAGTTACAATCACAGTAAGTGATGATAACGTGGTAACTGTAAAAGGTCCTAAAGGCGAACTCTCGCAGCAGGTAGATGCTTCAATCGAAGTTAAGGTTGAGGATGGTAATGTAACATTCGGTTATGCCGGTGGCAAGACTATCGAGCAGGCTACAAAGCAAGAGCACGCATATCATGGTCTTTACAGAGCACTTGTAAACAATATGGTAATCGGTGTTTCTACCGGTTTTAAAAAGGAGCTTGAGCTCGTCGGCGTAGGTTATCGTGTGAACGACAAACCCAACAATGCTATAGAGTTGCTGCTTGGTTACACTCACCCTATTTATATGCAGTTCCCCGCAGAGGTTAAAATCGAGACAAAATCGGAGAGAAATAAAAACCCTCTTATCATTTTGGAATCGTGCGACAAGCAGTTGTTGGGACTGATTTGTGCTAAAATACGCTCATTCCGCAAACCTGAGCCTTACAAAGGTAAGGGCGTTAAATTTGTTGGCGAGGTTATTCGTCGCAAGTCAGGTAAATCGGCCGGTGCAAAATAATTAGTAAAATCGTAAGCATATGACTACAAAAATAGAAAGACGTACAAAGATTAAGTACAGAGTACGCAATAAGGTGTATGGTGTTGCTGAGCGTCCTCGTATGAGCGTATTCCGCAGCAATAAGCAAATCTATGTTCAGATAATTAACGACCAGACCGGTCGCACATTGGCTGCAGCATCTTCTCTCGGTCTTGAGGCTATGCCCAAGAAAGAGCAGGCTGCTAAAGTAGGTGAATTAATCGCTAAGAAGGCGCAAGAGGCAGGTATAACAACTGTTGTCTTCGATCGTAACGGTTATCTTTACCACGGGAGAGTAAAAGAGGTGGCTGATGCTGCACGTAATGGTGGGCTTAAATTCTAATGGATATGGCAGTTAATAATAGAGTAAAAGTCGCAAACGACGTAGAATTAAAAGATAGATTGGTTGCTATCAACCGCGTAACAAAGGTTACAAAAGGTGGTCGCACATTCAGTTTTTCGGCTATTGTTGTAGTTGGAAACGAGAATGGTATCATCGGTTACGGACTTGGTAAGGCAAGCGAGGTAACTGCCGCTATTTCCAAAGGTATAGAGGCTGCAAAGAAGAACTTGGTTCGTGTACCTGTATTGAAAGGTACAGTACCCCACGAGCAGGCTGCTCGTTTCGGAGGTGCCGAGGTTTTCATTAAACCTGCATCGCATGGTACCGGTGTTGTTGCCGGTGGTGCTATGCGTGCCGTACTCGAGAGTGTTGGTATTACTGACGTTTTGGCAAAGTCCAAGGGTTCATCAAACCCCCACAACTTGGTGAAGGCTACTATCGCTGCATTGAGCGAGATGCGTGATGCACGTACTGTGGCACAGAACAGAGGTATTAGTATGAGTAAAGTATTTAACGGATAAGGAGGTAAATTATGGCTACTATCAAAATTAAACAAGTAAGAAGTCGTATCGGTGCTCCCAAGACACAGAAGCTCACACTCGATGCTCTTGGTCTTACAAAGATGAATAAGGTTGTTGAGCACACCGATTCACCCTCTATTCGTGGTATGATTAGAAAAGTTCAGCATTTGGTTGCCATTGTTGAAGAGTAATTAATTTTAAAAAGATTTGGCTATGAAATTAAATAATCTGAAACCTGCAGAAGGTTCAGTTAAGGCACGCAAAAGAATTGGACGTGGAACCGGTTCGGGCAGAGGTGGTACCTCTACTCGCGGTCACAAGGGTGCCAAATCTCGTTCCGGTTACAAGAAAAAGATCGGTTTCGAGGGTGGTCAGATGCCTTTGCAACGTCGTGTGCCCAAGTTCGGTTTCAAGAACATTAACCGCGTAGAGTACAAAGCCATTAATTTGTCTACATTGCAGGCTCTTGCAGATAGCAATTCGTTGGAGACAATAAACATTGCAACATTGGTTGCTGCCGGTTTTGTATCTTCTAAGCAGTTGGTTAAGATTCTTGCTAACGGAACATTGACCGCAAAATTGACAGTTGAGGCTCATGCTTTCTCTGCAAAAGCAGTAGAGGCTATCGAAGCTGTAGGTGGAACAGTTGTAAAACTTTAAGAAATGGCAAAAAAACTATCAGACCTAAAATTAATCCAGACAATAAATAACATCTGGAAGATCGAAGACCTTCGAGTGCGTATCGGCATTACAATTATGCTTATCGCAATCTATCGTTTCGGTTCTTATGTTATCCTGCCCGGAATTGACACAGCATCTTTGGATCGCTCTGTTTCCGGCGCAGATGCAAATGGTTTGATGTCATTGCTTGATATGTTCTCCGGTGGTGCATTTACAAATGCATCTATATTCGCGTTGGGTATCATGCCTTACATCTCGGCATCAATTGTAATACAGTTGCTGTCGTTGGCAGTTCCTTATTTCCAGAAGATGCAGCGTGAGGGTGAGAGCGGCCGTCGTAAAATCAATCAGTATACACGTTATTTGACAGTGTTGATTCTGTTGGTTCAAGGTCCCTCTTACTTGCTTACTCTTCCTTATACTGTAGGTGTAAGTGTCAGCCCCGGAATTAACCAGGCTATGTTCATGGTAAGCTCTACCATTATCCTTGCAGCCGGTAGTATGTTCATCCTTTGGTTAGGTGAGCGCATTACCGATAAAGGTATTGGTAACGGTGTATCAATAATAATCATGATTGGTATCATTGCACGTCTGCCCCAGGCTCTCTATCAAGAGTTTGCCAACAGAGTTGGTGGTGCAGCAGGTGGTGGTGTTGTAATGCTTCTATTCGAGATTGTATTCTTCTTGGTTGTGGTTTGTGCTGCTATTGCACTATTACAGGGTACACGTCGTATTCCGGTTCAGTATGCAAAGCAGTCGGCAGGTGGTGCAACATACAGTGGCGCACGTCAGTATATTCCCCTCAAGGTAAATGCTGCTAATGTGATGCCTATCATTTTTGCGCAAGCCATTCTGTTTATCCCCATGTTGTTCGTTAATTCGGCAGGTGAAAACACAGCTTTCTTCCAAAGCATGATGGATCCTACATCATGGGTTTACAACCTTGTATCTGCATTGCTTATCATTGCGTTTACCTATTTTTATACAGCCATTACGATTAATCCTACTCAAATGGCCGAAGATATGAAACGCAATAACGGTTTTATTCCCGGAATTAAGCCCGGTAAACCGACTGCAGAATATATTGATACGATTATGTCACGTTTAACCCTCCCCGGCTCGTTGTTCCTTGCTGCCATCGCAATTTTGCCTGCTTTTGCCGGTCTTATCGGTATAACAGGTGAGTTTGCACAGTTCTTCGGGGGTACCTCTCTTCTTATCCTTGTTGGTGTTGTACTTGATACATTGCAGCAAATAGAGAGCTATCTTTTGATGAGACACTATGGCGGTCTGTTGAAATCGGGTCGTATTAAAGGGCGTATGGGTTAATTTGTAGGGCTTGGAATGATATTTCTTAAGACATCAGACGAGATAGAGTTACTTCGGCAGAGCAATCTGCTGGTAGGCAGAACTTTAGCCGAAGTAGCTAAAATTATAGAACCGGGTGTAACAACAAAGCAACTTGATAAGGTGGCCGAGGAGTTCATTCGTGATAACGGAGCGGTTCCAACGTTTAAGGGGTATCCCAATTACGACGGAGTTCCGTTTCCCGGTTCCATTTGTGCATCAGTCAACGATGTTGTGGTGCATGGCATTCCGGACGATACACCGTTGAAGGAGGGCGATATTGTTTCGGTTGATTGTGGAACCCTGATGAATGGTTTCTGTGGTGATTCGTGCTACACTTTCTGTGTTGGTGAGGTTGACGATGAAACGCGAAAACTATTGCAGACGACGAAAGAGTCGCTCTATTTAGGTATTGAACAGGCAATTCATGGTAAACGCCTTGGCGATGTGGGTAATGCTGTACAGTCGCATTGCGAAGCGGCCGGTTTCGGCGTTGTACGTGAATTTGTAGGGCATGGTATCGGTCGTGACATGCATGAAGCTCCCGAGGTTCCCAATTACGGGCGCAGGGGAAACGGATTACAGTTGCGAGAAGGTATGTGTATTGCCATAGAACCGATGATTACTCTTGGAAAGCGTCAGATTTTCATGGAGCGCGACGGTTGGACGGTAAGGACACGTGACCGCAAGAATGCAGCTCACTTTGAGCATACCATTGCAGTCGGTAAGAACGGTGCCGATATTCTATCATCGTTCGAATTTGTAGAAGAGGTCTTAAGAAATAAAGGATATTGATATGGCTAAACAAGACGTTATTGAGCAAGACGGTACTATTGTAGAGGCACTCTCAAATGCTATGTTTCGCGTTGAGTTGCAGAACGGTCATGAGGTGATCGGTCATCTCTCGGGAAAGATGAGAATGCACTACATTAAGATACTGCCCGGCGACAAGGTGAAGATTGAGATGTCAATCTACGATTTGTCAAAAGGAAGAATCGTATTCCGATATAAATAAAAACAAGATATTATGAAAGTTAAAGCATCTATTAAGAAACGCACTCCCGACTGCAAAATCGTTCGTCGTAACGGTCGTTTGTATTTAATTAACAAGAAGAATCCCAAATTCAAACTGCGTCAGGGGTAATTAAAAGTAGTAATTAAAAATATATTCGTATATGGCTATAAGAATAGTTGGTGTAGATATTCCTCAAAATAAGAGAGGAGAGATTGCGTTGACATACATTTATGGTATTGGACGCAGCAGTGCAGCCAAGATTCTCGACAAAGCAGGTGTTGACCGTAACATTAAGGTTCAGGATTGGACCGATGATATGGCTGCTGCAGTTCGTGAGATCATCGGTGCAGAGTACAAGGTAGAGGGTGACCTCCGTTCAGAAATTCAGCTGAACATCAAACGTTTGATGGACATCGGTTGCTACCGTGGTATCCGTCATCGTAACGGTCTTCCCGTTCGCGGTCAGAGCACAAAGAACAATGCTCGTACTCGTAAAGGTCGTAAGAAAACGGTTGCTAACAAGAAAAAAGCTACTAAATAATAAGTAAGTAATATGGCAAAGAAAACAGTTGCAACAAAGAAAAGAAATGTGAAGGTTGGAGCCATCGGACAACTTCATGTACATTCGTCATTTAATAATATCATTGTTTGCCTTGCAAACGACGAAGGTCAAGTTATCTCTTGGTCATCTGCCGGAAAGATGGGTTTCAGAGGCTCAAAGAAGAATACCCCTTATGCTGCACAGATGGCTGCAGAGGCATGTTCTAAAATTGCCTACGATTTAGGTTTGCGCAAAGTTAAAGCGTATGTAAAAGGTCCCGGTAACGGTCGTGAGTCGGCCATCCGTACAGTACACGGAGCAGGTATCGAGGTTACCGAAATCATAGACGTTACACCGCTGCCTCACAACGGTTGCCGTCCTCCGAAGAGAAGAAGAGTATAATTTATTTAATTAAAGAAATTAGAAATGGCAAGATATATTGGACCTAAAAGTAAGATTGCACGTAAGTTCGGCGAGCCCATTTTTGGACCCGACAAGGTGCTCTCCAAGAAAAATTACGCTCCCGGTATGCATGGTAATAACCGTCGTCGTAAGACATCGGAGTATGGTATAATGTTGGCCGAGAAACAGAAAGCAAAATACACATACGGTGTGTTGGAGAAACAGTTCCGTAATGTATTTAAGAAAGCCGATTCTGCTCCCGGTATTACCGGTGAGGTTCTTTTGCAGAACTTGGAGTCGCGTTTGGATAACATCGTTTATCGTTTGGGTATTGCTCCCACTCGTGCTGCTGCACGTCAGTTGGTAAGCCACTGTCATATTGTTGTTGACGGTAAGGTATGTAATATCCCTTCTCGTTTCATCAAGCCCGGAGAGATTATCGGTGTTCGTGAGCGTTCTAAATCGCTCGAGGTTATCGAGAATGCTTTGGCTGGTGTAAACCACAGCAAATACTCTTGGTTGGAGTGGGACGAAGCAAGCAAGTCCGGCAAGTTCCTTAATGTGCCGGAGCGTGCCGAGATACCCGAGAATATCAAAGAGCAGTTAATCGTTGAGTTGTATAGCAAATAATAGATTATAATGGCGATATTAACATTTCAAAAACCTGATAAAGTTGTAATGTTGGAGGCAAACGACTTCTTCGGAAAGTTCGAGTTTCGTCCTTTGGAGCCCGGTTTTGCAACAACCGTAGGTAATGCTTTGCGTCGCATATTGCTTTCCTCACTCGAGGGATTTGCAATCTGCACCATTAAAATTGCAGGCGTCGAGCACGAGTTTGCAACAATTCCCGGTATAAAGGAAGATGTCACTAATATTATATTGAATCTTAAGAAGGTTAGATTCAAAAGAATCGTAGAGGAATTCGAAACCGAAAAAGTCACTATCAACGTCGAGAATATAAAAGTATTCACGGCTGGAGACATAGGTAAGTATTTAACCGGATTTGAAGTGTTAAATCCCGAGTTAGTCATTTGCCATCTCGACGAGTCGGCCAAAATGCAGATTGAAATCGCAATCAATAAGGGACGCGGCTATGTTCCTTCAGAAGAGAATCGTGAACTCTGTACAGAGCCAACGATGATTCCAATCGACTCGATATACACTCCTATTCGTAATGTGAAATACCAGCGCGAGCCTTTCCGCGTAGAGCAGAAGACCGACTATGACAAGCTGGTTATTGAAGTTACAACAGATGGTTCCATACACCCGAAGGAGGCACTTAAAGAGGCTGCAAAGATTCTCATTTATCACTTCATGTTATTCTCTGACGAGAAGATTTCCATCGAATCTACCGACCTCGATGGTAACGAAGAGTTTGATGAAGAGGTATTGCACATGCGTCAGTTGCTTAAGAGCAAGCTTGTTGACCTTAACCTCTCGGTTCGCGCCCTCAATTGTTTGAAGGCTGCAGATGTAGAGACACTTGGTCAGCTTGTGCAATATAACAAAACCGACCTTCTTAAGTTCCGTAACTTCGGTAAGAAATCGCTCACTGAGCTTGATGATTTGCTCGAGAGTCTGAATCTTTCGTTTGGAACAGATATTTCAAAATATAAATTAGATAAAGAATAATTATGAGACATAAAAAATCTTTTAATCATTTGGGCCGTACTGCATCTCACAGAAAGGCTATGCTTTCTAACATGGCAATTTCTTTGATAATGCACAAAAGAATCACTACGACCCTTGCAAAGGCTAAAGAACTTAAGAAGTTTGTAGAGCCTCTGATAACAAAATCAAAAGACGACACAACAAATTCTCGTCGCGTAGTATTCAGCTACTTGCAAAACAAAGAGGCTGTTACCGAACTCTTCAAAGAAATTTCGGTGAAAGTAGCCGAGCGTCCCGGTGGTTATACACGCATCATTAAGTTGGGTACACGTCCCGGTGACGCAGCCGAGATGTGCTTCATCGAGCTTGTTGATTACAACGAGAACATGGCAAAGGCTCCGGCAAAGAAGACACGTCGTCGTCGCTCCACCAAAAAGGCTGCAGATGCTCCCGTAGCGGAGGAAGCAGCAGTAGCTGCAGAAGAGGCTACACCAACAGCAGAATAATTACTTACTTAATAGATGTGAGAGGGCTCTGTGATAGAGTCCTCTCATTTTTTTGCTCCTATTCGTTGCGTGTTTAGCATAAAATTGTAACTTTGCGTCTACAGTTCTTAAATTTTAATTTGTGATGAGAAATATATTGTTGATGTTCATTTGCCTGTCGTTTTTTAGATTATCGGCGCAAGAGAATAAAATCAGAGTAACGGTTCCTGCAGACTATTCTCATGGGCTTGTACTTTATGTTTCACCCGTAAATTCAGACGATTCGGCAGCCCCCGGAAAATTGGAACTGAAGGATGGCGTTCACGAAGGTAGTCTGCCATTGTCCGAGTCGGGCTTTTATCAGATAATAGGGGTGAGAGAGCAGGCACAGAGCACTTTGTATATCTATCAACCGGGTAAGGGCGCAGATGTTAAAATAGCACTCTCCTTAAAGAATGAAGTTTTATATCTCGATAACACATCAAGCAATAAAATACTATCCAATTTTAATCTCCTTTATGCCGAAAGTGCTCGTCTGGCCTGGCAGAAAGATGATTTAACAAGTGACGATGTCTATTCCATGCTTATGGAATATAAAAAATACTCCGACTCTGTTGCATCATTGCAGTGCTGCCCTCAGGCGGTAAAAGAGTTTGTAAAAACCCATGTTTATAATACTATATACAGTTCGGTTGATATGATGACTCAAATTTTTAAAAGAGAAGGAAAAGAATTGAAATTTGAGATAGGTGATATAATGCCCGAACCACACATTATGCTCGATAATGATATGGCTGCATATTTTTATGTATCCAAACATGCCATAACAAAGGATATATCTCCCTCACTTCCTCTTCATACTCAAATAGGTGTTTTATACACCAATTATAAGAATGACAAGGTTAGACAGGTTATAATTAACCATCTGCTTCAGCGTTTTATAAGCAAGCGTGAACACGAAAGGGATTTCGATGCAGACAGAGAGCAACTTGTTGAAGTTGTAAAACTGTATAAGTTGGATAACGAATATATTGAGAAGTTTGACATGCTTAAGATTAAGCAAAAAGGAGCTGCTTTCCCGTCCTTTGCAGTATTGAAAGATATAGACGGGAATGTGGTGGATGTTTCACAATTTAAAGGAAAATATATCTATATTGACCTGTGGGCTTCGTGGTGTGTCCCCTGCTTAAAGGAGATCCCTTATTTACAGAAATTGGAGTCTGATTATAAAGACAAAGACATTGTTTTTCTCTCTGTATCCATCGATTCCGACGAAAAAGCATGGAAAAAGACTCTCGCAGCCCGAAATATGCATGGACATCAGTTGATAGATGATGAGCATCGTTTGAGTTCTGCGCTCGGAGTGGCATCGGTACCGTTTTTTATAATGTATGACAAAGAAGGACGTCTGTTGGAATATCGTGCTCCACGTCCCAGTCGACGGGAAGAACTGATTAAACTTTTAGATTCTCTGAATTTATAATAAACTGTCGGTTTGCAGATATATGGAATGGCATAAGGTTTGTGTCATAATTAACAAACCTAACGAGGCTGTGTCAAAAAACGATTTTGACACAGCTTTTTTGTTGTCTTTTATAAAAAAATAGGTAATGTAATCTGTTTGTTCGCAAAATTTTATTACCTTTGCACCCTTAAAATTTCTTTTTTTTAAAAGAAATGTATATCTGTGAAAATTAAAGTGTTATCAATATATTAGTTAAACTAAATTTAAGCGTATGAAGAAAAATTACTTTTTTGGATTATTTGCAAGCTTGATGTTGCTGTTGGCTGTTCCTGCCAATGCGCAAATAAGCTCTATTACAGAGATGTTCGGTACATATAAGTTTACCGCAACAATGAATGTTACCGATTTTGGACAGGATTATGCACATCTTTTCACAAACGAGTGCGAGGTGAAGATTACAAAATCTGCATCAGGTTGGTATACAGGGCAGATTGAGGGTATAGCCGGTTCGGAGAGTTTTCAGGATATAAACTCTTTCGATGCAGACGCACAGACAATCACAATTTTCAACCCGAACCAGAATGGTCTTTGGGACGGTTTGGATATGACATGGGTGGAGGGTACATATCCCTATCCTTGGGCAGACACAACAATTGTTGCATATAACGATATAGATTATGTTTATGATTATTCTACTAAGGTTGTTACAATGCCCGATTTTGCTATTGTAAAATCGAATCATAAGGAGGAGTCTGCAACTCTTGTTGCAACATTTGAAAATGTAAAGTTGACTCTTATCGAGGCAGAGGTTATAGAAGTACCCAATATAGCAGGCGAGTGGGATTTTGAACCTGCGCCGGGATATGTGAGAAACGATTCAACCTTTACATCGCATTTTGTTGTTTCGCTTGCAGGCACCGACAACAGCAATAAAGCCTACGATGCAACCATTACATTCGACGGTTTCGATTCATTCACATTGCCGGCAACTTTCGATGGAAACATGCTTACAATTCCTTTTGACAGCACATATCTTGATGCAGACCAGAAGATATTCTTTGGCGTTGAAAGTTCGGGTTCTGAAAAAACAGGTGCCTTTACATTCCAATATCAATCTTCTACATCTATGATGTTGTGGGATAGAATATATGTTCGTCAGGAGGTTGTAGGTGATACGGCAACAACTTATCCCATTCTGCAGATGTTAAAATACGGTTATTTGAGTCGTCCCAATCCCGATGCCTTTTCATGGGATGGTACATATAAGGTCACTTTTGCAAATCCCGAACAGGATATTATGGTGATGAATACCACAGTAGAACTTCCTACCGAGTTTGAATTCACTATCAAGGAGTCCGGTGGTAATTACTATGTAGAAGAGTTCATGGGTAATAATGTATATTATCTGACTTGGGGCGGATATGCTGTTTCTGCAAATGAGGATGGTACATCTGTAGCAATTGGGAGAGGTTACGGTTCTGATCGTCTGTTGAGCTATATTCCCGATTTGGCTTCGTATCTTATCATTACCGATGTTAACGGTACTGCCGACGACCTTACTCTCTCTTTGAACGAGGACGGTCTCCTCTCGATGAGTGACATCTACATTGCCATGAAGGATTCCTTACAGAAAGTGACATACCTTGCCGGTTATTCAAAGATGATTGTCGAGAAGGTTGTAGAGGAACCCTATGATTGGAGTGGTACTTATACACTTACAGCCGAGACTGTAGATATTTATAATGGTGAAACCTATCCTAAAACGTTCGACGTGGTTGTAGATTATTGGGAGGATTTAGCCGCCTATTATGTTTCGTCGTTCCTTGATAACAGCATTACCGTTCTGAACAATTATGGATGTGGAATTGCCCTTTCTGTTGCCGATGATGCAAAGAGCGCTGCGTTGGGCGGTGGCGGCTTGCTGCTTACAATAGATCCGGGTATCTCATATTTGAAGATGGGTGATATGAATGCTACCACTTCAGATATCAACCTTGTTTTGAACGAGGACGAAACAATATCGATGGATAACTTCTCATTGATAGTTGGTCCTTATAGCGGTTCAGAGGGCAATCAGACAGTTGCATATTATCAGAATGTAACTCTCAAAAAGAAAGCCGATGATGAGACTTCTATCGAGCAGCCTGTTGAAGAGACAAACATTGCTGTTGAAGGAATTTACGACCTCAGCGGTCGTCGTATCGACGAGATTACCGCTCCCGGTATATATATAGTAAACGGTAAGAAAGTATTGGTTAAATAATAGACATAGAATAAAATTGAAAGTGCCTCCACTTTTGATGGAGGCACTTTCTTCTCTATTAAAGCCTTAATAAAGGTTCTTTTTTAATTACAGAAAACAAATAAATTATATCAATGGACAAGCGCACAGGAAAACAGAACATTGCTGCTAACTTTGTAGCATCTATGTTGTTGGTTTGCACTCTGTTGTTTAATGTTGCTCCATCATTTGCCGAGGTGAACGTTCCCTTTGTCGCGGATGATAAGAAATCGGTGGTGCTTGATGGTGTTGTCGTGGATAAAAAGAGTGGCGAGCCATTAATAAGTGCTTCTGTAGCAATATGGCAGGATAGTAAACTATTGACGGGTACTGTAACCGACATGAATGGCCGATTCCGTATTATTGCACCGGTTGCGGATTTTGATGTTGAGGTGTCATTTATCGGATATAAGACGCAGCGTTTTTCGTCGGCATCGCGCAAACTCTCGGGTATGCGTATTGAAATGAGTGAAGATGATAATATATTGAATGATGTTGTCATAACAGGTTTCGTGACGAAAAATAAGCAAACATTTACCGGCTCGTCTACCGAAATTACCGGTGTTGAATTAAAGCAGGTCTCGGGTACTAATCTTATAGGAGCGATAGCCGCACTTACTCCGGGTATGTCCATGGTACAGAACAATTCACAGGGTTCCAATCCTAATCATCTGCCCGAACTTGTGCTTCGTGGAATGAGCTCTTTTTCTAACGAAGGCCAGGCTGTCAACCAGCCTACAATAATACTCGATGGTACCGAGATTTCCATGCAAGACCTATACGACCTCGATATAAACGAGATAGAGAAGGTTACGGTGCTGAAAGATGCATCGGCCACCGCACTTTACGGTTCTAAAGCGGCCAACGGTGTTATTGTTATTACACGTAAACCTATACACGAAGGAAAGGTGCGTGTACAATATAATTTCACGGGAAATCTGCAGTTCCCTGTTCTGAGTGACTATGATGTGCTGAATGCTGCAGAGAAACTTGAATATGAACGTCTTGCCGGTTTGTATAATGCAAATGGTGCTATAAACAGCGCTACCGGTTTGCCGCTTCAATATGAATACGACGAACTTTATAACAACAGATATAAAGCAATTGCAGCCGGTCAGAACAGCGATTGGTTGTCGCAACCGGCGCGTACCGCCTTCTCGCACGACCATTCTTTGCGTGTCTATGGTGGTGCATCCAATTTGCGTTATGAATTGACAGGTCGTTTTGGTGATACCAAAGGTGTCATGAAAGACGACTATCGTAGGCGGTACAATTTAGGCTTTAAGTTGGATTATTTTATCAGTAATGCACTACAGGTTTCGAACCGTACCACGTATAGCGAGGTTAAAGTGCAGGATACACCTTACGGATCATTCTCGCAGTATGTGCAAATGAACCCTTACGACAAAATGTACAATGATGATGGAACTGTAAATCTGAATCTTTCATGGGATAACACCAATCCACTTTACGAAGCAACCATCGGCAGTTTTTCGCGTAGCGGTACGCGCTCGTTGACTAATACTACCGATTTTCGCTGGGATATAAACAAGATGTTCCTTCTGACAGGACATTTCAATATATCGAGTGATATTGGTTACAGCGAGAATTTTATATCTCCAAAATCGCATCTCTATTATAAATATGAAACAGATCCGACCAAGAAAGGGCAGTTTACCAATACCGATACGCGCGGAACAAGCTACAATGCCAATCTTGTAGGAACATTCAACAAGTTCTTCAAAGATGAATCACTGATAAGCCTTTCGGCCGGTTGGGAGATTAATCATGCCGACAGTCGTAGCGAATCTACACGCGTTATCGGATTCTATAACGACCATTTGTCGTTTATAGGTAATGCGGCCGGTTATCCGAATGATGATAAACCGTATGGTTCGCTCGCCGAAACAGCAGATGTCGGTATGTTTGTTACAGGAAACTTCTCTTATCGCAACCGTTATTTTGTGGATGGCACATGGCGTATGACAGGCTCTTCGCAATTTGGTGCAAACAACCGTTATGGGCATTTCTGGTCGGGTGGTATCGGATGGAATGTTCTTAATGAGTCTTTTATGAAAGGTATAAAGAAACATTTCGACCTCTTTAAGTTGCGTGCCAGCATGGGTTATACCGGAAAGGTAAGCTTCAGCCCGTTTCAGGCAATGACTATGTACTCTTATTCAAATGACTATAATTACCGTTATGGTATAGGTGCAGTTCCGTTGACAATCGGTAACGTCGATTTGTGCTGGGAACGCACCATGAACTACAATGTAGGTCTCGATTTCAGTATGTTCGACCGTCGCTTGAATATCGTGGTAGATGCATACATCCGCAATACAACCGATCTGTTGCTCGATAAGGGCATGGCTCCATCTACGGGTGTGACAACTGCCACCTCGAACCTTGGCGAGATGCAAAATAAAGGTATCGAGTTCCAGGTGGATGGTTATATCTTCCGCAGAAGCGATTTTTATTGGCGGGTGGCTACAACCGGATATATGAACCGTAACAAGATAACAAAGATAAACAAAGCTCTTGAGGAACTTAACGAAGAGAATGCCGAGAATGCTTACTCGTCACTTACACCGTTGCCGCAATATGCCGAGGGTGAGAGTGTTACATCATTAAAGCTTGTGCGTTCGGGTGGTATCGACCCCGCAACAGGTAAAGAGATATATATTAAACGTAACGGCGAGAAGACTTTTGAATATGATGTAGCCGACAAAGTTCTGATAGGTGATACTGAACCGGAATATACAGGAACTTTCAGTACAAATGTTTATTGGAAGGGATTCAGTCTTTATGCAATGTTCAATTTCCGTTTGGGTGCTTGGCTGTACAATACTACGCGTGTCACAAAGGTTGAAGGTTCCGACCCACGCTATAATGCCGATAAGCGTGTGTTTGAAAGCCGTTGGAAGCAGCCCGGTGATGTTGCCTACTATAAGAATATTGCAGATAGTTCGCGTCCCGAGCAGACAGACCGTTTTGCCGAGGAAGAGAACACACTCACCTTGGGCTCGCTCAATTTGAGTTACGAGTTCGAGCAGGGGCTATGTAAAAAACTGAAATTGCGCAATATGAGGGCCGGTATAAACTTTACCGATATTCTGCGCTTTTCGACGGTGAAAATTGAGCGTGGAACGAATTATCTCTACAGCCAAGGGTTTGAGTTCTATCTGAATCTGACATTCTAACGAAGTATAAACAGAAAAAAAGAAAGATAATGAAAACAGATATATTATACATATTATTATGTTTCTTCACCGTTGCTTTTACCACTGTATCATGTGATGACTTCTTGGATATTACTCCGGACGGGCAGGTACAGCGTGACGAGTTGTTGTCTACAGCCGAGGGTATCGAAGATGCAATGTATGGTGTATATTCGCAGATGCGTCTGCCCGAACTTTATGGTATGGAATTGCATTACTCTTCGCTTGAGGTGATGTCGCAGACACTCTCTTGTTATGGTGCTAAATATGAAGAAGCGCTTGGACGCTATGATTATTCCGATACAAGAGTAAAATCTCAGTTCGAAAGTATATGGGTCTCAATGTATAAAAATATATCAAATGTAAACAGTGTGCTTAACAGCCCTCTTGTTGAGGGTGCAACGGAGTTTCCGTATAGTATCTATCGCGGAGAGGCTTTGGGTTTACGTGCTTTTATGCATTTTGATTTGGTACGCCTTTTTGCCGAGCAATATACTGTTAACAGTTCGGCCGACGGAATTCCCTATGCAACGGAGTTCTCGTTGAATACTCCCGAATTTGAGTCGCTGGAGAAGAACTATGAGCATATTATTGCCGACTTGCTTCTTGCCGATTCGTTGCTGCGTGACGAAGAGAAGTACGAGAATAGTTCCGACTTTATGAGCGATAGAAAGATCCACTTCAATATCTATGCTGTATGGGCTGCATTGGCTCGTGTTTATCTTACCATGGGTAATAAAGAGATGGCATTTAAATATGCCGATAAAGTGATAAGCGGTGGAAAATACACACTTAAGGATAAGACCGAGGTTGAGAATGATGTAGCAGGTGTATTGTCTAAGAAGGAGTGTCTTTTCGGAATCTATGATCAGGGATTCTATACAAATGTGTATCAGAAGATTTATCTTACAACTTCGTTCTATTCTCTTTTTCTGCGTGACGATTATATGGAACTTTATGATCGCGATGCTGTGGGCTCCGACGAACGTGTGGCTGCTTATTTTACAGTTGTAGGTTCGGGGGATATGGCAACGGTGCGTTTGGGCAAGATTGTCGAGCGTTATGAATTACAGAATAATTCCTCGAATCGTCCGTCGGAACTTATTTTGGGAGTAAACCTTATTCGTCTGCCCGAAATGTATTATATTGCAGCAGAAGCGTTGCTCGACACCGATCATGCGGCTGCACTCGGTTACTATAATGCTGTTCGCGAGCATCGAGGATTGGAACCGCTTGTAATGGAGGATGAAAACGACAAATTGACAATAGAACAGATAAACGACGAACGTTATAAGGAGTATATAGGCGAAGGACAGACATTCTTCAATATGAAACGTCAAAACCTCCCTATTCTCTCTTATGATGGCAAAACCACATATCAGCCCGGCGCGGGAATATATGTGGTGCCAATACCGGATGTTGAATTAGAGAATCGTTATTGATAATACAGATTATATGAGGATACAAGATGTAAAAAGAACAGTTATGTTGTCGATATCGGCAATGCTGTTGTGTACAAGTTGTGAAGAGACTGATTATATGACATTTGATGTATCGCAATCGGGGGTCTATTTCACAAAAGATACGTTGGATTATTCGTTCAGTGTTACTCCTATCGAGATAAGAAGTTACGATTTTAAGATTCCTGTAAAAATTATGGGAACTATAAATGACAAGGTACGTCCCATTCCTTATTGCGTAAATACCGATTCCACGACTGCAGTTGCGGGAATCCACTACAATATTAAGAGTGCCGAGATTCTACCCGATTCGATAGATGGTTTTATTGAAGTGGAGATATTGCGTGACAACCTTGAGGGGGATTACAAGAATGGTTATACAAAATACAAACTGTGCATTGAACTTGTCACAAATGAATATTTCACTCCTACACTTGATTCGGCGCGTCATGTACGTATTTTGCGTTTCGACAATGCTATTGAGCAACCGGCATGGTATACCAAACTTGGAGAAAAAAAGTGGAACGAGAGGGATCTTGGTATATGGCATCCGTATAAGTTTGTGAAGATGGTTGAATTTTTCCATGCAATAGAAGAGGTGCATCCTGAAACATATAAGAAGATGGTTGTGTTGTATGGTGAAAATCTTGAACATATAAATGACGGTGACCCTTGGCAGTATCGTACAATATTCAGGAAGTATATATATCAACCGATGTATGAGTTTTTTAACGATCGGGGGAATTATGAAATGATAAATGAAATGTATGATGATTTTCCATTTGATTTTCCCGATCCATATTCTCAAAAAGATGCAATTTAATTATAGAAGACAATAGTATGAAACTATATAAATATTCATTATTTTTATTGACAATTCTTTTGTGTGTGGCATGTTTCGAGGATGAAACAACCGAGGCAACACGTCCCTTGTCGGAAATTACAATTGAAAAAATAATGGTGGGGGATGATTGCATCGACAGTGTTTGTAATATCGGAAAGAATGAAGTGCTGAAATTTGTTCCCATTGTATCGCAGACCAATGAAGAAAAATTACTAACCTACACTTGGGAGGTCGACTTAAAGGTTTGCTCGCATGATACTGAATATGAATTCGTAGGTAAAGATTTGGGAACCTTTAAATGTCGCCTTATTGTTGAAAACTCCGATGGAAAATCTTTCTATCCGTTTATAATTAATGTGAATTCGGAATACGAGGAAGGAATAACTGTATTGAGCAGGGATGCCGAAGGGCGTTCAATGTTGTCGTTTATGCAGACTCCGATGAATCCCGGCGAAGAGGCTGTATTTACCAAAGGTGATTGTTTTGAGGTGAATAATCCTGATATTAACTTTGCATCGAACCCTACGGATATAATTCATGGCAATGAATTTCTTGTTATATCATGTATGGGCGGTGACACAGGCGAAGATGTTCCCACAATATACTATCTTAATGAAAAGACTTTGGTCGTGGAGAACATGGTAGAAGTTCCCGAGTATCCCGATTTTAAGCCTGTTAAGTTATTGCTCCCAAAAGTAATGACTGATGGAATTTATCCTGTTCTATGCAAAGACGGTAATGTGTATGAGTTCTCTCCCAGCGAGGCTGTTGTGCAACGTCCTACAAAATTACAAAGCAACTATGCACAATCGACCATAGTTATAAATGACGGTTATTATTATGATATTTTACTTTGGGATAACAGGTTGAAAGCTCTGGCCCGTATGTACTACGGATATGGTCCGTTCTATTGCAGTACAGAGTACAACTATATGTATACAGACACAATGACTGTGGAACAGTTCCAAGAAAAGAATTACTTTAAAGACCAAAAGGATTTCGTTTGTATGGTGCGCGTAAACATGACTAAAGAGCAACAGAAGACAGAAACTGATGAAACTATTGTTATAACTGCCGGTGGAATAAATTGGAATTATTTACGTTTGTATACCGGTTTTTGGTTGGAAGGAACAGCCGAGAGTACATATTTGGCAGATAATGGAGGTTTCTCCATTGCCGGTATTCCTGTTAATTTGAATGATAAAACGCCTGTTATTGCAAACAGAACATATAAAACTATGTTTTTTGCCGATGGAAACAAGATACGATGTTGGCATTATATGACGGATAGAATAGATCTCAATAAAGTTTTGCAGACAGTCGGTACAGAAAGTGCTGTTATTACAGGTTTTGAGATTAGTTCCGACCATAAAAAGACTTATGTTGCTTTCTATGAGCCGGAGCAAGAAGGCTTGAATGGTAGTGTGTGGGTGATAGACACGGATAAAGGAACTGTGTTGGAAAGATATGATAACGTATGTTACCAACCGGTGAAGATACTTTACAAGTATAAGTAATTATAAATCATATAAACAATAAATCCGTCCCGAATGGACGGATTTATTGTTTATATGATTTCAGACTTTTCTAATATAAATTTAAACTGATTCTTAATGTTTTCTGCGATGCGCAATTTTTGCTATTCCGCCGGTAGATGTCTCTTTATATAAACTGGGTATATCGTGCCCGGTCTCTTTCATAACCTCGACGATACGGTCGTAGTCGATTTTGTGCTTTCCGTCTGATAACGATGCGTATGTACATGCGTCTAATGCGCGTGCCGCGGCAATTGCGTTTCGTTCGATACAGGGCACTTGTACAAGGCCACACATGGGGTCGCAAGTAAGTCCAAGGTGATGCTCCAGCCCCATTTCTGCCGCATATTCAATTTGTGTAATTGTACCTCCGAATAGTTGGCATGCTGCTGCCGCCGCCATTGCACAAGCTACACCGACCTCGCCTTGGCATCCTACATCGGCACCGGATATCGATGCATTCTCTTTGGCTATGTTGCCGAACAGGCCGGCAGTGGCTAATGCTCGAAGAATTCGTGGTTCGCTGCTGATGTGTTCTTGTGACAGGTGGTATAGCACAGCCGGCAGTATTCCGCACGAGCCACATGTAGGAGCTGTTACAACTGTTGTACCGCTCGCATTCTCCTCGGAGGTGGCAAGTGCATAGGCGTATACTTTGGCTTTGCTTTTTACCGATGGACTATAAGATGCAGCTTTGAGCAGATATGTACAGGCCTTACGTTGTACACCAAGGCCGCCGGGCAATACTCCTTCGTGCTCCAAGCCGCGTCTGATGGTAGTTTGCATCACATCCCACACCTCTTTCAGATAGTCCCATATTTCGGGCCCTTCGTATTTCTCGACATATTCCCAATAACTGTATCCGGTTTCATCGCACCATTGCATTATGTCGTGCAGAGTAGTAAGAGGATAGATATCTGCATCGTCTTTGCATGTATCTTCGTTAGCCAATTCACCACCACCGATACTGTATATTATCCATTCGTCGATAATGTTCCCATCCTTCAACCCTTGGAATTTCATGCCGTTGGGATGAAATGGCAGAAATGTTTCGGGTTTCCAGATAAGTTCGAGTGGTGCAATTGGTTCCAATACTTCCTGTATGGCCTTGTCGGTCATGTGTCCTTCGCCGGTTGCAGCAAGGCTTCCGTATAATGTAACTCGGTATGTGTCTGCATCGGGGCAACGTTTGGCAAACTCCTTTGCAGCTCTGTTGGGTCCCATTGTGTGGCTGCTCGAAGGCCCCAGACCTATTCTGAAAAGTGAACGAAGTGATTTCATAAATTTGTATTAGTCGTTTCTATTGGCGAATATAAGTAAAAATTTAATAGTAAATGTTTTTCTTGCAGATAATTCTTAAACATAAGTGTGCTGTTTGTATATAATTGTGTATTTGTCGCTATATTTGAGCTAAAGCTCGAATATAGGATGCGGCTTGGAATAAAAAATAAGTAAACTTATTTTATTCTCCACTCGCCTTTCGCCGTATTTGCCTTACGGCAGATATATAAATTATAAGTAAGAACATATGCAGACTGTTTTGATTACAGGTGCAAGCGGCTTTGCAGGAAGCCGTTTCATTCGTCGGCGGGGTAGTGTGTATAAGCTGCTTATCCCTTCACACTCCGAGATGGGTATTAGGCTACAATATCGTATATTGTAACAATATGATTGTAATAGCCTTTATATTAGCGGTTTATAAATATTATTATGAAGCTTAAATTTGCCACGAAAAGAAAATAATGTCACTTGGGTGTCACAATGTATAATTTTACTTAGCCAAAGAAAGAAATCATATTTTTCTTTTGGCTGGCAAATAGATAGTAAGAAGGTAGGGAAAGAATAATATATAATTCTTTTTCCCTACCTTTAAACATATAACTTTTCTTTATCATCCGCATATATATAATGCGGATAAATTAAAGTGATTTGATTATTCGCAAATTTTGCCTCTTTTCTAATTATAATCGTATACTTTGAAGTTTTTTAATCCTATGCCCCATTTTTGCATATCTTTTTCTTACCTTTGCAATACATTAATAATTAATTAGATTATGGCCAAGAACCTATTAAACAAATATGTCTGGTTAGTTGAGACAATCTATAAAGCTAAGCGAATCACGTTTGAAGAGATAAACGAAAAGTGGCTTGATAGCGATTTAAGTGAAGGTATTGAGCTTGCCCTAAGGACATTTCATAAATGGCGCATTGCTGCTGAAGAAATGTTTGGACTTATTATTGAATGCGAACGTAAAGGAGGATACCACTATTACATAGCAAATGCTCATGAATTAAAAGGCGGCAACATTCGTAATTGGTTATTAAATACCATTTCTGTAAGTAATGTACTTATAGATAATCAACACATGAAAGATAGGATATTGCTTGAGGAAATACCATCAGGACAAGAATACCTATATGATATTATTGAAGCAATGAAACAAGGTCAGCTTATCAAAATGACATACCAAAGCTATTGGCGTGGTGAAAGCAATACATTTGATGTAGAACCTTATTGTGTAAAACTATTCAAGCAGAGGTGGTATTTAATTGCAAGAAGTCCTTATTATAACAAGTTATTGATATATGCTTTGGATAGAATCCAAGCAATGAGCATTTGTACAGACAAAAGGTTCAAAATGCCAGATTCATTTAATGCAACAGAATATTTTGAAGAATGCTATGGTGTTATAGCAGGTGATGGAACTACAATAGAAACTGTTAAATTAAAAGTTTCTGCCGGTCAAGCTAATTATTTACGTTCATTACCTCTACATCACAGCCAACAAGAGATTGAGATTACAGAAGAATACAGCATTTTTGAACTAAAATTACGCCCAGCATACGATTTTCAACAAGAAATATTATGGAACGGTGAGGATATAGAAGTGCTTGAGCCATTATGGTTGCGAAAAGAGATAGCAGGTAAGATTAAAAGAATGTCGAATAAATATAACAACTAATATATGGATAATTTTGTAGCAATAGATTTTGAAACAGCAAATAATGAGCGTACAAGTGTCTGTAGTGTTGGTGTTGTAATAGTAAGAAATGGGGAAATTGTTGACTCATTTTATTCACTTATTCAACCAGAACCAAATTATTACAACTATTGGTGTACTCAAATACATGGAATTACAAGAAATGATACTGATCAGGTTCCAGTATTTCCTCAAGTTTGGAAACAAATCGAACCACTTATAGAAGGATTACCTCTTGTAGCACATAATAAATCTTTTGATGAAAGTTGTTTGAAGGCTGTATTTCGTACCTATCAAATGGATTATCCCGATTATGAGTTTTACTGCACCTATCAGGCTGCGTTGTGTGCATTTCCAGATGCCCCAAGTCATCAATTACACACCATCTCTGAGTTATGTGGTCATAAATTGAATAAACATCATCATGCACTTGCGGATGCAGAAGCTTGTGCTTGGATAGCAAGAAATATTCTATAATTGCTTTACATCTAACTATTGTATTTAATAATTACACTATAATATAATAATGGATATGGTTGAAAATATAATTGAAATGAAATCGGTTAGTAATCTTCTTGGATTGAAATTCTTCATACCAAGTTATCAGCGTGGCTACAGATGGAATGACCAACAGGTAGAAGACCTACTGAATGACATCAACGATTTCAGACCAGAGAGTGTCAATAACTCAGATGAAGGAACATGGTATTGTCTACAGCCTCTAGTGGTTAAGAAGGTGAAAAAAGCGGATACATACTGTGACGAAGCAACCGAGGAAGAAGATTGGTATGAAGTGATTGACGGACAGCAACGATTAACCACAATATATTTAATCATTCATTATTTCAACGAGATGTGGAATGGAAAAAGAAAGACTCCATTACCAACAATCAGCTATGCAACGAGAAAAGATAGTTACGATTTCTTAAAAAATCTGGAAATCAATGAAGACCAAGAAGCAGTAACCCCAGGAAAAGAATTCAAAGATTATATTGACTACTTCTATATGAAGCAGGCCTACAGCACAATTCACAAATGGGCGTGTAAACAGGGCGATACTTTTGATAACAACGATTTTCAGTCCAAATTTATCCATCGCACAAGGGTGGTTTGGTATGAGACCGTAGATGAAGATTCTATCAAAGTCTTCACTCGTCTCAACATCGGAAAAATATCGCTTACAAACGCAGAACTTATCAAGGCCCTGTTCTTGAATCGCTCAAACTTCCGGGTCTCAGACGACAAACACCTAAAATTGAGGCAGCAAGAAATAGCAAGCGAATGGGACAACACTGAATATACGTTGCAAAACGATGAGTTCTGGCTGTTCTTAAATGAAAAAGGTTATAGCCGCCCTACGAGAATAGACTTTATATTTGATTTGATTTGCGAACAGAATAAATTGGGATTAAATGATGAAAAATACGGAATGATAGGTTCTGATGACTATAGAACTTTTAGATACTTTTATGAATATTTCCATTCAGACCAATCAAGTATTGAGAAATGCTGGAATGAAGTGAAAGCATATTTTCAAACATTCAAGGAGTGGTATGAGGATTTGGAACTCTATCACTATGTAGGTTATTTGATTGTACATGGACATACTATTCACAATCTTGTTGCGGAATGGAATGCTTCTGCTGATAAAAGCTATTTCATGATTGGACTAAAGAAAAAGATTGCTGGTGAGATAAAAAAGTGTCCTCCACTTGATTACCAATACAAAGCGGATGGTAGTGACAAAGGAAAATGTAAACCCATTCTTCTTTTTCATAATATACAGACTATAGTCAATCAAAATAAGAATAACCTTGATAACGTAAGGTATCAAATAGGAATTTTCCACAAATTCCCATTTCATTTATACAAAATTGAAAGTTGGGATGTAGAGCACATCAATTCCAATACGACAAATGAAGAAGACGATGTGATGACACAAAAGCAATGGTTATTGAATGTGTACTTAAGTGCAGATAAAGAGATGCAGACAAAAATTCATGATTTTTTTGAGCAAGTCAATGAAGAGCAAAGAAATAAACTTTTTCACGAAATAAAGAATCATTTCCCACAAACTGATGATTGGACTCCAGAAGAGAAGAATAGAATTTGGAACTACACTCTATTAGATTCTTCTACAAACAGAAGTTATGGTAATGCTCTATTCTCAGGAAAGCGCCAAGTTATTATTGGTAAAGACAAAGGGATTAAGATTTCCATTCCCAAGATGACTAAGGACGGAAAGTTGCAATTTATAAGAGAAGAAAAAGCAGGATCTTCATTTGTACCTCTTTGCACAAAGCAAGTTTTCATGAAATATTATTCACCAATAATGTCAAATGCCAATTATTGGACAAAAAATATTGATGCTGAAGGGTATGTAAATGATATAAAGGAATGTATAAACAAATTAGATTGTTAATATGGCAAAAAAGACCACTTTTTGGAATTTTCTAAAAAATAATCACATAGAAATTCCCATAATCCAGCGTGATTACGCACAAGGAAGATTGGGTAGGGAGAATCTTCGCAAGAACTTTTTAGGCGATTTAAAAAAGGCACTTGACAACGAGCCTCCTTATAAAGATTCTGAAATGAAGCTAGATTTCGTATACGGATCAACAGAAAATGACAAACTTAATCCATTGGATGGTCAACAACGACTTACCACTCTATGGTTATTACATTGGTATATAGCTTTACGGGCAGGTGTATTAAACGAAGAAAATTGTGCAATACTCCGTAAGTTTACATACGAAACAAGGATTTCATCTAGAGAGTTTTGTCGGAGTTTATGTATTCCACAAAACTTTGAACGCTTCAATGGCATCAATATTGTTGGATTTATTACAAAACAAACATGGTTTTATTCAGCATGGAAACAGGATCCTACTATTCAGTCAATGCTCAGGATGTTGAGTGGTACGAAAATAGCCGATAAAAAAGGAACTGATATTATAGACGGAATAGAAGAATTATTCGCATGTCCATCGTTGTGTGACAAAGATGGTGATAAGTGTGCATTAATGAAAACCTATGAAAATTATTGGAAAAGGTTAACAAATGAGTCTTTATGCCCCATTGTATTTTATAATCTTCCACTTCATGATTTTGGCCTTTCTGATGACTTATATATCAAGATGAATGCCCGTGGAAAGCAGTTGACTAGTTTTGAAAATTTCAAGGCTGACTTAGTTGGTTACATAACAAAACGTGCAGAAGAAAATACATACGAAAATACGCAGCTAAAAGAATGGGGACTTCTACTGGATACCATAGAAGGAATACCTATCAAGTTTGATACAGACTGGGTTGACATATTTTGGAGTAATAAATCTAAGGGTATACATGATAAAAATGGCAAATTGTATAAATCAAATCAAATAGATGAAATCTACTTTGCCTTCTTGAATAGATTCTTTTGGAATGAACTATTTATTGCTAAGAAATCAGAAAATCCTCACCTTTATTTACTTGACATAGGTAAAGGTGATGAGGGTTCTACGCAAGAAAACGAAAATTCTTCATATAGATATCTCAACGATTCGAATAATCGTAATCCCAATGATTATGATACGAAAATTGCTTATCAAGGATTGGACGATTACAAATATGAAAATGGCATTCCTGTCGGGTTCTTTATGAAATTACAAAAGGTACTAAACAATTACTGCAAGTTTTCCAAAGATTGGTCTATACCGACTTGTTCATGGGATGATAGTTTTAAGTTTATACCACAATATGTTGAAGATGAGAATACCGATAATATCGAAATAGTAAATAATGCTAATGAAAAAATTCTCAGAGTGTCCACGCTGAATCAAGTGCAAAGAATTGCTTTCTTCGCTATATGCAAGTATTTCGATCACGATGATACAGTCGATGATGATGATGTTTCAATGAAAAGATGGATGCGTGTAGTCTGGAATCTTATTTCTGGACAAGGTGAGGACAGTAGAGCGCAAATCAGAAGTACAATGGCAATCCGAACGGCAATTGAACATATAGAGAAGCTTGATTCTCATGATGTGTACAAAAGCCTGAGTAATATGACTTTCGATGAACGTTCGTCTGATTTCTCAAATAGGTGGAATGAGGAAATTCATAAGGCTAGACAAATTATTGCCGGAAATATTCGTAATGATGGAAGAACTTGGGAAGATGCTATAATAGAAGCCGAACAATACGCATTTTTCAAAGGAAGCATACGCTTTTTGTTCCAAGATGAAAATGGCTTGATAGATTGGAGCTCGTTTGATTCAAAATTGGAACATGCAAAACAATATTTTTTAAAAGAAACGCCATCAAAAGGTTCTGCAATGCAAGTTCCATATCGCAACACTAATTTGCTTAAGATGATGATGAGTTGGTATTCTGCTGATACATTTTGGAAAGTCTTATGGTGGAAGCACAGAACATTTAACAACAAGCCAGAATCGTGGTTATATTATCTTTTGAATAGTGATAATTGCAAAGCAATACACCATCTGTTACTTGGCGAAAAGAACCAATCTACTACATCATTTGAAAAATCCACAGATTTTGCAGAACGAACGATATATAAACTTGTACACACATCGCTATTAGATTTTGTTAGAGACAAAATTCCCAATTCATGGATTCGTGATTATCATAACCACAAGGCGATATTTCCAAGTAGCACAGGTGTTTTCTTGAATAGTGAGAAAAGAGATAATTTATTATCTGATACCGAGGGTATAGAGATTAATAGTGAACATAAAATCACTAACACTTCATTACTTTTTGGTTCTGATATTAATTTTACATTCAATTTTCAAAGATTCCAATGGTATCGCAATGATTTTGTCTATCTGATAGATAAAGAAGGTTATATGATTAGAAATGAAAAAGCACAAAACGATACAGATAAATACTTCTGCTTCAATACACAAGCAATAGAGAGTAGATGTGATTTTATTCAGAAGCTAAATGAACTTATTGATAATATTTCAAACATAACAATATGACACAAGAAATTTATATTTCAGATTGGTTAGAAAAGGATTACAAGGATGTCTATAATCAACTTCATAAAGTTTTGTCTGAGTTTGGCATCACTCCAAAGACTCTTCCATACTCAGAAGAAGTGTGGTGTAGAGATTACATGCCAATCCATATTGGTGAAGGAAAGTATGTTGGTTTTAACTTTCAACCTGATTATCTGTGGGATGATCCAAAGTATCACAAATACATCACACGGCAAGAATTGGCCATTGAGGATTTGAATATTAATATCTCAGATAATGTGGATATTGTTCTCGATGGTGGTAATTATGTACGTTGTGGCGATAAAGTAGTTATGACGGATAAGATTTTCTCGGAGAACCCCAACTGGCGTCCTTTGGCTTTGCTTTGTCGACTTGAAGAAGCTTTTCAAGCAGAAATAATTCTATTACCTTGGGATATGAATGAACCATTTGGTCATTCGGATGGAATGATTGCATGGCTTGGTGATGATCGCATCCTCCTCAATAATTATCATCAGTTGGAGAATGGTAAAAGAAAATCCTTTTCAACACGAATTCGCAAGATTCTCAATAGTCAATTCGAAATTCTGGAACTGGAATACAAGGGAATGCTTTCTCAGGATAGTTGGTGTTACATGAACTACCTTGAAACTGACAATGCTATTATATTGCCAGCATTGTCTATGAACCATGATGGAGAGAATGATAAGGCAGCACTAAAAATGTTCCAAAACGTATTTGATAATAAGGTTATTAGACAAGTTTTTGCTCAACCACTTATCAAGCATGGTGGCGCTCTGCATTGTGCCACTTGGAATCATTATATTTTGTGATTATTGACATTTCTGACAGCAATATGGTTAACCCATTTTTTACCATGCATTTCTGAATTGGACATATTAAAGAGTTTGGTTATTCAAGTTTATTTTGAAAGCGAATAAAGAAAATATTTATATAACATGAGTAATCTAAATAAGAAGATTATTTTTCTTGATTTTGATGGCGTATTAAACACAGAACATTACCAAGGATTACTCCAATTTCAGGGTAAGCCTTGGCAGGATGAACATGGCGCTTATTTTGATCCCAATGCAATCAAGCAATTGGAACGAATTATTGATGCCACTGATGCCCATATTGTTGTTGAGTCATCATGGAAGTACTTAGGGTTAGATGCAATGAAAGAATTATGGAATGTTAGGAACCTGCCAGGTAGAATAATTGATATAACACCATCTACAACAAGTGATGAGTACTTACTAAATGTAGTTCTAGATGATTTTTGTAATAAAATGCATCATTGCAAAGGACTTGAAATATCATCTTGGTTATCTGAAAAAGGACTACCTAATACACGATATGTCATTATAGATGATGAATATGTTGTTCTTGATTCTCAATTAAGCAACTTTATATTGACCATTCCATACGAGGGTTTAACAGAAGAACAAGCCAACAAAGCTATTTCAATTCTGAACGAATAAAAAAACATTTAACTAAGATTTTGACAACCTCTGTCTTAAAACGGCAGAGGTTTCTTTTTACTTTGCTGTGATTATAGTATTAATGTTAAATCACGTAATGGAAAATCCGGCTTGATTTGCCCCCTCTCGTATAATTTCAAACAAATATGGTATTTTATTCAGCTTGTGCCCCATATTGGCATACCTCATCTATAACTTTGTAGCAATTAATTAAATGTTTCACTAAAAATTGTATTTATGGCAACAAAAACATTGAGTAATGAATTTATGCAACGTATTGCAGATGAAGGTGCATGGAAAGAAATTTCAGGTGATTTATGTTGGACTGAACAACTATTGGAAAAGTACCAGGACAAGATAGACTGGAATGAGTTGTCTGAAAACAGAAATATCTTGTGGACTATTCCAATGCTACAGAAATTTAAGCATCGAATAAATTGGGATAAACTATCTAGATATGCCGATGAGAAGGTGTTGACAGAAAATTGCATAGAGACATTTAAAGAAAAATGGAACTGGAATGAATTATCAAGCAATTGCTGTATAACTAATGAACTGCTGGAAAAATTTGTAGATAAATGGGATTGGGAAACAGTAATAGATGACTATCGTAGCAACCTATTCTCAAATGTTTCAGCTATAGAATTTTATGAAAGATACAAGGAGTACATTCCTGCTGCAAAATTACAACGATCATCATTATGGAATGAAATTGTAGAGCAGCGCAAAAAACAAATCATATCAGAAATTACAGCTTAATTAACATTAAAACATTTATCATTATGACACTTTGGAGAATTTCTGCGAAAAACAATTGGAACTGGGGTACTGGCAAACAGTTAGTAAAAGGTATGTTTATTGAACTTAGTACACCAACAACAACTCCGCCACTAGGTGTAGTCTCATATCATGAGGTTATAGCCAAAGCATTTAACACTAAGTACTCTACAAACTTTGACAAATCAAAGATGAATGCATCATACTTGATTTGTGAAAAAATTGGGTAAATGTATGAAATGTAAGACATCAATGCATAGGGTAATTAAAGCCCTATGCTTGTTGGTTTTTAGCCAATTCGTCATATTGCTTATACTTAATCTCGTACCTATTGGAGGCGTGTACTCTTCTATTTGTAGAGAATGGATTGAACACATAATATATCTGAGATAAAGGTCATATGGAAAATCTTAGAAGTAGATTGAATCATGGATATTGGGATAAATCGAACCCTATAATAAAGAATTTTATTTATCTCCTAAGTTTTATCATACTTCTGTTTCTCCCTTTATATGGTTTATATAAGATGGTAATAACTGTTATTCGGGAATATAATGAGAACAATTGAAGGATACGATGTTAAAATCTTCACTGACAACGTGGAGGAAAGTGCCATTGAACAAGTCAATAGATTGATGTCTATTAATGTATTCAGCAGTTGCAAGATTCGGATCATGCCAGATGTTCACGCAGGTGCAGGATGTGTAATTGGCTTCACAGGTGATTTGGGAGAAAGGGTTATTCCAAATATCGTGGGTGTGGATATAGGTTGTGGTATAATCGTCCAACCATTTCAAAGTTTAAAGAGAATTGATTTGCATGCTTTTAACGAGTATATATTGAAAGCTATTCCTTCTGGTAGAAATCACCGAAGCGAGGAATATTTTCCTTTACCTCAGAAGTATATGGAAAGGTATAGTGAAGCAAAAAGCATCATTCGGCAAATACGTTGTTACCGTGATTTAAAAGATGTGAAACGTCTGGATAAATCAATCGGCACATTGGGAGGTGGAAATCATTTCATCGAGTTGGATAAGGATGAACAAGGTGAGTGTTACTTGGTAGTTCATACAGGAAGCCGAAACCTAGGTAAACAAGTGGCTGAAATATATCAAAAATTGGCTGTAAAATGTCAATCCGGTTGGGCTGAAATGATGGAGAAACAGAACCGTCTTATTGAAGAATACAAACAGGCAGGACGAAAGTGTGAGTTGCAGGAAGTCATTCGTAATCTTCATAATTCGTTCAAAATGCGCAAACCGACAATTCCTGCAGAACTCTCTTATCTGGAAGGACATTTTCGGGAGGACTATCTGCACGATATGCGTCTATGCCAGCGATGGGCGGAAATCAACCGGAAACTAATTATTGATTTGCTTTTAGATTTTCTTGTAGATGAAGGTTATGCAGAAGCATCTAATGACTCATTTGAAAGTGTACATAACTATATTGGTTATGACAACATTATTCGTAAAGGGGCAATTTCTGCACGTAAAGGCGAAAAGTGCATTATACCTATGAATATGCGTGACGGTTCTCTTGTCTGCATTGGCAAAGGTAATGAGGATTGGAATTTCTCTGCTCCTCATGGTGCAGGACGAATAATGAGTAGAAGCCAGGCATTCAAGCAAATTAACATGAATGATTTTGCTAAATCCATGAATGGAATATATAGCGAGACTGTCACTGAAGCTACCAAAGATGAGTGTCCCATGGTATATAAACCTATGGCTGAAATTATAGGTAACATTACTGATACAGTCGAAGTAGTAAATATAATAAAACCTATATTTAATTTTAAAGCAGCAGAGTAGATGAAACTGAATGAAATAAAAAGTGTGAATTTAAGCGAAAAATATCTTAGTGATTATCAGGAAGCGAGTAGAGTTATTATTGCCGGCGGACGAGACTTTAATGATTATGAATACATGTCTACTAAGTTGAATGAATTATTCAAAGACCAGAATTTATTTAATAATAAAGCGATTAAGGTTATCTCAGGAATGGCGAAAGGAGCAGATACCCTTGGTATTCAATATGCAGATGAACATAAATTGACCAAAATTTTATTTCCTGCTAATTGGAAAGAATATCCTCGTATTGCTGGATTCCTTAGGAATAATGATATGCTAAGCATAGCCACTCATCTGATTGCATTTTGGAATGGAGAATCTAGTGGAACAAAACATATGATTGAAATAGCACAAGAAAAAGGTATTCCAACATGGATCTTAAAATATTAAAGGAATGAAGCTTCAAGAATTTTTACACTCTATTGATTTTAAGGGAGTAGCGTTAGCCTTCGAAAGAATGTATCCTGAAGACAAGCACATGCTTCCATTTTTAAAATGCCATTTTGATATACTGTATCATATGACACCTGTTTACGATGAAAATGCCAACTCACAAGAGTGCAGAATATCCTTGTACTATGATGAATTAGTCAATAAAACATATTTAAGTGCCTACCCATTGGAAGGAGATAAATGGAGTGCTAGTCTATGTAAGGAAGTGATAATTGATCCAGAAGTAATAGCAACAAAAGAAGAGATAGTTGCCTGTTGCTTATGGCACACATCATTTTACGGTTATACCGAAGAACAATTAGCAGAGACTGCAAAAGATTTCTCTGTTTACCGAGATAAAACGGAGTTAGAATTCAGTCAATTCGAATTGGATAATAGTTTAGCAGAACTTAAAAGAATCGGTTATGAAAACATATCGCTACCTTCTTATGAGGTTGTGAAGAGGATTGTCAAAAGAAGAGCAAACCATACTTACAATAACTGGAAACGTAAGCATATAAACAAACGAGTAAGAAACCGTCTATTTCGAAAGGAGTTTCTTAAGATATCATATTATCAATATCTTAATTCTATTGCCAGATTTATAATAGATATTTGGACTCCCGATGCAGAAAATTTAACTTTGGAGGAAATTTGCAAAATATCTGGTTCAAAGAGATTTGCAGCATATTCCTATAATTCTTATTCTTATGGAGAATGCGATAACTCGGATTATTTAAAGGATTTAATCTTCAATTTTAATGGATTTGATAAAGATTACATTTTTTCAAATGTAATTATTTGTCTCATCAAACCAGTAGACAAGCTAAATCTTTCGGACAAAGAAAAAGATTTATGTCAAACTATCTATTTATTATGTCCCCAAGGGATCAACAAAACTGTAGTAAAATCAGATATAAATTTAATCAGAGAAAGTAAAATTATCGTTGGATTTTATGAATGATAAGACACAATGGATTGAAGGGCATTGATTTTTCTTCTCTTTCATTATTTATACGATATAAAATAAAAAGCTAGAAGCACTATATTTCATGCTTAAAGATGATTTTTAGGGCATTATATTTGTTATAAATGAAAAAAGTTGTATCTTTGCATCGACAGTTTCCGCCACGCTTCCCGTAGAACAGCGAACCAGGGCGGAACTTTTGCTTTATACACTATGATATATTCAAAGACTCCATTAGATTATAACTCAATCATCGAAATGATGAAATCGAGGGGATTGATTATTGCCGATGAACAAAAAGCTATCAATTACCTCAAGGTAATCAGCTATTTCCGATTGGCCAATTATCTTCGCCCAATGGAAAAGGATAAAGAGACCCATTTGTATAAACCCAACAGCTATTTTGATAATGCAATAGATCTTTATTATTTTGATAAGGAACTCCGTAGCATTATATTTTCTGCCGTTCAATCTATCGAGATTGCCCTGCGCTCTAAAATGATTCACCACATATCATTAAAATATGGTGCTTTTTGGTATATGGACGCATCGTTGTTTAAAGATGATAATATTTTTCATCAGTGTTTGACGCTGATGAAGCAGGAGCTGGCAAGAAGCAAGGAAGACTTCATTACAGAGCATAAAGCAAAATATACCGAGCCGGATATGCCACCGGTATGGAAAACTCTTGAAGTAACCTCTTTTGGCACACTTTCTAAGCTATTTTGTAATCTTAAGGATAATTCTGTTAAGAAAATAATTGCGAGAGAATTTAATCTACCTCAACATCTTATCTTAGAGAGTTGGGTTAAATGTGCGGTAAATCTTCGAAACTGCTTGGCGCATCATGCGCGTGTTTGGAATCGCAATTATCCAACTATGCCACAGCTCAATGGATCATTCCGTGGAAATTGGATTAAAAACACCAATCTTTCTATGGTAAAACTTTATCCACAATTATGTTATTTAGAGTATATACATAATCAAATCCACTCTAATAGTAACTTTAAGAAACGGTTAGATGCACTTTTGAAGGAGCATCCCAATGTTGACATTGCAGCAATGGGATTTCCTAAGGATTGGAAAAACGAGCCTTTATGGAAATGACACAATCCATCCCGATATCGGGATGGATTTTATCTTTTAACTCTACCATTCTTTTTCTCTCCCCACGGCATATCCGACGATGAACCACCTCCCCCTGTACCAACATGAACATGCGCAGGGCCACCAGCCATCAATCCTAAAGACGCATCAAGCAACTGCGCTTGCATCTGGCTGACCTGCTCAAACGGTTCAAAGATGGCATTGATAAGTTCATATTCGGTAAATTCATCATTCAGATACTTCTGCATAACCGGATTTCGCCACTCCGTATATTTGGCATCGTCAAATATCTCATCTTTTACCTGTGTCCAAATGTGCACACTTGGCGATGATACGTACCTTGGGGAAATATAAAAGCGTGTAAGCGTAGCCCCTGAAGAAAGTCTATAACGATGCGGATTTGCCTTGCGGTCAAGCTCCCTGTTCTTCTCTTTCAGAATCTCGTTCGCTTTCTTATAGGCATCCGATTCTTGGATTGTCTTCTTCAAAGTTTGTTCCAGACTGAAACGGGTTTTCTCACCTTTCTCAGCCAATTGTTTTTTCTCCATTTCCAATATTCGGACTCGTTTTTGCAATGATTCAATCTGTGCGGTTTGCTCAGCTATGGCAGTTCTTGCCTTTGCCAGGTCGCCCTTATTGAAGAGACTAAGGATGAAATTTTTGCCCTCCTTGGCTGCTTCCTCTTCCTTTTTGAGTTTGGCCAACTTTGCTTGTTTCTCTTCTGTTTCTTGAATAAGTATCTCGATATTTTCTTGAATGCTCTCCATCTTCTGCTTGTAGTAGTCGCTGTTGGAAACATGCTTTGCAACAGAGCCTACTACGCCACGTTCAAGTCCGAAGTCTTTCATGGCTTTGCCATAGCTGTCTTGATATTTAGTAAGCATGGAACGGTGCATCACGTCATCAGCACTTAATCGTGGCCCACCTTTTGAAGTTCGGTATTTCTTTTGTCCCTCCCTCTCCCGACGTTTACGTTCTGTGGTTACAATAGGAATAATCGTAGCATGCAGATGGGGAGTTTTCTCGTCCATGTGCAGCACACAGGATACAAGATTCTCCTTCCCGAATGTGGTTTCTAACCAGCGGATATTGACATTGATCCATTCGGACAATCGTCCCTCCTGTTGTATCTTCATCATCTGGTCATGGCTGCCGGATAAGATTGCACACAAGTGGGTTGTCTGGTTCTTGCCAATCTTACGTTTGAGTCCGGCATTGGCAAGGCGATTCTTGATGGCATCGTTTCTGTCTTTTACTCCATCAGGGAATGAGAGTAATTCACGGTTGAGGTGTGTCCTTGACGGGTCAGCATTTTTAGGGATAAACGGCTTTCCGCTTTTCGTCTGTCTCTCTATGTGGGT
>JAFUKC010000027.1 GCA_017467885.1 Bacteroidaceae bacterium | reverse complement strand
TTCGTATCTTCGCCAATAGAAAGTACAAGAAAAAACCAATAATTTAAAATACATACTATTATGTCAGACAAATCGAAACTTATTTTAGCAGCCGAGTTGCTTAAAATCAAAGCAGTGAAATTACAACCTACCGAACCGTTCACATGGGCATCGGGCTGGAAATCGCCGTTCTACTGCGACAACAGAAAAACCCTTTCATTCCCCGAGTTGCGTACACGAGTAAAACTTGGATTGGCAAATCTGATTTTGCAGGAGTTCCCCGAAGCAGACACCGTTGCCGGAGTAGCAACAGGCGCAATAGCCCAGGGTGCACTTGTTGCCGAGGAGTTGGCAAAGCCATTCGTGTATGTGCGCCCCAAAGCAAAAGATCATGGCTTGGGCAATCTTATCGAGGGCGATGTACAACCGGGGGCAAAGGTTGTTGTTGTGGAAGACCTTGTGTCAACCGGATTAAGCAGCCTTAAAGCAGTAGAGGCCCTGCGTGCGGCCGGCGTTGAGGTTGTCGGCATGGTTGCATCGTTCACTTATGGTTTCGACGTTGCAGTTAATGCATTTGCCGATGCCTGTGTAAAACTTATAACCCTCACCGACTACGAAGCTGTATTGGAGGCTGCAATGGAAACGGGATATATCACCGATGAAGTTATGCCCACACTTAAAGAGTGGCGTGCAAACCCATCGGAATGGCGAAACGATTTAAAATAACAGATTACCACACATATAACTATAATCCATGAGCCAATACGAAAGCAGCGTAAAACTGATACCATGTCCGCAAGAGAGAGTATACGCCAAATTAGAGGATTTGAACAACCTCGAGATGCTGAAAGGCAAATTGCCCGAGGATAAAATAAAAGACCTGGAATACGACCGCGATCAGGCCACAATCGATGTACCGAAATTTGGTAAGGTTACCATTAGAATTGTTGAGCGCGAAAAACCCAAGTGTATAAAATTCGAGGGTGCAGGCTCACCCGTTCCTGCGAACCTGTGGATACAGATTATTCCGGATGGCGATAATGCATCGAAGATGCGTGTTGTAGCAAAAGTAGAGGTAAACTTCATGCTTCGGGGCATGATAGAAAAACCCGTAAAAGAGGGATTGGAGAAGATGGCCGAAATTCTTTCACTTATCGAATACTAAAAGAGGCTACTGAAAATGGCAAAAAAACTTTGGGATAAAAACAGTAACATAAACCCTGAGATAGAGCGTTTCACCGTAGGACTTGACAGAGAACTCGACCTGTTGCTGGCACGCTACGACATTCTCGGTTCCATAGCACACAGCACCATGCTCGAAAGCATCGGCATGCTTACCCGCGACGAAATGAACATGCTTCATGAGGAGTTGCGCAACATATACGCAGTTGCCGAACGTGGCGAATTTGTAATCGAGGAGGGAGTGGAAGATGTACACTCGCAGGTGGAACTTATGCTTACCCGCAAACTTGGCGATACAGGTAAAAAGATACACAGCGGCCGTTCGCGCAACGACCAAGTACTACTCGACCTGAAACTGTTCACCCGCAAAGAGGTGCAGGATGTGTGCAAGGCTGTAAAGGAACTCTTTGACACACTTATTGAGCAAAGCAACAACCACAAGGATATTCTTATGCCCGGATACACACACCTGCAGGTAGCAATGCCATCATCATTCGGTTTGTGGTTCGGTGCATACGCCGAAAGCCTTGCCGATGATATGCTCTTCCTGCAAGCAGCATACAACATGTGTAACCGCAATCCTCTTGGCTCGGCAGCCGGTTATGGTTCATCATTCCCACTCAACCGCACAATGACCACCGAACTACTCGGGTTCGACTCGATGAACTACAATGTGGTGTATGCACAGATGGGACGCGGAAAATGCGAACGCAACATAGCCTACGCACTTGCAAGCGTTGCCGGCACCTTGGCAAAAATGGCATTTGACGCCTGCATGTTCAACTCGCAGAACTTCGGTTTTATCACCTTGCCGGCAGAGTGCACCACCGGTTCGAGCATTATGCCGCACAAAAAGAACCCCGATGTATTTGAGCTGTTGCGTGCAAAATGCAATCGTCTGCAGGCATTACCAACGGATATAATAATGATAATGAACAACTTGCCGACAGGATATTTTCGCGACCTTCAGATAATAAAGGAGTTGTTCCTTCCTGCATTCACCGAGTTGAAAGATTGCATAAAGATGGCAACATACATCATCGAGCGCATCGAAGTAAACAAGAATATTTTAGACGACAAACGCTACGACCTCATGTTCAGCGTGGAGGAGGTAAACCGCTTGGCAAGCAATGGAGTTCCCTTCCGCGACGCATACAAGCAGGTGGGCCTGGCAATTGAAGCCGGAACATTTGAAGCTGACAAAAACATACGTCACACCCACGAAGGCAGCATCGGCAACCTGTACAACGATCATATAAAAGAATATATGTACAGCATATACTATTCCATGGACTTTGAAAAAGCTATTAAAGCCGAACGAACCCTGCTTAACGCCTAACAGGTGATGACAAAACAAAAAAATCATTAACGCAAAGAATCGCAAGCAATAACCGACGGCTCTTTGCGTTTTATTTGTATAAAGGCTAACCGATGACAAAAAAAATATTCACCCTGCTGATTACGCTGCTGACAATATCTGCATGCGACGAAGAGACTCCCTATTCGGGCTACTCGGTGTTTTTCTCATACGACGAAACATACTCGCCATTCAATCAGGCAAGCAGTTTCGGCGAATACATCACCGTAAGAAGGAAAAACAACGTATCATACGAGGTAATCGATGTTTTTGGAGTCACACACACCATACAACTAAGCGAGCAAGAGGCAAGACAGCAATTTTTCTACGGCCTTGGCGGATTAATCATAGGCACCCCGTCGATGGGCGACGGCAACATTTGGGCATACGACTGGGCATGTCCCAATTGCGACATGGCACGCTACCGATTAGAACTTAACGACATAGGGCATGCAAGCTGTTACAATTGCAACAGCAAATTCGACCTCAACAGCGGAGGAATAACAATCGAAGGCAAATCGCGCAGATTATGGCGCTACCGCGTCTTTCGCGATGGGACGAAGGTTGTCATACAGAATTAAGAAAAAATTGTATGCATTCTTAAGCCACTCCGCATTAACAAAACACAGAGTTCGCCATAAGGCTGTACATATTTATAATATGCTACGCCCCATAAAAACCACCCGATATATCCGTATGATGTCCGAGTTTGTAATCGTAAAATCGGGATATGCAACTTCATTAAACGATCTTGCTATATAGTGGTCCTCTTGAGGATAAAGTTTACGCAATATTAAACCGTTACTGATTGTATCTATTGCATAGAGTTTACCAGGTATTATATTTTCCTCGCCTCTTGTGCAAGAAAGCAATGCAACTTTATCACCGATGCGGAATACCGGCATTAGAGACTCATCTCTTACCATATGCCACAAATCAATAGGTGTATCTAATACTATTAAACGTGAACGTTCAATTTCGTTGGAATTCCTACGAATATAGTCGAGTATATCAAGATTAGGACGATTGGCTATAAGTGTTGGCAAAATAGGAGCACGAGCCATATTCATTTCTGCCGTTTCAGCTTCGATAAATACAGGCTCCTCTGCATTAGAGTCTAAACTTGCCCTTTTTATCATATCGCCTTCACCGCTAACAAGCCATGCAATGTTTAACTCGGGAAATTTAAGACTGATACTCTTAATAACACGTGCCCCGGGGATGCCGTGTAAGTTGCTTACATATCTTTTTGATAAGCCGCATATTGATTCAAAAGCATTTTTGCTCAAATTCTTATAGTCTATAAATTGAATAAGTCGTTGTTGTACAGTCGTTTGCATAATCTATTGTTTAGATTTAATCTAAATATTAAGAAATACAAGAATTAATTCTTGATATTTCTTATTTTGTATCAATTAAATTCTTATTTTTGCAGAGTCTTTGTAATTATCCACAGTTATAATGCTGTCTATAAGCACAAAGATACAGCAAAATTCTTAATATAAACAATAAAACAAATGAAAAATGGATTATTTTTCTCAACAGCTGCTCGCTTTTAGGCGAATTTACGCATGTAGAATTTCATGCGCCACCACTATCAAGCAACTTTAGACATTGTTAAAAAAAAGATTATGGAAACGACTAAATTTAGGAAAGAACTTTTAGAGGTTCAGTCGGAATTACAACGGTTTGCTTACAAGTTAACCAATGACAAAGATGACGCCAATGATTTACTTCAAGAAACATCGCTCAAAGCTCTTGCCAATAGCGACAAATTTGTAGCAGGTACCAACTTCAAAGGATGGATACTTACAATCATGCGTAATCTGTTCATTAACAATTATCGTAAATTGCTTCGAGAACAAACCTATGTGGACACGAGCGACAATCTTTTCCTGCTGAATCAAATAACAGAATCAGAGGAGCATGTTGTTGAAAATGATTATGATGTAAAAGAAATCAAGAAAGCGATTAACTCGCTATCCGAAGAAATTCGCGTTCCTTTCATCATGCATGTAAGCGGCTTTAAATACCGCGAGATTGCAGAGAAACTGAATTTACCATTGGGAACTGTAAAGAGTCGCATATTCTTATCGCGCCATATACTTCAAGAAGAACTTAAAGACTTTGTGCTATAATAACGGAAAAATTGTTGTTGCACACATTGTTACGTCATCCAATGTCGACAGAATAGGATTCTATTCTGTCGACATTCAATATATTACATATTTGGCAGAAAAATGATTAATCATCTGTTTGAAATAGTATTTTCGCAAACAAATCGCTATATTGGAGCTAAAGCTCGAATATAGGGTGCGGCTCGGGATAAAAAATAAGTAAACTTATTTTGTTCTCCACTCGCCTTTCTTTATATTTGCATCAGTTATGGAACATTTTACCGATACAGACAGAATCTATATAAGCCGTTGTTTGCAGTTGGCGCGTAACGGTCGGGGCAGTACATCGCCTAATCCTATGGTGGGGGCTGTGATTGTATGTGACGGCCGAATAATAGGCGAGGGCTATCATATTCGTGCCGGTGAAGCGCATGCCGAAGTTAATGCTGTGCGTTCGGTGAGTGAAAATGATTTGTCATTGCTGTCGCAATCTACTATGTATGTCAGCCTTGAGCCCTGTTCTCACTATGGGAAAACACCGCCTTGTTGTGAATTGATAATATCGTGCAAGATTCCTAGGGTGGTTGTTGCAACAACCGATTATAATTCGCTTGTAAATGGTGGTGGAATAGCCCGTATGCGTAATGCCGGTATTGATGTGCGGGTTGGGCTTCTTTCCGAAGAGGCTGTGGCTCTTAACAGGTATTTTTTTACATTTCATAAATTGAGTCGTCCCTTTATTACATTAAAATGGGCGCAGACTGCCGATGGCTTCATAGATACATATCGTGATTCTGGTGTTCCACTGCAAATATCAACAGCCGGCTCGCAAGTGGCTGTGCATAAATTGCGCAGCGAGCATGATGCGATTCTTGTAGGAACGCGTACAGCCTTACTCGACGACCCATCGCTTACCGTCAGACACTGGAGCGGTCGTGTACCATTGCGTCTCGTTGTCGATCGTAATAATATATTGCCATCCACTCTTAAGCTGTTTGATGGAACGTTGCCTACTGTTTTATATACATATAACGTATTGCCCGATAAATTCGGTGAAAATGTTGAACAGGTAAGATTGAATCCATCCACAAACCTCTTATCCGGAATTGTGGAGCATCTTGTCTCCCTTAAACTCAACAGTCTTTTGGTGGAGGGCGGTGCAACCCTTCTGCAATCGTTTATCGATATGAATTTGTGGGATGTTGCAAGGGTTGAATATAATCCCGAGCTTTTTATCGGTTGCGGTGTGCAGGCGCCGGTTCTATGTAATGTCGTTGAATCTGAATCTTTCACCTGCTTTGGTAACAAAATATCACTTTATATGCGATAAAAAACGTTATTTAATCTATATTTTAGTATAAATAACACTCGGTTTATCGCTAATACCAAAAAATGTTGCTATTTTTGTAAGTTGAATTTTTGTATATAAAGATACTATGTCGTTTAATGGCGTGGTGGAAATGTGTGAGTTTATGAAGAAATTTTTATTTATATATTTTCTTGCAGCCGTTGTTGGCTTATTGAATATATCATGTAGTGATGATGATTCTGTTGAAACAGAGCTTACGCCTTATGCTGCGTTGCGCTCTTTTTCGATAAGCAATCTTAAGGCTTATTATCATGTTAAAACAGCTGCGGGAACCGATTCGGTTGCGACAAAAACGGTTGTCTCCTCGAACTACCCCTTTGTGATAGACCAGAAGACGGCAATGGTGTACAATCCCGATTCATTACCCTACGGAACAGATGTAACAAAAGTGCCCACAGGTGTTGAGAGCGATGGGCTTGCCTATTACTACGATGAAGAGTCTTTGTCGTATGTCCCCTATGCAGCAAGTGATTCAATTGATTTTACGGCTCCGGTACGTTTGTTGGTGACATCTTTGGATGCCGCCAATGCCCGCGAATATGAGATTCGTGTCAATGTACACAAGGTCAATCCCGATTCCATGGTTTGGAACAGCGTTGAAAAACTTGTGATGCATGAGCCTCAACGTGCAATTGTGGCCGATGAAAGAATGTTTCTTTTCGGTCGCAGGAACGATGGTTCGGGTGTACTTTCATCTTTTGTAATAGATAATAAAGACGAAATAGAAACGGTTGATATAACAGGGCTTCCCGATGTTGCGGAATTGGGCGGAGTGTTGCGTTTCAATAATAAATTCTATTTGGTGGCCGAAGAGGCACTTTTTATCTCGTCCGATGGTGCAGATTGGGCCAAAAGCGAAGCTTCGGGGAATTTTAAAGCGCTTGTCTCGGCTTCGGATGCAACAGGTCGTTTATGGGCTGTAGTGGATGGCAAGGTAACATACAGCACCGATGGGGTGTCATTTGTTGCATCAGAGCAACAGTCCGAGGGATTCCCACTATATGGTATATCTTCGGTTGAATATCCATTGCATACTAATCCCAATATATTGCGAAATGTGGTTGTGGGATGTAGTGCTCCCAATACCATGCAACCAACAGTGTGGAGTATTCTCTCTACTGAAAAAAAGTGGGTAGAGTATGTCAACAATGATGAGCGTTATATATGTCCGGCTATTTCCGATATTACCGTGTTCAGATATGACGGAGTATTGTATGCCATAGGTGGTTCGGGTGTTGTAGCCGGCAAAGAGGTTGCCGCCTTCTCGGTTGTATATACATCTTCCAATGACGGCCTTACATGGTTGCCGGCCGATTCGAACAGTGTGTCATTGCCGGCTTCCATAAATGGCTATGAGGCGCCTTTTGCAGTTGCTGTTGATGGGCAGAATCGCATTTGGTTGTTTGTTGGTGGTAATGATGCTTCGTCTTGGTGTGGAAGAATTAACAGATTGGGTTTCTAATATCGGTATTTCACTATGAAGAACTCCAAAATCCTTAATGTGTTGTTGTCGGGCATAATGATTTGTTCGGCAGAGATTCTGCATGCCGAGGAACTGGAGTATCGATATGAATTGGGTGGTATGGTTGGCGGAAGTTACTATCTTGGAGATGCCAATTATACAGGGCTGTTTAAGGAACTGAATATAATGGGTGGTGTAATAGGGCGTTACAATATAAATCCACGTATGGCTGTAAAAGGAAATCTCTCTATAGCCGGTATTTCGGGAACAACCGAAGGCGGTGAAACGGATTTTCCGGGTGGTGGCACCTCGTTTACACGTACCATATACGATTTGGGTGCTCAATTCGAATATAATTTCTTTGCTTATGGCGAGGGTACAGGTTACAAACGAACACATCGTCTTGTTCCTTACATATTCGGTGGATTGGGGTTTACCTTTGCTCCCGAGCCTACAGAAAATGTCTTTACCATGAATGTGCCGCTTGGCCTTGGAGTGAAGTATAAATTTGCACCGCGTTTCAATCTTGGTTGTGAATTGTCGTTTCGCTTCAGCTTAAGTGATAAGTTGGATGTGACAGAAAAGAGCGGTACTGTGTTGGACGACCCTTATGGAATTAACAGCAGTGGAGCAAAGAATAAGGATAGTTACTCCTTTCTTTCGATATTTTTAACTTACGATTTATCTCCCAAATACAGGAAATGTAATAATTGAACAGACTATGGATTACATACAATTAATAGACAAGGATAATATACCTCAACATGTAGCCATCATAATGGACGGTAACGGTCGTTGGGCACAGCAGCGCGGATTACCTCGTACTGAAGGACATCAGGCCGGAGCCGCGACTGTACATAAATTGGTGGAAAATGCCCTGAAAGTAGGGATTAGATATCTTACTCTCTATACATTCTCTACCGAAAATTGGAATCGTCCCGAAGGCGAGGTGGCTGCACTTATGGCTTTGCTTTTCGATTCTATCGAGGAGGAGTTGTTTATAAAAAACAATGTATGTTTCCGTATAATAGGTAATTCCGAAAAGCTGCCGGCAAGGGTACTTGAACGTTTGCGTTCATGTGAAAAGAATACAGCCGGGAATGATGCCTTGACGGTAGTTTTGGCCCTCAGCTATTCGGCGAAGTGGGAGATAACAGAGGCTGTGCGAGCTATTGCAGCACGTGTTAAAGCCGGCGAGGTTGCGCTCGACGAGATTGACGATAAGATGATATCCCAATCGTTGACAACCTCTTTTATGCCCGATCCGGATCTTCTTATACGTACAGGAAAAGAATTGCGTATAAGCAACTTCCTGTTGTGGCAATGTGCATACTCCGAGTTCTATTTTACCGAAGTATTATGGCCCGATTTTGATTATAACGAGTTGTGTAAGGCTGTTTACGATTATCAGCAACGTCAGCGTCGTTTTGGCAAGACCGGCGAACAGGTTACAAAGAAATAAGTGAGATAAAATAACAAAAGATGAGATACAGATTATACATATTGCCTTTGGTGTTTTTGTTTATGACACTTTTTGTGTCACAAACTTTTGCACAAATCTATAGCAAGGTGGTAAATCCAACGATTCTATATTCGGGTAATCCGCATCGTTACGAGATTGGCGGAATAAATCTATCGGGAGTAGACAATTATGAACCAAATATCATCATCGGTATATCCGGCCTGTCGGTGGGTGATATCATAACAGTGCCCGGCGACGATATTACCGATGCTGTAAAGCGTTATTGGAAATTCGGTCTCTTTTCCGATGTAAGCATTGTTGCCGACAGTATTGTAAATGGTAAAATATATTTAGGTTTCAATTTGAAACAACGTCCACGTATTTCGCAGATAAATATTAATGGCGTTAAGAAAAGTGAGCGTGAGGATATTGAGCTTAAAATAGGTCTTATCAAGGGCAATCAGATTACCCCGAATATGATAGACAGAGCTCGTCGTGTAATTCTTAAATATTTTGAGGATAAAGGATATAAGAATGCCGAAGTGCATGTAATGCAACGTCCCGATGTGACAAATGACAATCAGGTTATAGTTGATGTAAATATCGACAAGAAGGATAAGATAAAGGTAAATAAGATTTTCATTGATGGAACAAAAGCCCTGACAGAGAAAAAGGTAAGAAACTCGATGAAAAAGACACGTGAGAAGACAACGCTTAAGAACTTTTGGCACACATTCTTGCGCTCCAAGAAATTCACACCCGAGAGATACAACGAGGATAAAGACCTTATCATTGAAAAATACAGCGAGCTTGGCTATCGTGATGCGATGATTGTAAAAGACAGTGTTGCTCGTCATGATGATAACAGTGTAAATATCTATCTGCAGATTGATGAAGGTAATCGTTATTACATTCGCAGTATCAAATGGGTGGGGAACAGTGTTTTCTCAACTTCCGACCTGGATGAGATTCTTGGAATGAAGCCAGGTGATGTATACAATCAGAAGTTGCTTGAGGAGCGTTTAGAGACGGATGAAGATGCAATACAGAAACTTTACCATAATATGGGATATGTATTCTTTGACATGATTCCGGTAGAGCTTAGTGTTGTGAATGATTCGGTCGATCTTGAGATACGAATGTCCGAAGGCAAGCAGGCAACAATAGACCGTGTAACCATAAGCGGAAATGACCGCTTGTACGAGGAGGTTGTTCGTCGTGAACTGCGTACTCTTCCCGGTGCTCTTTTCTCTATGTCCGACGTGGAGCGTTCGTGGCGTGAAATTGCAAACATGGGGCATTTCGACCCTGAAAACATAAATCCCGGTGTAGTGCCCGACCCCGAGAACAGCACTGTGGATATCAATTGGACATTAGTGCCTAAAAGCAGCGACCAGATTGAGTTGTCGGCAGGTTGGGGACAGACGGGCGTCATTGGTAAATTGGCACTTAAACTGACAAACTTCTCAATGCGTAATCTTTTCCGTAAGGATGGTATGCGTCGTGGAATATTGCCACAAGGAGATGGACAGACATTATCTATAAGTGCACAATCGAATGGTCAATATTATCAGTCGTACAGTATATCGTTCTACGATCCTTGGTTCGGACGTAAACGTCCGAATTCATTCTCGGTATCGGCCTTTATGTCGATACAGACCGACGTTGCAAGCAGTTATTATAATTCGGCTTATTATAATAACTATTATAACTATCTGTATGGCTATGGAAACTATAACAACTATGGATACGGTTACAACAATATCTCGTCGTACTACGACCCTGATAAATATATAAAGATGTATGGTGTGTCTATCGGTTGGGGACGTCGATTGCGTTGGCCCGATGATTTCTTCAATCTGTCGGCCGAACTAAATTATCAGCTCTATTCGCTTAAGGATTGGCAATACTTCCTTATAACAGACGGAGAGTGTAATAATATCAACCTTACACTTACATTATCGCGTAACTCTATCGACAATCCATTTTTCCCGCGCTCCGGCTCTGATTTCCGTTTGAGTGCTGCATTTACACCGCCTTATTCGCTTTTCGATGGCAAGGACTATGCAAATCTTGCAAAAGACCCAAAGAGTGCTACATATAAATCGGAGCTGCGTGATAAACATAAATGGATTGAGTATTACAAAATCAAGTTTAACAGCAAGACATATACTTCACTTACGCAGGGCAAGTATAATCTTGTGTTGATGACACGTGCCGATTTTGGAATTCTCGGCAGTTACGATAATAATAAGAAATCGCCGTTTGAAACATTCTATATGGGTGGTGACGGTATGAGCGGTTACTCTTATAACTATGCTACCGACATGATTGCTTTGCGTGGTTATGATAATGGCAGCCTCACTCCCTATGGCCAGGAAGGCTATGCTTACGCCCGTCTTGGTCTGGAATTGCGCTTCCCATTCTTGTTGCAGGCAACGACAAATATTTACGGTTTGGCATTTGTTGAGGGAGGAAATTCATGGACCGATGCACGCAAATTCAATCTGTTTGATTTGAAACGCAGTGCCGGTGTGGGTGTACGTATCTTCTTGCAAATGATAGGTCTTATAGGTGTTGATTGGGCTTATGGTTTCGACAAGGTCTTTGGTACAACACAATACGGAGGCAGTCAGTTCCACTTTATTTTAGGTCAGGAGTTTTGATATATAAATGTGTAACTTGTTAATATTTCGGATATGAAAAAGTTTATAGTGACAATGATATTTTGCTGCTTTGCTGCTGCCGGTGTGCAGGCCCAAAAGTATGCACTTGTGGATATGGAGTATATTCTGAAGAATATTCCGGCTTATGAACGTGCCAATGAGCAATTGAATCAGCAATCGAAACGTTGGCAGGGCGAAATTGAGGAACTTAATATCGAGGCCGAAACACTTTATAAAAAATATCAAAGTGAGTCGATGTTTCTTTCAAACGAACAGAGCAAACAGCGTGAAGAAGAGATACTTAATGTTGAAAAAAAAGCTCGCGATCTAAAGCTTCTCTATTTTGGTCCCGATGGTGAATTGTATAAGAAACGCGAGAGTCTTATGGCTCCTATACAAGATGAAATATACAATGCTGTTAAGGATATATGCGACGCAAAAGGTTATTCGATGGTTATCGACAGGGCATCGGCCGGCAGTATTATCTATGCCTCGCCCAAAGTGGATATAAGCAATGATGTGTTGGTAAAGCTTGGTTATTCGAATTAATTGGATTAAATTCGCAACCATATTATAATAACGATAAGATGAATATTATTAATAAAATAAATATAACAATGAAAAAGATTTTAGTACTTTTATTGATGTTTGCTCCTTTGAGCATTTTTGCACAGCAGAAATTCGGATATATGAATTCTATGGAGATTGTTCAACTTATGCCCGAATATGCGAAGGCACAGACGAATCTTACAAATCTTCAGAAAACGTATTCCGAAGAGTATGATCGCCTAAGGTCCGATATAGAAAAGAAGGGGCTTGAACTTGAGCAACTGAAAGATTCTCTTCCTGCAAATATCGTACAGCGTCGACAAACCGAGCTGGAAGGTATGATAGGCCGTTTGCAGCAGTATGAGCAGGAGAGCTACCAGCATTTGCAGCAGGCACAGGCAAAAGAATTGGAAGAGGTTAACAAGGTGTTGCGCGAAGCAATAAAGGCTGTAGGTCAGGCCGGCGGATATGTTTGTATTTTTGATGTTGCAGGCGGAGTTCCTTACATCAGCGAGTCTTTGTGCGAGGATGTTACAGTTGCTGTTAAAACAAAGTTGGGTATAAGTCCCACTGCTGTAGCACCCAGATAAGATATACTTAAACATGATGCAAGGGGAGTGGCAACTGTTGCTTTCCCCTTGCAGTTTATTTAAAAATATATGCGTAAATTGATGTTATTGCTTGTCTGTCTGCCATTGTCATTGATGGCACAGATGCACTTCGGCTATTTTAATTATGATGAGCTTCTACGACGATTGCCCGATTATGCATCGGTAACCGAGGAGTATGAAACTTTGCAGGCAAAGTGCGACGCCGAAATACTTCGCAACGAGGAGGAACTTACACGCAGTTATGTTGCTTTTCTTGAGGGGCAAAGTGAATTCCCGGAACCTATCTTGCGAAAAAGACAGAAAGAGTTGCAGGAACTTGTTGATAAGAGTGTTATTTTCCGCGACCGGCTGAAACAGTGGCTTACCGAAGCTTGTGATTCAATGTATGCTCCTTTGCATGCAACCATTGATGATGCAGTGAGCCGTGTCTGCTTGCATAACAATCTTGCTTATGCTGTTGACGTTACGAATGGTTTATATACCTTTATAAACCCAAAATTCGGATATGACATTACAGAAGCAGTTCTTTTTCTGATAGAAAAGAATGAGCTTATAAACGTAGTATCAGAACAGGAATCTTCTGTGTCGCGGGTGGTTGAAAATAACAAGAGCGAGGCTGTCGAGCCGGCAGACGTTGTTTCGGACGAGGCTAAATCCATTGAGCAATAATATACAAAAGATGGCAGATTCTGTAAAGAACAATTGTATAGGGAGTACAGCCTCGGTTCGTACTTTTGAGTCGACCGCCGTTGCCTCTTGCATGCATAATGAGATAATCAGCTTGCCGAAGGCTCCCGGTCCGATAGGAGTATTTGATTCGGGGTATGGAGGTCTTACCATATACGACGAGATTCATCGTCTTATGCCCGAGTATGATTATCTTTATGTGGGTGACAATGCGCGTGCCCCCTACGGTACACGCTCCTTTGATGTGGTTTATGAGTTTACACGTCAGGCTGTACAGTATCTTTTTAAATCGGGTTGCCATCTTGTAATTCTTGCATGCAATACAGCATCGGCTAAAGCTCTTCGTAATATTCAACAGCTTGATCTGCCTGCTTGGGACCCTAATCGCAGAGTGTTGGGAATAATACGTCCTACAGTAGAGTGCATTGGCGGTGTGACAGAGAGTCGTCATGTGGGTGTTCTTGCCACAGAAGGTACCATAAAATCACAATCCTATCCATTGGAGATAAGGAAACTGTTCCCGGATATAACTGTTACAGGAGAGGCTTGTTCCATGTGGGCTTCACTTGTGGAGGCTGATGAACACAGTAATCCCGGTGCCGATTACTTTATAAAACGGGATATAGAACGTTTGCTTGTCCGCGATCCGCAGATAGATACAATAATCCTCGGATGTACCCACTATCCGCTTATGTTCGACAGTATAAGAAGATTCGTACCTGCCAATATACGTATAATAACACAAGGGGCAGCAGTGGCTGCTTCGTTGCGAAGCTATCTTGCCCGACACTCCGATATGGAGAAACTCTGCACGAAGGGTGGCGAAAGTGTATTGTGTACCACTGAATCGGGGAACAATTTCTGTGAACATGCTTCACGCTTCCTTCATCAGACTGTAAAAGCAAAGAAAATCACATTGATTTAGGAAACTTCTCACATATTATCCTTGTTTAAAAGTTGAGATTATAAAGAAGCTATGCGGATTCAAAACTTTGTTTTGAATCCGCGTTCTATTTTTGAGTTATTGTGAAAGGGTCTGTACTTTTAATTCTCGTAGGGACGAAAACTTTTTAGCATGTTTCATCCTTTTATTTAACGATATCCTTTCCCTTGGCAATAGACACATTTACGATGGACATGACGAGTATTATAGAAGTTTCTATTGCAAATGCTGCAGAACTCTTTTCTTGGACCATCAGGTCCATTACTTGTGCGTATGTTCTGTATAACTTCACCGTTACCATCGCAATGAGTGCATATTTTAGAACTATTTGTTTCATTATTATGCGTTGCATTACTGGGTACGGAGTTGTTTATATGATTCTGTTGAGAATACCCAGAGTGTTCATCATGTGTATTGTTATTCCTATTGTTAACATTATATACAGGAATTGTTATTATTCTTTCAAAACTAATCATTCCATTGTTATTACATTGAGTACAATGACCTAGTCCTCCGCAATAGTAGCATGATATTTTTGCACCGTACATAGGATTGGAAATAATATTCCCTGTTCCAAAACAATTTCTGCATAATTTTTGTCCGCCACAATGAATGCATCTTTTATATGTTATCTCTTTTAATGAACCATTCTCATTATCTACATATTGAATATAACCATCATTAGTTGTAACAATATACGAATTTACCTTTGCTGTAAAAGCGTAATAATCCGATGTGGCATAAGTCATATCAGAGGTATCACGAATATTTATATTATAATAGCATTTATTTGTGAAGTCTGAAAAAGATAAAACATCGTAAGGCATAAATAACTCAAAATCTGTAAAAATACAACTATCATAATCTGATTTTTGTGTTGCAACGATGCATGCAGTGCCTTCAGTTGTCTGATATTCGGTATAGGGGGTCCTTATACCTTTTTTGTTACTATCGTAAAAGAATATAATATAACGTATGGGCTCATTTTTCATCCCATCTACGATGAATCTTGTATGTACAAGGATCCCTTTCTTCCCATTCCGAGTTATATTTTCTTCATGCCATACATTCTCAATCTTGGCGCTCTTTTGTGCAAAAATATGAACTCCGTAACATAAAAAAAACAGTAGAAAAAATAATTTTGTTTTCATAATAATGGTATGTTTATAGTAAATAAAAAAAGCGTGAATCGGTTATCACGCTCCAAAAGTACTACCACATACTCGCATATACGGACAAACACAACCCACGCTATCGCATAGGCATAGTGTTATTGTCGTGTATATGCTTTTGTGAAAGTGGTAGTTTCTTGGAGCAAATGACAATAGCAAAATGCTATAAAATTCAACTGTCTGAAAACAACAAAAATTTCTTTTTAGTTGCTCGTCGCAAAGATAAAGAAAATTTTTATTTTAATATCCTTGGTTGTTGAAAAGTTTAGAAAGTGTTATTTGTATTAGGCAATATGTGATAAAGTCTAATTGTTTTTTATCTTCTTAAAATTCTTCCTTCTAAAGAATTCTTTTGATAAGAGTTCTTGCCGGTAGAGCAACGGCAAAGAGGCCAACTATGATTACTGTTGCAAGTACTGTGATAATATCTGAAGTAATAAGCCTCACCGGATAGCTGCTTACTACAAATTCGCTTGCTGCGTCACCGAAGGTCAGCAAACCGAAATGCTGTTGGGCAAGACAGATGATAATTCCCAATATTACTCCCAGGGATGCGCCGGCAAAGGATATCATGGCTCCTTCGGTAACAAATATTCTTGTGATAAGTTTGTCGTTTGCTCCTAATGCACGCAAGGTTTCTACATCCTTTTTCTTGTCGATTATAAGCATCGACAACGAACCTATGATGTTGAAGCATGCAACAAGCATTATGAATGATAGAAAGATGTACGAGATAAATTTCTCTATCTCCATAATCTTGAAAATATCTTTTTGCTGTTCGTAGCGGTTCTCTACCGTATAATCATTACCAAGAATATATTTTATCTCTTTTTCGAGCTGTTTTTTATCGGTATCGGCTTTGAACCGCAGTTCCACACTGCTTACCTCTCCCTCTTCTCTTGCAAAAATCTTTCTTGTGAAATCGATGGAGGTTAATATATAATTGGCATCATATTTTGATTGGTTGGTAACAAAAACAAGCCCCGAGGAGTGGAGGTAATCCTTCTTGAAGTTTGCTGCCGGGTTTGTTATATTTACTCTGCTGCCTCTCTTTGGAGCATAAATTTCCAGAGGTGTAGTGAAATATATTCCACAATTCAAGTTGCTTATAAGCTCGGCCCCCAACACTGCATAGCTGAATGTGCTGTCTTGTAATACAAAAGAACCGTTGCCATGCAATGCATGCTCAATCTCTGTAAGTTGTACAAAGTTCTCTTCTACACCCTTTATTGTTGCCATCACCTGTCTGCCGCCATATTGTATCATTGCTTTGTCTTCAATGATAGCAGTTACCGTTTGTATGCCCGGCAGCGATTCAATTTTCCTGATATTTTCGTTGTTCCTGTTGAATGTTTTCCCGTTGCTTGCCGTTATTTTTAGCTCCGAATCGAATGCTGTGAATTGCCCAGCCACAATATCGGTAAATCCGTTGAATACAGATAGTGTACATACCATGGCCATTGTGGCAAGTGCAACACCGGCCACAGCCACTCCCGAGATGATGTTAATTACCTGATGACTCTTTTTCGAAAAAAGGTATCGTCGGGCTATGTATAGCGAGAGATTCATTGCATATTATCAATCCTTCAGAAGATTGTCGATGTGCTCTATGTAGTCGAGTGAGTCGTCTATGTAAAAGCGTATATCGGGAATTATTCGTAATTGATGACGAAGACGGTTGCCCAACTCGAAACGTATCGACTTGCTGTTTTGTGTAAGATGTTCCACAACCTCATTTCCTCGTTCCGAGGGGAATACACTCAAATAAGCCTTGGCTATACTTAAATCGGGGCTTACACGTACAACGCTTACCGATACCATGACACCGCGTGTCTCTTTTCCCAATCTTACGAAAATGTCGCCCAACTCCTTTTGGATAAGGCGCGATATTTTATTCTGTCTTGTACTGTCCATTATATTGCCTGTTATTCGTTAAATCTTTATATTATTTCTTTCGTATAATTGTCAAACCATCACGTAAGGGAACAATAACCTCCTCTACACGCTCGTCTGCCCGAACAAAATCATTGAAAGCGCGTACCCCGTTTGTCTGGGCGTCCTGTCTCTCCTCCTCAATAACGTGCCCGTCCCATAAGGTGTTGTCGGCAATAATCCAACCGCCATCATTCAAATATTGCATTGCCATATTGTAATATGCTATATATTCCCTTTTGTTTCCATCAATGAAAACAAGGTCGAACTTTTCTCCCAACAACGGAACGGAGTCCAATGCGCTGCCTATGGTAAATATAATTTTATCTGCAACATTTGAACCGTCAATCCACCGGCGCGTAAAATCTTCCAATTCATCGTCAACTTCAAATGTGTATAGTTTGCCATCATCGTCCAATCCTTCGGCCATGCATATTGCCGAGTATCCGGTATATGTGCCAATTTCTAAAATTCTTTTTGGCCGAATCATATTGACAAGCAGTTTCAGCAGGCGTCCCTGAATGTGCCCGGAGGCCATGTGCGGGTTCAATATCTCAACGTTTGTGGCCCGGTAAAGCCGATAAAGATAATCACCTTCGGGGCTGCTGTGTTTGCAAATATAGTCTTCTAATTTGTCGTATTTATCCATTGCTGCACAATATTCTTTGCGAAGATAGTGAAAAAAAGAAGATGGCTCGTTTGTTTTTTGTACATTTGTAAGAAACTGTTTTGAATTTGTTTGAATTTTATGTTATAATGGCTGTGGAGCAGCATTCGAATATATTGTAATATGGGAAAAAACAGAACGAAGGCTTCTGCGCTGGGTGGTAAATCTCCTCTGGAGCGTTACAGAGTGTTTCTACAACTCGAAAAATCGCTTTCCGAGAATACAGTAGATGCATACATCGGTGATGTGACCAAATTGATGTCATTCATAAACGAACAGGGTGGCGATTTGCTTGTTGTCACACTTTCGCAGTTGCGTGAATTTATTGCCACATTGTCCGACGTCGGTATTCACGAACGTTCGCAAGCACGTATCTTGTCTTCGCTGCGTTCTTTTTATGGCTTTCTTAAATTGGACGGTTATATTGAAACCGACCCTACCGACCTGCTTAAATCACCTAAAATGGGTTTGCGTCTGCCCGAGGTGCTTACTCTCGATGAGATAGACATGGTAATAAATGCCGTAGACACATCTGCGCCCGAAGGGCAGCGTAACAGGGCTATAATTGAGGTCCTTTACAGTTGCGGGCTTCGTGTGTCGGAACTTTGCAATCTGAAGAAATCTGAACTTTATCTCGATGAAGAGTTCATTCGTGTTACAGGAAAAGGCAATAAGCAACGCCTTGTTCCTATATCTTCGCGTGCTGTATGTGAGCTGCAATCCTATTTTCTTGAACGTGACCGGATAGATATTAAGCCCGGATACGAGGATTTTGTATTTATAAGTGCACGTCGGCGCAAATCACTTTCACGAATAATGATATTTCATTTAGTAAAAGAGCTTGTGATGCTTGCCGGCGTAAAAAAGAATGTCAGTCCGCACACATTTCGTCACTCTTTTGCCACGCATCTGCTCGAAGGAGGTGCCAATTTACGTGTTATACAGGCGATGTTGGGGCACGAAAGTATATCAACCACCGAAATATATACACACATAGACCGAACCCGTTTGCGCGAGGAGATACTTGAACACCATCCCCGAAATAATAGAAAATATTAATCACTTTCGGCTTTTAAGAAATATTATAATAAAATTAAAACTTATTCTTTCGAACTATTCGATTTGTTTGTATATCTTCGCATAAATATTTGCACTCTTCGTGGTGTATCAAGGATACATACACTGAATAAAACCTAATTGATTAAATACAATGTTGAAAAAAATCTATTTTTTACTGTCGTTGGTGGCAGTGGTTATGTTGAGCTCGTGCAGCTCTAAAATGAAAGGTCTGCCTGCCGAGTATTTTACAGTGACACCTCAAGTATTGGAGGTTGTCGGCAGTGAAATTCCCGTTACAATTGACGGCCGTTTTCCCGCCAAGTTCTTTAATAAGAAATCTGTGCTCACAATTACTCCGGTGCTGAAGTATGAAGGTGGCTCTGTGGAGGCCGAACCTGTTGTATTCCAGGGTGAGAAGGTACTGGGAAACAATCGTACCATATCTTATAAAACGGGTGGTAATTTTACAATGAAGATGACATTCGATTATATCCCACAAATGGAAAAATCGGCCTTATATCTGAATTTCTCGGTAAAGAAAGGTAATAAAAACTATTCGTTGCCCGAGGTGAAGGTGGCCGATGGTTGCATTGCCACATCACAACTCTATCGTTCTACAGTATCCAATGCAAATGTGGCGTTGGGCGAGGATGCCTTCCAGCGTGTAATAAAGCAGGCTAAAGAGGCTAACATCATGTTCCTTATTCAGCAGACAAATTTGCGTAGCAGCGAGTTGAACAGCAGTGAACTCAACGAACTCAAAAGTTCAATGAGTGATGTTGCGACAGATGTTGAAAATAAAGTACTCGATAATGTGGAGGTTGCTGCTTATGCATCACCCGACGGTGGAATGTTGCTTAATGTGGATGTTGCAAACGGACGCGAGCAGAATACAGCCGAATATGTCAAGAAGGAGATGGATAAGGCAAAGCTCGATGGCTATCTTGATACCGATTATACAGCAGAGGACTGGGATGGCTTCAAAGAACTTGTGTCGCGCTCGAATCTTCCCGATAAAGATTTGATATTGCGTGTATTGTCGATGTATACCGAGCCCGAGGAGCGCGAACAGCAGATAAAGAACATTTCTTCGGTCTACAGCGAACTTGCCGATGAAATTCTTCCTCAACTGCGTCGTGCACGCATTACACTCAACTATCAGCTTATCGGTCGTTCCGATGAACAGATTATGCAGAAACTTGCCGATGACCCACAGGAACTCTCTTTGGAAGAGATAATCTATGCAGGAATTCTTACCGATGATGCCGACGAGCAGATGAAAATTTACGAAACTGCAGCACGTCTTTATCCTAATGACTATCGCGGATATAATAATATGGGAGTAATATCATATAATAAAGGTGATTATGCTGCTGCTGCCGAATATTTTGCAAAAGCAGCCAAGATTGATCCTTCTGCAGCGGATGTTAATGTAAACCTCGGTTATATGGCTCTACTCGATGGAGATGTTTTCTCAGCTGAAACTTATATGGCAAAAGGCTCCGGAGCCAAAGTTGGAGATGAGGCCTTGGGTAACCTTTACATTGCGCAAGGCCAATATTCGCGTGCCGTCGTGTCATTTGGCAATAGCAAAACAAACAGCGCAGCTCTTGCACAATTGTTGAGTAAGGATTACAGTTCTGCAAAATCGACACTTTCATCTATAAAGAATCCAGATGCCGATACCTATTATCTGCAAGCTGTGTTAGGTGCGCGTACCGATAATGCATCGTTGCTTTATGATGGTCTTAAGAATGCAATAAAGTTGAAACCTTCAATGGCCAAAAAGGCGCTTAACGACCTCGAGTTTGCCAAATATGTAAGCAGCGAGGCTTTTAAATCGATTATAGAATAAGAAACAGTTTCCGACATTGGCGAAGAAGGCTGATATTAATGAGCAACTCTCGATTCTTGCACTCACAAGGGTGCAGGGAATGGGGGTTGCGCTTTTACGCAGTATGCTGGAGGTTGTGGGCAGTGCCACGCAACTTATGGCAAACATTGCCGACATACATAACATATTGCCCGATGCAAGGCCGCAACTGATAAACGCGCTCTCCGATAGAACCATTGTCGACCTTGCAAAGCGCGAGATGGATTTTATAACCGATAAGGGCATAAAACTTATATGTATAGGCGATGAAGACTATCCTGTACGGTTGCAAGAGTGTGATGATGCTCCTATTGCATTATATACGTTAGGTAACGCCGATTTCAATGCCAAGCATATTGTTTCGATAGTGGGCACGCGACGTGCCACTCAATATGGCAAGGATGTTTGCGGGCAGTTTGTTGCCGACTTGGCAAAAATTCTGCCCGGTACACTTGTTGTCAGCGGTTTGGCATACGGAATTGATGTCTGTGCGCATCGTGCGGCTATTGCTGCCGGTCTGCCTACGGTTGGTGTTTTGGCACATGGGCTCGATCGTATTTATCCATCCTCGCATAGAACTGTGGCAAAAACAATGCTCGATAATGGAGGCCTGCTTACCGAGTTTATGAGTGGAACAGACCCGTTGCGTCCTTATTTCTTACAGCGTAACAGGATTGTGGCCGGTCTTGCCGATGCTACAATCGTTGTCGAATCGGCTTCGAGTGGAGGGTCGTTGTTTACAGCATCGTTGGCACAGGGTTATGCACGCGATTGCTTCGCTTTTCCAGGCAGGGTAAACGACCAATATTCATGTGGATGCAACGAACTGATATGTCGAAATAAAGCAGCTCTTATAACGTCGGCTTATGATTTTGTCGAGGCAATGAACTGGGGTGTTGCAAAAGCTAAAAGAAAAGTACAGAAACAGATGGAGCTTTTTCCCGAGTTGTCGGCCGAGGAGTTGAGTATATTAAAACTGTTGCAGGCAAGCGGTGACGGCTTGCAGTTGAATCGTATGGTGATAGAACTCGATATGCCGGTCAATCATATAACTCCACTACTGTTCGAACTGGAGATGAAAGGCCTTATCAAGGCAGTAGCCGGTGGCTCCTACCGTTTGCTTATAAATGCAGGGCATGAATTTTAACAGCTTCTTAAACTGTTTCTGAATTATTTTTGAAACAAGCGGTACCGATTGCATAAAAATATCGTATCTTCGCATTGGAAACCGAAAAATCTCCTTAATGAAAGAATTTATTATATCTACCACTAAAAAGGAAACAGCAATACTTGTCGGTATAATTACCCAAGCGCAGAATGAGCGTAAGACAAATGAGTATCTCGACGAGTTGGAGTTCCTTGCCCATACGGCCGGTGCCGAGGTGGTGAAACGTTTTACGCAACGAATAGATTATCCGCATCCGGCGACCTATGTCGGCAGTGGAAAATTACGCGAGTTGGCCGAGTTTGTTGAAATGAGGAAGGACAGCGACGAAGAGATTGGTATGGTTATCTTTGATGATGAATTGTCGGCAAAGCAGTTGCGTAATATTGAGAAGGAACTAAAAATAAAGATACTCGACCGAACATCGCTAATCCTCGATATCTTTGCCATGCGTGCACAGACTGCGCATGCCAAGGTACAAGTGGAATTGGCACAATACAAATATATGTTGCCTCGTTTGCAACGTTTGTGGACGCACTTGGAACGACAGGGTGGCGGCTCCGGCAGTGGAAAGGGTGGCAGTGTGGGATTGCGTGGCCCGGGTGAAACACAGCTTGAGATGGACCGTCGAATTATTCTTGGCCGTATGTCGTTACTGAAGGAGCAATTATCGCAAATCGACCGTCAAAAATCCATTCAACGAAAAAATCGCGGGCGCCTTATTCGTGTAGCACTTGTCGGCTATACAAACGTTGGTAAATCAACATTGATGAATCTGTTGGCAAAGAGTGAGGTTTTTGCCGAAAATAAGTTGTTTGCCACACTTGACACAACTGTGCGCAAAGTGATAATAGAGAATCTCCCTTTCTTGCTGTCCGATACAGTGGGATTTATTCGTAAATTACCTACAGACTTGGTTGAATCGTTCAAGTCGACACTTGACGAGGTTCGTGAGGCCGATTTGTTGTTGCACGTGGTTGATGTGTCACATCCCGATTTTGAAGAACAGATAGAGGTGGTAAACAAGACTCTTGCCGATTTGAATTGTGGCGACAAACCAATGATGGTGTTGTTTAACAAAGTTGACGCTTTTTCGTATGTTCAAAAGGACGAAGATGATTTAACACCTAAAACCCGCGAAAATATCACGCTCGACGAGCTTAAACAGACGTGGATGGCAAAGCTCGAAGATAACTGTATTTTTATTTCGGCTCGTGAAAAGCAAAATATCGATACACTAAAAGATGTGTTATATAAGCGTGTGTGCGAATTGCATGTGCAAAAATATCCATATAACGATTTCCTCTACCAAACTTATGATGAGGATGATATGACGACAAACCTTTAAAAAAAATATTATGGCTACAATTCCCGAATTTAAGTATGCCCACATGTTTCAGCAGGGCAAAGACACTACCGAGTACTATTTGCTTACAAAGGACCATGTCTCGGTTGGTGATTTCGAAGGTAAACCAATGCTAAAGGTAGCACCGGAGGCATTGACTCTTTTATCTCGTACAGCTTTCCGTGATGTTTCGTTTATGTTGCGTCGCGAGCATAACGAGCAGGTTGCTAAAATCTTGACCGACCCCGAGGCCAGTGATAATGACAAATATGTGGCACTCACATTCTTGCGCAATGCAGAGGTTGCAGCAAAAGGTAAACTCCCACTTTGTCAGGATACAGGAACAGCTATAATCCATGCTGAAAAGGGACAGCAGGTGTGGACCGGCTTCTGCGACGAAGAGGCTTTGTCGCGTGGTGTTTATGAAACATATACACAGGAGAATCTTCGCTACAGCCAGAATGCTCCGCTAAATATGTACGATGAGGTAAATACGAAGTGCAACCTTCCTGCGCAGATTGATATTGAGGCTACCGAAGGCATGGAATATAAATTCCTTATGGTTACAAAAGGCGGTGGCTCTGCAAATAAGACATATCTGTATCAAGAGACAAAGGCGTTGTTGAACCCTGCAACACTTGTTCCTTTCCTTGTAGACAAGATGAAAAGTTTGGGTACTGCAGCATGCCCTCCTTATCACATTGCATTTGTAATCGGTGGAACATCGGCCGAGAAGAATCTTCTTACGGTAAAATTGGCGTCGACACACTTCTACGATAACCTTCCCACTACCGGTGATGAAACAGGTCGCGCTTTTCGCGATATCGAGCTCGAGAAGCAGCTTCTCGATGAGGCTCACCGTATAGGTCTTGGTGCACAGTTCGGTGGCAAATATCTTGCTCATGATGTTCGTGTTGTGCGTTTGCCGCGTCATGGCGCAAGCTGCCCTGTCGGTATGGGAGTAAGTTGTTCGGCCGACCGCAATATTAAGGCAAAGATAAACAAAGATGGAATTTGGATAGAGAAACTCGACGACCGGCCGGCAACACTTATCCCCGAGGAACTGCGTAATGCAGGTGAAGGTGAGATTGTACGTGTAGATTTGAACCGTCCAATGAGTGAGGTGTGCAAGCAATTGTCACAGTATCCCATTGCAACCCGTCTGTCGCTCAACGGAACCATCATAGTTGGTCGTGATATTGCACATGCGAAACTTAAGGAGCGTATCGATCGCGGCGAGGGCCTTCCTCAATATATAAAAGACCATCCGATTTATTATGCAGGCCCGGCAAAAACTCCTGCCGGAATGCCTTGCGGCTCTATGGGCCCCACAACTGCAGGACGGATGGATTCATACGTTGATTTGTTCCAGTCGCATGGTGGCAGCATGATTATGCTTGCAAAAGGAAACCGTTCGCAGCAGGTTACAGATGCATGTAAGAAGCATGGAGGGTTCTATCTTGGTTCCATCGGCGGCCCGGCAGCAATCCTTGCCCAAAATAATATAAAGAGCATAGAGTGTGTAGAATATCCAGAATTGGGTATGGAGGCTATATGGAAGATCGAGGTTGAGGACTTCCCGGCATTTATTCTTGTAGACGATAAAGGTAACGATTTCTTTAAACAGATTAAGCCTGTCTGTCCTCTATCAAAATAAGCGGTATACAAATATCGTATATAAACAATTGGCATACATATATGTATGCCAATTGTTTGTTATAAGAAAAGATACAGCGCTTTGTCGGCTTTTATAAATATTCGTTGTTTGCAGCAAATATTCTTCTAAAAAGATTTGTATGATTTGTGAAAAATTACGATAATTGCATATGATATCTATAAGTAAATAGATGTAATTACTTTAATATTGTTTGAACAATTAAGTTAATTTGTTGGTTTAATAAATAAAATTATCGAACATGGAGAAATCATTGAAAGGAACAAAGACCGAAGCTAATCTTTGGGCTGCTTTTGCCGGTGAAAGTCAGGCGCGTAATAAGTATACCTATTATGCAAGTAAGGCAAAGAAGGATGGTTATGAGCAGATTGCTGCAATATTTCAGGAGACAGCCGATCAGGAGAAAGAGCATGCAAAAATGTGGTTTAAATTAGTGCATGGTATCGGAGGAACCGCCGAGAATCTTACAGATGCGGCTGCGGGTGAAAACTATGAGTGGACAGATATGTATCCCACAATGGCAAAAGAGGCTCGTGAAGAGGGCTTTAACGAGATTGCAATTCTTTTTGAAATGGTTGCAAAGGTCGAGGCGGCTCATGAAGAGCGTTATAAAAAGTTGCTTGCCAATGTTGAAGGAAATTTGGTATTCAGCCGCGACAACGATTGCATTTGGCAGTGTCGCAACTGCGGTCATCTGCATTTCGGCAAGATGGCTCCCGAGATGTGTCCCGTATGTGCACATCCCAAGGCGTACTTCCAAATCAAGCCCGAGAATTATTGATTAAAACATCTCGTTTAAATAAAAAAATCTCCATTTGTGGAGATTTTTTTATTTAGTGGAACACGTACATATATATTAAGTACACCACTATGCCTATAACGGTCAGCAATATGCTTTTTGTAATTAAATGTAGCAAAAGTTTCATGTTATCTTTTTTAGTTGAATTGCTTATCTTAAGACCCGAAGAGACGTGTTGGCTGAAATCTTAAGAGGGTGTGTCAAAATAAATTTGACTCACCCTCTTAATCTCTGCTCGGACTTGCCGAAAAAGGTCTATATATTTATCAGCCCTCTATGATTGCCTCCGAAGGACAAACACCTGCACATGTTCCGCAGTCAATGCACAAATCGGGGTTAATAGAATATTTCTCGCCTTCTGAAATTGCGCCCTGAGGGCACTCATCGATACATGTACCGCATGCAACGCAGTCATCTGTAATTACGTAAGCCATAGTTGTAAATTTTAATTTTGTATTATCCGCCACGAAGATACGGTTTTTCGGTAATACTGCGAGATATTATAACTTTTTTAACATATTTTTGCAATCCGCAAGCCGTTAATGATGGACGGCTCTATTTACGCAAAGCAATCAAGAGTCCTTAATCCTCTCTTGCCGCATGATTTTAATAAATTCATAACAGCTTCTCGGTTTGCTTAACAATAAGTATCGTATTTATGCGTTATATATTAGATGAAACGGTTTATATACATATTTTTTATATTGCTTTTCTCTGCAACGTCGTTGATTGCACAAGAGCGTAAGGTTCAGAACAAACCGTATATCGACTATCGTCGTTTGCATTATGGTTTTTTTATAGGCCTGCATGTGCAGGATTTGGAACTTGCCAATAACGGTTTTGTGACAGAGAATGGCGAACAGTGGTATGCCGATGTAAGTGCCTACAGTCCGGGATTCAGTGTCGGTGTGCTGGCCGATTTACGTATAAACAGCCATATTTCTTTACGCTTTATACCTACAATGCATTTTGGTGACAAGACTGTTGTGTTTCGTGAATCGAATAGTGGTACTACAGAGCGCCAACAGATAAAATCCACATATATTTCATTGCCGTTGCAGGCAAAGATTTCGGCCGAGCGTTTTAATAATTATCGTCCTTATGTTACGGCCGGAGTAAGTCCTATGGTCGATCTTACGGTAAAGAAGCAGCGACAGTTATTGGTGAAACGATTCGATTGTATGTTGGAGTTTGGTGTAGGTTGCGATTTCTATCTTCCTTTCTTTAAACTGAATCCTGAACTTAAATTTGCATTCAGTTTGTTGGACATTCTTGAGAAAGACCGTAAGGATTTGCTCGATGATAATTATCAGAAGTTTACACAATCGGTTGATAAAGCCGTTGCAAAAATGATAGTGCTTTCATTCTATTTCGAGTAGCCGGCAGGGGTTGGACTTTGTTGAGCGAATACATAATTGCCACTGATAGGTTCCCTTTTACAGTCGTGTTCGTGAGATAACAGAGAGGAACAAATGGAATTGCTTGAGATTTAAAAATGGATAAAACAAAATGCGCTTGGCCCGGGCCAAGCGCATTTTGCTTATAAAAATTCGTTTATCCTTTTTGCAATATCTTCAAACTCTTCTTGAGTCAATTTTAATTTTTGGTTTGTGAAGAGCATGTCTCGTTCGCTTTGCATAGGTACCAGATGTATGTGTGCATGTGGTACTTCAAGCCCCAGAACGGCTTGCCCAACCTTTATGCAAGGGAATGCTTTTTTTATGCCGGCAGCAACTTTCTTGGCAAAAACCTGCATGGCTGCAATCTCTTCATCGGTAAGGTCGAAGAAGTAATCAACCTCACGTTTGGGTATCACAAGTGTGTGGCCTTTGGCAAGTGGGTTGATGTCGAGAAATGCGTAGAACTGTTCGTCTTCTGCTACTTTGTAGCTTGGAATCTCGCCTGCTACTATCTTACTGAAAATTGTTGCCATGGCTTTTGTTGAATCAGATAGAAATACTTGTTATTTCCAAACTTATTTTACCTTGTGGTATGGTTATTTCGGCAATGTCACCAACTTTCTTACCAAGCAACCCTTTTGCAATGGGGGTGTTGATGGATATCTTGCCTTCGCGTAGGTTTGCTTCACTCTCCGGAACAATTGTGTACTGCATTGCTGCGCCTGTCTTTGTGTTTTTAAGACCAACTTTTGTAAGTACCTGGACGCTGTCGGTATTGAGCTTCGAGGTGTCGATGATTTTGGCATCGGCAATAATCATTTTAAGTTCGTTGATGCGCATCTCAAGCATGCCTTGTGCCTCTTTTGCTGCATCATATTCGGCATTCTCCGAGAGGTCGCCTTTGTCACGTGCTTCGGCAATCTGTCGAACAATTTCGGGGCGCTTTGCCTCTAACTCCTTTAAATCGGCTAACAATTTCTTGTAGCCCTCTTCGGACATATAACTCATTTCTTATAGTTTTATAAAAGTAGTAAAACAAAGGATTCCAACATGTATGTCGGAACCCAAATATAATCTCTGTATAAATTTCAGTACAAACTTAGCGTGAAGATTACTCTCTTTTAGTCACTGCGTATTGGGCTGTTTGTAACTGCAATGCATGGCAAAGGTAATCTCTTTTTAATTAAAAACAAATTAAAAGTTGAATTATTTTCTTCTTTTTGGAGTTTTTATATTTATTTTCAATATTTTCCAATCTCTTTTCTATTGGGCAAGCAACTCTTCGATGTTCTTTTCGAGGTTGGTAATCTGCACGTCACGAAGCACTAATTCGTTGTTGCGGTTAATCAAAAAGAACGTAGGCAGTTTTTCTATTCTGTATAATGTCAGATGCGCGGCTTCGGAAACGGCGGCATCACGTACACATATCCAAGGAAGGTTCTCGGCCGAGGTCTTCCAGAAATGTTCGTCCTCGTCGTGCGAAATTTGATAAATTTCGAATCCGTTCTTGCGGTATTTATCGTATAACTCGCGCAATTTAAGGTTGCGTACTCCCATTTGTGTATCTTTGTATAGCGTGAAATCAAGCATTACAACCTTTCCGGCCAAAGATGTCAGGCTGATGCTGTCGCCGTCTATGTTTGGTAAGTTTATATCTAATATACCGGTTGTTACAACTCTTGTAGACGACAGGTCGATTGTGTCCTTGCGTGCCGGGCGTGTATCGAGCATTCCTTTTTTTGCGACTCGATACAGATGGTTTGTGCGTGGCGAATGTGGATATTTGTTGTCGAGGCTTGTTGCTACGGCTGCAAAGCATTTACTGTCGAATCTGTTTTGTAACGGATTGAATATATAAACTCCGTTTACATTTAAAAAGAGTGAAAAGTATGCACTTGGGCTGTATGGTGTCGGTGATATGTATTCGCTACAGATGTTTTTCTTGAATTCATCTATGATTCTTTCTATGTTTTGCTGTGTTTCGCCTATTGCCGGCGAATTACTTTTCAGTAACTCCTCTATCTGTCGTTGCAACGACTCCTCGAGGAGCGACAATTCTTTAATTTTTATATTCTCGTCAGAGCCTGTAACTTCGTACTCGCTTGCGAAGCGTCCGTATTGCGAATTTATTCCAATTGTTTCGGTGGAATCGATGCATATTGTAATCTGTCTGCTCTCTCCTTCGAGTTTCAGACGATAGAATTCGAAATATTCGTTGCGTGGCAAGCTGAATGTGAATTCGCCTTTCTCGTCGAGGCGTACCGAATCGATAAGTGCTGTCTCCTGCACTCCAATGTTTGACAAATACAACATTTTCCCTTTGGCGTTTTTAACGGAACCTTGTATTGTAAACCTTTCGGCGTTGTCGCACGACCAACTTATTGCCATCAGCAATAATGTTATTAAGTAAAACTTCTTACGTTTGTAGATATTCATGTCTTAAGTTATTTAATAGTGCAAACGAGTGAAACACAAATTCATTTGCATGTTTAAAAACGAGTGCATTTTCGCATATTTTAATGCAAAGATAGTTGAAAATATGGAAAAAGATGTATCTTTGCACGAATTTGGATATAGAAAATCAATTAAAAAACAAAAAGATGAATGTTATAACAAAAAATGTGGCTTTGCCCGACGGACGTGTTATTACATTGGAGACCGGTAAACTTGCAAAGCAGGCCGACGGTTCTGTAATGTTACGTTTGGGTAACACAATGTTGTTGGCTACCGTATGTGCAGCAAAGGATGCTGTTCCCGGTACCGATTTTATGCCTTTGCAGGTTGAGTACAAAGAGAAATATGCGTCGTTCGGACGTTTCCCCGGCGGTTTCACCAAACGCGAGGGAAAGGCTTCCGATTACGAGATTCTTACTTGCCGTCTTGTCGACCGTGCATTGCGTCCTCTATTCCCCGACAACTATCATGCCGAGGTATATGTAAATATCATTCTCTTTTCTGCTGACGGTGTTGATATGCCGGATGCTCTTGCAGGTCTTGCTGCTTCTGCAGCCCTTGCAGTTTCAGACATACCTTTTGGCGGTCCTATCTCCGAGGTGCGTGTAGCGCGTATAAATGGAGAATTTGTTGTGAACCCCACATTTGCTCAACTCGAGAATGCCGATATGGATATCATGGTTGCCGCTACATACGACAATATTATGATGGTAGAGGGCGAAATGAAAGAGGTATCCGAGGCCGATTTGCTTCAGGCGATGAAGGTTGCTCACGAGGCAATAAAGGTGCATTGTAAAGCGCAGATGGAGTTGATGGAAGAGGTTGGCAAGACTGTAAAACGTGAATATTGCCACGAAGTTAACGACGAGGAGTTGCGTGCGCAGGTACACGAGGCTTGCTATGCAAAAGCATACGCTGTTGCGGCAAGTGGAAATAATGATAAGCATGGTCGCGCAGAGGCTTTCGAGGCTATTCGTGAGGAGTTCAAGGCGCAATTTACCGAAGAGGAGTTGGAGGAGAAGGCTGCTCTTATCGACCGTTATTATCACGACGTAGAGAAAGAGGCTATGCGCCGCTGTATTCTCGATGAAGGCAAACGCCTTGATGGACGTAAGACGACAGAGATACGTCCTATCTGGTGCGAGGTGGGCTATCTGCCAGGTCCTCATGGTTCGGCAGTCTTCACACGTGGCGAAACTCAGTCGTTGACATCTGTAACACTTGGAACAAAACGTGACGAGAAGATTATCGATGATGTTATGACTCAAGGAACCGATCGTTTCCTTCTTCATTATAACTTCCCTCCCTTCTCAACCGGTGAGGCTCGTGCTCAACGTGGTGTAGGTCGTCGTGAGATTGGTCATGGTAACCTGGCGTGTCGTGCACTTAAGAATATGATACCTGCCGATTATCCCTATTGCGTTCGTGTTGTATCTGACATTTTGGAATCGAATGGTTCTTCATCTATGGCAACAGTATGCGCCGGTACACTTGCTTTGATGGATGCCGGTGTAAAGATCAAGAAACCTGTTTCGGGTATCGCAATGGGTCTTATAAAGAATGCCGGTGAAGAGAAATATGCTGTATTGAGCGATATTCTTGGTGATGAGGACCACTTGGGTGATATGGACTTTAAGGTTACAGGAACCGTTGATGGTATCACTGCGACGCAGATGGATATAAAGGTTGACGGTTTGTCCTACGAGATATTGGAGAAGGCTCTTAATCAGGCACGCGAAGGCCGTATGCACATTCTTGGAAAAATAACAGAGTGTATTGCCGAGCCTCGTGCCGAGTTGAAACCTCATGCTCCACGTATCGAAACAATACGTATTCCCAAGGAGTTCATTGGTGCTGTTATAGGTCCGGGCGGAAAAATCATTCAGGGAATGCAGGAGGAGACCGGTGCTACAATCTCAATTGAAGAGGTTGAAGGCGAGGGCATAATTGAAATTGCTGCCAACAACGGAACTGCCATTGCCGAGGCTATAGCAAAAATCAAAGCTATAGTGGCTATTCCCGAGGCCGGTGAAGTTTACGAGGGTGTCATTCGCAGCATTATGCCTTATGGTGCATTTGTAGAGTTTATGCCGGGTAAGGATGGTTTGCTTCATATCTCCGAAATCGATTGGAAACGATTTGAGACAATGGAGGAGACCGGTCTTACCGAAGGTGATACAATTTCTGTGAAACTTCTCGAGATAGATCCTAAAACAGGAAAATTCAAACTCTCTCACAGAGTATTGCTTGAGAAACCCGAAGGATATGAGGAACGGGAGCGTCGTCCGCGTCGTGAGCAACGTGCACCGCGTCATCCTAAAGGTGATAAGTAAAAAAATGTCGCAGGCTATGGTCTGCGACATTTTTTTATGCAGATGATACTTTATAAGATAAAAAATGTGAAATGTTAGAAACAAGTTTGCGATTTTATATATCTTCGCCGATGATAAGATTAATTTAAAAATATTTTATATGAAAAAGATTAGAGCAGCAATTGTCGGGTACGGCAATATCGGAAAATATACATTGCAGGCTTTGAATGCAGCACCCGATTTTGAAATAGCAGGCATTGTACGTCGTTCGGGGAGTGAGAATTGTCCGTCCGAGTTGGAGGGCTATAATTTGGTTAAGAATATTCGAGAATTGGGCGAGGTGGATGTGGCCATTCTATCAACACCAACACGTAGTGTCGAGAAGTATGCAAAGGATATACTTGCCTTGGGCATAAACACAGTAGATAGCTTCGATATACATACGCAGATTGTGTCATTGCGTCGTTCACTCGACGAGAGTGCAAAGGTCGGAGGTGCGGTTTCTATAATTTCGGCCGGTTGGGACCCCGGTAGCGACTCGGTTGTGCGCACTCTCTTGCAGGCTATTGCTCCAAAGGGTATAACATATACCAACTTCGGTCCCGGAATGAGTATGGGGCACACTGTTGCGGTAAAGGCTATCGAGGGTGTCAAAGCTGCATTGTCTATGACAATCCCTGTCGGTACAGGAATTCATCGTCGTATGGTGTATGTAGAGGTAGAAGAGGGCTACGATTTTAATCAAGTGGCAGCTGCCATAAAGGCCGATCCTTATTTTGTAAACGATGAAACACATGTTATCAACGTGCCCTGTGTAGACGATTTGTTGGATATGGGCCATGGGGTAACTCTCACTCGCAAAGGCGTTTCGGGGACAACGCAAAACCAGTTGTTCGAGTTTAATATGCGTATTAATAATCCGGCCCTTACGGCACAGGTTCTTGTTTGTGCAGCTCGTGCCTCCATGCGTCAACAACCCGGTTGCTATACCATGGTGGAGATACCTGTACTTGATTTATTATATGGCGACCGCGAGGAACTTATCTCGCATTTGGTATAATTTCTGTAATTCCGACAAACTTAAAGAGACTGTGTCAAAAAACGATTTTGACACAGTCTCTTTAAGTTTGTCAGTCGCTGTAGTATACTCGTTTTATTCGTGTCGATATTGATGTAAGTACCTCGTAGGGGATGGTGTCTATCCATTCGGCCAACCGGGTAACAGGCAGATGGCTTCCGAATATCTCAACCTCGTCTCCCTCTTTACAATTTATCTCTGTTACATCCACCATACACACATCCATGCATATATTCCCTATATACGGTGCCTGTTTCCCGTTTATAATACAGAAACCACGTCCGTTGCCAAATCTGCGGTTAAGGCCATCGGCATATCCTATCGGCAAAGATGCTATGCGTGATGGGCGTGATAGCTTTCCACGCCTGCTGTAGCCCACAGTCTCCTCAACCGGGATATCGTGTATCTGCAGAATGATTGTTTTTAAAGTGGAGATAGGTTTTAGTGCGGGGTTGTGGCAGATTGGTGATATTCCGTACAACCCTATGCCCAGTCTTACCATGTCATATTGTACATTGGTGAAACGTTCGGCTCCGGCACTATTGCATATATGGCGCAGTATGTGATGGTGAAAAGGCTTTTGCAGTGTGTCGGCCGCCTTTTCGAATCTCTCTATCTGTATTTTTGTAAAATCGTCAAACTGCCTGCTGTCACTGCCGACAAAATGTGAGAATACCGAGCGTGGCGTGAGCGCATCCTGTTGCTTCAGCTCATCTACAAGTTGCGGAATCTCTTCGGGTGTGAATCCCAATCGGTGCATTCCTGTGTCTATCTTCACATGTACAGGATAGTCTGTTATTCCTTCGCGTCCCGCAGCTTGTATAAGTGTGTGTAACATTCCGAAGCTATACACCTCAGGCTCTAATTTGTGGGCAAACAGAGTGCGTAAGGAACTTGGCTCGGGGTTCATTACTATTATTCCGGTGGTTATACCTTCGCTACGCAACTCGGCTCCCTCGTCGGCAACGGCAACGGCTAAATAATCGACATTGCACTCTTGTAATGTACGTCCCACCTCTAATGCTCCTGCACCATAGGCCGATGCTTTTACCATACATACGGTCTTGGTGCCCGGGTTCAGATTATTTCTATAATAGTTCAGATTATCGCGCAATGCGCTTAAGTTTACCTCAAGAATTGTTTGATGCACCTTCTTCTCTAAAGCCTCGGAGATGTCCTCGAAGTGCAGAGAACGGGAGCCTTTAATCAGAACTGCCTCATTCTGTATGCCTTGGAATATATGTGAGTGCATGAACTCTTCGGTTCCTTGATAGAAGTGACATTCGATGCCAAGTTTCCTGAATCGTGAAGCTTCGGAACTTATATCCTTGCCTATACCTATCAGTTTCCGGATGTTACGTTTCTCGATGTACTTTGCAACGTTTCTGTAGAGTGAACGGGTTGTCATCCCACTCTGTTTTATATCCCCTAAGATAAGTGTGCGGGTAAGGTGGGGAAGTGTTCTGCATCGGCGCTCCATGAAGTCGAGGGCAATATCGAGCGAGGCTGTATCCGAGTTGTAGCTGTCGTTTATTATCATGCAGCCTTTGTCACCCTCTTTCACTTCGAGTCGCATGGCAACAGGTTCCAATTGTGCCATGCGCCGGGCTATGGTGTCACTTGGAATCATAAGATACAGTGCTGCTGCAAGGCAGTTGATGGAGTCCTCGATGGATGCTTCGTCGAGGAATGGTATACGATAGCTGTTGTCGAACGACAGGTAGCGATAATGTATTGTCGTACCTGTTTCGTCTTTGTCTATAGAGCTTATGAATAATGGACGCTCGGCGTCTTTTTTCGACCATGCTATTTCTCTCGATGCGAGCATTGCCCGGCTTACACAATTGCTAAGCAATGGGTCGTCGCCATTGTATATTATTATGTCGCAGCCCTTAAATAGTACAATTTTGTCGTTACACTTCTCCTGCATTGTGCTGAAGTTCTCCTGATGTGCGCTGCTTATGTTTGTCAATATTCCAATCGTGGGACGAATGACCTTCTGCAGGTTGTCCATCTCGTGGGGTTGCGAAATTCCTGCTTCGAATATGCCAAGCGTGCTCTCCTCGTCAAGCATCCACACCGAGAGTGGAACACCTATCTGCGAGTTGTAGCTGCGTGGCGACCTTGTTACCATATATTTGCCGGCTGTAAGCTGATACAGCCACTCTTTAACAATTGTTTTACCGTCGCTGCCTGTGATTCCTACAATGGGAATATCGAATCGCTCTCGATGATGCGCAGCCAACTGTTGAAGCGATTTCATGGTGTCGTCTACCACAACAAAGTTTGCATCCTTGAATTCTTCTGTTCTGTCAATCTCGCTTATTACAAAATTGCGAACACCTCGTTGATATAATTCTCCTATATAGCGGTGCCCGTTGCCATGTTTTGTTACAATGGCAAAGAACAGTGTTTCCTCGGGGAAACTTAATGAACGACTGTCGGTGAGCAGTCGTGTAATCTTTGTTTCCGGGTTGCCTGTATATCCGCCTTTAAGTATGTCTGCTATCTGCTTAATAGTGTATTGCATCTCGAAATATCTTTGGAAAAATCGATAAGTGGATGCTTATCGACGATTCGTTCTATTTTATATAATACATTCCCGATGAATTTTCTGTAACTTTCAGCCTCTTCGTCGAACGGCCGGTGCGCCATTGCACGTACAATCTCCATAATATCTTTATTCAATTGTAGTTGTGTCCTGTCGAAGCAAAAATCGGAGAACCGCTCCCAAATATATTCGATGGCTACAGTGGATGGGTGAACCATATCTTCGGCGTAGAAGCGATAGTCGCGAAGTTCATCTAGTACAATCTCGTATGCCGGAAAGTATTCACTGTTATTTGGGAAACGTCGGCATAATTCCTCTACAGCCAACAGCAGTGTCGCTTTACTTATCCGATTGCCATGTGCACCGTCACGTAAATGGCGTATAGGGCTTACAGTGAATACAATCTTCAATTCGGGACGCAAGTTCAAAAGTGTATCGATGGTCTCTCCCAACTCTTGTACAATCTCTTCTACGCTTAACAGGCTGCGTTCGAATATGTTTGCCGGCAATTTGTGGCAGTTTCCTACAACAGTTCCATCCTTTTTGTTCTTGTATACGTAGGCTGTACCGGGTGTCACAATGAGAACATCGAGGTTGGCAATATTCCTGTGTGCAGCGGTCAATCGTTCGTTTATGCGGTTCAATGCTATTTCTTTGTCGCGGTGCGAAAAATCACTGTGATGCAACATGCTGTGCCATTGCTCATTGTGAAAAACAAGTTTGTTCGAGGCTGTGCCGAATTGTTCACCTGTGACGATACGCTTGATTGCTGCGGATATCGAGAATGGGTTGTACATGATTCCAAACGGATTTACATCGGCGTTGAATTTTAATTCGCACAATCTTTTTCCTATATTTTGCACAAAACACGACCCAATCAGCATTATCTCGCTTTCGTGGGTAATGCTTATCTTCTGTGATATTTCGACGGGTGTATTCAGTTGCATATATCAAATTACGGAATATATTTGCAAAAATAACTAAATAGATTAATTAATTATTCTAACTTTGTTGTAACTTACACATGTTTGGTATAAAAAATCATAAAAAATAAGTACCTTTGCAAATATTATGTGCTCCTTTTCACATATTTTGCAAACAAAAGTTGTTTGATATGAGCGAAGAAAAAAAATATCCCCTATTGCAAGGTATAGATTCTCCGGCCGATTTAAGGAGACTCTCCGAGGAACAATTGCCACAACTCTGTGCCGAACTTAGGGATTTTATCATAGAATCACTTGCAAACAATCCGGGACATTTTGCCTCCAGTCTGGGAAGCGTGGAGTTGACGGTGGCTTTACATTATGTATATGCCACACCCGAGGACAAGATTGTCTGGGATGTGGGTCATCAGGCCTACGGACATAAGATACTTACCGGGCGACGCGACCGTTTCGGTACTAATCGCAAGTTTGGTGGTCTTAAACCATTTCCTTCACCCGATGAAAGTGAATACGATTCGTTTGTTGCCGGCCATGCTTCCAACTCTATCTCGGCTGCCTTGGGTCTTGATGTGGCAGCACGTCTTCAGCAGCACGACAGGCATGTGATAGCAGTCATAGGTGACGGCTCAATGAGTGGAGGTCTTGCATACGAAGGGTTGAATAATGTATCATCGAGTCCAAATAATTTGCTTATAATTCTGAATGATAACAATATGTCTATCGACAAAAGTGTCGGTGGAATGAGCAAATTGCTTATCTCGATGCACTCTTCGAAGCTATATAACAAAGTCCGTTTTAAGATAGCACGTGCATTGACAAAGATCGGCCTGCTCGACAAAGAGAGGGCAAACAGCCTTACACGTTTCAATAATGGTTTGAAAAGATTGCTCTTCGGGCAACGAAACAATATATTCGAAGGAATGAGCGCACGGTATTTCGGGCCTATCGACGGGCACGATGTACGTGAGTTGGTACGTATGCTTAATCTTATAAAAGATATGCATGGCCCCAAACTGCTGCATATTCACACAGTAAAAGGTAAAGGTTACGAGCCGGCTGAAAAGAATGCTACCGTGTGGCATCAGCCCGGCATATTCGATATTGAGACCGGGGAGCGTATTGTCAGCACAGGAGGTACACCGCGTTTTCAGGATGTATTCGGTGAAACGTTGCTCGAGCTTGCAAAGTTGAATCCTAATGTAGTGGGTATTACACCTGCCATGCCTTCGGGCTGTTCTATGAATATTCTTGCTCGCGAAATGCCGGAACGTTTCTTTGATGTGGGTATTGCCGAGGGGCATGCTGTAACCTTTTCGGCCGGGTTGGCGCGTGGTGGTGCGATGCCGTTCTGTAATATCTATTCTTCGTTCATGCAACGCGGCTATGATAATCTTATTCATGATGCTGCACTTCAGCATGTCAACATGGTGCTGTGCCTTGACAGGGCCGGTATTGTTGGCGAAGATGGTCCCACCCATCATGGGGTGTTCGACCTTGCATATCTTTATCCTGTTCCCGATATTACAATAGCATCGCCCTATGACGAGTGTGAGTTGCGTCGGTTGATGTACACTGCACAGTTGCCCGATAAGGGTACATTTGTTATTCGTTATCCTCGCGGTTGCGGCTCGCTTACCGATTGGCGTTGTCCGCTTGAGGCTGTCGAGGTAGGCAAAGCAAGGTGTATCTCCCCCGGTGACGATGTGGCAATGCTTACATTGGGCCCCATAGGCAAAATGATGGCGCCGTTGGTGGATAAGGCTAAAGAGCATGGTATAAGTGTTGCTCACTATGATATGCGTTTCCTTAAACCACTCGATAAGAGACTGCTTGATGAGGTTGGTAAAAGATTTAAGTATATAATCACAGTCGAAGATGGTGCTTTGATGGGTGGGCTTGGTTCGGCTGTCACATCGTATATGGCCGAGAGAAGATATAGCCCTATTATAAAATGTATAGGTATTCCCGATAAGTTTATCGAGCATGGTACAACAGCCGAACTTTACTCTTTGTGCGGAATGGATGCCGGCTCGGTATTGGATGCAATACTTGCTTTTAATAAAGAACAGTTTTGAGTAAAAACGGTTTATAAGTAGAACCAAAAAGCTGCTTGTATGAAGATTGTAATTGCCGGTGCCGGTGCTGTGGGAACACATTTGGCAAAGATGTTGTCGGTAGAGAACGAGAATGTGGTGTTAATGGATGAAAACGAGGAGCGTTTGGGTAAAATGGAGTCGCTTTTCGATTTGAAGGCTCTCGTTGGCAACCCTACACGTATTTCGTCTTTAAAAGCTGCCGGTGTGGATGATGCCGACCTCTTTGTTGCTGTTACTCCCGATGAAAGTGCAAATATCACAGCTGCAATGCTTGCACACTATCTTGGTGCAAGAAAGACTATTGCACGAATTGATAACTACGAATATCTGCAACCGAAGCACAGGGCCTATTTTACCTCGCTTGGAATAGATTCGCTGATATATCCCGAGCAACTTGCTGCCGAGGAGATTGCCACAAGTATCAAGTACAGTTGGATGCGGCAATTGCTTGAATTTGCCGATGGAGCCTTGGTTATGGTGGGTGTAAAGGTTAGGGATAATGCTTCCATAATAAATATTCCGTTCAAAGATTTGTCGCGCGATATACCATATCATATAGTTGCGTTGCAACGCGATAATGAAACAATCATACCACGTGGTAACGATGTTATATTGCCTAACGATCTTGTCTGTTTCATGACAACAAAAGACCGTATATCATATATTCGCAAGATATGCGGTAAAGACAGATTTACCGAGGTACACAGCGTAATAATTATGGGTGGCGGCCGTATAGCTGTACGTACGGTCAATCTTATCCCCGACAATATCAAGGTTAAGATTATAGAGAGCGATATGAATCGTTGCCGTAAACTTGTTGAGATGGTCGACGATCATGTTATGATAATAAATGGTGATGCTCGCGACCCCGATTTGCTGTTAAGTGAAGGTATCGACCATACAGATGCTTTTATTGCTTTGAGTGATAATTCCGAGACAAACATTCTTGCATGCCTTTCGGCAAAACGTTCGGGCGTCTACCGTACGGTTGCCGAGGTCGAAAACATCGACTACATATCCATGGCCGAGAGTATGGATATAGGTTCGGTTATAAATAAAAAGAAGTTGGCAGCAAGCAATATTTTCCAAATGATGCTGAATACCGACGTATCGAGTGTCAGGTGCCTTACTTTTATTCAAGCGGTGGTTGCCGAGTTCCCTGTTCGTGAAGGGGCATCTATAACACGTCATCCTGTTAAGGATTTAGGCCTGCCAAAAGGGGCTAATATAGGTGGTCTTATTCGTAACGGTGAAGGTGTTCATGTAAGTGGTAACACTCTTATACAGGCCGGTGACCATGTGATTGTTTTCTGTCTGGAGCATGTTCTGAAGAAACTTGAAAAATTTTTCGAATAAGCCGCTATGTTTCATCCCAAAGTGATATTTAAGATAATAGGATTGCTGCTTCAGCTCGAGGCCCTCTTTTTAAGCGGCAGCATTGCTGTTTCGGTGTACTACAACGAAACCATACTGCCTGCATATATATATACTATTGTGGCACTTGTGGCTTGTGGCTTGTTACTTGTCAATTTAGGTCGCGGAGGTGAACGTAAGATTTCGCGTAAAGACGGATATGTCGTTGTAACACTCTGCTGGGTGGTCTTTTCGTTGTTCGGTGCCATGCCATACTACTTCAGTGGCTATATCCCAAGTATAACAGATGCCTATTTCGAAACAATGGCCGGCTTTACCACAACAGGTGCGTCAATTATATCTAATATAGATGAAATACCACGAAGCCTTTTGTTCTGGCGTATAATGACACAGTGGGTAGGCGGTTTGGGTATAGTATTCTTTACCGTTGCAGTGTTGCCATTCTTCGGCTTGGGCGATCTGCATCTGTTTGCAGCCGAAACGGTGGGGGTTGCGCGTGCCAAACTGCATCCGCGTATATCTGTTACCGCCCGTTGGATACTTACCATATATGTGTGCCTTACGCTTGCCGAGGCGATATGCCTGCACATTGTCGGAATGGGCAATTTCGATGCTCTATGTCATGCCATGTCTACAATGTCCACAGGCGGAATATCGACACAAAGCGGTGGTATAGCATCGTTTAACTCTCCGGCTATCGAATATATAATAATAATATTCATGCTTATGGGTGGAACAAGCTTTTCGTTGCTCTATCTTGCTATATTCCGTTTCCGTTTCGGAGAACTGTTGCGTGATGCCGAATTCAAGGCCTACATATCGTTTACTGTTCTGTTTACCATTCTGATAGCGGTGGGCCTTTATATAACAGAATCACACTCTATAGAATATGTCTTCCGTACATCACTGTTTCAGGTTGTTTCGGTAATCAGCACTACCGGTTTTTCTACCGTTGACTATTCACAATGGACATCGATATTATGGCTTACGCTCAGTGCTGTGATGTTCATCGGTGCATGTTCGGGTTCTACGACGGGTGCCATGAAAAGTATACGTGTGGCCATACTCGCAAGGGTAATGGCAAATGAATTCAAACGTATAGTACATCCGAATGCTGTTATCCCTGTGCGTGTGGGCAGGCGTATAATATCAGAGCAGGTACAGTCGGCCATAATGGCTTTCACATTATTATATGTGGGAATGGTTGTAGTGGGGATATTCGTGAACATGTGTTTCGGGCTTGATTTGGTCGATGCTTATGGCCTTTCACTCTCGAGCGTCAGTAATGTCGGGCCCGGCTTGGGCAACTACAGTTCGGCAAATGCAATGGGTACTCTTCCCGATGTTCTAAAGTGGTTCTATTGTTTCCAAATGCTTGTTGGTCGTTTGGAATTCTTTGCAGTGTTGCTGCTCTTCACACCAATGTTTTGGCGTAAGCAGTGATAAACTTAATCCTTTTTTGCGTGCATCGAATAGGCCTCCTGCAGTCTTTTGTCGTATTTGTTAAGATGATATAGAGGCCCGTTGTAACACCTTGCAAATTCACACCACTCCTTCTTTTGCAGTGCATGTAAAGCTCCGCTGTTTTTGATAAACCTTCCGGCGAGTATAAGCTGTTTACGCTCGCTTTCATGCATTGCTGCAACAAAATCGGTAATGCTTTTCTCTCCACAGAGAGAATAATTTCGTCCTAATATCTGAAACATACCCCAGCTTGTTGAAGCATCTGCCGCATTATGGTCTATTCTTCTTGCCTGTTCCAAACGTCTATACTCGCCGATACCGCCGATATAATACTTGCGGCACCATTTTTCGTAGAGGATATTTTCGTTTCCCGGTAAAATCTCTTGCAGGTTGTAACCTCGTCTTTTCAGTTCGTTACGGAAAATATGCCCCTCGAACAGAATTGCAGGCTTGCCGGGTGCCACAAATCCTTCACCACAGCATTCCACCTCTATAACGGCCATAAGTGCGGCACTCTCACAATCCAATAACATTGCGAGGCGTTCTATATCGTCCTTCAAGGTTTTTTTGTTTGAATGACAATCTTCGAACAGCACCCTCTCCCAGGTGTCGTATCCTGCAATTCCGTCTGCAACAAGTCCCTTATCCTGCTGATAATCGATAACCGCAGATAGCACATTATCATCGAAACTGTCGCTGCATGGCACTGTATAGCCGTAGCGCGACAGTTCGCGACACAGAAAAGCAACCTCGCTTCCCCTATATCCCTTCTTTATGGTTCTCATATATGCCTCTTATTGTTTCGTCGCAAAGTTATTGTTGAACAGATATTTAAGAATGCGGAAACAATAAATGGCAGATGTTTTTCATATAAAAAGATAAATTCAGGTTTAAAAATGTGTGAATATTCGAGGGTAATATTTTATATTTGCGTGTCTATTACTTTTTGAGTACTCAAAATTGAAAAACATGAAAAAGTTATTGCTTCTCGTGTGCTTTGTTGCTGTAGGTTTTGCAGCTGTGGCACAGAACATCCAGTTTCATTATGATTTTGGTCGTGGAATGTACGACGAACTTGGTAAATCGGAGGGTTATTATGGCCGTCCGCAGTTGACAACAACAATAGAGATGTTTCGTCCCGATACCTACGGAAGCACTTTCTTCTTTGTGGATGTTGATTATGCCACGGGTGTAAAGGGTGCATATTGGGAAATTGCTCGCGAATTCTGTTTTTGGCAACAGAGCAAATGGGATTGGTTATCGGTTCATGTCGAGTATGATGGCGGAATGAGTAAGTCAGCCGGGTCGTTCAACGATGCATGGCTGGCCGGAGCCACATATTCGGGTCATTCTGCCGATTTCAGCAAGACGTGGTCTTTGTCGCTTCTTTATAAGTATATTCCGGGTACGGTTAATGCCGATGGTAATAAGCGTGAGCATAACTTCCAGATAACAGGTGTATGGGGTATTAATTTTGCCAAGGGATGGGCAACATATTCGGGTTTTGTCGATTTTTGGCGCGAGTGCCGCGCATGGCAGGATACATCGTATATTCTGCTCTCGGAGCAACAGCTGTGGCTTAATTTGAATAAGATTGAAGGTTGGGAAAAGATAAATCTCAGTGTGGGTACCGAGGTGGAGTTATCCAATAATTTTGTCGACAAGGGATTCTATGCCATCCCAACTTTAGCCGCTAAATGGACTTTTGATTAATAAGCTGTTTTTGAAATTATTAGAAATATATTATGTTAAAAAAATTATTCGGGTTCGACCCGCAAAAAACCACAGTTCGTACCGAGTTGTTGGCAGGCCTTACCACCTTCCTTACAATGTCGTATATTTTAGCTGTTAATCCCGGCATGTTCAGTCAATTGGATGGAATGTCCGCCGGCGCTGTTTTTACTGCCACTGCGTTGGCTGCAATAGTTGGTTCGTTGGCTATGGCCATGATTGGCAAGATGCCTTTCGGGCTTGCACCGGGTATGGGGCTTAACGCTTTCTTTGTATATACGGTTTGCATGGGAATGGGTTATTCTTGGCAATTTGCACTTACGGCTGTATTCATCGAGGGTTTGATATTTATTGTTCTCACACTTTCCAACCTTCGCGAGGCAATCGTCAATGCCATACCGGTATCACTTAAGAATGCAATAGGTGCCGGAATAGGTCTGTTTATTGCTTTCATTGGCTTGCAGAATGCCGGTATCGTAGTCAACAATGATGCAACACTTGTGTCGTTGGGTGATATTACATCGGGCAGTGCTTTGCTTGGAATCCTGGGTCTTATTATAACAGGAATTCTTGTTGTGAAAAATGTGCGCGGTGGTTTGTTGATTGGTATTCTCATTACAACGGCAATAGGTGTCCCAATGGGGTTGACCGAGTTTAAAGGTATTGTTTCGGCACCTCATTCAATATCGGATATCTTTTGTAAGTTCGAATGGACACATATATTTACTCTCGATATGCTTGTTGTGGTGTTTACATTCCTGTTTATAGATATGTTCGATACGATAGGAACTTTAGTCGGTGTTTGTACGAAGGCTAAAATTCTGGATGCCGACGGGCGTATACCGCGCGTAAAAGAGGCTTTCATGGCCGACTCTATTGCTACCACTGTCGGCGCATGCCTTGGAACTTCTACTACAACAACTTATGTAGAGAGTGCTTCGGGTGTGGCGCAGGGCGGTCGTACGGGCCTTACTGCATTTGCTGTTGCCGTATGTTTTGCAATCTCGCTCTTCTTCTCGCCGATATTTCTTGCTATTCCTGCTGCCGCTACGGCACCTGTGCTGGTGATTGTAGGCCTGTTCATGATGAGTCCCATCAAGAATATCCCGTTCGACGATTATACCGAGTCTATTCCGGCTTTCATAACCATTGTGATGATGCCTATGGTGTATTCTATTTCCGATGGTATTCTTTTGGGTATGATAAGCTATGTGTTGCTTAATATGTTATGTATGAATTTCAAGCGTATAACACCTACAATGTATATTCTTGCGGTTCTGTTCATACTGAAATATATCTTCATTTAAGAGGCTGTTTAAAATAATCCCGAAATAAAATTTAAACAACTTCTAAAGGTATTTTTATAATAATAGAACAGCATTGAAACGCGCTTCAATGCTGTTCTATTATTATAAAGCAAGTGTTTTGCATCTTGCTATTCTGTGTAGAACCTGTTCAACTCAAGAATTGCTTTGTTCAGGCGCGTTGCATCAATCTTGTAGTCGTCGAGTGGGTTCATAAGGCTGTCGTAAACCTCTATACCACCCGAATATTTCTTTTCCAGAATTGTCATATCACCTTCAAGGATGAAGGCATAATTAACATCGTCTCCTGCAATGTGATAATCGCGGCTGCATTTGTCATCGAGCATGTGCCCGCATCCTAAATCGGTAACCGGGTTCTTCACTCCCAAATATCTTTTCAGCAGTGTAGTGGAAAAATCGTAGTGTGTTGTGCGGTGTCGGTATGTTTTTG
>JAFUKC010000026.1 GCA_017467885.1 Bacteroidaceae bacterium | reverse complement strand
GAAACAGAAATTAAGGCGATCGATAGCGTCGGGGATCCACCTCTTCCCATTCCGAACAGAGCAGTTAAGCCCGACAGCGCCGATGGTACTGCATTAAGTTGTGGGAGAGTAGGTCATCGCCACTTTTTTATAGAAAGGACACCTTTAAAAGGTGTCCTTTCTTTTTGTATATATTGAAGTACGGTTTCTTTAGTTCCTTTTTCTCAAAAAAGAACAAAGGAAAGTTAAAAGTACGGAGAAAGAATAGTTCGTGGGCCACCGAGAATTTAAGAGAGAGAACTACCGAAATTTTAAGGATTATAAGGGAAACTGCTTAAATATCAATAGAAAGTAAATCTCTCGTTCCACTTCTCGGAATCATTATCGGTTCATCTATCTATCAAGTAACTATTCTTGCATCAACAGGCCACGTTATAGAATATCACTTGCTAATGAATGCAATAACTCTTTTATGTCGTTCTGCAACCGTTTATATGGTTTTGCCTCTTTATAATTGGTGTTTTTGTTCAGCATAAGTGTTACATCACATTGGCTGTGACGATAGGAAGATAGCTCGTTGGTGTATTGTTGTCTGTGGCAGGCAAACCGTTGTATTTCCGATTCGCGTTTGTTGCGAAGGTGTCGGCACACAGGTATAAGCATACGCAGTACCACACTGTCCATTATATGGTGTCCTTGAATGTATAAATATGTTTCTTCTTCGTTTATTCCCAACTCTTTTAACTCCTTGCTGAGTGCTTCGTATTTTTCTAATAGCTCGGGCTTGTTCTTCGATAATAACGATAATTGGTGTTTGACGCGTTGTTTGAGCAGTTTTAACGACTGTTCGGGGTCTCCTATGTTAAAGGATGTAAGGCGTACTATTTCGCAGAACTTCTGCATGCTCATGGTATTGAGGTCGTGCTCGCGATAAAGAAGGATATTCCACACGAAAAGCGGGTGACATATTTGCGAATACAACTTCATGAATGCCACAAAGTCTATAACATTCATGTCGTTAAGGGTGCTTTGCACGCAAACCTGTTTAAGGCTCTCCGAGTAGCATTTGAAGTTCTCGATGGAGTATGTATAGGTGTGTAGTATGTACTTGTTTTTTAATAATTTGCGTGATGTTTCTGTTGCGCCCTGCATCAGATAATCGTAGTCGCTGTCGACACAAGCTATCATGTTTTTGCCTACGGACTTTCCAAGCATGTTCATCATGGCTCGTTTTTTTCCTTTTGTAAGGTTTCTGCGGGCAGGAAGCATTACTTCGAAATGAAATTTATCGCTTTCGAATTCATCGAATATTGAACGCCAGAATGAAATATCGTCGTAACTCTCGACATAAGCAATAATCCTTGTCGTGGCTCGTTTAGGACGCAGTGCATTGGCTGCTTCTATAAACCCTGAGTTCAAATATTCGTTGAGTCTTTTCTTCATTTGACTCTTCTATTTTGTGATATCTTCAATTTCGGTGACACTATCCACCCAACCGTCCATTATTATTGCCGGCGAGTGTGTACACAGAATAATCTGTACGTTGGGGTTAAGTGTGCGTACAAGTGTTATAAGGCGTTGTTGCCATTCGATGTGCAGCGATATTTCGGGCTCATCCATGAATAGTACTCCCGGCCTGTTTTCCTGCACAAGAGCAGTAAGCATTATAACAAGCAACTGTTTTTCGCCCGATGAAAGGATGTAGGGCGGGAGTATTTCTCCATATTGGCTGAAGTATATTTCGTTTCGGTCGCGAACAATGGTTTTTGCTGTTGGCGCAAACAATTCATCTATCAGGTCCTGAAATAGTTTTTTCGGTTTGGTAAGTTCGGCAGCCAGGCGCTGGTCGTCGGGGTTGCCCGATGTCAGCAGGCTTATTATGCGGTTGCCTACGTTTACCTGATAGTTCAGATAACGGCGCTGCAGATGATAGAGTTGCCAATCGAGTTCGGTACGCACATCCACGTCCGATATTTTTTCGAATAGTTCGCTGTTCAATACCGGCCTGTCGATACTGCTTATTACATCGAAATGTATGCTTGTTGCATCTTCGGGAAAGAAGGTAAAGCGTACACCGTCCTCGGGGTTACGTGTTACAAGGTGGTTGCGCATTATTTTAAGTTGTGAAGCCGAACGGTTTATGATGGTACTTTTACCCACTCCGTTGCTTCCGCTTAAAATATTCACATCGGGCCTTAACTCCCAATATACATGTTTACGGTTGCTCCACAACGAGTCAATCTCGATACTTTTTATGTATTGTGCCAATTTTTCCATATTCGTGGTTGTTGCTTGTATCGTTTGCGGTTGGCAAATTAGTAAAAACTTGTATTTTGTGCAATAAACGGTTTCATATTTTCGGGTAATATTGTTTAAAAAATTATAAATAGTCGTTTCGGCAGTGATACTATCTGTTTTTTTTCTATTTTCGCACATAGGAACACTTCTAAATGTATCATATATGGTTAAGATTTTGTGCATAAACAGCGGTGAGAGCAGGCAGTTCCCGTCGGGTGTGTCGTTGGTTGATATATACAATTCACTCGATTTTGAGCTGCCTTATGGTGCTGTGGCGGCACGTGTTAACAACGAGGTGCGCAGCCTTAATTTTCGTGTGTATCGTAACAAGGATATCGAGTTCATTGATATAACCTCGGAAGACGGAATGCGTGTTTATGTGCGTTCGCTTACATTCGTAATGATGAAGGCTATGCACGAACTCTTCCCCGAACGTGTTGTGCGTCTCGAGAATCCTATATCGAACGGTTACTATTGTCGTATGGATACCGAGCTTACCGATAGCGAGGTCGATGCTGTACGCAGGAACATGCATGCTATAATTGAACGCGATATTCCTTTCCGTCGTGTCGAGTGTCATGTTGAAGAGGCTGCAAAGGTTTTCTCGTCGATAGGACGCAACGATAAGGTACGTCTGCTCGAGACGTGTGGTACGATATATGCTTGTTACTATATGCTCGAGGATTATGTAGATTACTATTATGGTGGCTTGTTGCCAAGTACAGGATATATAAAACTGTTCGAGATTGAGAAATATGGTGGCGGAGTGTTGTTGCGAATTCCTGATCGTACTCGCCCGATGTCGTTGGAGGATAAAGTGACACAGGATAAGCTGCAGGAGCGTTTCACCGAGCGTCATCGTTGGCATCAGCTTATGGGTGTTGAAACCATTGGCGATTTTAACAAAGCGGTCACAGCCGGATACGGAATAGATTTGGTAAATGTGTCGGAGGCTTTGCAAGAGAAGCGCATCTCGTTTATTGCCGATGAAATTGTACGCAAGGGGGCACGTGTGGTGCTTATTGCCGGTCCGTCATCATCGGGTAAGACAACAACAAGCAAACGGCTCAGCGTGCATCTTATGGCGTGTGGCCTGAAGCCTTATGCCATTTCACTCGACGATTATTTCCTTAACCGCACCGATACCCCGCGTAAGGAGGACGGCGATTATGATTTTGAATCGATATACTCTATCGATCTTCCCTATTTCAACGAATCGCTAAACAGAATCTTGGCAGGTGAAGAGGAAGAACTTCCTCACTATAATTTCCAGACAGGCCAAAGAGAGTATCTTGGCAATCGTATAAAGCTCACCCCTCAAATGGTGCTTGTCATCGAGGGTACTCATGGGCTTAATCCCATGCTTACCCGTCAAATTCCCGAAGAGGAGAAATATCGTGTATATGTTTCGGCGCTTACATCCATAAAACTCGATAATCACAACTACATACCAACCTCGGACAACCGTCTGTTGCGACGTATGTTGCGCGACTATAAATATCGTGGATATTCGGCTGTTGAAACAATCAGCCGTTGGCCCGATGTGCGTGAGGGTGAAGAGAAGTGGATCTTCCCTTATCAAGAGAATGCCGATGTCATGTTCAACTCGGCATTGCTCTATGAATTAGCAGTACTTAAGCCACATGTGGAACCACTCTTGCGCAACGTCCCCGAAAATATTCCCGAATACTCCGAAGCCCGTCGATTACTTAAAATCCTAAAATATATTGTACCTTTGCAAGACAAGGAGTTGCCACCGACATCGTTGATACGCGAGTTTCTTGGCGGTAGCAGTTTTACATATTAGCAGTTTCCCTTTATGGCGAAAAATTCACTCATACAGACACAAGGCCAGACGCAGATACAGACGCAGTCGCTATCGCCACAACAGGTGCTGGTGGCCCGTTTGCTCGAGCTCACAAATATAGAGCTCGAGGACAGGGTGCGCAGCGAGGTGATGGATAATCCGGCCCTCGAAACTGTGGAGCCCGAGGTTGGCAGTATCGAGCAGGTTGCAGCTTCGGAGCATGGCGATGATATGGTAAATTCGGCAGATGACTATCGTGTGGAAGATGATGTTCCCGATTACAACGGTTGGGATTATCGCCCTCAAGGCGATTATGCCGAGGAAATTCCTGTTGCATCGGGGGTGTCTTTCGGTGATACCCTTATGGAGCAGCTGGGTGAACTGTCGCTTGATGAAAATGAACAGATAATAGGCGAATATCTCATAGGGTCGCTCGACGAAGATGGTCTGTTGCATAAACCGCTATCCGAAATTGAGGATGAGCTTATTATATACTATGGCTTGGATACCGACAGCCGGGCAATAGAACGTGTACTTAAGATGATACAGACCTTCGACCCGGCAGGAATTGCGGCGCGTTCGTTGCAGGAGTCTCTTTTGCTGCAGCTCGAACGATACGATGGCAATAATAATCCATCGCTTCCTAAACGTATTATCACCGATTATTACGATGAATTTGCAAAGAAACATTGGGATACCCTTGCCGATAAATTGGGTGTATCGGCCGAGGAGTGTCGCGAGGCTATAGCTGAGATAGTAAGGCTTAATCCGCGTCCCGGTGCATCGTTGGCCGAGGGAGTAGGGCCGGAGCGTCAGCAGATTATCCCCGACTTTATTATCGATGTGCAGGGAGAGATGATAAGTGTTGCGCTAAACAATATGTATGTCCCCGAACTGCGTGTCAGCAACGACTATATAAACATGCTCGACGAGCAGGTCAAAAGCGGCTCGCCCGAGCATAAGGCTGCGGCGCTGTTCCTTAAACAGAAAATAGAATCGGCAAAAGGTTTCATAAGTGCCGTCAGGCAACGCGAACAGACATTGCTCGATACCATTCGTGCCATAGTTGGTTTTCAACAGGCTTTTCTGCATAGTGGTGGCGACGAGGCACAACTGAAGCCGATGATATTGGAAGATATTGCAAAGAAAACCGGCTACGACATCTCAACGGTTTCGCGTGTCAGCAACAGTAAATATGCACAGTTGCCATGGGGAATTTTTCCATTGAAATACTTTTTCAACGATGGTGTAGTAACCGCCGATGGCGGCGAAAAATCGGTGCGTGAATTATATCGCTCTCTTAAGGAACTTGTTGATGCCGAGGATAAAAGCAATCCGCTTACCGATACCGAGCTTATGGAAAAGCTGCAGGAACAAGGCTACACTATGGCGCGCCGTACTGTTGCAAAGTACCGCGAGCATCTGCACATTCCGGTTGCTCGTCTGCGCAAAGAATAGGCACAGTCCCGATGTAAAAACATAAAAACCATTATCTTTATATTTCAAAATTTGCCAATTGAAAAAATAACTATAATTTTGCAACAGAGGTTGTAAAATTCATTATGATGTTTGCAACCCGAGGATACCGGTTATCTGCATGCAGATAATAAAAGCATTAAGGTTATGGCAAAGCAACAAATATCAATGGAGGAGGTGAAAGACGACCTTCGCTATCTGCGCCTGTTGGCACGCGATTTTCCAACCGTTTCGAGTGTTACCACAGAGATAATAAATCTTGAGGCAATACTTCACCTGCCCAAGCCCACCGAACATTTTTTGGCCGATTTACATGGCGAGTATGAGGCATTCGACCATATTCTGCGTAACGCTTCGGGTGATATTAAGCGTAAGGTGAACGACCTTTTCGCCGGTTCTGTATCGGAGAAGGAAAGGATTGATTTGTGTACACTTATCTATTATCCCGAGGGAAAGCTTAAGCTGGTGAAGCAGGAGGTTGAGGAGATGGATTCCTACTATGCTGTAACGCTTAATCGCCTTATTACGGTGTGTCGCAGTGTGTCGTCGAAATACACGCGCTCGAAGGTGCGTAAAAGCCTCCCCGAGGAGTATGTGTATATAATCGAGGAATTGTTGCACGAGGCCAACGACGATCACAACAAACAGGGTTATTTTTCGGCAATCGTAAAAACCATAATAGGTACGGGACGTGCCGACCACTTTATAATAGCGTTGTGTTATCTTATACAGCGTTTGGCAATCGATCGTCTGCATATTCTTGGCGATATATTCGATCGTGGCCCGGGGGCGCACCTTATAATGGATACTTTGTGCAATTATCATCATCTGGATATAACATGGGGCAATCATGATGTCTTGTGGATGGGTGCTGCCGCCGGTAATCTTTGTTGCATAGCGAGTGTGTTGCGCCTTTCGTTACGCGATGCCAATACCCGTACTCTCGAGGATGGCTATGCCATAAATATGGTTCCGTTGGCAACGTTTGCAATGGAACAGTATGCCGATGATCCTTGCGAGATATATTATCCGCGAGTGGACGAGACGCGTTGTAAACTGAACGAGAAGGATATACGTCTGGTTGCACAGATGCACAAGGCTGTGTCGGTGATAGAATTCAAATTATCGGGTGCAATAGCGATGAAATATCCCGAGTGGGGCATGCAGAACCGCTGTTTGATGGAGCATATAAACAAGGAGCGCGGAACAATAACCATTGATGGCAACGAGTATTCTATGCTCGATACTTTATGGCCTACCCTCGACCCTTCGAATCCATACGCACTTACCCCCGAAGAACAGGAGGTAATGGAGCGTATGTGTTACTCTTTCACCCGTAGCGAACGTCTGCAGAATCATGTAAACTGCCTGCTTATGCGTGGTGGAATGTATGTGATATACAACTCCAATCTTATGTTCCATGCGTCGGTTCCGTTGAATGAGGACGGCACGATGCGCGAGGTTTTAATCAACGGCACAGTTGTAAAGGGAAAAGAACTTATGAAACACATAGAGCGCATTGCACGTTCGGCTTTCGACAACGAGGTTGCCCCCGACGAGCGTGTAAAGGCACGCGACTTTTTTTGGTATCTGTGGTGTGGCCCCGATTCACCGCTCTTCGGAAAATCGAAGATGGCAACATTCGAACGTTATCTCTTGCAGGATAAAGAGGTGCAGAAGGAGCCTAAAGGGTGGTACTATCTGTTGCGCGACAATGTAGAGGTGTGCGATTATATAATGGACGAGTTTGGGGTGCAGGGTAATCACCGTCATATAATAAACGGGCACGTTCCTGTGCGTGCGGTAAAGGGTGAAAATCCGATAAAAGCCGACGGTCGCATGATGGTTATCGATGGTGGCTTCTCGCGTGTTTACCACAACCGCACCGGTATTGCAGGATATACGCTTGTTTATCACAGTCGTGGTTTCCAGCTTGTGCAGCATGCTCCGTTCGACTCCACCGAAGAGGCCATACGCAACGGTACCGACATCGAGAGCACCACACAGATTGTGGAGATGGTGGGGCAGCGCGAGTGTGTGAGCGATACCGATATTGGTAGGGGTATATCGTTGAAAATAACCGACTTGGAGAAACTTCTGTATGCCTATCGTAAAGGTGTCATTAAAGAGCGTCCATAGTATAGTAAGATATCTTCCCTTATATATTTCGGTTGTTCTTATAAAGAATTTTAATAATTAAAACAGTCTCAAATAGATATATGAAAGCAATTGTCAGCGTTATCATGGGAAGCACTTCCGATCTTCCCGTAATGAAAAAAGCCACCGATTTCCTCAACGAGATGCATGTTCCTTTCGAGGTGAATGCATTGTCGGCACACCGTACTCCCGAGGCGGTGGAGGCCTTTGCAAAAGGTGCAAAAGAGCGTGGTATAAAAGTAATAATCGCCGCAGCCGGTATGGCTGCACATTTGCCCGGCGTCATTGCTGCAAGTACTACCTTGCCGGTGATTGGTGTGCCCATCAACAGCACTCTCGATGGAATGGATGCATTATTGGCCATTGTGCAGATGCCTCCGGGAATACCGGTAGCCACAGTGGGCGTGAATGCCTCGCTCAATGCTGCAATTCTTGCGGTAGAGATGTTGTCGCTTGCCGACGAAGAGCTTGCTGCACGTCTTTCGGCATACAAAGAGAATCTTAAGAAAAAGATAGAGAAGGCTAACGAAGAGCTTAAAGGGCTTGAATATGAATACAAAACAAACTGATACGGATTTGTTCAATTACAAACGTCGTCCAACTGTGCAGGTAAATGTAGGTGGAGTACTGATTGGTTGCGATAATCCGGTGAGGGTGCAATCGATGACAAATACATCCACTACAGACACCGATGGCAGTGTACAGCAGATTATGCGCATTGTGGGGCGCGGTGGCGAGCTTGTTCGTCTCACAACACAGGGTAGTCGCGAGGCTGTGAATCTTGCAGCAATAAAGGCTGCTCTTGAAGAGCAAGGATGCAATGTTCCCTTGGTTGCCGATGTGCATTTCAATGCTTCGGTTGCCGATGTTGCGGCGCAATATGCCGACAAGGTGCGTGTTAATCCCGGCAATTATGTAGATGCTGCACGCACGTTCAAACATATCGATTATACCGACGAAGAGTATGCTGCCGAGATGTTACGTCTGCGTACACGTTTCACCGCCTTCCTTGATTTGTGCAAGGAGCATGGCAAGGCTGTGCGTGTGGGAGTGAATCATGGCTCGCTCTCTGACAGAATAATGAGTCGCTATGGCGACACTCCCGAAGGTGTAGTGGAGAGTTGTATGGAGTTCCTTCGTATATGTCGCGACGAGAACTTCAACAATGTTGTAGTGTCCATAAAAACAAGCAATACGGCAATGATGGTTACGACGGTGCGCCGTTTGGTTGCAGAGATGTCGCACGAAGGAATATCCTTCCCTCTGCATCTTGGTGTTACCGAGGCGGGAGATGCCGAAGATGGCCGCATAAAAAGTGCGGTGGGAATAGGCGCGTTGCTCGCCGATGGAATAGGTGACACGGTACGTGTCTCTTTAGCCGAGGCTCCCGAGAACGAGATACCTGTAGCCAAGCAACTTGTGGAATATATAGCTTTGCGTGCCAATCATACACACATCGACGGTGCAGTGGCCGGCGATTTCGATTATATGGAACCAAAGCGTCGCACAACCGAAGCGACAGGTGCTGTAGGTGGCGATAATGTGCCGGTTGTTATTGGCGAGAAGGTTGATGCAGCTGATATTGCACCCGACTTTATAGCTGCCGAGGTTGAAGTGAAAGATATCTCAAATGCAGTATCGGACTCGTTTGTTGCAGTGCAGTACAGCGACCTTACAAGCGAGAATCTGGCAAGGTTGGCATCGTTGTCGGGTGTGCTTATTGTGGCCTCGAGCCACCATGTGAATCCGGTGGGCGAGTTAAGGGCGTTGGTTCATCGTCTTACCGTGGCCGGTATAAAAGCGCCGGTGATTGTACGCCACAGATATTCCGAATCAGACGTCGACAGCCTGCGTATCAAGGCGGCTGCCGATTTTGGTGTTCTGTTCATCGATGGCCTTGCCGATGGCCTGTGGATAGAGAATGATGGAATATCTGCAAAGGAACTGAATTCCATTGCATTTGGTATTTTGCAGGCAACACGTGCCAGAATCAGCAAGACCGAATATATCGCATGCCCCGGCTGTGGCCGTACAATGTACGACCTGCAAGGTACATTGGCAAAGATAAAATCGGCAACATCACATCTTAAAGGGCTTAAGATTGGAGTAATGGGCTGTATTGTAAACGGTCCGGGGGAGATGGCCGATGCCGATTATGGCTATGTGGGTGCTGCACGTGGCAAGGTAAGCCTCTACCGTCGCAAGGAATGTGTGGAAAAGAATATCCCTGAAGAAGAGGCGATAGAGCGACTGTTGCAACTGATAGAGAACGACAAATAGAAATAAAAGTTCTTTTCCACCAAACAAACAGCTCCTGATAAGTGTTTTTTTAGTATGGGTAATTAAAAAACTATCTGAAATTGGACACTGCAAAATTTAGGAAGGAGCTGCTCGAGGTGCAATCGGAACTGCAACGCTTTGCATACAAACTGACGGCGGACAAGGACGAGGCGAACGATTTATTGCAGGAGACATCGCTAAAGGCGTTGGATAACATGGATAAATATATGCCCGACACCAACTTTAAAGGTTGGGTTTATACCATAATGCGTAATATATTCATAAATAATTATCGCAAAGTTGTGCGCGACCAAACGTTTGTCGACCGAACCGATAACCTCTATCACATGAACCAGTCGCAGGAGTTCGAGAACTATACGACCGAGAATAATTACGATACCAAAGAGATTTATCGTGTTGTTCACAACCTGCCAAAGGAGTATCGTGTGCCGTTTATGATGCATCTGTCGGGCTTTAAGTATCGTGAGATTGCTGAGAAACTGTCGTTGCCGTTGGGAACGGTTAAGAGCCGTATATTCTTCACTCGGCAACACTTGCAGAATCTGTTACGCGATTTCAGGTAATAATTGTCAAAACTGTTGCAGTATTTGGTTTTTATATCGGGCGGGTGGGCCATGGGCTTGCCCGCCTGATATTTGCAAGAATACGAATATTACAAGTGACAGAAACACTCACTTGTCCATCAACCCCTTCAACTTCATTCTGGCCGCATGTATCCTGTTGCGCACAATCGACAGCGGAAGATTAAGCCTCTCGGCAATCTCGCAATATTTATATCCGTCGGCAAACATCTTAAGTGGAGCGGCCACCTCGGGTGCCAGATAATCGAGCAGGGAATATAAACTGTTGTTGTCGATAAGATTATCCAGCTCCTCGTAAGCTTCGCAGGCATTATTGCAACACTCGGCATATCGGCGCTCAACCTCGCGACGCCGCTGCATATTT
>JAFUKC010000025.1 GCA_017467885.1 Bacteroidaceae bacterium | reverse complement strand
GGCTCTCGACGGTGGCCGTCGCGGCGAGTGGGGTAACCTCTGGAGCAAGTAAGATACTTTTACGTACCCCACGAGCCGCGAGTGGTGAAAACTGCGAGTAAGTGAGTGCAATGCAAACTCGTTTGCAATTGCGAAACGAACGAAAGCAGTTTCGACAAAGTCAAAACTTATGCGAGTAAGTGAGTGCAATGCAAACTCGTTTGCAATTGCGAAACGAACAAAAGCAGTTTCGACAAGCCCGATTATCGGGCGCAGTCAATGGGGTAACCTTTGGAGTAAATAAATTTGTTCCGAACCCCGGTTGTACTCGTTGTTAACCCAAACAAGTTTGGTTTAACTCGTTGACACGGGCTTTGGAGCAAGTAAGATACAAAGCCGGAAATATGATAAACCAAAAGCCACATATATGCGGCTTTTGGTTTATCATATTTTTTTGTATCTTCGCGCTTGGTTAGAAAAGGTTTAGCGTCTGTTTGAATTTCTAAAATCATTTAAAGTCATGATATTATCTATATTGTATTTTGTTATAGGAACAGTACTTGTTATTTGGGGTGCCGATTGGCTTACAAAAGGTGCCACTGCGTTGGCGCGTCGTTGTAAAATAAGCGAGCTTGTTATAGGCCTTACCATTGTGGCTTTAGGAACTTCGTTGCCCGAGCTTGTGATAAGTGTGGGTTCGGCAATAAAGGGAAACTCGGGAATATCGTTGGGTAATATCATCGGCAGTAATATTTTCAACGGGTTGTTCATCTTGGGTGTTGCAGCAATAATTGCTCCTATCAAATTCAGCCCTAAAATGTTGTCGCGTGAGTTGCCGTTTAATCTGTTGGCTTCGGTTGTTGTGTTGCTTGTCTCGGGCAGTATGCTTGTTGGTGGCGCTCCGGATGAGTATGTTACGCGTTACGGCGGTTTGCTGTTGCTCTGTTTTTGTGCTGTATTCATTCGTTACACTTTTACCATAGAGGATGATGGTGACGGCAATGGCGAGGTGCAACAGCCTTCTCCTGTGTGGAAGATTATTCTCTTTATGGTTGTAGGTTTGGCTGCTCTCATTTTCGGTGGTAACACTTTTGTGGAGGGTGCAGTGGATATAGCATCGTGGTTAGGGCTCTCCGAGGCGGTTATCGGTATAACGGTTGTGTCGGCAGGAAGTTCGTTGCCCGAGCTTGCTGTTTCGGTGAATGCGGCTCGCAAGGGTAATGTGGGTATTGCACTTGGTAATGTGCTTGGCAGTAATATTCTCAATATATTCTTTATTCTTGGTTGCAGTGCTACAATAACCCCTATTTCGCTCGAAGGATTCAGCTGTATAGATTATTATGTGCTCATAGCCTCTTCGTTGCTTATATATGCAACGGGCCGTTTCGGTGGCAAGAGTGTTATAACACGAACCGAAGGTGTTTTACTGCTTCTCTGTTATGTGGCATACACTGCCTATCTCATCATGAATTCGTGATAGTTTATATAAAGGAGTGGCGCCCTTTTGTTCTTTTTGTAAATTTTGCTAAATTTGCAATATAAAAATAACGACAGATGTCTATTGAAATAGTAAAAGTAACCACCTTAAAGGAGTTAAAGAAATTTATCCGTTTCAACTACGAGTTGTATAAGGGTAATCCCTGCTTTGTGCCGGAACTTTACGAGGATATGATAAGTACTTTGCGAAAGGATCGCAATGCGGCCTTCGAGTTTTGCGAGGCCGATTATTTCCTTGCCTATCGTGACGGTGAATTGGTGGGTCGTGTGGCGGCTATAATAAACCGTAGGGCCAACGATAAATGGAATATCAAGGCTGTTCGTTTCGGATGGATAGATTTTGTTGACGATTTGCAGGTTGCAAAGGCTTTGCTCGGTACTGTGGAGCAGTGGGGGCGTGAACGTGGTATGACGGAGATACAGGGTCCGCTGGGGTTTACCGACTTCGATCCGGAAGGAATGTTGATAGACGGCTTCGACCGCGTAAGTACTATGGCGACAATATACAATTATCCCTATTATCCGGTGCACATGGAAGCATTGGGATACAGCAAGGATGTCGATTGGGTTGAGTATCTATTCAGAGTGCCCGAGAAGAATTGGGAGAAGGCCGAGCGCCTTTCGGCTCTTATAGCGCGCAGATATAATTTACATGTGGTACATTGTAAATCGAAAAGTAATCTTGCCAAACAATATGGAAAGGCTCTCTTTGAGTTGGTGAACGAGGCTTATTCGCCTTTGTATGGATATTCGCCTTTGAGCGAGGGGCAGATAGCACAGTTCATAAAGATGTATGTGCCGTTAATAGATTTACGTCTTATATCGCTTGTTGCCGATGCAGAAGATAATCTTGTGGGTATAGGTGTAAGCCTTACTTCGTTTGCCGAGGCTTTGCAGAGGTCAAAAGGTCGTCTGTTCCCGTTTGGTTGGATACATTTCATAAAACCGCTGTTGCAGCGTAATCCCAAACGTCTCGATTTTCTGCTTATGGCTATAAAGCCCGAATATCAAAGCAAGGGTGTAAATGCAATGATTATAAACGATTTGTTGCCTCGCTATTTGGAGATGGGTGTGTACGATATCGAGAGTAACCCCGAGCTTGAGATGAACACAAAGATACAGGCTCAATGGGAAATGTTCGAAAAAGACCAACACAAACGCCGTCGTGCATATAAAAAGGAGTTGTAACTCTCTGATAAAAAGTGAAATAAATTGAAACCGCTTCTTGGAGAAAGATTTTGAATGGTTTCTAAAGGTAAAAGCATAGTGAAATGGACGAAGATAAATTGCTTATAAATGATAGCGAGCTTCGCGAGCATGTTGAATACACCGAGGACAATATACGGCACCTTGATGACATGGAGCATATCCGTACCCGTCCCGGTATGTATATCGGCAAATTGGGTGACGGCTCGCAGAGCGACGACGGTATATATGTTTTGCTTAAGGAGGTTATAGACAACAGTATCGATGAATTCAAGATGAGTGCGGGGCGCCGTATCGAGATTGATATAGAGGAGAACCGCTCTGTAACTGTGCGTGACTATGGCCGAGGCATTCCCCAAGGAAAGATGATAGAGGCTGTAAGCATGCTTAATACCGGCGGAAAATATGATAGTAAGGCATTTAAAAAGTCGGTGGGTCTTAACGGTGTGGGCCTTAAGGCCGTAAATGCGTTGAGTACACGTTTCGAGGTTCGCAGCTATCGTGACGGAAAGGTGCGCATGGCTACATTTGAATCGGGTGTGCTTGCAACAGATACAACAGAGAAAACCACCGATGAGAACGGTACGTTCATTGCCTTTACACCCGACAGGAAGTTATTTCCCAACTACGAATTTCGTGCGGCATTCATCGAAACAATGCTGCGTAACTATACCTATCTTAACACAGGCCTTACAATAATTTTCAATGGTAAACGTATATTGTCGCGCAACGGACTTGCCGATTTGCTTACCGATAATATGACGTCCGATTGTCTCTATCCCATCATACACTTGAAGGGTGAGGATATTGAAATAGCAATTACCCATGCGTCGCAATATGGCGAGGAGTATTATTCGTTTGTGAACGGCCAGCACACATCGCAGGGTGGTACGCACCAGAGCGCCTTCAAAGAACTTGTGGCATCTACCATACACGACTTTTTCAGTGCCAAGAATTTTGAGTACAGTGATATACGTAACGGTATGGTGGCGGCAATCGCTGTGAATATTCAAGAACCGGTGTTCGAGAGTCAGACAAAAGTGAAATTGGGCTCGTTGCGTATAACTCCCGATGAGAACAGTACAAGTGTAAAGAAATTCATAGGCGACTTTGTAAAAGAAGAACTCGATAATTATCTGCATCGCAACCCCGATACAAGCGAAGTGATGCTTGCCAAGATAACAGCTTCGGAGAAGGAGCGAAAGGAACTTGCCGGTCTCACAAAACAGGTTCGCGAGAAGGCGAAAAAGGTTAATATGCACAATCGTAAGTTGCGCGATTGCCGTATTCATTTCAATGATACGAAGGGCGACCGTATGGACGAGAGCTGCATATTCATAACAGAGGGTGATTCGGCAAGCGGTTCAATAACGAAAAGCCGCGATGCGAATACACAGGCTGTATTCAGTTTGCGAGGTAAGCCGCTTAACTGTTTCGGTTTAAGCCGTGCAGTAGTATATCAGAATGAGGAGTTTAATCTGTTGCAGGCTGCTTTGAATATAGAGGAAGGCCTCGAAGGGTTGCGATACAACAAGGTGATAGTTGCAACCGATGCCGATGTGGATGGTATGCATATACGCCTTCTTATGATTACCTTCTTCCTTCAGTTCTTCCCCGAACTGATAAAGAAAGGGCATGTATATATCTTGCAGACACCGCTTTTCCGCGTGCGCAATAAACGTAAGGTTCCACGTGGTAAGAAGGCTGCCGAAGAGAACAAAGGAAAGGGCGACTTTGAAACCATTTATTGCTATAGCGAAGAGGAACGTGTAGCAGCAATCGAGAAACTTTCACCCAACCCCGAAATTACACGATTCAAAGGTCTTGGAGAGATTTCTCCCGATGAGTTCCGTAACTTCATAGGCGAGGATATGCGTTTGGAACGTGTAACCATGCATAAGGACGACAAGGTTGAAGAGCTGCTCAGCTACTATATGGGCAAGAATACGATGGAGCGTCAGAACTTTATCATAGACAATTTGGTTGTCGAGGAGGATAAGGCTAATGAGAATGATGGAAAATAATAAACGTATAGCTCTGTTTGCCGGCACGTTCGACCCTTATACATGCGGTCATCATGCCATTGTACAACGTGCTTTGTCGATGTTCGACGAGGTGGTGGTGGCGATAGGCTGTAATATGGGCAAGCAGGTAATGTTATCCATCGAAGAACGTATGGAGGCTATCACGCAACTTTATGCAGAAGAGGAACGTGTACGGGTTGCCGTTTACGATGGTCTTACAACCGATTTTGCCCGCACAATAGGTGCTTCGTGTCTGCTGCGAGGAGTGCGCAGTGTGAAGGATTTTGAATATGAGCGCGACCTTGCAGATATAAACCTTCGTATTGCCGGTATCGAGACGGTGCTGCTTGTCAGCGAGCCACGCTATTCGGCTGTAAGCAGCAGTGTTGTGCGTGAGCTGCTCTCGTACGGAAAGGATGTTACAGAATTTTTACCAAAAAAATAAAAAAACAAATATAAAAATGACAACAAGAATAACTGTATTTTTTTCGCTTTTATTGCTTTTGGGGGTAAATATACGTGCGCAGCAGCATGGGCAGGGTGGTATGTCCGAGCAGCTTACCAAACTGATGTTCTCTAATAATCTTATAAACCATTGCTACGTCGATTCGGTCAACGAGGTGAAGGTTGTTGAAGCCGCTATAAAGGCGATGCTGAAACAACTCGACCCGCACTCGACCTACTCCGACCCGAAGGAGGTGAAGAGTTTTATGGAGTCGATGCAAGGGAACTTCGAGGGTATAGGTGTACAATTCAACATAGTGGAGGATACGCTGTTTGTCATCCAGACAACTCCCAACGGGCCATCGGAGCGAGCAGGAATTTTAGCAGGCGACCGCATTGTGGCTGTTAACGATACGGCTATTGCAGGAGTAAAGATGGATCGTGGCGATATTATGATGCGATTGCGTGGCCCGAAAGGCTCACAGGTTAAGGTCGATGTGGTGCGTCGCGGAGTGGCTGTCCCGCTTGTATTCAACCTTACACGCGACAAGATTGATACCTATACGGTTGATGCTGCGTATATGATAGATAAAAAGAATGGTTATATACGTATATCACAGTTCGGAGCCAATACTCATGCCGAGTTTGTTGCCAAACTCGATTCGTTGAAGGAACGAGGTATGAAAAATCTCATCCTCGATTTACAGGGAAACGGTGGCGGCTATCTTAATGCAGCGGTGGATATTGCAAATGAATTTCTCGACAGAGCACAGCTCGTTGTATATACCGAAGGTAGAGTGTCCCCCCGGTACGATTATCTTGCCAAGGGTGGCGGCCGTTTTACAAAAGGTAATGTGGCGGTGCTCATAGACGAGACATCGGCTTCGGCAGCCGAGATTCTTGCCGGGGCCATACAGGATTGGGACCGAGGTGTTGTGGTTGGTCGACGCTCTTTCGGCAAGGGGTTGGTACAGCGCTCTTTCCCTATCCCCGATGGTTCTATGATACGGTTGACCATTGCACGATACTATACCCCATCGGGTCGCAATATACAGAAACCTTATAACGACTCGATCCCTTATGCCGATGACCTTATGCACAGGTACAGCAGCGGTGAACTTATGAGTGCCGACAGCATACACTTTCCCGATTCGCTTAAGACTTTCACGAAGCGTTTGGGCCGTACAGTGTACGGCGGTGGCGGTATAATGCCCGACTACTTTATTCCGCTCGATACCAACAGATATACAAAATATCATCGTGACCTCGTTCGCAGCGGTTCCATTCTTCAGGCGTCGTTGCGTTATGTCGACGAGAATCGTAAGACGTTGCAAAGCCTTTATCCTACCATAGAAAGTTTCAGCAAGAATTTTATTGTGGATGAAGAACTGTTGTCGCGTGTGCGCGAGCAGGGCGAACGTGACAGTGTGAAGATTGCAGGCGGCGAGGATGAATACCAACGTTCGTTACCTCAAATAGGCAGGCAGTTGAAGGCTCTTATAGCACGCGACTTGTGGAATATTTCGGAGTACCTCGAGATTTTCAACAGGGAAGAGGAGGTGTTTATAAAGGCACTTGAACTTGTTGGAGAACGTAATATGGATGCAGTGTTGCTAAAGAAGCGGAAACAAGGTAAATAATATAGTAAAGAAACCGGCCAATCGGCCGGTTTCTTTACTATATAAAAGGATGGTTTCTTATTTAATCTCCCAAATCTCGTTTGTTTCGAGCAGTTCGGCGAAAGTGTGGTATGGCTTTTTAGCTTTAACTTCCTCTACCTGCATGTGAACACTGTCGTTGTAGGTGGGAGCCTCTACATCGCGTATTACTCCCAATGCTATGGGGAAATCGGGGCCTTCCATAAGTGCAAGCTTAAGATGCAGTGTAGGGTCGGCACAGTGTGCATCGTGTACAAGTATATCGTTCTCTGTTACACCGTTCTCTCCCAATTTTACAACTTTAAGGCCGAAGCCTTCTTGTGCAAGGCCGTATTCCCGGTTCTCTCCAAACAGCATGGGTTTGCCATGCTCCAGATATATTGCATTTTTTGCACGTCCCTCTTTTGTGTAGATGCTGTCGTGTGTGCCGTTGTTAAAAATTACACAGTTCTGCAATACTTCGGTTACCGAGGCTCCTTTGTGCTTTGCTGCTGCTTTCAGGCACTCAACAGCTGCACTCATGTCGGTGGCAACGCATCGTGCAAAGAATTTGCCACGTGCGCCGAAGCATAACTCGGCAGGGCGGAACGGGTCTTCAACGGTTCCGTAGGGCGATGATTTGCTTACGAAACCACGAACCGAGGTGGGCGAGTACTGTCCTTTTGTAAGTCCGTATATGCGATTGTTCAGCAATATCATATTGAGGTCGATGTTTCGACGTATGGCGTGTATAAAATGGTTTCCACCAATGGCTAACCCGTCGCCATCGCCCGAAACCTGCCATATTGTAAGGTTGGGGTTGGCTATTTTCGCTCCGGTGGCAATGGCTGCCGCGCGTCCGTGTATGGTATGAAAACCGTATGTGTTCATATAATAGGGAAGGCGCGAGGAGCAGCCTATTCCGGAAATAACCGCTGTTTCGTGTGGAGCAACACCAATCTCGCTCATGGCTTTGTGCAGTGCACCAAGGAAAGCGTGGTCGCCGCAACCGGGGCACCAACGAGGTTGTCCGAACTTATAATCTTGTGCTTTATATTCGCTCATAATCAGTCCTCCATAATTTTAGTGAATGCGTCGGTCAATGTTGCTACATTGAAAGGCTGTCCTTTCACTTCGTTGAATTGGTAGAGTTTTATTCCATCTATCTTTGCACGCAGGAATGCTGCAAACTGTCCCATGTTCTGTTCGGCAACAACAATTTTCTTGTATCGCTTAAGAACCTCTTGGGTGTTTCGTGGCAGCGGATTGATGAAGTTAAAGTGTGCCAAAGCCACCTTCTTGCCCTCCTTGTTCATCTGCAGCATAGCTTCGCACAGGTGTCCGTATGTTCCTCCGAAGCCAACGATAAGCAGGTCGGCATCTTCTGCTCCCTCAACCTTCAGTTCCGGTATGTGGTTTGCAATACGTGCAATCTTTTCGGCGCGTTGTGTCACCATAAGATGGTGGTTGTCGGGGTCGTTGCTTATTGCACCGTTTACGTTGCTCTTCTCCAATCCGCCTATTCGGTGCATAAAGCCCGGTGTTCCGGGTACTGCCCAATAGCGTACCAATGTTTCGGGGTTACGCTTATAGGGTGTCCATTCGCCGGCCATCTCGGGTGTGACGTACGATGGTGCTATGGCGGGGTAACCGTTAAGGTCGGGCAACTTCCATGCTGCCGAACCGTTCGCAATGAATGCGTCGGTTAGCAATACCACGGGTGTCATGTGCTCCACTGCTATCTTACATGCCATATAGGCCGATTCGAAGCAGTCGGTTGGCGATGTTGCTGCTATCACAGGAATAGGGCTCTCGCCGTTTCTTCCGTAGAGAACCTGCAACAAGTCGGTCTGTTCCGATTTTGTGGGTAGTCCGGTTGAGGGGCCTCCACGTTGTACATCTATTATTACAAGTGGCAACTCGGTTATCACCGCAAGGTTTATGGCTTCGCTTTTAAGGCATATACCGGGGCCGGAAGTGGATGTACATGCAAGCGCACCTGCGTATGCGGCACCCACAGCCGAAGCACAGCCTGCAATTTCGTCCTCGGCCTGCATTGTTACAACTCCCAAGGATTTGTGCTTTGCGAGTTCGTGAAGTATGTCTGTTGCGGGTGTAATGGGGTAGGAACCAAGGAACAGGCGCATACCGGCTTTTTCGGCAGCGGCCATAAGTCCGTATGCCGTTGCTTTGTTACCGTTTATATCCATATAGCGGCCTTTGGCCTTGTGTTTGCTCTCGATGCTGTATGTGTGCGAGATTGATGCATGTGTGTTGTGTCCCATGTCGTATCCGGCACGTAGCACTTTTATGTTTGCCTCGGCAATCTCGGGTTTCTTTGCGAATTTTGCTTTCAACATACCTTCGGCAATGGAAAGGTCGCGGTCGAACAGCCAACATACAAGGCCCAATGCAAGCATGTTCTTGCAACGAACAATGCTTTTGTTGTCGAGTCCGCTCTCTTTCAATGTCTCCTGGCACATCGATGTTATGGGACAGGGAATAACTTCGCATGTTATTCCAAGTTCCTCTATAGGGTTGTCGGTCTTGAATTCGGCTTTCTCTAAATCTTTTGCCCCGAATGAGTCGCTGTCTATAATTATAGCGGCATTGGGCTTGCAATATTTATACTGTGTTTTTAAGGCGGCCGGGTTCATTGCAATAAGTACATCGCATTTATCGCCCGGGGTAAGCACCTTTTCGGCACCTATGTGTACTTGAAATCCCGAAACGCCGGTGAGCACTCCTTGCGGAGCACGAATATCGGCAGGATAATCGGGGAATGTACAGATGTCGTTTCCCACCGTTGCCGATATGGTAGAAAATATATTTCCTGCCAACTGCATACCGTCGCCCGAGTCACCCGAGAAGCGTACTATTACCTGCTCGAGTTCCTTTTTGTTATTCGGTTCTGTCATGTCGTTTGTTTTTATTGTTTTACCCGTATCGTCGGGTGTGGCGCAAATTTCGCAAACATTTATTAAACAGAAAAATATTTTAACTATTACTTTCGGACGATTGTGTATTTTTTTTCGTAATAAGCAGCTTTTTCTGCTTGTCTCTGTTGAATATTGTATAAATATTAAATAAAATTGTATAATCGCGATTGTTCTGTATATATACGTTTTTTATGCAAAGGAGGCCGGCCGATAAGGTGATTTTTTGTCTTTTATGGCCTGAAACTGTTTCTAAATGTCGCCTTCTTCGTAATCGTCGTACTCGTTTATCTCGTTATTCTTTTTACTCGATTTTTTTGCCTTCATATTGCCGAAACTGTAGGTGATTGTAACGTTGAATCGTCGGCCGCTATGGCGATTTTCAGAGTATTTGCGGAACGAGTCGCTCTCTGTTACGGTTTTCCATTTACGCGAATCGAGCAGGTCGCGTACATTCATACTTATGCTCCAGGAGTTGTTGAAACTTTTCCTGAATCCTAAATCTATCGAGTAGCTTGGTTTATGGTAGCCTTGTGCCACAATTCTTTTGGCATTATAGCGTCCTGTTGCCTGCATGGTTATATCCCATGGCAGTATGATGCTTGCGGTTGTACGTGCGTTCCAAGAGAAGTGTTCGTCGGCTTTTCCGCTTATTTGTTGTCCGGCTATCATATAGTTGAAACCATCGAGCTTGTAATAGAACAGGTTGACGGTGGTGGTAAGGTCGATGCGACGGAACAGTTTATTCTTGCCTATTATCTCCAGGCCTGCCGATTGTTCGCTTGCCACATTCTCGAATGTGCTGTAGATTATGCGGTCGTTGTTGTAGCTTATGCGTTCAATAACATCGTCGGTGGTGCGGTAGTATCCCGATACGGATAGTGTGTGGTTCTCCCAATTCTTGATATAATTGAGCTCGTAAGCGTTGGAATACTCGGGGGAGAGGTCGGGGTTGCCAAACGAGATGTTTGTGCTGTCGCTTATGTTGCTGAAATTGTTTAGCTGGTGTCCGCGTGGACGGCGTAGACGACGTGTGTAGTTTATCTGTATTTCGTGGTCGTGTGGTAGTGAGTAGCTCAAGAATAGGCTGGGGAAGAGTTTGAAGAAATCCTTGTCGGTGTATGCGGGCAGGTTGCCACTCTGTTTCTGCTCCCAATTTATCGAACGTGTCTTTACACGCCAATATTCTCCTCGTATTCCTAATTGGTAGCCGAATTTCCCTATGCGGCCCGAATAACTGCCATACAGGGCATGTGTGTCTTGGTTGTATATGAAACGGTTATATAGGGCTGATTCAACTGTTGACTTTTCGGGGTCGGTGTATGTTATGGTAGGGTTATCCTCGCGTGAGAATATTCCGTTGTATCCGGCCTCAATTCGTGTGTTTTCGCTTAATTTGTTTTCGTAATCTAATTTTATTTCGGTGCTTTTATTCTTTCCGTCGTTTTGTTGGCACTGATAGCTTCCAACGGTGGTGTTGTCGATGAGATTTTCGTTGCTTTGCATATACTCCGATTCGCGGTCTGACTTCCAAATGTGGTGGCTGACAGAGAGGTCGAGCAGATGTCCTTCACCGAAACGGTGTATATATCCGCCGTCGATATTAAACATTTCGGATGTGTTGTTTTGCAGTGTGGTGCGAAGGCGTTTTTCGTTGTGTGTGCCGGCAGATGTGATGCCGCTGTATGTGAATATGTCGCTTTTTGAGTCGCCGTCGCCTTTCATTGCCATTAAGTTTGTGTAAAATTCATCATTTTCGGTGAGTCGCCACGTTAATCCTGCTCGTGCGAAAAGATTGCTGCGGTTGCGCTCGTTTGTGCTGTGCTGTTGCTGGAATCTGTCTCGCTCAAAATATTCTGTATAGCTGCTTCCATCGCCTTCGTTGTGGTTGTCGCGGTAGTTGAGGCTTGCGTATGCATCGACAGCTCCGCTGCTGTAATTGATATTACCCGAGGCGTTATATCCGCCATCGCTGTTACATCCTGCCTGAACGCTGCCATAGTAACCTGCTTTGCGGTCGCGTTTAAGTATGATGTTTATGATTCCTGCTGTTCCCTCGGGTGAGTGTTTTGCCGAAGGATTGGTTATTACTTCCACTTTCTCGATGCTGCCGGCCGGCATCTGTTGCAGAATATCGCCTTGGTTGTCGGCTGTCAATCCGGTGGATTTACCGTTTATCCACACAGTTACACTTTCACTTCCGCGTAACGAAACAGTTCCTTCATTGTCAACTTCTACCGAAGGGATGTCTGTCAGCACATCTGTTGCACTGCCGCCTGTGGCCGCAATATTCTGGTCGATTGTAAATACGCGCTTGTCTATTTCAAAACTCATTTGTGCACGTTGCTCGGTAACTACAACTTCTTTAAGCAGATGCTTATCCGGTTTTAAACGTATGGTGCCAACGCTTGCCTTTCTGTTGTCTGTTGTGATTGTAATGTTGCGTGTTTCGTCTGAATATCCCATCTGGCTGAATTCCAACGTGTAGCTGCCGATGTGCACTTCGTTTAAGACGAATGTTCCGTCATCTTCGCTTATGCAACCTTTAATGGGGGTGCTGCTCCCTTTTTGCTTTAGTGTAACAACTACAAATCCTATAGGTTCCGTTGTCTTTGCGTCGATTATTTTTCCTCTTATCACACCGCTGTTGGCTTGTGCGAATATTGTTACAGGAATTACCAATGTAAAAAGAAAATGTATAAGTTTTTTCATGGTTGCCGGTATTTGTTATTCGGGTAATTTGCAAGTAAATAGTGTGTCTTTAAAAATTCTTGTGTTAAATCTTTTCGGTGAAGTATTTTGCAAAGTTATAATTTTATTTATATGGAAGGTCTTTATGATAAAAAAAATATTAATTTTGCAACGTACTCTCGACAGAGTCGCATTTTTTTGTTAAAGAAGCGTTATGCTAATCTTGTAACTTGAAAACCTAGGAAATTTTCAAAATGAATACAAAGGTTCGCATAGTGGTTCTCACGTTTATGCGTGGGCTGCTATATCCGTATCTGTATTCAGGGTTTTCCTAGGACCTTCAAGTTGGGAGCGTGGCATACAGCCTACGCTTTTTTTGTTTATTAATGCTTGGGGGCTGCGAGCAGATAAATTTATTACTATGAAGAAACATTATTCTGTTCATAAATTTTTATTGCTTGCCCAAGAGTTCTATCGGCAATTATCTTGCTATATAATTGCATGATTTTTTATTTTTTACTATCTTCGCGCCAAAATATGGAGTAAGATAATAATTTTTAAAAAGATATATTATGATTAATGCTCAAGACATTAAAATTGGAACAGCAATCCGTATGGATGGCAAGTTGTATTTCTGCATCGATTTCTTGCATGTAAAGCCCGGTAAAGGCAACACTTTTATGCGTACAAAGTTGAAAGATGTTGTGAACGGATACGTGTTGGAGCGTCGTTTCAATATCGGTGAGAAGTTGGAGGATGTTCGTGTAGAGCGTCGCCCCTATCAGTATCTCTATCAAGAGGGTACCGATTACATCTTTATGAATCAGGAGACTTTTGAGCAGGTTCCTATCCCTGCACATCAAATTACAGGAGTTGATTACATGAAAGAGGGTGCAATCCTCGAGGTTGTGTCTGATGCTTCTACCGAGACTGTGCTTTTTGCCGAGATGCCTGTGAAGGTTGTACTTGCCATTACATATACCGAGCCGGGTCTGAAGGGCGATACAGCAACTAACGCAACAAAACCGGCAACATTGGAGACCGGTGCCGAGGTGCGTGTTCCTCTCTTTATCAACGAAGGCGAGCTTGTGGAGATTGATACTCGTGACGGTTCGTACGTAGGTCGTGTAAAAGCATAAATAGTACCGATTTGTTATACTCTATAATTGTTCCGGTTTACAACAGGCCCGACGAGATAAAAGAGTTGCTCGACAGCTTGTTGGCTCAAACGGTAAAGCCCTTTGAGTTACTGATTATAGAGGATGGCTCAAAAGAACGATGTGATCATTTGCTTGATCACTATCGTTCTTTTTTTACCATTCACTATTATTATAAGCCAAATACGGGCCGAAGCGATACTCGCAACTATGGTATGGAACGTGCTACAGGCGATTATCAGCTCTTCTTCGACTCCGATGTTATTCTGCCGCCGTTCTACTTCGAACGTCTGCAGGCTGCTATGAACGACGATTATTGCGATTGCTTTGGTGGTCCCGATGCAGCCGATGCGTCATTCTCGGATATGCAGAAGGCTGTGAATCACTCGATGACATGTTTTTGGACAACAGGTGGCATTCGCGGCGGTAAGGCTGTGATGGAAAAATTCTGCCCCCGCACATTCAATATGGGGCTGTCGAAGAAGGTATACGACACTGTCGGCGGCTTCGAGGATATGATGGGTGAGGATATAGATTTAAGTCTGCGTATACGCAAAGCCGGTTTCCGCATACGCCTTATACGCGAGGCTTTTGTATATCATAAACGTCGTGTGAATCTTGTGCGTTTCTTCAAGCAGGTGAACAACTTCGGGCAGGCACGTATATGGTTGCAGATAAAGCATCCCGGCTCGCTTCGTATTGTACACATGTTGCCGGCAATGATGCTTATATTCGGTGTACTGTTATTGCTTGTTTCCATCATGTTCCCTTGGCTGTTGTTGTTGCCTCTCTCCTATTTGCTGTTGATATTCTTCGATTCGCTATTGAAGAACAAAAGCCTTAAGGTGGCGTTCTTCTCTGTGATGACAGCTGTGGTACAGATTGTCGGCTATGGAACGGGTTTTCTGAAGGCTTTCTGGTTCAAGATGGTGCTGAAACAGCCCTTGGAGACAAAAAAGAAACTTACGAAACTGTATAACAGAGGCTGATGGTTGCAATAAAGACCAAACCGAGCATAAAAGAGTGGCCCGAGGACGAGCGGCCGCGTGAGAAGGCATTCAAGCATGGTGTCTCCTCGCTCAATAAGGCCGAACTGCTTGCCATATTGATAGGCTCGGGAACGGTTGAGGACTCGGCAGTGAGTCTTATGAAGAAGGTTCTTGCTTCGTGTGGCGACAGCATTGCCGAACTTGCCAAACTGTCGGTTGAGGACCTTTGCAGTTTTAAAGGTATCGGCCCCGCAAAGGCTATAACAATAGTTGCTGTGTGCGAGTTGTGGAAGCGCAGACAGGATGATGAACGGAATCCTTTGGAACGCATTCTCTCTTCGTCCGATCTCTTTCGTTACTTCTATCCGCTAATGTGCAACCTCACCATAGAAGAGTGCTATGTTCTGTTGCTCAATAATATGAATCGAGTAATAGATCATGTGAGAATCGGCAGTGGAGGCTTCACATCCACAACGGTGGATATACGTGTTGTTATGCGTGAGGCTCTAATGAAACGTGCCACAGCAATAGCATTGTGTCACAATCATCCGTCGGGCAATACAAGGCCAAGCAGCGAGGACGACAGAATTACCCACAGTTTGCTCTCGGCGTGCAAGGTTATGAATATCCGCTTCCTTGACCACATAGTAGTAGCAGGTGACAATTATTACAGTTATTTGGATGAAGCTCGTATATAAGAAGCTATTTTGAATTTGTTATGGAAAAATATCAGATAGAGGAGAAAATTGTTGAGATGTTGAAAACGGTGTACGATCCCGAGATTCCGGTAAATCTATATGATTTGGGGCTTATATACCGTATCGACGTGCTCGATGCAGGTGTTGTGGAGATAGATATGACACTTACGGCCCCCAACTGTCCGGCTGCCGATTTCATGATGGAGGATGTTCGTCAGAAGGTGGAGTCGATAGAGGGGGTAAACGAGTTGAAACTTCAGCTTGTATTTGAACCGGAGTGGAGTCAGGAACTTATGACCGAAGAGGCGAAGCTGGAGCTTGGCCTGCTGTAAATCTTAATGGTTGTTATATGAAAAAGGTATATTTCCTTTCGGATGCACATTTAGGCTCGTGGGCATTGGAGCACCGCCGTACGCAGGAACGTCGTTTGGTGTCGTTTCTCGACAAGATAAAGAATGATGCTTCGGCCATATATATGCTGGGCGATATGTTCGATTTCTGGTACGAATATAAATATGTTGTGCCAAAGGGATATACACGTTTTCTTGGAAAAATATCGGAACTGACCGACAGTGGTATTGAGGTGCACTTTTTTACCGGTAATCACGATCAGTGGTGCCACGATTATTTCGAGAAGGAGTGCGGTATGATTATGCACAGCGAACCGTTTCTTACCGAGATTATGGGCAAAGAGTTTTTTCTTGCACATGGCGACGAGTTCTCCGATGACAATAAGTACAAGGTGCTGCGTGCAATGTTCCGTAGTTCTCTGCTGCGCCGCCTGTTTGCTGCTGTTCATCCGCGTTGGAGCATAGCGATGGGCAACGGATGGGCAAAACACAGCATGATGCAGCATAAGGTTAAGGGTGACACACCTTTTATGGGTGCAGAGAAGGAGGCGTGTGCTTTATTTGCAAGAAGCTACCTTAAAAAACACGATACCGTCGATTGCTTTATTTTCGGTCATCGTCATTGCGACGAGGATCTTATGCTTGACGATAAGGCTCGTTGTATATTTCTTGGTGATTGGATATCTACGTTCGCCTATGTTGTGTATGATGGAAAAATAATCTCGCACGAGCGTTACGTCGAGGGTGACAGTCAACAGATTGTTCTGCAAAGCGAGTAAGAGGTTGTTTGAATCTCTTTTTGTATTGGTTTGCATTAACTTATACTTGCTGTTTCCTGTCCTATTTTTGTGGTAATCGCACTGTGAAGCGTGCTCCTTTACCATCGTTCACACATTCAGCCGCAATTAAACCGCCATGATTGGCAACTATATGTCGGCACACTGCAAGGCCTATCCCTTCGCCATTCTGTTTGGTCGAGAAGAAGGGAGTAAAAAGATTTTCATAAACTTCGTCCGATAGTCCGCCGCCATCATCTTCCACTGCTATTATAAACCATCGTTTATCATCCGAGACCGTTGCTGTTACTTTTATTACGGCAGCCTTTGTCTCGGTGGCATTCTTAATCAGGTTGATAAAAACCTGCTCCATCTGCGAACGGTCGATGTTCAGCAGTCTGTCGCTACATTTTATATCGAAAATCATTCTGTACGGCTCATTGCCCGTTAAGGGAAACAGTTCCTTTATTCCTTGAATGAAACTGCTTAAGTTTATTGTTTGTAACACAGGTGTGGCTATCCCCGAAATTCGGCGGTACCTTTGTACAAACTGCATAAGTCCGTTTGCCCGTCGGTTTATTGTAGAGAGGGCTGTATGCATCTCTTCGTCGGTTACTCCACTCTTTTCCTTGTGCCCGATGTTTTCTATAAGTGTATCGGATAATGACGCAATGGGTGCGAGTGAATTCATTATTTCGTGGGTAAGAACCCTTAAAAGTCGTTGTTGTGCCGTTATTTCACTTTGTATTAGAATTGCAGCAACACTTTGCAGGTTATAGAGCCTGTAGGGGATTCCGCTTATGAATATATTGGTCAGCGATGCTGCATATTGTCGTTCCTCGCCATTTGGCATGGTGAATGATATCAGGCGACTGTCCTTTTTGTTCAGCTGTTTCAGTTGTTCAGGCAGTGAACTGTGCAGTGCTGCAAGGTGTTCTATCGTTTCGAATCTGAAACCGCATAGTCGCTCTATTGCGGCGCTGTTCATCCACTTAACATGGCCGTTATTGTCGGTGGCAATTAAAATGGCGTCGACCTTCGACATCAAAGCTTCGTACAGGTGTAATTCGCCCTCGTGACGGTGTTCTGTCTCTCGAAACTCCCGAATTACCGAGTTTATCTCTGCGGCCATAAGACGCTCTTCGCCGGTAAGGTTGTCCAATTTGTATTGCAGGCTGAAGTCGCGCATTCGCACCGCTTCAAGCATTTGCCTTAAGCGGTGAATGCTTTTGTTGTAGAATATGTTTTGCCAAAATCCCATCAGATACCGTGTTTATCAATTTTTCTGTACAGTGAGTAACGTGTAATTCCCAGAAGTTCGGCTGCCATCGACATGTTGCCGTTGCTCTGTTCCAATGCGCGGCGTATTGCGGTACGTTCCAACTCTTCCAGATTCAGCGATTCGCGTTCTGTTTTTTCTTGCTCGCAGGTGTCGCCTTCGGGAAGGAACGGGGTATCAGGGTCGATAACTCTTCTCTCTATGCAGTGCTGTAATTCGCGGACGTTGCCCGGAAAAGAATAGTTGAGAAGTCGTTTTTCTTCTTCGGGCGTGAAGCCGGCAGGCGTTGTCTTGTATGTTTTTGAATACATATCAAGGAAGTGGCGAGCCAACAGCATTATGTCGTTTCCGCGTTCGCGCAGAGGCGGAAGGTGAAATTCTATGGTATTCAGGCGGTAGAGCAAATCTTCGCGGAAACTTCCCTCGGCCACACGTGCCTGCAGGTTGGCGTTGGTTGCTGCCACTATGCGTATATCTGTCTTTTGCGTTTTTGTGGAACCGATTCGCGAAACCTCGCGTTTCTCTATTACGGTAAGTAATTTCTGTTGCATTGCAGGCGACAGGTTGCCTATTTCGTCTAAAAACAATGTACCGCCGTTGGCAAGCTCTATTCTGCCGGCTTTTGGGGCGGATGCCCCGGTAAAGGCTCCTTTCTCGTATCCGAACAGCTCGCTTTCGAACAGATTCTCGGGTATGCAACCAAGGTCTATCGATATGAAAGGCTTTTTACTCCTGTGCGATAGACGGTGAATTTCATGTGCAACAACATCTTTCCCGGTTCCGTTTTCTCCTGTTATAAGGATATTTGCATCGGTGGAGGCAACTCGGGCAATACGGTTTTTCAACTCGACTATCATCGGCGATTCTCCAATGAAGCAGCCGCAACTTTCTGTATTGTCGCTTATCGTTTCTTTCTCTTCTTTTTTTATGTTGAGCATTGCCATGCGGCTGCGTTTCAGATCCACAGCCGAATGAATGGTTTCGAGTATTTTCTTGTTCTCCCATGGCTTGGGGATGAAATCCACAGCACCGGCTTTTATTGCACGTACAGCCTTTTCGGTGTTTACGTATGCGGTCATAAATATAACCACACTTGTGGGGTCGTGCTCCAATATACGTGCGAGCCATTCGTAACCTTCCTCGCCGCTGATAAGGTTACGCCCGAAATTCATATCGAGCAGAATTACATCGGGGCGAAAATAGTCCATGAATTCTATTATGCGTTCGGGGTTGCTTATTGCACGAATGGCGTCGGTCCAAGGACGCAGAAGCATGTTTAACGACAGCAGAACATCTTCGTTGTCGTCTACTATCAATATTTTTCCTTTACATTCCATAAGTGGTGTGGTACAACTTTAAAACTGCTTCTAAAATAATGCGAAATAAATAAGTGTACAAATTAAAAAATACAAATGTTTCATCAAGTTTTAAGTTTGGTATCCTGCTGTTTACGGCTGTGTGCGTTTCCGCACGTCGGGTGTGCGGAAACGCACTTTCAAGGAATCTCTTCTTGTTCTGTAAATAGCAGATAATTAATGGTTTATCTTTTTGGCACGTTTTTTGTGAATGGATAAATGTAGCCATATACCCGCAGTTGGCTCAACTTATGTCGAAAATTAATAATAAATAATATGTTGTCGAGTGGTATGTTTATTAGTGGAACGTCGGGGCATGCAAGAGGTCTTACCTTCTTTTTGCTCTGTTTTATCTTCTCGTGTGCTTACGCTTGGGCAGGCGATACGCTCACGTTGACTCTGCAGCAGGCCATAGATTTGGCTTTGTTGCAATCTCCCACGACACGCAGCGCACGTCATACGTTTCTTGCGCAATATTGGAATTACCGCTATTATCGTGCAAACTATTTGCCGTCGGTTACATTAACATCGTCGCCTTATATAAACAACGAGATAAATAAGATTACTCAAAGTGATGGAACATCGCGTTTCCTTGGTCAGAGTCAATTCGGGGGCGATGTTGTTTTAAGTATCAACCAGAATATATCTCTTACCGGTGGCGCACTTTTCCTTAAAAGCCGTTTAAACTTTTTACGAGAGATGGAGAGCGGTACGGATATGTTCAGCTCTATCCCGGTAAGCATAGGATATTCTCAAAATTTGTTCGGGTATAATTCGCTTAAGTGGAGCAGGCGTATAGAGCCGTTGCGCTTTGCCGAGGCCAAAAAAAGCTATGCAGAGGCTGTCGAGTTGGTTTCGGCAAGTGCATGCAACAGTTTCTTTAATCTTGCCGCTGCGCAAAACGAGGTGGAGATGGCCTGCAACAACTATGCCAATGCCGATACTCTTTATCGCATGGCACAGGGGCGGTACAAGATAGGAACGATAACCGAGAACGAGATGTTGCAGCTGGAAATACGTCGCCTCAGCGAGGAGACTAATGTAATGAATGCCGAGATAGCCTATGAAGAGCAGTTGTATAGCTTCCGTTCGTTTCTTGGGCTTGGCCGTGATACCGAGATATTTCTTGTTTTACCCGACAGCGTTCCGCGATTCAATATTTCTTTGCACGAAGCACTTGCCTTTGCTATGGAAAACAGTCCGGACCCTCTCTATTATAAACGTTTGCGTCGCGAGGCCGATAGTAATCTTGCTGCCGCGCGAGCCGATGCCGGGCTTAAGGCCGATATTTATCTGCAGTTTGGTCTTTCGCAGACGGGGAACACTTTAAGCGGTGTTTATGACCGTCCGATGACACAAGAATATGCGAGTCTTTCGCTCACCTTGCCTATATTTGATTGGGGGCGAGGACGTGGGCGGGTGCAGGTGGCACGCTCTAATAAGGAACTTACCGATATTCGGGCCGAGCAGGGTATGGAGGATTTCAGGCAAAATGTGTATAAGCTCGTATCTCAATTCAATATGCAGTCACGCAAGGTGCATATAGCACGTCTTACCGGTGAACGTGCCAATCATCGTCATTTGGTTGCGATGAGGCTCTATATAATGGGGCAGAATACGTTGCTCGACCTCAACGACGCTATTGCCGAAAGGAATACAGCACGCCGTTCCTATCTTAACCAGATGAGTACCTATTGGAGCCTTCTCTACACAATAAGAAGCATAACGGGATACGACTTCCAGAATCGTCAAGAGATAACCGAACAATTACCTTTGGAATAATAAGAAAAAATAATATGGATATAAAAAGAGTACCACGTCCTTTGTATGTGAAATACCGTATGCAGATAATTACGGTGGTTACGCTTCTTGCTATTGTTGTTTATACGGTTGTTGTCGCTTTGTCGCCGCGACGGAAAAGTATCGACAGCGAATGTCTGAAAATTGCAGTGGCAAAAGAGGGGCCTTTTACCGAGTTTGTCTATGTTGAAGGGGTTGTCAACCCTATAATGACAATACATCTGAATGCAACAGAAGGTGGCTTTGTGGAGCGAATAGTTAGTGAAGAGGGTGCAATGTTGTCTCAAGGTGATACGATACTTGTACTGAATAATCCGGAACTGTTGCGTACCATAGATGATGAACGCGAATTGTGGGAGAAGAATATGCGTAATTTACGTGAACAGGAGATTCAGATGATGCAGAAAAGTATCGATTTGCAGTTGCAGACAGCCGAACAGAGGTATCAGATAGAGGCTTTGGATCGCAAGCTCATGCAAACGCACGAGGAGTATTCCATGGGTATAAAAAGCCGTGCTGAACTTGATATTGTAGAGGCCGAGAATAGTCATCTGCGGAATAAGCTCAAGCTTCAGATGCAGAGTCTTAAACACGACTCTGCTGCTACACAATTGCGAAAAGAGATGATTGCTGCCGAGCGCAGGGCTGCCGAGCGCAAATTGTTCTCTGTACAGAAACGTCTCGGTGGGCTTGTGCTTCGTGCTCCATCTGCCGGGCAGATGGGAAATATTAATTTGACGATAGGGCAGCAGGTTGGTGCCGGTACCAAAATTGGCGAACTTAAAATAATGAATAGATACAAGGTGTGTACACATTTAAACGAGTATTATGTGGAACGTATATATGCCGGGTTGCCTGCCATGATAGTGCAAAAGGAGGATACATTTATGCTACGCATCAGCAGGGTGGTGCCCGAGGTTAAAGACCGACAGTTCGAGGTTGAGCTGTTGTTCAAAGATTCCTTGCCGCGGAATATTCGTCCGGGTAAAAACTACAGGGTCAGAATCGAGCTTGCCCGTCCCGAGCAAGCGGTAGTGATTCCTCGGGGAGATTTCTATAAAGCAACAAACGGAGAGTGGATTTTCCGTATCGATGAGGGTACTAACGTGGCTCGCAGGGTGGAGGTCGAGCTGGGTCGTCAGAATCCCGAACAGTTCGAGGTTGTAAAAGGAATAAAGTCCGGCGACCGCGTTGTGGTGGGTGGATACGGCCGCATCGGTGACGCCGAAGAACTTTTGATAGAGAATTAGGGAATATACAATTTGTCTGAAATTTACGTTTAATTATTTATAAAAACTGTTATTATGTTATTACATTGTTTGAAAATTGCCTGGCGCAATTTGCAAAAGTACAAGACGCAGAATATTATTTCCGTCTTGAGCCTTGCGGTGGGCTTTGTCTGCTTTGCTGTTACGCTGCAGGCGCTTAAAGTCATGGTTACCGATATTTATTTCCAAGAGATAGATGCCGGGATAGTGCAACTTAGTGTTTATGAGATGACCGAGGAGGAGTTCATGAACAGAAAGACACTTGACGAAACTTGTGCCGATGTCCGGAATTCGAAGCCCCAGAATCGGGATTTTGTCGAGCGTCTTTATTCCAAGGAGATTCCGGCAATGCGTGAGGTTCAATATTTCTCCACTTCGATGTTAACGGATTTCGAATATGAGACCGAGGACAAAGGTCGGAAGATTTATCAAACACGTTTTACATCCTGCTCGCCGCGTTATTTGCATTATAATTGGTATCGCTCAGATATTACAGGCGAACGTATACCCGAATTGCGCGAGGGGGATGTGATAATCTCGGATGTTGTGCGCGATAAGGTCTATGGCAAGAATACCGACCCTCGCGGCTTGAAAATTTTAACAGCGATAAACGGAAAGGTGCATACGATTCGTGATGTTGTGAATATCTCGGAACGTACAACGGAACTGATGAATAACAGCATAATATACGTCAGCCGTATTCCGCAGGATAAATATCATAGATTTTATGAATTGCCTGTTGAACTGTCCGAAGGGGCAACAGCGCAGCAATTGCATAAAGAAATCTCTGCCGCCTTTCCCGAGTACTTCTTCACGTATCGGGTTAACGACTTTGATTGGTTCAGTGAAGGGGCTGTCATAATAACGATTGTGTTGGTGTTGTTGCTGTTGGGTGGAAGCGTGCTTCTTATTGCTGTGATAGGGTATTTGAAAATGCAGTTGCAACTGTTTTCGTTGCGCTCGCGCGAACTCGCATTGCGTCGCACTATGGGTGCCCGCAAACGCCATCTGCTTATGCTTCTGTCTATCGAGGTGCTGGTAATTTTCTTTTTTGCCGCATCTCTGTCGGCTGTAATATCTGTTCTGTCGGCAGGCTATGCTCTACCTATTATGCATGGCATACATAATAATTTGAGTTTCGATGTAGATGCTGTATATAACATTGAAATGTGGGTTATACTCGGAACTTTGTTTCTTACCTTGTTTGTCGCCTTTTTGGTTACGGACAGGCAGTTACGGGTGCCGGTTGGGATGCGTGTGGGGCGCAGCGGACATCCTCGTACAGCCGGCAGAAGCATTATATTGTGTGTACAGTTCGTAACCTCTATGTTTATTGTATTGGCATTGCTGGGTGTGTTTTATATGACAAATGAAAATCTTGAGCGTAGATTTACATCGCTGCCAAAGGACTTTTCACCATATCGCCGTGCTATTATTGTTGATGCAGGCGGGATGGTTTCCCGGGTTCGTGATTTTAAAGAAAAACTGATGCAGGCCGATGATGTGGAGCATCTATCCTTTACTGCATTGGTAACCGTACGTTCGTCTGCGCCTGTAGACGGGTTTGTCATGCATCCTTCTCCTCGGGAAGGAGAGAATGAGTACGGTGTACCATTCTACGAACTTGAAATATCGGTTACCGACGAGCAGATTTTCGATAATCTTAATATAAAAATCACACCCGAATGCCCCACCGATGCGGTTATTAAGAAGCATACCACCGCTGTGTATGTGCGCACCGAGGATGTAGAACGTTTACGCAATAAATGGGGTGTTGCACCTACGTCTGCATCATGTACGAGCAACCTTTATCGTGACCGTTCCTACACGCTTATAGGCTATGCTTCGGCTCTTCATCATTATCCTTATGACGATTACTATGTAGAGAATTACACCCCTTCTTTGTGGTTGGTAGATAACGATGTAGATATATATAATGTAAACGGCGATGATCTGAAAAAGGATTTGTATATGGGGCGTTTCCGCGGTGCTTTTGCCGTCAATGCCGAGTATATAATGTTCCCTAAAAAGGGACGATATGCTGCTTGCGAGGATGTTGTTGCTGAAATCTATCGCGAGGCGCAACCCGAAAATGTAAATGATGTCCCGCTGGCCAATCTGTATGACAAATGGTTCCCCGAGGTACTTCTCATTGAGTTGCTTCGCAAGATGTGTCTGCTGCTTACTTTTGTATCTGTATTGTGTGTGGTGGCAAGTGTCTATTCGAATATCTCGCTCGAGAGTCGCAGGCGGCAGAAGGAGGTTGCACTGCGCAAAATTCATGGTGCCCGTTCGCGTGATATAATTCGCTTGTTCGGAAGTTATTATATTCGTCTGCTTCTTGTTGCAGCCATAGTTGTAGCTGTTTTGTTTGTGGCTGTGGTTGTTGTGGTGTTCGGCAATGCAGACGAGGGCTTGAACTGGCTCATGCTTATGCTTTGTTTTGTCTTCTCGGTGCTTACGGTGGGGCTTGTCACTCTTGCTACTATTGCCCGTAAAATTTATGGGGTGAGTAAGATAAATACGGCAGATATCATTAAAAAAGATTAATAAACAATTGTAAAACAAATAAAAACGAATGATTATGATTACATTAAATAATATAAAAAAGGTTTTTAAAACAGACGAAGTAGAGACATGGGCGTTGCAGAATGTGAGCCTTGAAGTGCAGGATGGCGAGTTTGTGGCTATCATGGGGCCGAGTGGTTGCGGAAAGTCGACATTGTTGAATATTTTGGGGTTGATAGATTCTCCTTCCGATGGAACCTATATGTTGGATGGACAGGATGTCAGTTGTATGAGTGAGGACGAGCGCACGGATCTTAGAAAAGGCCGTCTGGGCTTTGTTTTTCAGAGTTTCAATCTTATCGACGAACTGAATGTTTCCGAGAATGTAGAGTTGCCGTTGCTGTATATGAACTTGCCGAAGAAGGAGCGGCGTAATATGGTTAAGGAGGTGATAGAACGTGTGGCAATGTCACACAGGGCGCAACATTTTCCGTCGCAGTTGTCGGGCGGACAGCAACAGCGTGTGGCAATAGCGCGTGCAGTAATATCGCG
>JAFUKC010000024.1 GCA_017467885.1 Bacteroidaceae bacterium | reverse complement strand
TTAATGCTTTCTTTTCATTTGTATCTGTAATTCTTATACTATTACGATGAGCGAGTGAAAATATTGAACGTAATGTCCTGGCATTTTTTAAGAAAGTATTAAAATCTATATCATCAATTTTAAGTTCACCAAATAATCGGTGTAAGTATGCGATTGATGTCCCTTTCTTTTCTTGTTCTGTCGGTTCAAGGATGTTTTTATAAAGTTCTTCCTTATTTAAACTATCATAAAACATCAACCCTATTTGTTGAAGCAACGAACTTAGAGCAAAATAGTCATTGTCTTGTAAAAGATTAATTTTGTCAGGAATTTCACTCTGAGCATGATTTAACGGTTTAAAAATCGGGAATTTATAATTATCTTCCCACTTCTTTAATAATGTTTTGTATGTGTCCCTGAAACCAAAGTCAATTGATTCGGCAAAAGAATTCCAATTACCTTGAACCATTGTTTCTTGAAAATGTTTACTAAAACTGCGCCCGTCAGAAGCGATGTTATAACCTTTCCAAACAATTTGCTCTCTATGCGGTAGATCTAAAACATCTTTTAAAAATGCAACGATATAATTTTCGTTATCATTGTCGCAACGGATGGAGAAATCTGGTGTAGTAATTCTAAGTGAATCAACACAGTGTTTTTCATGCCCCATATATAGAGAAAGTAATTTCTTGTCAAAGAAAATTGGGGTATATGGAAAGGTGTTTTCATCAGACAAGATGTCTACTCCATTTTTATCGGTTGCAATAATATATTGAGTGTTCATTGATTTTTGATAGCATTTAAGAGGCGTGTGATTAGCAACTGACTTTCCATTGAACCAATTACGCATTTGTGTAAAACATGGATTAACCATAATATTGTACTGCTGGGAGTCTGTTTGACTTATATCTTCACCTTGTTCCGATGTACATTTATATTTAAAATTTGGAGAGTATTCGTTTATATTGTATTCTATTTCTGATTGACAATGGCATACCAAATCCATTTTCTTTGCAGCCATAAATTCTTTAAGGTATCTGTTAAGTATTCTTGCTGAAGTGTCAGTGACTTCACAAACCAGGACATCTTTATCGTCAAAGAACAGCCTTGTATTCTCTTTATGTACCTCATACAGATTATGGTAAAAAATAATTTCTTCTGCAATCCTAATTTGAGCAAATCGTTCAGCGCCGTTTTTGAAATCACGAATTATTGTCAATGGTTCAAAGCCATCGTGTACAAAAGGTTTATATACACATCCATTGATTAAATCACCTCTTGTGTCATCAGGAATATCCGCAATATATGAAGATAACGCATTTATTATTTTAGATGGGGCTGCCAAATAACACCAATACTTATAGTAAATGTCAATTGCTCCGTCTTTGTAATGCTGCTTCTTATATAACCACACCCAATCATTTTCTAAGAAATGATTAGATAGAAGTTTAATATGATGTTTGTGTTCAAATTCTTCTTGTGTCATATTTTTACCAACGATTTGAGTTTATAATTTATTAAGCATGCTGATAACCTTATGTATCTCTGAGTATGCAATTATATCTTCTGGTGATTCTTTGCATAACTGGCACAGCTTTTCGGAATTTAACATAGCTCTTTCCAAGTCCCCATTTTCTATTAGGTATTTGTAAAGATTGGTGCGGATGAAATAACGTTTAGTCTTTTCATATCCTGGCATATACTTCTGTAATTCAGGAAGCAATTGTTCATAACTATCATATCTGCGACAAACCAGATTTGGCAGAAAATGAAGCAAGAACCAAAATTCTGTACAAGGATTCGTTTCTACAAACATAACCCTTCCTGCATACTTCTTTCTACGATACTTACTCTTTGCCTTTTGATACAATTGCATTTCAGTTGGGAATTGGTATAGCCTATCCATATCGAACAGGCAGACAATAAAGTCATACTGTTTATTCAAATATGATTCAACCAATTTAAGAATATGATTAATGTCGCTATGTTGCGGAAAATCTGGTGCAACTTTGAAAGGATAGCGACACGCCACCCTCAAAGAATCAAAGTAGAACCATTCTGTTTCTCCCTCGCCTATGATAGCGATACTCTTTGTTACTGCTCGCCTCATATCATTAATCGTTTAGGTTAATATATTGACTACCAAGGAACGGTAGTTTTACCAACTTCCCTTGTTTGTAAGCATTATATGGGGAGAGATTTTTATGTAGCCCCAAGGATGATAGACGTACTATTTTAGTTTCTCCGAATTCATCCTTATCTGTAAACCATATCGTATCTCGGCGAATGAAATCTTCGTTGAGAAGATTGATATCGTGGGTTGTCAATAGCATTTGGGATGTCCCTTCGCTATTTGCCAAGAATACTTTTATAAAATATGCCAGAAGTTCGTAATGAATACTTGTTTCGACTTCATCAATAGGTACAAAACGATTGGTCTTTAACAAGAAATTCAGTATCACAGCCATACCCAAAAATCTCATTGTACCATTGGACTCATATTCTTCCGACAAATCGTAAAGCCTGTCACCAGCTTTGTGCTTAAATGTTAATTCAGTATTTGTAATTTTCCCCTTCCTAAGCATATCTGCTTTTGCATCATCACCAATAGGGGTATTTTGAATCAGTTGCTCCAATTCAGGAGTAATCAACTTCTCTTCTTCTCGCAATATGACATCTTCTATGTTAAAGTCAGAAGCTTTTAGAAAGTTTAGAATGAATTTTTTTAGATCTCCCGATTCATCCTTATCTAATCGAGATTTTACATAGCCCGAGAGCAACATTCCAGGTGCCAACACCTCTTTAACTTGTTTGGCAAAGTAATCGTACACATCATTTAGTTTAGTCCGTTCTACATTACTTTTACCAAAAGCGGCAAGCACGCTGCTGTTATTGATAGTGTTACCTGAAATCACATCCTGACTTTTCTTTGTCATTTTAAGGTTTACGCCGAATTCTATGATTGAAGAATCTGACGTAGCATCATAACTGCGGCTATACAATTTGGTGGGTCGGATAGAATCATAAACAGTTAGCGTTTCTGAATAGATATATTTTGCATCCAATTCAAAAGTAAGGATGTACTTCGACTGATTGATATAGAATATCATCGACATTTTAGTGGTTTCATTCTTAGATGTTTCATCAAGCATAAAAGGGACCACCCCCGTTTTTTCATTTCTATCTTTAGGCATCCTGAGTACAAGCATTCTGAAAAAATCAATAGCATTCAAAATATTGGTTTTACCAGAAGCGTTAGCACCATATATGATACCCACTTTAAGCAATTTTACTCCGTTCTTAACTTCGTAGGAATATTCATCAGACATAAAGATATCTGATGAAGGCTCAAAACTTATCTTTTGCGGAGACTTTATTGAGAAAAAATTTTCAATGGTGAATTCTGCTATCATAACTGCTAATTTATATATTACACAGTGCAAATATACAAATAAAATTCCATAAAAACAAGTTATATTTGTGATTTATGTAGTAAAATTACAAAAATGAAATACAAAATAGTATTATTGCAATTTTTAATGGTCGTATAAATTATTTAAGTGTTCTATTTGAACTGTTGTTTAGATTTAATTGCAGTGAGGAATAGCATTATTATTCCATGACATAATCCAACATATTCCATTCTCTTTTCGTTGACACAAAGCCTCCAACACCTTTTGCCTTATCCTGCTTGCCCCATAGGTGTTCAACCTAAATGCAAGAGCGATGACCGCTTCAAGGTTGTAGAAGGTCGCCCAACTTGTAGGAGTAATCGTGTCGCATCGTTGAGTGATTACAGGGCAGAGTGTTCCACTCTTATATATTGCTTTGATGGCGGCTCGGAGTGTCGGAGCTATTACCTCGAACAACTCCATTAACTCCACTTCGGACATCCAAACATTACCGCTTGGAATGTTCACATTGCCCGATTCGCTGATTGTTATTATTGCTCGTTTCATACCTACTATATTGCAAATCTTTCACAAACTCTACTCTCAAACATTGATATATCGTGTTCAAGTTTGGTATTGGTTACTTTAGCGTAAATCTGCGTTGTGGTAATGTTCGTATGTCCGAGAATTTTGCTCACACTTTCTATTGGCATACCATAGTTCAAGGCTAACACCGCAAATGTGTGCCTACTCAGATGGAACGAAGTTCGCTTCTCAATGCCACATAATTTAGCCACCTCTTTTATGCGTTTGTTTATAGTGTCGTGGCTGCCGATGTTGAAAAGATTGTTGCTTATTCTGTATGGCTCATATCGCTTGATAATCTGCATAGGTATATCCATCAATTTGATTTGGAACGGTACGCCTGTCTTTTGTCGCTTTGATACAATCCAAGGAGAACCACCCAACATTGTGATGTTCTCCGTTGTCAAGTTTTTAATATCAATGAATGATATTCCCGTCCAACAGCCGAATACGAATAAATCTCTTGCCAGCTCCAAATCGGGATTGTTCAATTCAACCGTTGTAAAGGCTTGCAACTCATCTTCGGTTAGAAAACCTCGTTCTTTGTGGTCGGGGTCAACCTTATATTGAGCAAATGGATTACGTGCAATCTTACCATTATAGTGAGCAGTGGCTACAATGTGCTTCAATGGTATTGAATATATCCACACTGATGATTGAGCAAGTCCTACCTCATTTCTCAGATACAAGCAATAATCACGAATGAAATCCTCCGTAAGTTCATTCATTGCAATATCGGAACGCTTATAGTTTACCTTGATAAACTCGGCAAGATATTTCCTTACGGTAAGATACTTTTGATATGTACTCAATGAGCGATCCTTGCCAACACGCTTGGCAAAGGCTTCGTTCTCCTTGTCAAATGCTCGGAGGAGGGTTTCATACTCCGTTCCGATACCTTGATAGGCATTGCGTACCATTTCGGCAGTTACGAACGCTTCTCTATCTGAAATGCGTTGGTAGTGTTTGATGATTTGAGCCTTGATATTATCCAAAGCCAAATTGATGTCTCTCGATTCCTTGCTCTTGCCCTTTGCTCGGTTGCCTTTCACATCCCATAGGTCTTTATGGATACTCTGCTTGCAACTGAATTGAGCCACAGAACCATTGATTGTCACTCGTCCCATAATTGGGACAATACCGTTTTTCTCTTTGCTTCCGTTCACGTAGAACAGCACCTTAAATGTACTTCGCATAATCTAATCTTTTTTGGTTACAAAATTAGTTGTCAGCGAGTTATACATTGATATGCAAACTAACGCAGAACGATGAAACGTGACGACACAAAGAAAAACCTTTCTGCATTATCGGGTAATGACTTGGCAACCGTTCTATTTCATTACCTTGCGTTTCTTTGCCAAATTGCCATCGTTACTATTTCCGAGGTTTTCTGTTTAATGCGTTATGGCTCAGTTCAAAACGCAGAATTTCAACTTTTTTGCTCTGAGAACCGTAATTTTTCATAAAAAAAGAAAAAAAACATCCCTCACCTATATTAGATAAGGGATGCATGGTAGCTAAATCAGCACATTCTATTGCGGTAATCTTCGTATTCAAACACTTTATACATCTCTAATTCTCCCGTTTCGTGCAATAATGCAATGCTTGGATGCGATATGCCATTGAACATATTGGTTTTTACAGTTGTATAATGTATCATATCTTCGAACACTACTCTATCGCCTACCTGCAACGGTTTTTCGAAGCGCCAACTTCCCATATAATCGCCGCTAAGACAACTGTTGCCACCCAAACGATAGATGTTCTCACCGGGAGCGGCATTTTTAACAGCATCGGCCGGAAGAGATTCTGCTCCACGCACAACCGGCTGATACGGCATCTCGAGACAATCGGGCATGTGACATGTAAAACTAACATTAAGAATAGCGGTACGTATTCCGCGACTCTCCACGACGTCTACCACCGACGACACCAACGAGCCTGTCTGCCATGCAAATGCCGAGCCGGGTTCCAATATAATTTGCAGATTGGGATACCTCTTACGCAAACCTTTCAGCAGGCCTATAAGATGTTCTACATCATAATCCTTTCGCGTCATAAGATGGCCTCCGCCAAGGTTGAGCCACTTAATCATAGGCAACCATTTTCCGAATTTAGCTTCAATATGTTCCAATGTATGTTCAAGAGCATAGGAATCGGATTCGCAATGACAATGACAATGGAAACCTTCAATTCCGCGGGGGAGTTCCTCGGGAAGAATATCGGCTGTCATTCCGAATCGACTGCCCGGCGCGCAAGGATTATAAAGTTCGGTTTCAATCTCGGAATACTCGGGATTGATGCGAATTCCACACGAAACAGGATGTTTCGATGATGTTGTACGAGAATAGAACCTTTCGTATTGAGTCAGCGAATTGAACGAAATGTGGCTGCAACAGTGCATTATTTCATCAAATTCTTCATCGGTATATGCCGGAGAGAATGCATGTGCACGAGAACCAAACTCTTCGAACGCCAAACGCGCCTCGAAGAGTGAGCTTGCTGTAACAGAATTTATATATTCACGAAAAATAGGAAAACTTTTCCACAAGGCAAATGCTTTGAAAGCCAATATAATTTCTACACCGGCCTCGCTTGCAACACGACTGATTAACGAGAGGTTACGTCGCAAAAGACTCTCTTCCATCACATAACAAGGCGATGGTATGCTTTTTATTTGTTCGTCATTCATATTTATGTTGTTTTATCTTTGTATCATTTTATTGTCAAGCGGGCAAATTTCAACAACAGTGTTTTTACGCCTGCATTCCGAAACTTAATTGTAGCTTTTGCATTATCACCCACACCCTCGAGTGACACAACTTCGCCTACACCGAAACGTTCATGAGCCACAACAGTACCCACCGACAAACCGTTTATACTTGCAGCGGCTGAAGGAGCGTTTGAAATATCGCTGACACGCTTGAAGCGTGACCCGGCAACAGAGGGTTCTTTTGCCGGTGGCGATGCAACCTTCGCCCTATTATTGAAAGATGAAGAATATGACACATGTTCGTTTGGTGTTGAAAACATCGTACCACGCACCGAAGTTCCTCTTTCTCGCGATTCGGGATTGATACTCGAAAGCCCCTTGAAAGAGAGGTAGCGCGAATCGATTTCTTTAATAAAACGGCTTGGTTCGGTAAAGTTGAACGAGCCATATTTGTATCTGCTTTTTGCAAATGACAGAATACAATGATTCATTGCACGTGTTATTGCCACATAAAGCAGGCGACGTTCCTCCTCTAATTCACTTAACGAGTTTTGCGCCAAGGAATTAGGCAGTAGTTCTTCCTCGAGTCCAACAATAAAGACTGTTTTAAATTCCAATCCTTTTGCCGAATGAATGGTCATAAATGTAACATAATCGGTCATCTCCGAATCATCTGAATCAAGATCGGTCAACAATGCCACTTCGGCAAGATAATCGGCAAGTTTGTTATTCCCGTTACCCTCTTCGCGCCGCATGTCCACAAAATCGTTTATGGCATTCATCAACTCCTGCATATTCTCTTGGCGGCTGCGGCCTTCAACAGTCGTATCCTTGAACACCTCGGACCACAAACCGGTTGAGTTTACAACCTCGCGCGCAACAGACAAAGCATCTTTTTCAGCTGCGGCATCAATAAATTGCGATATAAGCGAAGCAAAGCCTTGCAACTTCGCAAGTGCACCTTTATTCACCTCCAAAGCATAATCGTGGGGTTGTGTAATAACCGTCCACATACTGACCGAATGATTGATGGCTGCATTTTTCACCTTTTCGAGTGTTGTGTCACCTATGCCGCGAGCCGGATAATTGATGACACGTTTAAGAGCCTCCTCGTCGTGGCAATTACATATCAAGCGAAAATATGCAACCACATCCTTAATCTCCTTACGTTGATAGAATGAAAGTCCGCCATATATTTTATAAGGTATATGGGATTTCCTGAACTTTTCCTCGAATATGCGCGATTGAGCATTAGTACGATACAAGACAGCAAAATCGCAATAATCATATCCATTCATACGACGCAGCTCGGCTATCTTGTTGGCTACTATATCCACCTCTTCATAATCGGAATATGCAGAAAAAACAGCAAGTGGCTCACCATCGCCACGCTCGGAATAAACCGTCTTCTCTATCTGTTCTCTGTTTTTTGCTATAAGACTGTTTGCCGCATTTACTATCGTTTTTGTAGAACGATAATTCTGCTCGAGCTTAAACAGTTTTACATTGCCGTATTTTGCCGAAAAACCAAGAATATTGCCTATGTCGGCACCACGAAACGAATAAATACTTTGTGCATCATCGCCTACAACGCATATTGCCTTGCGCATACGGGTTAGTTGCCACACAATACAACCCTGTACGTAATTGGTATCTTGATACTCGTCGACCAAGACATAACGGAACTGCTCGGCATATTTATCGCAAACGGCCGGATAATCCTCGAACAGACGGTATGTGTTCACCAGCAGATCGTCGAAATCCATGGCATTGGCCTGCCGTAAGCGCGCCGAATAACGGCTGTAAATCTCGGCCATAGATGGAATCCTTGCCCTGACATCATCACCGATAAGGCCTTGGTCGCGGGCATAATCCTCGGCAAATATCAACCTGCTTTTTGCCGAAGAAATCCTCTCGGCTATATTTGCAGGCTTATATATTTTATCATCGAGTTGCATCTCTTTGATTATACTCTTAACCAAACTGCGCGAATCGCCTTGGTCGTAAATGGTAAAATTGTAATCGTATCCCAACAACGAAGCCTCGCGACGCAATATCTTCGAGAAAATAGAATGGAATGTTCCCATCCACAGGAATGAAGCAGTTCTTTCACCCACCTGACGGGCTATGCGCTCCTTCATCTCGCGTGCCGCCTTATTGGTAAACGTAAGTGCAAGAATAGACCAAGGTTCGTAACCCTGCTCGAGAAGATAGGATATTTTATATGTAAGCACACGCGTCTTACCCGAACCGGCACCTGCTATAACCAGAGAAGGGCCGTCGAGATAACGTACCGCGGCAAGTTGTGCTGCATTTAGTTCTTCTTCGTAATTTATCATCATTTATCGGTAGATTTCTTTTGCGAAGATATGTAAAAATCGGCAGACCTGCGAACATAAGAAGAGAAACCTTGTTATAAATGCTGAACTATATTTATCAAGAAACATCATGAGTACAATTGTAAGAAGCAACGTAACAGGCTATCAAATGCCTGTTCTTATTTATCCGGCAGGAGCACTGGCTCCGGTAATCAGCCAGGCAACAATAGAATATCACTACGGCAAGCATCTGCAAACGTATGTAGATAACTTCAACCGCCTAGTTAAGGACACCGAATATGAGACAATGACATTACGCGAAATTGTCATACAGGCACCCGAAGGGCCATTATTGAACAATGCCGGACAGGTTCTTAATCATGCTCTGTACTTCGAGCAGTTTACACCATATCCCCCGGCAAACAACCGCCCGAACGGCACCTTGCAAAATTCCATACATTTCGATTTCGGAAATTTCGATACTCTGAAACAAAAAATGGAAGAGGCCGCCTCAACACTTTTTGGTTCCGGTTGGGTGTGGCTTGCACAGGAGGAGAGTGGCAAACTCGCTGTAATTAATTGCCACAATGGCGACAATCCTTTAAGGCATAAGATGACACCATTGTACGGAATTGATGTATGGGAACATGCCTATTATCTGGACTATCAGAACCGTAGAGCCGAACACGTAAAACGCTTATGGGAAATTGTCGATTGGGAGATGATAGAAAGCCGATTGAATATATAAATGAAGAGAGCGACAAAATCGCTCTCTTCATTTATATCATTTACGTTCTTTTATAAGATAAATTATCACAGGCAAATGGTCGCTGTATCCATTAAGCCACACTCCGCTTGCGTGTGTACGTTTGGGCGAACCTTTATATTTCCCCTCCTGTTGCAACATATAACTGCGTGTAAAAATTTCGGGTTTGTAGTATTTCAATGTACTACGATCCTTACCCACAAGGCCGGCGCTGACAACAATCTGATCGAACAGATTCCACTTTCCACGATATTTAAGCGTACCCAATCCATTGTTACGCAATATATTCCACCAAGGATTATATAAATCGGTCGACCTTTTCAGTTGTTGCTGCTTTCGAACAGCCCCAAGACATTTAGCCATACTTTTATCATCGGGGTCGTCATTCATATCACCCATTATTATAACCTTTGAAGCAGGTTCTGCATCCAAAAGAGAATCCTTAACAGCCTTCACAAGTACACCGGCACGTTCGCGGGCCGGTGATTTTGCATATCGCGAAGGCCAATGATTAACTATAATATGCACACGCTCACCCGCCATATCACCGCTTACTGTGAGAAAACCACGTGTTTTGTATGTACTATCATTGTCCTCTGTTAAATAAGGGACCAATTTGCTTGCAACAGGAGTGAATAACTTGGGATTATACAACAAACCACAATCGACACCACGCGCATCGGGCCCCTCAATATGCACAAAACTCCAACCACGATGTGCCAACACCTCGTGTGACACCAGGTCGGCAAGTACACGACTGTTTTCTATCTCTGAAACACCAACTGCAGCCATACCCATAGGCAACATATCTGTCGACATTTCGTTAAGTACCGTAGCCATATTCTTTAACTTGCTGCGATACTTCATAGTTCCCCACTTATTGGTTCCTTCGGGTAAATACTCAAAATCATTCTTTCCTTTATCATGAATGGTATCAAACAGGTTCTCGAGGTTGTAGAAGCCAACGCTGTACAATTCATATTTTTTTTGTGCCGATAACTCACAGCTATAAAAGGCAGCAATACATGAAAATAGCAAAAGCAGAGAAGTTCTTTTCATTTGTTTCTATTATTCGATGGTTATAATTTTTGTAAAAGTAGTAATTTTAAATGGTAAAACCGGAATTATACTGATTAAAAATAAAGAAATAAAGTTTTAATAATTTTTTATAATAAAATACTTGCTACAAAAAGCAATTTTTACCATCTTCGTAAGATTTTAGGCATAAAAAACACTAACAATGTACAAAACTATTAAAAATTAACAATATGAGTACTTTTTCAAAGTATTTGGCAATGTTATTATGCAGCATCCGGATTTTCACTTCCTATGCACAAACAACAGAAGTCAATACAAATCTAAACAGAGCGCCGTTCAACAGCAATGCTGCTGTGAATAAGGAGATTAAAAAAGACCCTGTAAAACGTTTACCGATGGATACATTGCTACTTGGCGAGACAAGTGCAATCGTAAACATCGCAACAAATGACGACAAGGACGCATTTACATTCTCCGAAGGGCAGCTGAACGAGGACGAAGATGTAATACAAGGTTCATCGGCAATAACCTCGTCGAACGACGATTATTTCCTTTCTGAAGTTGGTTACCTGTTCAGCCCTATGCGATTTCGCATAAGAGCATACGACAACCAATACAACAATGTTTATGCAAACGGGGTATTGCTTAACGATGCCGAGCGCGGAAACTTCAGCTACGGTATGATTGGCGGTCTTAACGACGCAACCCGTAACCGCGAAGGGGCAACCTACCTCGAAAATGCAGGATTCGGACACAGCGATATTGCCGGAGCCAGCAATATAAACATGCGTGCAAGCCAATATGCTGCAGGGCATAAACTGTCACTTGTAGGTTGCAATCGTAACTATCTTGCACGTATTATGTACACCTATTCCACCGGGCTGATGAACAACGGTTGGGCGTTCACAGGCTCGGCCTCGTATCGTTGGGCAAACGAAGGTGTTATAGAGGGTACATTCTACAACTCTTTAGGCTATTTCTTCAGCGCACAGAAAATCATAAACGACAAACATTCGATTTCTGTTTCACATTGGGGCTCTCCCACCGAGCGTGCACAACAAGGTGCTGCCACCGAGGAGGCATATTGGTTGGCAAACAGCCACTATTACAACCCAAACTGGGGATATCAGAATGGGGAAAAACGCAACGCACGTGTTGTTACCTCTTATGAACCTACCATCCTTTTCACTTGGGATTGGCAAATAGACCGCGAAACAAAATTGACGACCTCGGTTGCAGGCAAGTATTCAAACTACGGAACAACAGCTCTCGGCTGGAACGGCAACGCAGCCGACCCACGTCCGAACTACTATAAAAAAATGCCAAGTGCCGCCTATGATGTATGGGACCTGAATTATGAACCAACCGAGGATGAATTGGCTACATGGTGGGAAAGCTATAACTATTGGAAGGCAAGCAAAGCAAACAGACAACTCGACTGGGATTACATGTATTTTGCTAACCGCCAATCAAATGCCAACGGCGGCGAAGCTCTCTACTATGTAGAGGAACGTCACAACGACCAGTTGATGTTAAGCCTTGCATCCATATTGAACCACGAGTTCAACAATCACAGCAAAATTGCAGCCGGTATTAATTTGAGTACAAACAAAGGCATGCACTATAAAACCATGAGCGACCTTATGGGTGCCGACCGCTACACCGACATCGACAAATTCTCGGTAAGAGATTTCGGTTACGAGAGCGATTATATTCAGAATGACATGGATAATCCCAACCGAAAAATAGAAGAAGGTGACGTATTCGGGTACGACTACGACATATATGTCAACAAGATGAATCTTTTCGGACAATACACATACAGCGAAAGTAATTTCCAAATTTCAGCTGAAGCACATATAGACGGAACGACTATGGAACGTTACGGAAACATGCGTAACGGCAGAGCAAAGGATAACTCTAAAGGGAGCAGCGGAACAGCCAAATTCCTTGCCGGAGGAGCAAAACTTGCTGCTTTATGGAATATTAATGGCAACAATATGATATCGTTTGGTTTCGGCCTTCAAGAGCGCGCCCCGGTTGCCTACAACGCTTTTGTTGCACCGCGTATGCGCAACGACTACATAAACGGCCTTTGCAATGAAAGAATCTGGCATCAGGAATTTGCCTATCGCCTCTCCTATGGTCCCATTACTGCGAAAATTGCAGCCTATTATACGCTGATAAACAACATAACCAAGCAGACCGGATTCTACAACGATGCAGAATCGACATTTACATATTTGGCCATGAGCGGATTGGCAAAAAGACATTATGGTATTGAAGCCGCAATAAACTACAATGTGACATCGGCACTTGCTTTCAATTTTGTGGCAAGCATCGGCAATGCCGAGTACACAAAAGATGCCAACGGATTCCTCATAAGCGAGAATGCCCAATTTGTAAAAGAAGATGTTGTATACATGGATGGCGCGCACTTGGACGGAACCCCGCTCACCGCATTGAGTTTTGGTGTGGATTATAACACCAACGGTTGGTATTTGAGTGCAAATGCTAATTATTACGACCGTGTATACATTTCGGCATCACCCTACGCACGACTTGCAGACGTTGTCGGCGATCCTGTGATAGACCAAAACGGCAACGAGATATTGAACATTCCTTCGCAGTTTAAAGGCGAGGGCGGTTTCATGTTAGATGCCTCGATTGGTAAAAGCATCAATCTGCGTGGCGGTAAACGTCTTAACATAAACTTAAGCCTCAACAATATATTGAACAACCGGGATATGATTACAGGCGGATACGAACAAAACCGTGGAGACATAAAATACAATTTGGACAACACAACCGATGCACGAATATACAAGTTCACTAAAAACCCTAATTTGTATTACGCAAGCGCATTCAACGCTTATCTGAATATCGGCCTCCGTTTCTAAACACAAAAAGACAGATATATGAAAACAATAAAGAATATATTGATATTGGGTTTGGTGCTCATCACTGCAACCTCGTGTATGAACGATTTTGATGAGCCGGACTTCAAAAACCCGCCTTATGGCAACAACAGTTTGGGCAATGCCAATACCACTATAGCCGACTTGAAAAAGGAGTACGCCTCGGTTATCTCGGCAAGCAGCGTACAGGAGATAACAGATGACATCATTATAGAAGGTGTTGTTGTAAGCAACGACATATCGGGAAATGTATATAAACAATTTGTGATAGATGATGGCAGTGGAGCCATCATTGTGGGAGTAAACGATACAGGGTTGTATGCAATGCTGGCTTTAGGACAGAAGATTGTATTGAACTGCAAGGGGCTGCACATAGGTGGCTACGGCAAACTTGCCCAGATTGGCGGCCTGTACAATGGCGGGATAGGACGTATGAGTGCACAGGTGTTCGAAGAGCACGTGAAACTTACAGGCGAGGCTTCGCTGGAGGCAAACGGAATATCTCCCGAGATAATCGATGGTGAATACATTAAAAAAGAGAATCTCGAATATCTGCCAAAATATGTACGCATAAACAATGTACATTTCGAAGAGGCCGACGGCTTCACGAAATATGCACCAGAAGAGGAGGTTTACAATAACGTGGTTGAACGTACCATAAAACTGGATGGGACATCCATTGTTTTTCGTTTGAGTCCTTATGCAAACTTTGCCGAGGATATTATGTACACCGGTAATTTTGATGTTGTGGGAATACTCACTCGTTTCACTTCGCGCAACAGCAACAGTGTTACATGGCAATTTATGCTCACCTCTCTCGACGATATAATTCCCGTCGAACAACAATAGATACAATCACAGAATAATAACAATTAAAAAATAGAAACCATGAAACTATTTAAAAATCTTTTTGCAATAGCATTACTGTCGGTTGCTTTCTGCGCTTGCGAAGATGTACCTGCACCTTATATCCTTCCTGGCGAAAACAGCGGAAACAGCGGTGGCAGTACCATAGAGGGCGTATATATAAACGAGAGTTTTGCTTCGGGGTTAGGAGTATTCACCACCGAGGAGACCGTAGGGGAATACCCTTGGGTGATCGATTACAGCACGGCAAAAGCCACTTCATTCGTTGACAATACTAACAATCCGGCCGAAAGCTGGTTAATTGCCACACCGGTTGATTTTACCGAAGAAACAGAGGCTTACGCCACATTCGAGTATATTATCCGTTACTCTGAAAGCGGAAAGGTTGCTCAAAATCACCAATTCCTCATCAGTACCGATTATGCAGGTGACGCTGCTGCTGCAACATGGACCAACCTCGACTACAAAGCTACCGAGGGCAGCGATTGGACAACATTCTCGAAGGCTAATATTGACATACCCTCACAGTTCATGGGAAAGAGCAACATTGTATTTGCATTCAAATATACAGCCACCACAAAATCGGGTACATGGGAGGTTCGTAAGCTATCTGTAGCAAAGGGCAAAGCACCGGTTTCCGATGCAGAGACGCCATCAGAGGCGAAAGAGTATACGGTAACCGAAGCACTTGCAGCATATCAAAGCGGCAAACAGATACCGGCCATAGTTACCGGATATATTGTAGGAACAATAAACGGACAAGTATATGAAAGCGGATGTGTATTCAGCGGAAGTGCAACAACAAACACAAACATACTTATTGCAGCAACAGCCGATGAAACAGATCAAAGCAAATGTATACCCGTTCAGTTGCCATCAGGAGCTGTACGCAGCGGTGTAAACCTTGTAGACAATCCCGGACATTATAAAAAGCAGGTGACACTAACCGGTAGTCTGGAAAAATATTTTGGTGTTGCCGGTTTAAAGACTGTTACGAAATACTCAATCGAAGGGCAAGGTTCCGAAACAGAAACACCCGAAGTTGAAGGTGCATACATTTATGAATCGTTTGCAACAACAATGGGCTCGTTTACCACAGTTGAGACCGTAGGCGAATATCCTTGGATAAATGATTACAACACAGCAAAAGCTACTGCATACGTAAACAATGCAGATAATGCGGCAGAGAGCTGGTTGGTTTCACCGGCTATAGACCTCTCGTCTGCATCGGCCGCCTACATAGCTTTTGAATATATCATACGTTACTCCGAGAGTGGAAAAGTTGCCGATAATCATCAATTGCTTATAAGCGACGACTACAACGGTGATGTTACAACAGCCACTTGGACAAATATTGAATACAGTGCCGTAGAGGGGGCTGATTGGATAACATTTGCAAAAGCAAACGTAGCCGTTCCCACTGCAATGATAGGCAAAAACAATGTGACAATAGCACTTAAGTACACTGCCACCACAAAAGCCGGAACCTGGGAGGTAAAGAACTTTGTGGTTGCACAGGGCGAAGCCGGCAGTAACGATGGCAGTGACGAAGGAAACGATGATGGAGACGAGCCGATAGAGATTGCCAACTACACCGTTACCGAAGCGATGGCTGCATACGTCGATGGCAGCAAAATTTCGGCTAACGTAACCGGTTACATCGTTGGAACTGTCAACGGACAGGCATTTGAGAGCGGTGCACAATTCAAAGGAGAAGCTACCTCAAACACAAATCTTATTCTTGCCGACACCCCCGATGAAACAGACCCATCGAAGTGTATCCCCGTACAGTTGCCATCGGGAGCAGTACGCAATGCTCTGAACCTTGTAGACAACCCCGATAATTATAAGAAACAGGTGACACTGACCGGAAGTATTGAGAAATACTTCAGAATAGCAGGTTTAAAAAGTGTTACGACTTACAGCTTTACAGAATAAGTTCTTTTTATCATATACAGAAAGAGTGCCAATCGGACACCCTTTCTGTATATGATAAAAGACGAATAAAAGGAGAATACGCTGGTTTTTTTCAAGAAACCCTTAATAAAAACATAACAGATAAATAATTTTTCATATATTAGCAATCGAGAAAACAGGCACCAAACAATACAACCACAGAGTTGTTTATAGGAAAAGAAAGACAGGCTTATTAATTTAAATGAGTTTTACATCCTGTCCGCAAACGAATCTCTACAATAATACAAGGCAACGCATATGCAAACAACGAATTTGAAAGGAGTGAACATGGCTGCCACATTATTAATGATAGGACTGATAATAATGGGCTATTTGATAGGCAACGGCATTAAGCAGTTTGCCGAGAAAGACAGATACGTAACAGTAAAAGGATTGGCAGAGCGTGAAGTAATGTCGAACCGCGTTATTTGGCCATTGCCGTTCAACAGCGTGGGTAACAATCTTTTGGAGCTGTATAATACAGTTGAAAAGAACAGCGATATAATTGTATCATTCCTGCAAAGGCATGGAATAAAAGAGAACGAGATAATCATAGGTGCACCCACCGTAACCGATCGCGAGGCACAAAGCTACACCCCCGACAACATAAAATACCGCTACCAAGTAGCATCGGTTATAACCGTAATCTCTCCACAAGTGGAAAAAGTCTTGCAATTGATGAAAAGCCAGACAGAACTCATGAAACAGGGAGTGGCAATTGGAGAAAATTACAGTTATCCCACAAGATTCGAATTCACCGGGCTCAACGAACTTAAGCCAGATATGATTGAAGAAGCAACTGAAAATGCACGTGCCGTAGCACAGAAGTTTGCAGATGACTCGGGAAGTAAACTTCAGGGAATACGACGGGCCAATCAGGGACAATTCAGCATCACAAGCGACGATACGACACCCCAGATAAAGAAGATACGTGTAGTAACCACTGTAGATTACTACTTAAGATAATTCACCCTTTGCACAGAAAAAAGACAAAATAATAACCACAAAACTTTAATTATCATGGAAAAGATTTTAGGACTTATCAACGCACCATTTACCCCATTCTACGAAAATGGCGAAGTAAACTATGAGCCCATTCCTGCATACGCACAAATGCTGGCAAAGAATGGTTTAAAAGGTGTATTCATCAACGGCTCGTCGGGCGAAGGCTACATGCTCACCGAGGAAGAGCGTATAAAACTCACCGAAGCCTGGGTGGCAGCTGCTCCCAAAGATTTCAAGATAATAGTACATGTAGGAAGCACATGTGTAAAATCGAGCCGTCGAATGGCCGAGCATGCGCAAAAGTTGGGTGTATTCGGCATAGGTGCAATGGCACCACCGTTCCCAAAAGTAAACAGAGTGGAAGAACTTGTGAAATACTGTGAAGAGATTGCATCGGCTGCGCCCGAACTTCCTTTCTATTTCTATCATATTCCCGCATTCAACGGTGCATACCTGTCGATGGTAAGTTTCCTGCAGGCGGTAGATGGACGTATTCCCAATTTTGCAGGAATAAAATACACCTTCGAAAGCATGTACGAATACAATCAGTGTCGCCTTTACAAGAACGGTAAATATGACATGTTGCATGGACAAGACGAAACCATTCTACCTTGCCTTGCGATGGGTGGTGCCCAAGGTGGCATTGGCGGAACAACGAACTACAACGGTTGCAACCTTGTGGGAATAATCGATGCTTGGAATGCCGGCAATCTTGAGAAAGCACGTGAACTGCAGAACTTCTCGCAGGATGTTATAAACGTAATATGCCACTATCGTGGAAATATTGTCGGCGGAAAGAGAATCATGAAGCTTATCGGTCTCGATTTGGGTAAAAACCGTACACCGTTCCAGAATATGACCGATGAAGAAGAGGTGGCAATGCGCAAGGAACTGGAGGCTATTAACTTCTTCGAGCGTTGCAACAAATTCTAAAAGCCTTATGAATTGGAAAACATATTTACATGAGTGGCAGGAAAAATATCGTAAAGATTTAACCGAGAACATAATGCCATTCTGGTTGGAGCATGGAGTAGACCATGTAAACGGCGGAGTGTACACCTGTCTCGACCGCGACGGTTCGTTGATGGACGGCACAAAATCGGTTTGGTTCCAAGGACGCTTTGCATTCGTATGCAGCTTTGCCTACAACACCATAGAGAAAAACCCGCAGTGGTTGGCAGCAGCAAAAAGTACAATAGACTTTATCGAGGCACATTGCTTCGACAAAGATGGCCGTATGTACTTCGAGGTAATGGCCGACGGCACCCCTTTACGCAAACGCCGTTATGTCTTTTCTGAAACATTTGCGGCTATAGCCATGGCCGAATATGCCAAAGCCTCGGGTGACAACAGATATGCCGAGAAAGCATTGCGACTATTCAAAGATATTCGCAGATTTGTCTCCGAACCCGGTTACATGCCTGCAAAATACCTTGATACCCTGCAAGCCAAAGGACACTCGCTTGTAATGATACTTATCAACACAGCTTCGCGCATACGAGAAGTTATTTCCGACCCCGAACTTGAGCTGCAGATAAACGAATCGGTGGAATCACTTAAGGATTTCATGAAACCGGAGTACAAAGCCTTGCTTGAAATGGTTGGCCCCAACGGTGAATTTATCGATACATGCAACGGCCGGGTAATAAATCCGGGGCACTGCATAGAAACAGCATGGTTCCTTCTCGAAGAAGCTAAAAACCGTAATTGGGACAAGGAACTCACGCAGCGAGCACTCACCATACTCGATTGGTCGTGGGAATGGGGCTGGGACAAGCAATATGGAGGAATTATCAACTTCCGCGACTGTCGCAACCTTCCACCACAAGACTACTCACAAGATATGAAGTTCTGGTGGCCGCAAACCGAGGCTATCATTGCAACATTGTACGCCTACGAAGCAACAGGTGACGATAAATATCTTATATGGCACAAACAGATTAGCGAATGGACATATGCACATTTTCCCGACGAAGAGAAAGGCGAGTGGTATGGCTATCTGCATCGTGATGGAACAGTTGCACAACCTGCAAAAGGCAACATCTTCAAAGGACCGTTCCACATACCGCGCATGATGATAAAGAGCTACGATTTGTGCAGAATATTAACCGAAAAAATGTAAAAGAACAACACAAAATGAACAAGATAAAAGAAAAAAAATGGTACCCTTGGCTGGTTGTCATACTGCTATCGGGTGTTGCGTTCCTTAATTATATGGATCGCCAGATGCTCAGCACCATGCGTTTTCATATGGCTGAAGACATTGTTGAGGTTGCCGAAAGTTACACCGGCCCTTGGGGTTGGGGTGCCTTGATGGCCGCATTCATGTGGATATACGGCCTTATGAGCCCCATCTCGGGCACCATTGCCGACCGGGTAAACCGCAAGAACCTTATTGTTGGAAGCCTGTTTGTGTGGTCGGCTGTAACATTCTTGATGGGATATGTCGACACATATAAAGAACTGTACATTCTGCGTGCCATAATGGGATTCAGCGAGGCACTGTATATTCCTGCAGCCCTCTCGCTCATTGCCGACATCCACAATGGCAAGACACGCTCAACTGCCATAGGAATACACATGACAGGACTCTATTTGGGACAGATAGCAGGCGGATTCGGCTCGATATTCTCGGAGCAGTTGAGCAGTTGGCACACAGTTTTCCTTGTTTGCGGTTTGGTAGGTATGGTATATTCTATAGTACTTATTGCTTTTGTAAAGGATCCGGGACGCGAAAAGAGTGTAGCAAGCACAAATGACACCAATCGTCAAAGTATATTTAAAAGTATTATGCTTGTACTTAGCAATATGGCTTTTTGGGCTGTACTTTTCGTATTTACCACATTGAGTATGCCGGGTTGGGCCACAAAGAATTGGTTGCCCGAGCTTGTCGCAAAGGTTATTGCAGGCGGTTTCGGCCTTACGCCCAAAGAGGCTATGGATTATGCCGGCCCCACTGCAGTCATCTGCCTTGCCGGAGCATCGTTCGTTGGTGCCATGATTGGTGCAAGAATCTCGGATAAATGGGTACAGAAGAATGTACGTGGACGTGTGTTCACAAGCTGCATAGGCCTTGCCTTGATTGTGCCGTCACTTATCTTCATGGGGCTCGGAAACAGCCTTACAGCAGTTATCCTTGCCATTCTTTGCTTTGGTATCGGTTACGGTTTCTTTGACACAAACACAATGCCTATACTGTGTCAGTTTGTTCCGTCACATCAGCGTGCCACAGCATACGGTTTCATAAATATGTCGGGAGTTCTTGGCGGTGCTGCCATAACAACAGCTTTAGGCAGTCTCTCTCTGGGAACAGGCTTTGCACTGCTTGGCGGTGTTACAGTACTGTCACTGATGATACAATTCTTTGCACTGCGCCCCAAGACAATCAATATGGAATGATGAAACGATATATTTTATTAATATTTACAGGTATTGCGCTCTTTAGCTGTACAAACAGCCATAAGGGCGCATGCCCTTTAAAGGAAATTGGGTGTATGCCCGGCTTCGAACAGGGATACGAATTTGGTGTATCGGCATGTTACGCCGCTATATACGATAATCATATATATATTGCAGGCGGTTGCAATTTCCCGACCACTCCGGCAGCCCAAGGTGGTTCTAAACGTTATTATCAAGGAATATACAGGGCAACACTTGGCGATACATTACAGTGGGAACAGGTATCGTCGCTACCCGAGAAGTCGGCCTACGGCGTATCTGTCTGCGATGGAAACAAATGGTATATTGTCGGTGGCAACAACGAGGAGCATCCGCTATCGACAGTCTATTGCATAGACCTTGCCGATAATTGTCGGATAGACACCCTACCTCCCCTCCCCTGCACCATCGACAATGCCACAGGAGCAATATCCGACGGAAGGTTATATATTGCAGGTGGCAATGCATCGGGTAAACCATCGGCTAAAGTATTTATGCTTGATATAAAAAACAGAGACGGAAATTGGTGTGAACTGCCGGACATGCCATCACCTCCACGTGTACAACCTATATGTGCGGCAACAAAGGATGCACTGTATATATGGAGTGGCTTCTGCCCGGCCGACAACAATACAGCAGCAACGGTGCACGCCGATGGCATCTGTTATAATCATATCAACAAAGAATGGAACACATTGCCCCATATAAGCAAAGATGAGGAGCTCTCGCTCTCGGGTGGTACAGCAACACTGCTGAACGACACTGCAATTATTGCTGCCGGTGGTGTAAATCGTCTGATATTCACCGATGCGATATCGGGTAAATATTCGTTCATAAGTAAAGAAGAATACATGCTTCAACCGTCCGAATGGTATCGTTTCAACCCCAACCTTATGCAATACGACACAAACAAAAACAGTTGGCGCGTTCTATACAGCCACCCTGTATTTGCACGTGCCGGTGCGATAGCTATAAACTATCGAAATGCTGTATATTATATCGGTGGAGAACTTAAGCCGGGGATACGCACACCACAGATACACAGGTTCTTAATCGAATAAGTGGGTATAAACCCCATCACTTATAGGAATTCCCCCTGCAACGAATAGGAAATTAACGTTGCAGGGGGAATTTATCATCAATATCTTTGCCATACACAAAGAGAAGATTTGTTTAACTTTTAAAACGACAAGTTATGAAAAATTTGAGTAAGAAAGAACAGAGTGGAAAACAGTTTTTTGCTTTGTCGAAGGAGAGTATTATTGGTGTTGCAAAGAAAATTGTAATGGCCGGATTTCTTATAGGTATAATAGGAATGCCAAGCGATGTATTGGCACAAAAGCGAGGTGAGAAAAAAGACAACAAGCAACCGGTGCGGATAGAGAACAAACGTGGCGAGCAGAAAAAAGATATTGGCGGCAAGAACATATACAAGCCTAAACATGAAAAAAAGAGAGGCGCCATCAGGCATGACAACAAAGCAAAACACAACCATGCACCGGTTATAGTTCACAAGCCTGCACCCCGCCCCGTTGTAGTACATCACAAGCCTGCACCCCACCCTGTTGTAGTGCATCACTGCGACAACAACGCAGCCGAGGCGGCAGCTGTTGCAATAGGGTTAATAGGATTTTTCTCACTATTGACCGACTAACAGCCTTGGGTAAATAGAAATTCAGTGTAGCAAATTTAATTATCCGTCTCAAAAAAAAGAGTTTCTTTGCACCATGAAAAAACTTTACAACTATAGTTTGTCAAATGCAATGGCAGAATTCTTTAATGCAAAAATCAAATTTATCAAAGCAAACCGCAGAGGGGCAGTTGATAAAAAATTATGGCTAACCATAATTTCCAATTTACAGGTTTACTTACACAGAACTTCCTATGACCCGCTATAATTTGTACATTTTCTTACCAATTTCGGCAATTCTACACGTTTAAAGATAAATATTAAGAGGAAAATGTTTGTTCTTCAATGTCAAATACATGATTTACAACATTTTCCTCTTTGTACGCCGTCAGGGACTCGAACCCTGGACCCATTGATTAAGAGTCAATTGCTCTACCAACTGAGCTAACAGCGCAACTCTTTGCCTTAAAGCGTTGCAAAGGTACTAATTAATTTTTACTGTGCAAACAAAAAAACAAATAAAATTACAAGTTTTTCATCATTAGGAATAAAAAGGAATTTGAACTACATGATTATCAACAATTAAGGTGCTGCTAATTTATAGCAACACCTTAAGTACAATATTTGTAATTCTTTTATTTTGCAATTATCAAATAATAGTTTTTCTTACCCTTTTGAATAAGCAAATATTTATCATTCAACAATCTGTCTGTTGTTATCGGCTGGTCAAATGCTGCAAGTTTTTCCTTATTTATGGAAACTCCACCACCCTGCACCAATTTACGCATCTCGCCTTTCGACGGAAATATTGCAGCAGCATCAGTGGTTAGTTCAACCGCTTTTATTCCATTTTCGAAAAGTTCACGTTCAACCTCGAAACGCGGAACACCGTCAAATACAGCAAGCAAAGTATCCTCGTCCAACGAGCGAAGTGCCTCTGAAGTGGAATTACCAAACAATATGCTCGACGCTTCAACAGCCTTGTTATACTCCTCCTTGCCATGCACCATAACAGTAACTTCCTGTGCCAAACGTTTCTGCAAAAGGCGTAAATGCGGAGTTTGAGCATGCTCGGCAAGCAAAGCATCAATTTCTTCTTTGCTGATAGATGTGAATATCTTTATATATCTGTCGGCATCTTCGTCACTTACATTAAGCCAGAACTGATAGAAACGATAAGGCGAAGTATAGCGCTTGTCGAGCCAAATATTACCCTGTTCGGTCTTTCCGAATTTTTTTCCGTCGGCTTTAGTAATAAGAGGACAGGTAAGTGCAAATGCTTCATTACCCGAAATCTTACGTATCATTTCGGTTCCTGTGGTAATATTTCCCCATTGGTCGGCACCACCCAACTGTAATTTACAGCCATGGCTCTCGTTAAGATGTACAAAATCGTAGCCTTGCAACAATTGATAAGAAAACTCGGTAAAAGACATACCATCGGCACCATTATCACCCGATATACGACGCTTTACAGAATCCTTCGACATCATATAATTAACTGTGATAAGCTTGCCTACGTTACGGATAAAATCGAGGAACGAAAAGTTCTTCATCCAATCATAGTTGTTCACCAACACTGCAGCATTGGGAGCATCACTCTCGAAATCGAGGAACAAAGCCAACTGTTTACGTATGGCCTCCTGATTATGACGCAAACGGTCTTCATCAATCAAGACACGCTCTTTCGACTTACCGGAAGGGTCACCAATCATACCGGTAGCACCACCAATAAGCGCAATGGGACGATGGCCCGAACGCTGAAAATGACGCAACATCATTACTCCCACCAAATGGCCTATATGCAATGAATCGGCAGTAGGATCGATACCCAAATATGCAGTTGTCATCTCCTTCTGTAACTGCTCCTCCGTCCCGGGCGTCATATCCTGAATCATACCACGCCATTTAAGTTCTTGTACAAAGTTCATATCTGTATGTTTTTATTTATATTTACTCTAATGTTTGTAATACACAATTCGTGATGCGAAGATAGCTATTTTTTTTAGAAGCTGTTTAAATTTATCTACTTGAAATTCTTACAGGTCTTTTTTTTAATTATCCACTCAACCCAAATAAAATATTTTAGACGGAGTGGCACGCTTCAACACATCGACTTTCACATCCTTTCCCACAATAATTCCATAGCTGCCGAATTCCATTTCCATTGCTTTATATGCAAGTTCGGGATGATTATTTTCCTCGCTCAAATGACACAACCATATATGTTTAAGATGCTCGTTGAAGTTGGCAGCAATATATTTTGCTGTTGTCTGATTGCTTAAGTGCCCTGTGGAACTGGCCACTCTGTTCTTCAAGAACTGCGGGTAACGCCCCATCATCAGCATCTGCTCCTCGTAATTCGATTCTATCACAAGATAATTTGCCTTATCCAAATAATAGGCAACAGTTTCAGTTATACAACCTAAATCGGTTGCAATACAAAAGGAGATGTCGCCTATCTCTATGTAATAACCAACATTATCGCTTCCATCGTGAGGAACCTCGAACGGTGTTATCTCAAATGCACGAAATTTTGTTTTCTCCTCTTTTTCCACATAACGGGCATACATCGGGTCTACCGGTTTTGTAATACAATAATTACGGTTTATACCCTCGTGTACTTCGCGGGTTGCATACACCGGTATATTTGCCTTCGACGAAATAACTCCCAATGATTTAATGTGGTCGGCATGGTCGTGCGTAACAAACACAGCACATATACTCTCGAAAGGGATACCCTCTTTTTTAAGGGCGGCCCTGATTGTTTTGGTGTGTATACCGGCGTCAATCAGTATTCCATAGTCGTCCACTCCGATATAATAGCAGTTGCCACAACTGCCACTGCCAATACTCATAAAACGAATTTCCATATATATAATTTTTACTTTTAACCATTAATACCTCATCAGAAGGGATAACCTATTGCAAAATGCAATGCAAAATCTCTACTGAAATCGGGGTGAAATATTGGATATTTATCACTCCCGCTATATGCCGGATTGACAGCCTTCATCGCACCGTCGAGTCGAAAAACAAATAAATCGAACTCGAAGCGCAAGCCCAAGCCATAAGAGAAGGCAATATCCTTATAAAATGTGCCGATATCGAACTGCCCGCCAGGCTGTTCTTTATAGGCACGCAACGTCCAAATGTTACCGGCGTCAATGAATAGCGCCGAATTCAACTTCCAAAAGAGATGCGAGCGCAATTCGACATTGCAATCGAGCTTTAAATCACCCGATTGATTTATAAAATCGATATTACTGTCGTTGCTGCGGAAACTTCCGGGACCAAGAGTACGCACACTCCAGCCACGCATACTGTTTGCTCCACCCGAGAAGTATCGTTTTTCAAACGGCAATATAGTAGAGTTACCATAGGGATATGCCACACCTACACCCAAATGCATGACAAGAGTGTTACGATCGTCAATGGTAACGTATGTTGTAAAATCGAAATCACCTTTCACATATTGCGCATACGCAATATTTAAAAAAGTGTACTGCCCCGAACTGTTACGATGACCGCCTAAAATTTCGTTTGCAATATTCAACAGATTGCCCGAGGACTCCACGTTGGTGCGTAGAGAGAATATTGTTCTTCGCGGTGCACGGTCACCGGCTTTTGCAGATGTATAGGAATAGGAATATCCCATCTTTGTTATAAGCAGATTCTCGTAGTTATATTTGAGAATTGAATTACGATTCGAGATACTATCGAGATACTCGTGCTTGAATGTTTCTGATATCCAAGGTACATAAATGTAGTTTAAATCTACAACGTCTATCTTGTGCAACGAGTGCCTGTTACGACTCCATGTATAACTCCATGCACCCGACAACAGACGTCTGTCGAATTCGGGACGCTCTTGTGAATTATATTTCAATGTAAACAATGTTGACGACTTCATCATACGTCTCTCTACAGGGATAAGACGTGACACCAAACCACCGAACATACGATAGCTTAACTCGGCACCATATTCGTAATAACTGTCACCGGAATATCCCGACAAACCCGAAATGGCTTCATACGCACCATAAAGACGAAGTGAGAGCAATTCGGAACGCTTAAAAAGGTTCCTGTCGGAGAAAGTTATGGATGCTGCCGCGCCCAAATCTCCGGCTGTATTTGTTCCTTCAATATCGAAACTGATGGATCGACGTTTGCTCTGTTCGAACATTATATAACAATCAAGTAAAGATGTATCGGGGTGCTCAACCATTCGCAATGTTGTATACCGCAATGCCGTTAATTGGGCAAGCGAACTGTATGTACGGTCGGCAGCCTGTTGCGAATATAGTGCACCGGGTTCTATATATGTATTGTTAACCAAGGTTTTGGGAGATATGAATTGTTTCCCTTTGTAACGGACATTATAATTATGAAAATGTATAGAGTCGCATAACGATAGGGCATCTTGCGTAAGGCGCAACCCGGCTCCCGAAACGAACGATATTTTATCGAAATGATAAACCTTGTGCGAAGTAGGTTCGGCATCCGAAGCCGGTTGATAAAGAGCAATATTCATTTGAATATTTATCTTGGTAGATTGATAGGCCGTATCTGCAATATACGTTATATACTCTTTCTGAAAGCGATAATAACCTTTGTCATTAAGCAAGGAGGTTATTCGGCGACGCTCGGCCTCCATTATATCCACACTGAACGGCATTCCTTTATAGAGCAACGAAGATTCCGAATTTTCATGTAATATTCCGGCTATGGCTGTATCCTCGGTTACTATTTGTATCTTATCTACCGAATATCTTAATTTCTCTTCTAAAGAATATCGGACATCGATTTTTCTCTTTTTACCCACCGATGTAGATAAAGCGACCTTGGCATGCATATAGCCATCGTTGTGCAACATCTGTTCGATGTTTGCCCTTGATTGCTCGGCAAGTTCAGGACTGTAGACAACAGGTGGCTCGCCTATCTTTTGCAAAAAACGGTTTACCCATTTGGTTGTATCGCGTCCCGATAGTGCATAAGTGTACATTGGAAGCTTCACAACACCAAATAGTTTCGAGTTGGGTTGCTGACGCACATATGAACGTGCTTTCAGAATCATATCATCACTCTGCGACGATACAATTTCGACGCTATTCAACAAATATTTATCCTCGGGGATGAACTTTGACACCGAGCACGATACTGTTAATAGCGAACATATCAATATATATATTACCTTTCTTAATGGCATTCCTATGCAACTCCAAAAAAAATCTCGCAAATATAGCAAAAACCTCGCATATTTAAGGTAGCTTTGCATCACTTTAACTCATATCGGACATACTATTTATGATTAGCAAATCACTTCTGAAACTTATACGCTCTTTAGATGTGAAAAAATACCGCAAAGAGAGCGGGCTGTTCGTTGCCGAAGGTGGAAAAACCGTTACGGATATTTTACACTCGGACCTGAAGTGTGAAAGAATTATAGCCACCCGCGAATGGTTACATGAAAATCGTATCGATGCAAAGGTGGAAATAACAGAAGTGAGCAACGACGAACTGCAACGCGCAAGTTTTTTACGTACCCCGCAAGGTGTATTGGGTGTGTTTCGCATACGCGAAGAAGAACCTGATTACACAGTTCCCGAACGCGAACTGTGCCTTGCACTCGACGAAATACAAGACCCCGGAAATTTAGGAACCATCATTCGAATTGCCGATTGGTTCGGGATTGAACATATATATTGCTCAACCGGCACCGTCGATGTATATAACCCAAAGACGGTACAAGCTACGATGGGAGCAATAGGGCGCATAAAAGTCTGCTATACACACCTACCGCAGTTTCTGGAATCGCAGAAAGCAAGGGCTGCAATTTATGGAACGTTCCTTAATGGCGAAAACATTTATGATAAAGAATTATCGGGTAAAGGTATAATTGTGATGGGCAACGAAGGCAACGGAATCGGCAGCGAGTGTGCACAGCACATAAACAGCAAATTGTTTATCCCCAACTACCCCATAGGCCGTCAAACATCAGAATCGTTAAACGTATCAACTGCCACAGCTATAATCTGTGCCGAATTCCGAAGAAGGGCAATCAAGTAATTATCCCAATCTCACAAACCGTACACCATCTGCCGATGAGGAGATTATAGAAAAGGCCGACAACGAGAGATTGTCAACATCGGGTATTTCATCGGGAAGTGAGTCTAACGAAAAATCGGGACCGAGAAAACCATTCTCTGAAATCACGATCTCGTCAACCCACAACATCGACTGCAGTTCGACTGTAAAATCAAAAAAAGAGACAACCCGTCCATTCTCCACCTTTACAACCTGAAGCATAAGAGGATTGCCTTTCTTTATATGTAACCTATGTGTGGCGTAATACATTGTTAATCACTCCGACTCTTTTTCGGCAACAGGATGTATTCTGACAACTGAAATATCGCCAATAAGCATTCGTGCCTCTTTCAAAGAATCGCAGTCGTTGTAATATATGAAACCTCGCACTTCCTTTATCTCTTTTTGTTCTTCATTGCCGATATTAACGGCATAATGCCCCGAAGTGTTTATCGGACATCCGTCACCTTGCACTGTGCTATCGGCATACTCGACAACAAGTGCAGCATGGGCATGCTGCTCAACTCTGCGACCAACAGGTTGTATCATTTTTGCATTGAAGAAAAGCGAAAGACTGTCACCTGCCACAAACGTTGTATCGGCCACGAAATTAAACTGTAAACGATTACACAAAGGTGTTGCCGATAACAATGCTGTTTTTACACCCTGCCACAAATTGACGGTATCCCCAACAAGAGGTTTATTCCGGTGCGCTAAAGAACTTCCGCCGCTATCGCTGTTATCAAGAGCAAGAACCTCGGCACTGAGCCTTTTCTGCAAATTATCGTAAATATTATAAATGTGTCGCGGATTACGCGTATACCAAATCATGGTGGAATCGAACTGTTCCTTCGTTACATTATGTTTCTTAAATACATAATCGATGTAAAGTTTCGATTTCAGTTCATCGGGGCTCATAGCCTGCGCAAGATGATAATCATACAACAGTTCTTCCAAAGCAACAGGTTGTATTATATCCTTGGGCATCTTCACTTCACACGAAGAGAGTAGAAGCACGAACAGCGGCAACATTTTAACATACAGGCCCTTCATAACCTATTTGATACTATAATTGATATATTTGCGATAAAAAATCAACAGCACAATTATGCCGCACGATATACATGCGTCGGCAAAATTAAAAATCGGGCTAAAGAAAAGAAAATGCTCTCCTCCAATGAGAGGCAGCCATTCGGGCCAATCGAACGAGAACAGAGGAAAATGGAACATATCCACCACCTTGCCATACATAAAACGACCATAGCCTTCACCCCACGGCACCAACGAGGCAATACGATGATTGCTATCGGTAAATATCTCGCCATAAAAAAGACAATCTATAATGTTGCCTGCAGCCCCTGCCAATATAAAAGCGACACAAAGCACATAACCTGTGGAAAAAACAGGTTTACGTACTATCTTGCAAAGATAATATACAAGCAAGCCTATTGCCACCAGACGAAAACTTGTCAAAAAGAGTTTCCCGAAAATCTCAAGGCCGAAAGCCATTCCCGGATTCTCGGTAAAATATATATAGAACCAATCATCAAAAACCTTTATACTCTGATGCATGTACATCGAGAGTTTTACCGTGATTTTAATAACCTGGTCTATGATTATTGCTCCAAATATCAAGAAACACGTCAGCAGTGTGCGAGATTTCACCGACATCGCCATTATTTAACGGTTTTTCTTGGCTTCGATACTTAATGTGGCATGAGGAACAGCCATTAAACGCTCCTTTGCTATAAGTTTACCGGTCTCACGACAAATACCGTATGTCTTATTCTCGATACGAACCAATGCAGCCTGCAAGCCCTGAATAAATTTAGCCTGACGTTGCGCCAATTGCATCTGCTCGGCCTGCGAAGCTGCCGAACTGCCATCCTCCAAGCCTTTATATGTGGGCGATGTATCTGCCACATCATTTCCATCTTCATGGCGCAAAGATTTCATAATCTGGTCGTAATTACTCTTTGCAAGTTCTAATTTCTCCATAATAACAGCACGGAACTCTTCAAGCTCTTCGTCTGAATAACGTACCTTCTCTGCCATAGCTTAATTATTAGTTAGTTTATGTTTATACTTTTTTAATGGAAATATTGAGCGAATAACCATCGAACTCGACAACTTCACCATTTACTCCATCGCAAATTTCCAATGTATCGGCAAGAACCTGATTCGATATATAGTCGCCGAACTGCTGCACGGCAGCATCACTTGCCTCGTTTCGAGAAACCTCCACAGCTATTCTGTCGGTAATTTCCAAGCCTTGCTCCTTACGCATTGCCTGTATACGCTTAATTATCTCGCGTGCAACACCCTCACGTCGCAAATCATCGGTAACTTCCACATCAAGAGCAACAGTCAAAGCACCTTCGTTGGCAACAGTCCAACCGGGAACATCCTCGCTGTATATCTCCACGTCTGCAAGCTCAATAACAGCATCGGTACCTTCAACCTGCAAAGTGATGGAAGCATTCTTTTCAAGTTCGGCAATCTGCTGCTGCGACATCTCGGTAACAGCAACGTTAACACTCTTCATAAGCTTACCGAACTTCTTTCCAAGAGTGCGGAAATTACATTTAATTTTCTTAACCAAAATTCCATCACCCTCTACAAATTGCAACTCCTTAACATTAACCTCGCTTAATATGAGTTGTTTCACAGCCTCGATGTGGCTCTTCATAACCTCATCGGTGGTTGGAACGGCAATCTTCTGCAACGGCTGACGAACTATAATCTGCTCCTTCTTGCGCAAAGCAAGCACCATTGAGGAAATCTGTTGTGCAAGATGCATACGGTACTCGAGTTCACCGTCCACACATGATTCATTGCACTCGGGATATTTGGCCAAATGCACCGAAGCAGCCTCGCCACGCCCTGTAACGCCTGTCAGGTCCTGATAAAGACGCTCGGCATAGAAAGGTGCAATAGGAGCCATAAGACGTGCAACTGTCTCAAGACATGTATACAATGTTTGATATGCCGACAACTTATCTGCACTCATATCCGAACCCCAGAAACGTTTACGGCTCAATCGAACGAACCAATTGCTCACATTGTCTATTACAAATTCCTGTATCAAACGACCGGCCTTTGTAGGCTCATAATCGTTCAAACATGCATTTACATCCTTTACAAGCGAATTCAACGCCGATAATATCCATCGGTCAAGTTCCGGACGCTCGCTTACGGGAATTTCGGGTTCTTCAAATGTGAATCCATCGACATTAGCATACATTGTAAAGAAACTGTATGTCTGATACAATTTGCCGAAGAACGAACGAATCACCTCCTTTACACCTTCCTCGTTGAAACGGAGATTGTCCCAAGGAGCCGAGTTGGTAATCATATACCAACGCAAGGCATCACTACCATATTTATCTATGGTCTCGAACGGGTCGACTGCATTGCCCAAACGTTTCGACATTTTATCACCGTTCTTATCCAGAACAAGACCATTGGAGATTACAGTTTTATATGCTACACTGTCGAATACCATTGTTGCAATTGCATGCAAGGTATAGAACCAACCGCGAGTCTGGTCGACACCCTCGGCAATAAAATCGGCAGGATATATTGTACGATTATCCAAAGCCTCTTTGTTCTCGAAAGGATAATGTATCTGTGCATAAGGCATAGCACCCGAATCGAACCATACATCAATCAAATCGAGTTCACGCTTCATTGGCTTTCCGGTTGATGAAACAAGAATTATATCATCAACATAAGGGCGATGCAAATCTATTTTGTCATAATTCTCCTTACTATAATCACCGGGAACAAATCCTTTGTCTTTATAAGGATTACTTACCATCACACCGGTTTCAACAGACTTCTCAATCTCGTCATACAATTCGGCAATAGAACCTATGCACTTCTGTTCACCATCTTCGCTAATCCAAATGGGTAACGGGGTTCCCCAATAACGGCTGCGACTCAAGTTCCAATCATTAAGATTCTCGAGCCATTTGCCAAAGCGTCCTGTTCCCGTCGATTCAGGTTTCCACTGAATGGTTTTATTCAGTTCCGACATACGCTCCTTCATCTCCGATGCACGCACGAACCAACTATCGAGCGGGTAATACAACACCGGTTTGTCGGTACGCCAACAATGAGGATAATTGTGTACATGCTTCTCTATTCTGAACACCTTATTCTGCTGTTTGAGAACCATACACAACGCAATATCAAGTGTCTCGGCCTTTGATGCAGCCTTTTCATCATATTTTCCATCAACAGTATATTGTGGGTCGTAGGCATTTTTTACATACGCACCGGCAAACTGCGAGTACAATTCAACATCGACACATTTTGTAACAAATTCATCATCCAACTCATCAATATTCCAGAATTTACCTTGGAAATCGACCATTGGACGTGTTTCGCCTTTCTTGTTTACCATAAAAAGTGAAGGTACGCCTGCAGCTTTCGCCACAAATGCGTCATCGGCACCGAAGGTTGGTGCAATGTGTACAATACCTGTACCATCTTCAGTGGTAACATAATCACCCGGGATTACTCGGAAGGCATCGGCCGAAGCTTCCACAATCTTATCTCCATCCTTCACAATCGGTTTTACCCAAGGAAAGAGTTGTTCATAGTGCATTCCAACAAGGTCGGTACCTTTATATTCGCCTACCACCTTATATGGTATTACTTTATCACCGGGTTTATATGCATCAAGCGAAAGCTCGGCACCGGCAGGATTAAAGTGTGCTGCAAGCAGTGATTTTGCAAGTACAACGGTTACAGGCTCACCTGTATATCCGTTATATGTCTGCACTGCAACATAATCGATTTTCGGCCCCACACACAATGCAGTATTGGAAGGCAGTGTCCAAGGAGTTGTTGTCCAAGCAATAAAATACGGAGTACCCCACTGTGTCATTTCACTCTTTGGGTCGAGCATACGGAATTGAGCCACAGCTGTGGTATCTTTAACGTCACGATAACACCCCGGTTGGTTAAGCTCGTGTGAGCTCAGTCCGGTTCCGGCCGCAGGCGAATAAGGCTGAATAGTGTAACCTTTGTACAAAAGCCCTTTATTATACAATTGTTTAAGCAACCACCACAACGATTCGATATAACTGTTTTCGTATGTTATATACGGATTATCCAAATCAACCCAATATCCCATACGACGTGTCAGGTCGGTCCACTCTTTTGTATATTTCATAACCTCCTCGCGGCAGTTGCGATTATAGTCATCTACAGAAATTTTCTTGCCAATATCTTCCTTTGTGATGTTGAGTTTCTTTTCCACACCAAGTTCAACAGGCAAGCCATGAGTATCCCATCCGGCCTTACGCTTGACCTGAAAACCTTTCATCGTTTTAAAACGACAAAAAGTATCCTTAATGCTTCGAGCCATTACATGATGAATACCGGGCATACCATTGGCCGAGGGAGGACCTTCGAAAAAGACGAACGAGGTTGCACCTTCACGTTCAGTCATACTTTTTGAAAACACATCATTCTCGTCCCACTCTTTCAACACCTCTTTATTCAATTGAGGTAAATTCAATTGGCTGTAAACCGGAAATTTCTTCTTCATTTTTATGTAAAACTATATAGTTTTGCTAATATATTCTATATTAATCGCGCAAAGTTAGCAAAAAGAGATTTAATAAGCAACAAAAAAGATAAAAAGCAAAATCGCACACATGAGGGAACATTTCTGCAATCCAAATGTTTAAGAAATTATATATTACATCAATATTATGACATTTTGCATCAGATTTCCTAAAGAGAATTACAGAGAAGCAGAACAATTCTTCTCACGCCTCGAGGACGAAGAAGAGGAGCCCGAATATGACGACAACCGCAATTACGACGACAATGAAGGAATTGTGGAAGAAGACAACGAAGAGAATTGGAGTGATGACATTGTGACAAGGGACATGCTCGAAATTGCACAATCATCGTGACTTATGATGTGCAGAAAAGATGAATTTTAGGCAAAAAAACAGATTTCATAAAGTTTTCTGCCTTAAAAACGAGGATAACAATTTTTCATTTGTTATCTTCGCGTCTGCAATATAATTTTAAAAAAAAGCAGATATGACAATCAGTTGGTTCGAATGCAAAGTAACCTATGAACGCGCAGGCGAAAAAGGTCTTAACACAAAAGTTAACGAAGTATATCTTACACAAGGATTCACCTTCACCGAAATCGAGAAACGTCTTACAATGGAACTGCAACCACAAGTGACGGGAACATTCGATATAATGAAGATGGAACGTACAAAATACAACGAGCTTGTAAATACCACCGATGAAAGTGCCGATAAATGGTTCAAATGCAAAATAGTTATGCTGACAATTGACGAGGTAAGTGCAAAAGAGAAAAAGACATCGGTTGTAATATTGGTTAAAGCCGAAGATGTTGCCGATGCCGTGAAACGTCTTACAAAACACATGGAAGATTCAGTCATGAACTACGACCTTGCATCGGTAAACGAAAGTTCAATTGTAGACATTTTCCCCTATGAGGGTTGATATTGCAAAAAGAATTGAAGAATTGCACGCTACTCTGCCACAAGGAGTAACGCTTATTGCCGTATCTAAATATCACCCCGTAGAAGCCATAAGAACGGCATACGATACCGGGCAACGGGACTTTGGAGAGAGCAAGGCACAAGATTTAAGAATAAAGCAACAACAGATGCCCGACGATGTACATTGGCACTTCATCGGGCATCTGCAAAGCAATAAAATAAAATATATAGCCCCATTCATACATCTGATTCACAGTATCGACAGCCTGCGCCTATTGCAAGAGGTAGACAAGCATGCGGCAAAAGCAAAACGCATAATACCTTGTCTTTTGCAGATACATATAGCACGTGAAGAGAGTAAATTCGGATTTACACCCGAAGAATGCCGTTCCATGCTTGATGAAGGCCTTTGGCATAAACTGAAAAATGTGGAGCTGCGCGGAATGATGTGTATGGCAAGCAACACCGACGACGTCAAGCAGATAAAAGAAGAGTTCGGAACGGTGAAACAATTGTTTGAAGAAATTAAAGCAAAGCATTTTGCAAACAATGAACGATTCAATATTTTTTCGGCTGGAATGAGCGACGACTATCCCATAGCTATTGCAACCGGAAGCACACATATACGTATCGGTTCAGACATATTCGGTCCCCCTGAACATTATATATAAAAGTGCCGTTCAATAATAACAGTATCTGTTTCTGCTAAATTAATCTGAAATCAAAGATTTAAATCCGCTTTTTGCACAAAACAATGTATTTTGTGCAAAAAAATTTCATATTTTCTGTTTTGATATAAAAATATTGTGTACCTTCGCAACATAAATTACATATATTTATATTTGCAAGCAACAATCTAACAATCAAAACATAATACAATCATGTCTAACAATCAAAGTTTCATCAAACTGTATTCCGACAGTTTCAGAGAAAACTGGCTGCACAGTGCACTCACCGACTACAAAGGCCAATCACACACCTATGGTGACGTTGCAAGCAAAATTGCTCAATTACACCTTTTTTATGAAATGAGCGGTATTAAAAAAGGTGACCACATTGCCATTTGCGGAAGAAACAGTTCCAATTGGGGTATTTCATTTCTTTCAGTGGTAACTTACGGTGCCGTAGCCGTACCTATTCTGAATGATTTTAAGGAAGACAACGTACACCACATTGTCAACGATTCCGATTCGCGATTGTTGTTTGCCGGAAAGTCGAATCTCGACAATCTCGACAGTAACGAAATGCCACAATTGGAAGGAATCATCCGTATAGAAGATTTTTCTCTTGCAATGAGCAGAACAGAGGAAATTAAGAATGCACATGCAAACATCGAAAAGGCCTTCAATGAAAAATATCCCGGTGGATTTACTTCGGCCGACATTAAGTACCACACCGACAGCCCCGAGGAACTTGCGATAATAAATTACACATCGGGAACAAGTGGTTTCTCAAAAGGCGTACTGATACCCTATCGTGCACTTTACAATAACATGATGTTTGGAAAAGAAGCCCTATGCATGAAACCCGGAATGACCATGCTATCCATTCTTCCAATGGCGCACATGTATGGAATGGCGTTTGAATTCTTATATGAATTAACTTGCGGCGTACAGATATTCTTCCTTACACGTACACCAAGCCCACGCATCATCTTTGACGCATTCAGCAAAGTACGTCCCATTGCAGTGGTAGCCGTACCGCTCATAATCGAAAAAATCATTCGAAAAAGCGTCATGCCAAAGTTGCAGAAACCCATAATGAAAATAGCTACAAAAATCCCCGGTATAAACAACATCATATACGGTAAAATACGTAAAAGAATGCTTAAAGCCTTTGGTGGAAACGTTACAACCGTCATCGCCGGAGGTGCAGCTTGCAGTACCGAGATTGATGCACTGTTACACCGCTTGAAATTCCCCTTTACCGTAGGATACGGTGCAACAGAGTGTGCTCCCATCATCTGTTACAGCGATTGGAAAGTAGCAAAGGTGGGCAGTTGCGGACGTCCGGCACTTAACATGGAAGTTAAAATCTTGAGTAACGACCCCGAGAATGTTCCCGGTGAAATTATCGTACGTGGCCCCAATGTAATGCTTGGATACTATAAAAATACCGAAGCAACAGAACAAGCTTTGGATAAAGAAGGTTGGTACCATACCAGAGACATGGGTATAATCGATAAAGACGGATACTTATTCATCAAAGGACGCTGCAAGAGTATGTTGCTTGGAGCTAACGGACAGAACATCTATCCCGAAGAGATTGAAGCACGTCTTAACGAGATGCCTTTTGTTGCAGAATCTCTTGTAATACAAGAAGGTGAAAAATTCATAGGACTTGTCTACCCCAACCACGACGCATTGCAGGAAGCCGGAATCACCCGGGAGCAGCTACCTGCCAAAATGGAAGAAGTACGCAAGATGCTAAACCAACAGATACCTTCATACGAACACATCTCCACAATAAGAATAATGAGTGAGGAGTTCGAAAAGACACCCAAAAAGAGTATCAAACGATACCTTTACCAGTAAAAACTGATTTTACTACAAACCAAACGAGGCTGCATCAAAAAAACAATTTTGACACAGCCTCGTTGGGTTTATAAGAATTAACAAAATACAAAGCGTTGAAATCTAAGGTGAAAGGAGTGTACAAAGGTACTCTACAGAGCCTTAATATTGATAATACCAAAGTCGTTTGTTAATTATGAAGCAGCGCTATGTGTTATTGTAATTCCCAATATTAATTATTCGATATTATTTAGAAGATCAATCACTCAACTAACAAGAACTGTGCTTCTGACAGTGCCGAGGATTATAATTACTTCTGCAATACATTATGCTGAACCATTGCTATTGGTAATTTAAAAGTTTCCAAATGCAAACAAATAACGCAATAACCAACATTATATAGCCCGAACATTCAAAAAAAATCAATGCTCGGCTACAATTGGGAATTCGTTTATAGGTAAATGAATATATTCCATGTTTAGCAGGATTAAGAATATATAGAAAACGACTCACTAAAATAATCACTAATGCCACTAATATGGCCCATAAATTTTTATTGTGTTGTACAAAAAAGATTGTTACAATGGATAGGGCATAATGAATAATGCCACCTACTATAAGAGAAATTTTATCAAACATAATTTTAATAATTACAACCAACCGATACAGTATGAAAATATTTTTGCAAAAATAAGATCTATTTTGTCTTTATCAAATAGTATCCTCTGAAAAATAGAAATCTTTCTCCATACCTAAAACTTTCCTTTAGTTCCTTTTTTGGAAAAAGGAACTAAAGAAACCGTACTTCAATATATACAAAAAGAAAGGATACCTTTAATGGATGTCCTTTCTATAAAAAAGTGGCGATGACCTACTCTCCCACAACTTAATGCAGTACCATCGGCCCTTTATCGAGGAGGGGGATTTACTGAAGATTGCATATTATATTGCGTGGGCTGTATGTTGCATAAAAAAAGTAAGAGACACTGCGTTTGCAATATCTCTTACTCTTAAAAAAGTGGCGATGACCTACTCTCCCACAACTTAATGCAGTACCATCGGCGCTGTCGGGCTTAACTGCTCTGTTCGGAATGGGAAGAGGTGGATCCCCGACGCTATCGATCGCCTTAATTTCTGTTTCAATCAAGACGG
>JAFUKC010000004.1 GCA_017467885.1 Bacteroidaceae bacterium | reverse complement strand
TTTTCATTTTTCAAAGGCGCATAGCGGGCTATGTAACTGCAAAAAAGGGAAAAACAGACAAAAAAGAACATAAAAAGGCAAGCATAACTCGCGTATAATGTAAACATAATATTAGAAAGAAATTTAAACAGCTTCTAAAACTTTTGCTTTGTAGACACAAATTATATTTGGTTGTTGTACAAAATATGCTTTATAAAATTATTGTCTGTAAAAAATATTTACATATTTGGATGTTGTGGTATGATTCACTATCTTTGCGATAATATAATAAATCTGTTATTTATGATAAAACATGTAAGAGATGTTTTCTTGGCTGTAGGTTTGGTATTGTTGATTGTGGCTCTTGTATTCAAATCAATATTACCCGATTATGTGTTTACATTTCTCTTCATAACAGCGTTGTCATTAAAAGGCTTGTTTCTCGCATTTACATTCAGGGTAAAGGGGTTTTCTTTTTCTCGTGGGATGAAGATAATTCTTGTTGGTGTTATAATGATTCTTCTTGCGGCATATGTAAGAACTACCGCGCAAGTCGTAATTTATAATCTGTTATTTTATCTTGCTGTTACAATAAAAATAATAGGTTTGTGTGTACTTGTTCATGATAGGAAAAATAAAAATCGTTCAAATAAAAAAAGAGGGTTATGACTAAAGAGAAAAAATGCGCAACTTGTCCTTTTAGAGCTAAATATGAAAATAATCCAAAGTCGTTTGTTGGAAGATTATGGCGGTGGCATATAAATTTCTGTCCGGGTTGGAAAGATTATTTCCTCTCATTGTCGACGGAAGAAAAAATTGCGGTTGCCGATAAATATAACTTTACAAAATATATTAATCGGGGTTGAAGCTGCTATGTGCTTAAGTTTCTTGTGGCTGTTGTAATTATATGGCAGTGTTTATTTTCTGATTAACATGAAGAGGTTTCTTTTTGCAGCATTGGGGAGTATAGCCTTGGCACTTGGCATTATCGGTGTTTTTCTTCCGTTATTGCCTACCACACCTTTTTTATTGCTTGCAGCTGCATTGTATTTTCGCAGTTCGCAGCGTTTGTACAATTGGCTGCTGAACCACCCGCATTTGGGTGTTTATATAAGAAACTTTCGAGAACACAGGGCTATACCTATACGTGTTAAGATTGTATCGGTTACCCTTGTGTGGGTAACTCTTCTCAATTGCGCTTTGTTTATAGCAGAGGTGTGGTGGCTGAGATTGTTATTTATATTGCTTGCAACAGCAATTACGGTGCACATCCTGCGTTACAAGACACTGAGAAAAGAGTGATTATTGTTCTGTCTCTTCGGGTGAGAGCTCTCTTATGACACGACAAGGATTCCCGGCTGCAACAGTATTGGCAGGAATATCCTTTGTAACAACGCTGCCGGCACCTATTACACAATTATCTCCAATGGTTACTCCCGGAAGAATAGATGCCTGTGCTCCAATCCACACATTATTGCCAATTTTTATCGGGTAGGCATACTCCAATCCGGCATTGCGCTGTTTTACGTTCTGCGGATGACCGGCTGTGTAGAAACCGCATCCGGGAGCAATGAAGACGTTATTGCCGAATGTTACTTTTGCTCCGTCCAGAATTACGCAATTTACGTTCATATAAAAGTTCTCACCTATTTCAATATTGTAGCCGTAGTCGCAGGTAAACATCGGTTCTATGCAGAAACTGTTTCCTGTTTTTCCGAAAAGTTTACGAATGATGTTGTTGCGCTCTTCTGTCTGTTCGGGAGTTGTATGGTTGTATTTATAACAGAGTGCTTTGCACGCTGTTCGTTCTGTAATCAGTTGTTCGTTGTAATTTGCATCGTAAAGCATGCCTTTGGCTGCTTTCTCTTTCTCGCTCAATGTTGTCATGTCAGTTAAAATCGGATATGTCTACTAATTTGTTCATGATTGCATATACGGTGAGTCCCGGAATACTGTTGATACCCAACTTGCGTGAGATGTTTCTTCGGTGCGATATTACAGTGTATACCGATATGTTGAATTGGTCGGCTATCTCTTTGTTTGTGCTGCCTTTTGCAACGGCAACCAATATGTCGCGCTCGCGTGTCGACAGCTCGTTAAGTTCGTTTTTCGGTGCCAGCTGCGACTCTTCGATGGCGGTGTGCAGTTTCTGTGCAATGCGTGCGGCTGTGTCGTATATGCCGATGCAGCCGTCGTATTGTCGCAATACGCTCTCTTCGTAACTTGTATATGTGAGCGCAACTATAGCGGTTATCTCATTCTCTCCGCCAAAGAATGAACGAATATCGAAACGTTCATTATAGTCGATTACGGCAGGGTTTATGATTATTATGTCGGCTTCCATGCGTGCCGGGTTATAGTAACCGGGGTTGGCAAGCGTGTTGACAATCTCAAACTCTGTAAATCGTCCTATAATCTCTTTGATACCGGCTGCAACAATCTCCGACGGTTCAATGAGCAATATTTTATGTTTCTCCTGTTTACTCATTGCGGTTCTCAAAATTTTCTACAAGTGGTATAAGCAGTTTGTCTTCTATCAAAGAATGTTTGCATAGGTCGTTCTCCAGTGCATAAATATCGTTCAGTATCTGGAATCTTAATGTAGGAGCCGAATCCTCGGGCAAATATTTCATTATAATGTTTTTCAAGTCGTTGAGTTTCTCTTCTATGTTGCTGTGGTTCTCTTCGAACTTTGCTATTCTGAACCCATTGTTCTGCTTGCAACCTTTGCCGAAGAGTGTGTCGATGTAGGGGAAAACAACATTCTCTTCGTAAGAAAAATGTATGTTTACTTCGTTGTCGTAATCGTCGTAGAACTTATCTATAAGCCTGCGGCTTACGTTGTCGAGTTCTTTAACCAATCGGTGTATGCTTTCGTGAATGGCGGGGAAACATACCTCCTTGTAATACTTGTGCGACGAACGAAGGTAATTTGTTATATGCTTTATGTCGTTCTCGTCGAGCGACTCTATCTTCGGTTCGTAATTACGGTGAGAAAAAATATTGCATATTACAAGAAACAGTTCGGTGGAGAGGCCATAGCGATGGCATGTATCGGCTACTGTTTCATCTCCGAATCCTAATTTTATTCCCAACCTTTGCAATATCGACAGCAGTCCGCTGTCGGTTGCTATAAGGTCGGCTGTTTTCATTCTTCGTGAATATAATACTTCGTTGTGGCTCATCTTTTTGTTGTTTAGCAGTTAAAATAATCCTCCAATAATATATACAATATATCCGGCAATCCATGCTACGGCTGTATTGTATACAACCGAGAATAGTGCCCATCGTTTGCTTCCGGTTTCATCGGCAATAGCGGCTATGGTTGCTATGCATGGGAAGAAGAGCAGGATGAATACAAGGAACGCAGCTGCGGAACGTGGCGTGAAGTCGCCCGATTCTTTTAGTGATTCCGGCAATCCGTCGTCGGTCTCTGTGCTGTACAGTACGCCTAATGTACTTACGACAAGCTCTTTGGCCGGAATACTTGTGATGATGGCTATCGAAGATCGCCAATTCAACCCCAAGGGTTCCATCACCGGTTCTATTGCTTGTCCTATCATGCCAATGTACGAGTTCTCGTAGGTGTTTACACAACTCTGTTCTGTTGTCACCGGTGCATTTGCTGTCTCTTGTTCGGGGCGTGGGTAGTAGCTCAAGAACCATATTATTACCGTAGATATCAGAATGATTGTTCCTATTTTACGCAGGTATTGTTCGCACTTCTCCCACATGTGACGCAACGTGGCACGCAGCGTGGGCATACGGTAGGGTGGCAGCTCCATAACAAACGGTGTTTCATCGTTGCGGAAACTTGTCCTGCGAAGCAGTCTTGCCGTTATTGCTGCCACAAATATTCCTATGGCATACAGGGCTATCAGTACAAGCGGCGCATGCTTGGGAAAGAATGTTCCTGCAAACAATATAAGTACCGGCAAGCGGGCGCTGCACGACATAAATGGGGTTATAAGAATGGTGATTATGCGGCTGCTGCGGCTCTCGATGGTGCGTGTGGCCATTATGGCCGGAACATTGCAACCGAATCCCATAAGCATAGGGATGAACGATTTTCCATGCAGCCCCATCTTGTGCATAATGCGGTCCATGATGAAGGCGGCACGTGCCATGTATCCCGAATCTTCCATTAACGAGATAAAAAGATACAATATAAGTATCTGTGGCAGGAATACGGCCACACTGCCCACGCCACTGATGATACCGTTCACAAGCAAATCCTGCAGTGCACCCTCGGGCAGTATGTCCGATACCCAATCGCCAAATATGCCGAATGCTGTATCAATCCAATCCTGTGGGTATGCTCCCAATAGAAATACAGTGGTGAACATAATCCACATGAACAGTATGAATATAGGGAATCCCAGCCATTTGTTGGCTACAAGGCGGTCTATTCTGCGGGTTTTTTGTTGTGTATCCTTGTTGCCGGGCACAAGCGTTTCTTGCAATGCACCGTTTATAAATCCGTATTTTGCATCGCTGATGGCCGTTTCCACGTCTACGCCTAATTGGGTATTTATCTGTTTTGCCGCAGTGTCGGCTTCTTGCTTCCACTCGCCTATGCAACTGCAACCATTAAGCAATGTGATAGCTTCTATATCTTTTTCCAATAACTTAAGTGCCCAATAACGCACTGGAAATTGCTGTGGAAGGTCGTTGGCACTATGTAACATTTGCGAGATAGGGGCCAAATTCTCCTCCAATGCATGCCCGTAGTTGATGTGTATGTGTCGGATTGTCTTGTTTTCACCCTCGAACAGTTCTATCACTGTATCAAGCAATTTATCCAATCCTTTTCCGGCTTTGGCAACGGTGGGAATCATTGGGATACCCATCATGGCACCCAAATGCTCGTAGTCGAGTTTCGCTCCGGTTGCAACAAGCTCGTCGTACATGTTAAGTGCAACAACGGTGCGCTGGTTCATGTCTATCAGCTCCGTCGTCAGGTATAAATTACGTTCAAGGTTCGATGATACAACAGCATTTATTATCACATCGGGAATTTTTTCGAACAGATGGCGACGCACGAAACGCTCTTCGGGCGAGTAGGCCGATAGGGAGTATGTACCCGGAAGGTCGGTAAGGTTTATGCGGTATCCTTTGTAGTTAAGGCTGCCCGTCTTTGCGTCAACTGTCACTCCGCTGTAGTTGCCCACATGCTCGCTGCTACCCGAGAGGGCATTAAACAGCGATGTCTTGCCACTGTTAGGGTTGCCAATGAGTGCTACATCGATGACATTGTTGCGCTTGGTATTTATAGGGCGATATATACAGTTGCACCCAAGGCTGCTGTTGCAGTTCTCGCAAGCCGATGAACAACCGAACGAGTGAACCGGTGTAAGCTCTTTTTTGGCATCCTCCTCGGGCAACACCTCAATCATCGCAGCTTCGTTGCGACGCAACGACACATCATAACCCATCACATGGTATTTCACAGGGTCGTGCATCGGAGAATCGAGTACCGATTTTACCTTCTCGCCTCTGATGAACCCCATTTCCATTATGCGTTTGCGAAATCCGCCATGCCCCGATAAGCGAACGATGACGGCTGTTTCACCGTTTTTAAGTTCAGATAGTTTCATCTCTCTGCGGATATTTTATCCTTGTCATTTTTTTTGCAACTTGGTTACAAAATTAATAATCGTATTTAAAACAGACAATAGCAATAATATTTAATATAGAATACGCAATTAGTTATTTATTGCGATGTTTTCCGGTGTTCACATATTATATGCAGCCTTGTGTCTGCATGGTGTCGTGTGCTTATGCAAACGATGCTTTTATGCTTGCGAAGATAGTAAAAAACTATCTTTTGGCATATAGCAGAAATAAAATAATCTTTTAATATTACAATTGTACGTATGAATAATGTTCCTACCAAGTTTAGATATATAATCGCATGTTTCGTGTCCCGAATAGAAGTACGTTGTAAACATAGTTATACGAGCCCCGGAATTCCGGGGCTCGATATTAGAAACAGTTTTCTTATTCGCCTTCTACTTTGCAACCTGTGAAATAGAAATCGCGTTCGGAAATCTCCTTCGAGAAGCAGTAGAATGTAAATTCTCCGGTGGTATATACTTCGCCGTTGTGCGAAATGCTTGCCTCTATGAATACGAATGAACGTTTGACTTCCTTTACTCTGGCTCGAATCTCCAGCGTTACCTCTTGGCCTGTGGGTACGGGCTTTTTGTATTTGATATTAAGGTTTGTGGTCATCCCCGATAATTGGAATTTGCGTGTAACCAACCACCCGGCTGTTTCATCAAGCAGGGTAGCTTGAATGCCACCGTGCAATGTTTTCATCCAACCCTGATAGTTGTCGTCGGGTGTCCAGAATGAAACCACGTCGTCACCATCTTCATAAAACTCCATTTTTAACCCATAGGGATTCTCGGGTGCACACCCAAAGCAGTTGTAGCCTAATTCTTTCAGGTTTAACCAAGGATTTATTATCTTTTTCATCTGTTTTGTTTCTTGTTTTTTTGTCAACGTGTATAACGTTCCTTATAAGATTATGGTGCAGACATGTCCTGAATTTACGGACAAGCCTGCACCTATTGAATATTATGAAAACGGTTACTTAATTTTTTCCCAATAAATGGTTGTGCCTATTCCCCAGATGTTTCCGAAAAGTTTAAGTTTGGTTGCGCTTACAAACTCACATTCAACATCTACGCGGAAACCTTTTGAGGGGTCGTAAATTTCAGCATCGTTCCACTCTTTGTCCTCTTTGTCGTATTTAAGGCCGGTTACAAGAACAACCTTGTCGATATCTACATTACGCAAGCTTTTGTTTGGGTTCTTTTTATCCTTGCGTTTGTTGCCTTTGCTGTCGAGCGGTTTTTCTACCCAAAAGACCTGCGCTGTGTACGTCCCATCTTCGGCTTTGGTTATGCGTACTTTGCTTTTGCTTCCACCACGATTGGTAAGATACTCGCCGATGATATTGTCGGCATTGTCGTTTAAGCCATTCTGTGCGAATGCAGTTGTACTGAATATGGCTGCACAGATAAGTGTGAAGATTACTTTTTTCATTTTTTACGTTTAAATGTGTAAATTATGTCGCAAATATACGGCTTTTTTGGTTAAAACAAATATTTTTCATGTACTTTTTGCACAAATCGGTAGAGTATGTGCATGCTTTTTAGGCGGTATATTAATTCTTGCTTCAATTTCTTGGTTTCTTTGCCTGTTTACTGTTGCAAAAGTGTTTTATTTTAGATAGAGCTTGAATATATGAAGCTGTTTAAATTTCTTTGCCGAAGATAGGCTGCACTCGCTAAAAAAAATATTCAAGCAACCAGACTTACAAAGAAAATCTGTCATAAGATTCTTGAATATAGCACTTTGTACCCTAATAGATAGCCTTTCTGGATGTCTGCTTGGGTGCCATAATCAAGCATGGCGACAGGAAGTCCTATATACTGCGAGGAGCCACCCAAAAAAACACCCTTCAAAATTCCTCAAATATGACATCTGACGGCACGTTATTACGTGTATGGGCCGGCTTGGAAATCAATGAATTAACCATTGTATATTCGCTGTATAAATCTCTTTTGGTATAACAAAAAAAACATTTTGATGTATGAAGAAAATCATATTATTCGCAGCATCATTTATGCTTCCGACAATATGGGAAAGATGCTCTGTTGCTAACGGTTTTGGCTTACAATGTCGGTCACAGCAGATTGCTTGGCTATGGCAAACGTCCGAAGAGTAATCTTATCAAGAAAATCGAATCCGGCGACAGGGATATCTACAAGGAGTACATATCGTACCGTTGCTATAAAGACAAGCCAATTCCCGGCATCGAACGCCGCAGAAAAAGAGAGTTTCAATTGCTGTATATCCCGTAGCCGTTATTTAAAGAGCCTTCCCTTAAGCAATTGAGAGAAGGCTCTTATTGTATCATCTTAAATCATTTATCACGCTTATGGCAACAATTAAAGTAAAACTACGCCCGTCATCAGTCGTAGGGCGTGCAGGAACTGTATATTATCAAGTGACTCATCGTAGAGCAACACAACAGGTAACAACCAATATCCGATTGCAGCCTGACGAATGGGATGCAATAGGTGAACAGGTTGTTGTAAGTGTTGCTGACAAAAGCATTATTCAGAACCGCATAGATAGTGATATTGCGCTATTAAAACGAATTGTCAAAGATCTGGATAATAGCGGAGTTACTTATTCTGTTGGCGATATCGTAAAACGCTACAAGTCCCCGGAATGTCATGTACTGGTATTAGACTTTATGCAGAATCAGATACGGTTGATGCGTAATGCAAACCGCTTGGGGACGGCTCTGAACTATGAGAAAACGATGAAGAACTTCGCCGAGTTTCTTGGTGGAGTCAACTTGCCATTCTCGGCAATGACGGAGCAACTCATAGCAGATTATAATGCTTTTCTAGTTCAGAGGGGAATGGTAAGAAATTCTATTTCGTTTTATATGCGTATAATGAGGGCCGTTTACAATAAGGCAGTCAGACAAAAGTTAGTTGAACAATCACATCCATTTACTGAGGTTTATACAGGCATTGATCGTACCCGTAAGCGTGCTGTATCAGAATCAGTAATATCACAATTGTATAAACTCAAGTTGGCAGAAGGAACACCGCTCGCACTTGCAAGGGATATATTCATTTTCAGCTATTGCACCCGTGGAATGGCTTTCGTGGATATTGCTTATCTGAAGAAAGAGAATATCCAAAACGGAGTAATATGCTATGCTCGTCGCAAAACGGGGCAATTATTGAGTGTAAGGATAGAGCCAAGTATTCAGCGGATAATCGACCGATACTCATCGGCATTGTCTTCTTATGTTTTCCCGATATTGACCTCTTCTGACACAAAGGAGGCTTACGAAGAGTATCAAGTGGCTATCAACAATCATAATCGTTTATTAAGACGACTATCAAAGATGTTACCTGCGGGTTGTAAATTGACATCATACACCTCTCGGCATAGTTGGGCTACCGCAGCGAGAAATCATAATGTTCCCATTTCTGTCATCAGTGCAGGTATGGGACATACCTCTGAACAGACTACGCAAATTTATCTGACAATGTTGGAAAACTCGGTGATAGATGATGCCAATCAAGGACTTATCAGGTCATTATTGGAGTAGTTCCACGAAAGAACTAT